>JAVERV010000098.1:0-12141 GCA_034006945.1 Desulfobacterium sp. | reverse complement strand
GGGATCATTTTCTGTTAAACGGCCAGAAACGTTTCATCGTAGGCGGAGAGGGGGCTGATTATTTTCTGGTCTACGCCAGGACCGACCCGGATGCCAGGCCCCATGAGGGCATCTCCTGCTTTATTGTCGATAAGAGTCAGGGCGTTAAAAGCGAATATCTCTACGGCCTCATGGGCTGTCGGGGGGGCGGGGCTGCAAGGCTCAGGTTTGAGGATGTACGGGTTCCAAAGGAAAATCTTTTGGGAGAACTCAACCGGGGTGTAAAGGTCTTTAATACCATGATGATCCCTGAACGTCTGGGCACGGCAGCCATGACCATCGGGGCTGCGGCCCCGGCAGTTGATATTGCAACCGGTTACACCTCAAAGAGAAAGGCATTTGGCCGGCCTGTGGCGGAATTTCAGGGCGTTTCTTTCCAGGTGGCCGAAGCTGTCACCCTCCTGGATGCGGCCCGTTCCATGATATATACCACTGCCAGGGCCGTGGATGCAAAGATCGACGACAAGCTGATCCGGCGCCTGGTCTCCCAGTCCAAGAAATTCGTAACCGAATCCTGCCAAAAGGCCGCAAAAAATGCCATGCAGGTCATGGGGGGCATTGGATACACCAATATTTATCCAGTAGAACGAATCGTCAGGGATCTTGGCCTTGCATCCATCTGGACTGGGACCAACGAGGTCATGTCCATGATCATCGCCAATGAATGGTACAAGCAGTATTGGCGGGATAAAAGCCTGGGTAAAATCCGGGACATGGAAACGGATGCAGCCGAGGCCGAGGCAATTGACGAAAAGATCTTTGAATGATTTTCATAAAACCAGGCCGGGAATTTAAACTTTCAAATGCACTCTTCACATAGTGCATTTGAAACAGCAAACAGACGAACAAGACAAGGAATGTGAAAGATGACGGTTGTAAAACTTATTGATACCAACGCTGAGCATCATCCCGACAAGCTTGCCCTGTGTGATATGAAAACAGAATTTACCTTTCAGGAGGTCAGGGATAAAAGCGAACAGGCCGCAGCCTGCTTCCAGGCCCAGGGGATAAAAAAAGGGGATCCTGTGGCGATCATGGGGCAGAACAGCTTTGATTTTATTTTTTCTTTTTTCGGTGTTTTAAAGGCCGGGGGAGTTGTCGTGCCTGTCAACCATAAACTTACGGCCCCTGAGGTCGATTATATCCTTAAGGACAGCCAGGCTCGTCTTTTTTTGTTTGACGGCAGCCTCAGCAAGGTTGCCGGCTTGCTGGAGTATGGAGTGGATAAATTAAGCATCGATACAAGGGCAGACAACGTCGCATTTATAGGGGATGCCCTATCAGAGTCAGATGTTTTTACACCAATCTCCATTGGGTTAGATGACCTGGCCCAGATCCTTTATACCAGCGGTACCACCGGCAAACCCAAAGGGTGTCTACATACCCATAAAAGTGTCGTGTCCGCCGGAATTACAGGAGCAAAGGCCCTTGACCTTGATAAAGATGACCGGATGCTCATTGCCATGCCCATCTGGCATTCTTCGCCCCTGAACAACTGGTTCATGGGGATTACTACCGTGGGCGGCACCGCTGTTATGATCCGGGAATACCATCCCCTGCATTTCCTTGAAATTATTGAAAAACGACAATGCACCATTTATTTTGGAGCCCCCATTTCTTATATCATGCCCCTCCAGGTGGTTCCCCATTTTGCTGATTTCAACCTGTCGTCCATGAAAGCCTGGATATACGGCGGAGGTCCCATTGCCCCGGAAACAGTCAAAAAATTGATCAAGAGCTATGGGTCGGATCGTTTTTTCCAGGTGTATGGCATGACCGAATCCGGCCCCACAGGGACGATACTCACCCCGGAGGACCATGGTGAACACGCAGGTTCCATTGGAAACAAACCCCTTCCCGGTGCCGAACTCAAGGTAATGAAGGATGAAAACACCCAGGCAGGCCCCGGTGAAACAGGGGAAATCTGGCTTAAGGCAGACTCCATGATGAAGGCCTACTTGAACAACCCCAAAGCCACAGAGAATGCATTTGCAGATGGTTGGTACAAAACCGGTGACATGGTCAGGATTGATGAAGGCGGATACTATTTTATCGTGGATCGCATCAAGGACATGATTATTACGGGGGGTGAGAATGTGTATTCCATGGAGGTGGAGGACAAGATCATGGAATACCCCGGTATAAGCGAGGCAGCTGTAATCGGAGTAGCTCATGCCGATTGGGGGGAAACTGTTCATGCAGTAGTTGTTCCAGACAAGGAAACCCAGGTGACTGCCGATGAATTGTCCGCATTTCTGGCCCAGGGCCTGGCCAGATTCAAAATCCCCAGAAACTTTCATTTTGTATCTGAACTGCCCCACACACCAAGTGGAAAGGTGATGAAGTACAAACTTAGACAACAGTATAAAAACGAATAACGAATCCTCGTATGCTTGATTACGCTGTAAAGCTTTCGTAATGGTAGCATTTCGCTATCATTGAAAAACCAATCCAGTCGTAGTCAAAGTTTCAATTGGAGCTGAATTATGGAGTCGCCATTTGCTGAGCCATATGTCCATCAGGAACTCAATCGTGAGGTCACGGCAATTGGTGGCTATTATGTTCTAAATGCGGAGGTCCGGATACCCTTCCAGGGTCGGGAGGTGTTTTATCTGACCGGCTACGCCCATTTCGACACCTCCTGCTGTGGTGCCGGCGGTTGCAGTTATGCCAGGGTCATTGGTTTTATCATCGCTTGGAAAACTCGGAAAGACAAAGATGGCCATGTCATATCCATCGTTGAGCCAGTCTGTGATCCGGTATCCCGCCGGAAGATCCGTGGATTGATCAAACATAATGGCATCGTACAGCAGGTTCAGTTTGAATAAAGGAGATAATCTTTATTGTGCAAACATTTTTTTGATGCTGCCAGAATAGATAATAGGAGCCCCCCATGCCGAAATCCTTTTTTCACTCACTTATGAATCCTAAATCTGTTGCTATAGTCGGCGCCAGTAATAATCCCATGAAAATGGGCACCATGCATGCGTTAAGCATCTTAAAAGACGGGTATCAGGGAAAATTTTATGCGGTGCATCCCACGGAGCAGACCGTCCTTGGACATCCGGCCTACAAATCCCCACTAGATCTTCCGGAAGCCCCGGACCTGGCCATGTTTGTTCTGCCAGCCCGGCACCTGCTGCCAGTCTTCGAGGCCTTTGGTAAAATCGGTACAAAGTATGCCATTGTGATTACTGCAGGTTTCAAAGAAGCTGGGAAAGCGGGCATTGCGCTTGAAGACGAACTAAAAGAAGTGGCCCGAAAATACAATATCCGGTTTATCGGTCCTAACTGCATGGGGATAGTCAATCGGGATATTTTATTAAACACCTCTGTGTCTCCCATTGTCGGCAAACCCGGCCCCCTGGGGCTGATCTCCCAGAGCGGCACCTATCTGGCACAGACTGTGGATTATCTAAAAAAACGCGGCATTCGCCTGGGAAAGGCCGTCAGTCTAGGGAACGAAGCAGATGTCAATATGGTGGATGTACTTGAATATATGGGCGAAGATGAAAACACCACCGCTATCTCCCTGTATATTGAAACCATTCGCGACGTGCCCAGGTTTTTACGGGTGGCCCGAAATATTACGCCGCATAAACCGATCATCGCCCAGTATATCGGCGGCTCGGAGGCTGGCGGTCGGGCAGGGCTCAGTCATACCGGTGCCATGGCGGGCAAGGATTTCCTCTATGACGGATTGTTCAAGCAGGCCGGTATCCTTCGGGTCTTTTCAATAGAAGACCTGTACGGTATCGGGTGGGCACTGGCCACTCAGCCGCGGATCAGGGGAAATCGAATCGGGATCATTACCAATTCCGGCGGCCCCGGGTCCGCCATTGCCGATATCTGTGATACCAACGGATGCCAAGTGCCGTTGTTTTCCGAAGCATTGAAAAAGAAAATCAAGCCCTTGATTCCTGTGCATGCCCCTTGCGGCAATCCTGTCGATCTGACATTTGACCTGGATATGAAAGTAATGACCCATGATATTCCGGACCTTGTGATGAAAAGTGGAGAAGTCGACGGCATTGTGATGCACGGTGCCATGTCCACGGGGTTTATCGCCTCGGCGTTTCCCCATTTAAAAGAACTCATGCCGGGTGTCACGTTGGAGGAAATGATAAACGGCGCGACAAAAGACCTGACGGATTCAGTTCAAATACCGTTTAAACATAATATCCCCATGACCGTGTCGGCTTTTTTAGACCGGGCGGATCAGTATACCAAAGAATATCAGGATAATAATGTTCCGGTATTTGATTCTCCGGAAAAAGCGGCCCGTGCCATTTCAACGATGGTAAAGTATAAGACCGTTCAGGACCGCAAACCCTTTGGCCCGGGCCCGGAGTTCAGTGCGAATGCGACGGCAAAACGGATTCTGGCGCAAGCGGCGGCACAGAATCAACATACGCTGGATGAATATGCGGCCAAACAGCTGCTTGGGTCATACGGTATCCCGGTTCCGGCGGAAATTTTGTGCCCCAGTGGGGATGAGGCAGTAAAAGCTGCGCAAAAAATCGGTTTCCCGGTGGTGGTAAAAGCCTGTGATCCATCAATGCCGCATAAGACCGAACAGGGCCTGGTACATCTTAACATTTCAGACGCTCGGGGCGTTATTTCAGCATATGAAGCGACTCAGCAGGCTGTCGGTCGGCCGGTGCCGGTTCTGGTGGCGAAAATGCTAAAGGGTCAGCGGGAATTTCTTGCCGGCATAATGTATGATGAACAATTCGGTCACTGCGCCGCTTTTGGCGTGGGCGGGATTTTTACCGAGGCATTTAACGATGTCACCTACCGGATCACGCCGCTAAATGACGCAGAAGCGGAAGAAATGGTGCATGACATCAACAGTCATAAACTGCTGGGCGCTTACCGGTCAATGCCCCCTGTTAATCTAAAGGCCCTGCGAGGGATTTTATCCACCTTAAGCCGACTGCCCGTGATTCATCCGCAAATTAAGGAAATTGATATTAATCCGATTATTTGTGTGGGAGATGCTCCGATTGCCGCTGATGCGTTAATTATTCTTGAGCATATGCAGCGTGTATAGGAACTACTGGGCTTGATCCTAACTGAGTTAGAATCAGGGGAGTTCCTGCCCTACAAGAGGCTGGGGTAGCTCGATATCAAATAACCGAGCTGCATTTGTCCCTAAAATTTGAGTTAAAGACGACCCATCGATACCCAGTTTGCAAAGCCGTTTTATTTCACGATCCCAGGCATAGGGCAGGTTGGGAAAATCCGTACCGTACAAAACTCGATCAGTTCTGAACGAAGAAAGGGGCGGCAGGTTGTCACACGGCAGATAATCCGCCAGAACCATGGTGGTGTCCAGCCAGAGGTTATCGTATCGCATCACCATGCGCCGGTATTCGAGAAATTCGTCTGCTCCCAGATGGGGGACGCAAAGCTGGAGATCCGGATAGCCCTTTAAAACTGTTTCAACAAAATCGGCACAGCATATTTCATAGGGATCACACAGGTAGGCCGGGCTCTTGGGTTCACGGCCAGCATGGATAATCAAGGGTTTTTTGTATTGAGAGCAAATGCTGTATATGTCATGCATGGCTGGGCTGTTCATGTTAAAACACTGCACATGGCTGTGAAGTTTGACACCTTTTAATCCGGCATCAAATGCATCCTGCAAAATGTTTACCCCATGGTCTTCCCCCGGGAAGACCGTGGCCATCCCGGTAATGTTCGGATAACTGCGGCATAGGTCAAGCATATAGTCATTGAGTTTGCGGGCCATACCCGGCTGGTGGGCATACTGGAGGGCCACAATATGATCGATCCCCCGGGAAAAAAGAAATTCCACAAGGTCCACCGTTCGCAATCTATATCGAATGGGCCAGCCGAACTGATCAAACCAGTCCCATACAGCGGTGAAAAGGGCATCTGGAAAAACATGGACATGGGCATCAACCACCGGTCCCAATCCTTTGGGAATGATTTTTCCTTCCATGTCATCAAGGGCAGGCAAGGGGGTATTCAGCATTTGCGACGTCCGAAAATTTGCAGTATCCAACTTGTTTGAGGCCATTAGGAGCCACCTTTTAAATTGTTTTTTTTCAAGGGATTGTGATCGATCATAATAGAATTGTTATCGGGTGGGTCAGAGGCCTTACGGCCTCTTTCCCCCCTCAGAACCGTACGTGACAATTTCTCGTCATACGGCTCAAGCATTTCAAAGGCAAAGCCTTGCAGGGCCGCCCGGCTATTATTGTGTAATGTCTTTTTAGCAATTTACAGAGCTTGCCATACATCATACGATTTGGTTAGAAGTCCTTGAAGGCACGTACCTTCCCGAACTTCTTTTCCTTAACAGTTTTTGAGATACACATCTGTAGTCTTTTAACAGATATATTCACCTTCTTCCAATTGATGGAGTTCCAGTTCATATGTTTGTTGGTTGGTGCACCAGCTGGCCAAACAGCCGCCGTCATTTGCTTTCCCACCTTTAAAGATTCTCCAGATTTTCTCCCAAAGAAACACCTGTCCGAGTGTGACTGTAAACACACCCGCCGGACGTCAGCTTCCTTTCGGACCGGATAATGTAATCAATCTGACGATTAATATCAATCCGTATCCACCCCATTACAGGATGGCATTCGCTTTTTCCTACACCTTACTCCCGCACCTCCGACAGTGTGCCTTACGGTTTCACCTGCCTGATACTTCAGGCGAGGATACGAGGTTTCCACGTTCCACGTTATTGCCGATTATGGATGGCTTAGATCTGTTCTCTACACCGGTGGCGCAATATCTCCGTATGGGCAGTTAGCAGACCCATAACCTGACCGCACACCTTTTGGTTCAAGCTTAACAGCCTTTTCAGCGGGCGCGGCTTTTTGCGGTCCGCTGCAAAAGGCTTGTTATGTAATTATCCAATTTTCTTCAAAATAATCGGTATTTATTGTTTTTACATGATAAGTGCTTACAGTCGAAAGACCAACATTATGCTCTATCATTAAGTTGGTTAATCGTTCACCATCAATGAGGATTATTTTGTATTCAACTTGCCTTGCAAACTCGTAAACACTCTTTGGGAAAGATGACGTTGTAATGAAGATGCCTTTTTTGGCTTTTTTAGATGCGAGTGCGCCTGTAAAATCACGGATTTCCTTAGCTGGAACAGGGTTATCCCATTTTTTTGCCTGAAGATAAATAATATCAAGTCCAAGTTTGTCTTCATTAATTATACCGTCGATTCCTCCATCTCCTGATTTACCCATTGCTTTGCCTGCTTCCTTTCTCGACCCGCCGTATCCCATGGTGATAAGTAAATCAATTACAAGTTTTTCAAAAAAACTCGGAGTGCAGGTTTTTACGATGCTAAGCAATTCTTTTGATAATGCAAAATGAAGTTTTTGATAGGCGTATTCGAGAGATTCCTCTGGAGTTTGGTCAGTAGCATCATCAATCTGGATTTTTGGATCAATATTTTTGTTTGCTTTGGTTTTTTTTATTGATTGGAATTCCAAAAAATCATCATATCTGGTCAAAAATTTTGATGTGATTTCAGTTGGATTTTTATTTAAGAGTGCAAGTCCTGTGTCGCTTATTTTGAAATGAGCTCTTTTAGGGGACGTTAACAGGTCAGCCTTTTTTAGGTAAGTTCTTGCCCAGCCCAACCTATTTCTGAATATCGGTTGTTGTCCACTTGGCAATAACTCCCTTAATTCATCGTCTGTCAATTTGAATTCTTTTGCCAGGGCGTCATGAGTTTCACTGAGACTATGTTCCTTCTCATCTGATAAATATTTGAGAAACGGTAGCATTATTTCTTCATACTTTGGAATCATACACATTCCTCATTTAGTTACATAACGCTTATCACTACAGCGACATTTCCGAAATCGCCCCTATTAATGGAGCATTTTATAGGTCTAAATCAGCTAAAATGTGGTGATTTCCCACCCCTTTTTTGCCTCCAAGTTCGTAGGCTATTTTTTTACGTTTTTCGATTTCTTCCACTTCTTTTTTCCACATCTGGCTGAATCTCCTTATCAATATCCATGTCTTTCATTATTGAACAGGTATTTTGAGATATGAGTGCGTGCATTGGTTCTAAGTAGCGAACGATGTTCGTCAAGTCAAGCAGAAAAAGTATAGCTATGAATGAATAGGGTTAGGTTGGTTTTAAAAACATCCCTCTCCGCCCACAGTAACTATTAAACTCAATTTTCATTAGGTCTGAGGTCAAAACTCATCATATACGGCAAATAGACCAGCAAACGCATCATTGTAGCATAGTTCTAATAGTGCTGTTATAACAGTAAATATATTATTACTTGAACAACAATAAAAGTCCAGCTCTTTTTTTGTTGACAATAAAAAAGCTTCACTATATTCTTTATGGGAAGCTCTTTCCGAAGCGCTGTAGTTGGCGGAGTTTTTTTGTTTGTTATGGTCGGACGTTTTTCTTGCTTCGGTCGTGTTGGTTTTTTATATGAAACTCCCTACAAGAAACTTGAAACTTGAAACAAGAAACAAGATCCTGACTCCCTTGTGCTGTCGAGTTTCACTCTTCGTTGTGTCCGCTAGGACATGTGGGTTTATAGGAAACAGCTATCGTGTTTCATTGTTCGTTGTGTCCCTGGGGACGTGTGGGTTATATGAAAACCAAAATAACATTACCATTTAAAATTGTTGTCAGTAAAATTAGACGTGGTTAACGCAAATAATATGGGAGGGGAGTCCGACATGGATGTGATTCAAACCAGAATTGATAAAAATTCCAAGGAGTACAAGACTAACTATGCGGACATGACAGCCCTGGTGGATGATTTGCGCCTTGAGCTTGACCGGGCAATGAATGAACGATCTCCCAAGGCCATAAAGCGCCATGAAGAATCGGGCAAAATGCCGGCCGATAAAAAACTTGCCCTGCTGCTGGACAAAAACACACCGTTTCTGGAGATCGCCCCCCTGGCAGCCAGGGGGCTCTATGACGGCAAGATTCACAAGGCGGGAATTATTACCGGCATTGGTGTGGTCGCTGGCAAAGAATGTCTGATTTCCATGAACGATGCGACCATCAAAGGCGGGTCCATGTATCCCATGTCCGTAAAGAAAACCCTGCGCTGCCAGACCATTGCTATGGAGAATCGCCTCCCCTTTATAAGTCTCATGGATTCCTCCGGGGCTTTTCTTCCCATGCAGTCGGAGATCTTTCCTGATCTCGACGACGGGGGCCGGGTGTTTTACAACCAGGCCATGATGTCCAAAATGGGTATTCCCCAGATTGTGGGTGCTATGGGGTTGTGCACGGCAGGTGGTGCCTACGGAGTCGCCATGTGTGACGAGATTGTTCATGTAAAGGGCCATGGGGCAATTTTCCTGGGCGGCCCTCCCCTGGTCAAGGCAGCCACAGGCGAGGACGTATCTGCCGATGACCTGGGCGGCCCCATGGTCCATTGCCGGGAATCCGGGGTTTCTGATTATTATGCCGAGGACGATGGGCATGCCATCCAGATCATCCGTAAAATCGTGGGTAACCTGCCTGGCAACAAAAAATCAACCCTGACCATGATGCCGCCCCAACCTCCCTTGTATGACCCTGAAGAGCTCTACGGGATTGTAAGTCCTGATCTTTCTAAACCCTATGATTGCCGGGAGGTTATTGCCAGGGTTGTGGATGGGAGCAGGTTCCTGGAGTTCAAGGAGATGTACGGGCCGACTCTGGTGACAGGCTGGGCCCATATCCATGGTTACCCCGTGGGTATTCTTGCAAACAACGGGATTTTATTTTCCGACAGCGCCCAGAAGGCCACCCAGTTTATACAACTTTGCGATCGACGAAAAATTCCCCTGGTCTTTCTCCAGAATATAAATGGGTTTATTGTGGGCAAGGCCTATGAGCGGGGCGGCATAACAAAGGATGGGCACAAGATGGTCAATGCCGTTGCAACGGCAAGTGTACCCAAGTTCACAGTGATTGTGGGGGCCTCTTTTGGGGCGGGTAATTATGCCATGTGCGGCCGGGCCTATTCTCCAAGAATGCTCTGGATGTGGCCCAATGCCCAGATCGGAGTCATGGGTGGTGCCCAGGCGTCGGATGTGCTGATCACCATCACCAATGACCAGCGGGAACGAATGGGCCAGGATCCCATGACCGAACAGGAGATGGCAGCTATCAGAGAACCGGTGATGGCCAACGCCTTAAAGGAGGGCAATCCCTATTACAGCACAGCACAGCTCTGGGATGACGGCATCATAGATCCTGCCAAAACCCGTGATGTGTTGGGAATCGGGATTTCAGCCGCCCTCAACGCACCCATCAGGGATGATGTTGAAGGATATGGCGTTTTTAGAATGTAAGTTTATGAGGGGAGACAGGATGTTTAAAAAGATTCTCATTGCAAACAGAGGCGAAATAGCCGTCCGGGTAATCCAGACTTGTAAGGAGATGGGCATAAAAACCGTTGCCGTCTACTCGGAAGCTGACAAAAGAGCCCTCCACGTGCTGGAGGCGGACCAGGCTGTATTTCTTGGTCCCTCTGATCCAAGCCAGAGTTACCTGGATATGGATAAAATAATCGGGGCGGCAAGGGTTACCGGGGCTCAAGCCATCCACCCGGGGTATGGATTTTTATCGGAGAATCATGAGTTCGCCGAGCGATGCGTTAGGGACGATATCGTGTTTATCGGCCCGCCAGCCAGAGCCATCAAAGAGATGGGAGATAAGATTAAATCCAGGCAGATCATGAAGGATGGCGGAGTTCCGGTAACTCCGGGATTCACCAGGGGCGACCGTTCCATGGATGCGATTCAGACAAAGGCCCAGGAGATAGGATACCCCGTACTCATCAAGGCAACAGCCGGTGGTGGCGGCAAGGGAATCCGTGTGGTCAACACCCCGGAAGAGTTGCCCGAGGCCTGGGAATCCGCAGCAAGGGAGGCAAAAAATGCCTTTGGAAACGACGAGGTCTACCTTGAAAAGTTTTTTCTCCGGGCCCGGCACATTGAATTTCAGATTCTGGCAGATCATTTCGGCAAGACCATTCATTTACTGGAACGGGAATGCTCGATCCAGCGTCGGCATCAGAAAATCATTGAAGAAACTCCCTCTCCCGCCGTCACTCCTGAACTCCGGGAGGCCATGGGCAGGGCTGCCGTGGCAGCGGCAAAGGCAGCAGGTTATACAAATGCCGGCACGGTGGAGTTCCTTTTGGATGATCAGAACCGCTACTATTTTCTGGAGATGAACACACGGCTCCAGGTGGAGCATCCCATAACCGAAATGATCACCGGGGTGGATCTTGTCCGGCAGCAGCTTGAGATCGCCGCTGGAAATCCTTTGACCCTTGATCAAGAAGATATTCAGGCCCGGGGCCATGCCATAGAGTGTCGTATCTATGCCGAGGACCCGGAAAATAATTTTTTCCCGAGCCCCGGGAATATTTCCTTTTTTAAGGAACCCACGGGATCCGGAATCAGAAACGATTGCGGGGTTTATTCCGGCTGCACCGTCCCCGTGGAATATGACCCTATTTTATCAAAACTAACGGCCCATGGAGAAACCCGGGAGCATGCCATTGCAAAGATGACCAGAGCATTACGATCCTATATCGTTCTGGGCGTCAGAATCCCGGTTGATTTTCTCCTGGATGTTCTTGCCTCCCTTCCCTTTGAAAGGGGAGAGGTATTTACCAGTTTCATCGCCACCCATTTTGCCGATTGGAAGCCCGGTCAAACGAACAGGGATCTTGCCTGTCTGGCCTTTATCGTTGATGAGTTGACCGGGGCACAGCGTCAGACAAGGGGCATGGGAACAGGGACTGATGCGCCAACCCCGTTTCAGACACTGGGCAGCTGGACCGTATGATTTTCAATGATCATCGAACAAAAGGAAAATTACAAATGGAATACAACCTGGAAGTTAAAGGCACGACCATTGCCTGCAATGTGACAGTAAAACAGGACCGCACCATGAGCGCCAGAATCGGCGATACCCCCTTTGAAAACATCCAGTATAACCGGATATCAGATCATCAGATCTGCCTTATGGTCGATGGTCACAGGGTCATGGCCTGGGTAGATGCCGGCCCCGAGGGCAAGACCATAATTCTCGGGGGTGAGCACTTTTTTATCCAG
>JAVERV010000097.1:0-12228 GCA_034006945.1 Desulfobacterium sp. | reverse complement strand
CAGTATCTATTGATGATCGACTTGAACCATTGCCATTTAACCTTGATAGTTTTAATGATGACGATCCTTTTGTCAGAAAAATAAAAAATGAAGGTTTTTTGATCTCTCTTGATTAGTTTGTAATTAGCCCTCCGGTCTGGTCGGAGGTCGTTAACAAAGGATAAATTTATGAATGTTCTGGTGACGGGAGCCGCAGGATTTATCGGTTTCTTTTTAAGTAAAAAACTCTTGGAAGACGGCAATACAGTCGTTGGTATCGATAATCTCAACGATTACTATGATGCTGCCTTGAAAAGGGGGCGGCTTGAAATTCTAAGGGGTTTTGATGGCTTTTCCTTTGAACGTCTGGACATCTCAGACAGAGAAGGGGTTGAAAATCTGTTTTCGCATAACAGCTTTGACATGGTTGTCAACCTAGCGGCCCAGGCAGGAGTTCGTTACAGCATTGACAATCCCCACGCCTATGTGGATTCAAATCTTGTGGGCTTTGCCAACATCCTTGAGGGGTGCCGTCATGGAGGTGTTGGTCATTTTGTTTACGCCTCGTCAAGCTCGGTCTACGGCCAGAACAAAAAAATGCCCTTTTCGGTTACAGATGCCGTGGATCATCCGGTCTCTCTGTATGCCGCCACAAAAAAATCCAACGAGCTGATGGCCCATGCCTATGCACATCTTTATGCGCTACCAGTGACCGGGCTGCGTTTTTTTACGGTTTACGGTCCCTGGGGGCGTCCGGATATGGCCTATTTTAAGTTTACCCGGGCCATCCTTGCTGGAGAACCCATAGATGTGTACAACCACGGCAACATGCGCCGGGATTTCACCTACATCGATGACATTGTCAAGGGGGTTGTCAAGGTTATGGGAAAGCCTCCTGTTCCTGACTCTGCTCCTGTTCCAGGGGAGAGCCTGGCTGACCGGGGAACTTCAGCCCCTTACAGGCTCTATAACATTGGAAACAACCAGCCGGTGGAACTAAGTCATTTTATCGAGGTTCTGGAGGACAAGCTTGGGAAAAAGGCAGTTAAAAACATGCTCCCCATGCAGCCGGGGGATGTGCCGGAAACCTTTGCCGATATTGATACCCTTGTACGTGATACCGGTTTTGCTCCTTCAACATCCATTGACGAGGGCCTGGGTCACTTTGTTCGATGGTATACAGGATTTTATAAACAATAGATAAACATGATGCCATTTGTTTCCCAGATTTTAGGAGATGAGTAAAAATGACAGTTTCAAACGATCAAAAAGAAATCATAAAAAGACAAATCAAAGAGAAACTTCAATGGGAAAAGGATACAAAAATCAACAGTAAGGGGGAGTGATCTCTGAAACCTTTCTACACCGGCGGTCTTTGTAGTGATTCTACCAGCCAGATATCAATTTATAATCGTTTTACCAACGGAATAACAGTTTTACGAGGAGACCGCATGGATATAAACGTTTTAGAATCTCGCCCGGCAGGCTATGCGTATCTGCTTGATATGATGGGGCTGACAGGCATGCCTCATTGGCATACCTCGTTTGTGTCCTCATCAGGAACTCACAGATCGAAGGTTCAGGATGGAACAATAGAAGACATCTACCCTATAAGGTACTGGCCCGGGGAAAAGGTCGGTGACCATCTTGAATTTGCACTGAAATATGACGGGGTCAACTTGGGCTTGCTGACTCGCATCTTCGAAAAAGCTTCTCAGGATGAGCTCACCGAGTATATCAAATCCAAACCTACCGGAAAGTATACTCGGAGAATCTGGTTCTTCTATGAGTTCCTGACCGGAAAACACCTGCCTGTCGACGATCTGACTTCCGGGAACTATGTCGATGCATTGGAAGCCAAAGATTATTACACCGTTCAGAACGGAGAGAAATCTTCACGTCACCGCATTGCAAACAACCTCCTTGGTCCCAAATCTTTTTGTCCTGTCATAAGACGAACCGAAAAGCTTGCGAAACTGGATTCATCCGACTTGCGTAAAAGGTGTGAGGATATCGTCACCGCATATCCTCCGGAATTGCTTCGCCGGGCACTGAGCTACCTCTACAACAAGGAAACGAAGTCATCTTTTGAAATTGAGCACATAAAGCCCAACGCTTCCCGAACTGAAAAATTTATCACATCACTGGAGCTTGCCGAAAAGGAAGACTTCTGTGAAAAGGAAAGGCTGATAGAGCTTC
The DNA here is from genome assembly GCA_034006945.1 of Desulfobacterium sp. GTDB lineage: Bacteria > Desulfobacterota > Desulfobacteria > Desulfobacterales > Desulfobacteraceae > Desulforapulum. The sequence goes on along the minus strand of JAVERV010000097.1, from coordinate 10,050 downwards.
AGAACCGTATTGTTGATCCCCGTTTCAAAGACAGTGACTATCGGGTGAGTCAGAATTATGTCGGCCAGACGGTTGCCTACCAGAAGGAGATCATACATTTCATTTGTCCAAAACCTGATGATCTGCAAAGCCTCATGGAGGGATTGATCGACTCCCATAAGCGGATGAAAGCGAGAAATGTATCCCCGGTCATTCATGCAGCGACCATCGCCTATGGCTTTGTGTTCCTGCATCCGTTTGAGGATGGGAACGGACGAATCCATCGGTTTCTGATACACAACATCCTGTCGTTGCAGGAACTGGTGCCACGCGGGCTGATGTTCCCGGTTTCAGCTGTCATGCTCAAAAATCCGGCGGACTATGATGCATCACTGGAACCGTTTTCCCGACCTTTGTTGCAACTCATCGATTATCGGTTGGATGAAATGGGACAAATGACCGTCGAGAACGATACCGCATGCTGGTATCAATATATAGATATGACAGCTCAGTCAGAAGCCTTGTACGAGTTTGTAACCAAAACGATCGAAGAAGAGCTTGTGGAAGAGCTCAGCTTTCTAGCCAACTATGACAATACAAAGAAGGCTATACAGGCCATCATTGATATGCCTGACCGCCTGATCGACTTGTTCATCCAGTTGTGCCTGCAAAATAACGGCAGCCTTTCTGCGAGGAAAAGATCCGCTCACTTTGACTTTCTGACCGATGAAGAACTGTCGGCCATGGAACAGGCCGTGAAAGACGGCTATAACTTAGGAGGTTAAATCATGGCCAAGACTGCAATGACGCATACACGGATAACTCCGGAAATTAAAACAGACGCTGAGCGTATCATCAAAGGATTAGGACTGTCGATATCAGCAGCACATGAACTTTTCTATAGACAGATTATAACCCATAAAGGCCTGCCGTTTGATTTGCGCATTTTAAATGAGGATACCATACAAGCCATGGATGAAGCTAAAGATGGGGTTGGGAAAAAATATGACAGTGTAACTGATATGTTTGATGATATTACCAACTAATGTTACCGATTCGACCGACAAACAGGTTTAGAAAAGATCTAAAGAGGGCTGTAGCCCAGGGGCGGAATATAAAAAAATTGGAAAAAGTTTTTGAGATACTATCTATCCCCGAACCTTTGTCTGTAGAATACCAAGATCATAAATTCAATTGATCTTTCTGAAGAAAATTGTGATTTTTTAAATTCAATCTATTTACCTTCAAAGTATCCGATAGGGAGTGCCCTCCCAGATTTTGAACCAGATGAACAAATTTGTTACAAAGCAATTAAAATAGCCGAGTCGGTTGTTGAAACAGTTTTAAAAATTATAAGGGTTTTTTGAATGAATATTACAATTATTGGGACCGGGTATGTCGGGCTTGTTACTGGAGCATGTTTCTCTGAAATGGGAAGCCGGGTGATTTGCGTTGATGTGGATGAAAAAAAAATTGAGAACCTCAAAAAAGGGGTTCTGCCCATCTATGAACCTGGGCTCGAGGCCATGGTGGTCCAGAATTACGAGGAAGGGCTTTTGGATTTTTCCACCTCCCTTGTTCAGGCCATGGAGAACTCCAACATCTATTTTATAGCCGTTGGTACCCCTCCCGGCGAGGATGGGGCTGCCGATTTGAGTTATGTGATCAGTGTTGCCTCTGAAATAGGAAAAAATCTGGACAAATACGCCGTGGTCGTCGATAAATCAACGGTTCCCGTGGGAACGGCCGACAGGGTGAGATCTACCATTCAAAAGGAGCTTGACCTGAGAGGGGTCGACATCGAGTTTGATGTGGTGAGCAACCCTGAATTCTTAAAGGAGGGAGCCGCCATAAATGATTTCATGAAACCCGACAGGATCATTATAGGGGCAGATAACGCAAGGGCCCGTAAGGTAATGGAGAGGATTTATGCACCTTTCTCAATGAACCGGGACAAGACGATCTTCATGGGTGTCAGGGATGCTGAGATGACCAAATATGCAGCTAACTCCATGCTTGCCACCAAGATATCGTTTATGAACGAGGTTGCCAACATCTGCGAGCGGCTGGGCGTGGATGTGGAAAATGTAAGAAGGGGTATCGGTTCAGACTCAAGAATCGGCTACTCCTTTATCTATCCAGGCTGCGGTTATGGGGGATCTTGCTTCCCAAAGGATGTCAAGGCACTGATCCGGACAAGCTCGGAAAACGGGTTTGTGCCGGAACTCCTGACAGCCGTTGAACTGCGTAATGAGCTTCAGAAAAAACGTTTGTCTGAGAAAATAAAAGAGAGGTTTGGGGAGGATCTATCCGATCGATCTTTTGCCGTGTGGGGCCTTTCCTTTAAACCTGGAACCGACGACATGAGGGAGGCTTCCTCGATTGTGCTGATCAACAGCCTTGTAAGCGCAGGCGCTGTGGTGCGGGCCTATGATCCCGTAGCCATGGTAGAGGCGGGGAAAATGTTCTTGGAAAAATGGTTTGAACAGGGTCGGATCATCTTCGTTGATCAACCCTATGACGCCCTTGAAGGGGTTGATGCCATGGTACTTGTGACGGAATGGAAATCTTTTCGTCAACCCGACTTCAAGGGGATGAAAGAACGCATGTCAGGCCGGGTCATCTTTGACGGCCGAAACCAGTATGACCCGGAACAGGTAAGGGATTTCGGGTTTGAATATTTCGGTATCGGCCGGTAATCTGATTATTCACCAAGCCGGCCCAGGGAGGCTGACAGATGCAGATAACCCATTCAGGAGGTGGGACTGCCAGGCGCCTATGACAGAATAATCTTTGGATTGCTTGAAGAGTATGGTTGTTTTGTAATAGACAATAGGCAACCAAGGTGATATTTATGTGGAAAGTTTTTCTTCTATAATTGGAGTATCAAAGATCAAACCACATAAAACATTAAGAAAAACTACTTTTCTTAAAATGGGGTACCGTTTTTGCTTGTATCTCTAGAGTGTAGTCTCCTAATGTTCATGGATTTGTTTGTTTTAAGGGGTTATAAATGATAAAGAGATATCTGGAACGACAAAAAAAGAAATTCGTCAGATCTCTTCCTGACAAAATCAGGTGTAAACTCATTTGGCGATATTTCCCACCGTTTAAAGCAGAAATTGATAATATTGTTTTCAGGTGTGCCGAGAGCGTTGACGACTATATCAAGGCCTTTCGTCTGGTTCATGATGTGTATGTCCAGGAGGGTTATATTGATCCTGCCCCCTCAGCCCTTCGAATCACACCCTATCACAACAACCCTAGCTCCAGAGTGTTTTTGGGTATGTACCAGGAGTGCGGTTGTGAAATTCCTATCTATACAATCAGTATGTTCCCGGACTCTGATGACCATTTAGGCCTTCCCATGGATATGGCCTTTAAAAGAGAACTTGATGTTTTAAGGGACAAGGGGAGGTCTCTGGTGGAAATCGGGGCCCTGGCATCGGCTCCGGCGTTCAGGAATGGTGATATGAATATCCCCATGCTGGGCAACCGGATTATCCAGCGGTATGCCTTTGAATATCTTCATTGTGATGATATTGTCATCACCGTTCACCCAAAACACAGGTGGGTTTACCGGGATATCCTTTTGTTTGAGGAACTTGGCTATGTGGATCAATATGACTATGTGAGGAGCAATCCGGCTGTGGCAATGAGGCTGGATCTTAGAACTGCTGAAGAAAAATATCAGAGGGCTTATGGTGCCATGCCCAGGGAGAAAAACCTTTACACTTTCTTCTTTGGACAAGACTCCTCATCCATCTGTTTTCCCAAGAGCAGCAGAATCAACAATAAAAATCTTGTAAATTCTATTTATCAGTATGCCTTTTCCTGTGGACTCATCGGGGGCAGATTTAAGAATTAGCCGACATCCATACCATACCTCAGGCATGGCCTTTTTATATGAAACTCGCTTCGAAGCGCCATAGGTAGCGGAGTTTCAATATTCGTTGTGGCCGGATGCCATCTCTCGCTCCGGCCGTGCCGGTTATATGAAACAGCTTTTAGCTAATGGCTAAGGTATTGAAACTGCTTAATCTGATTTAAATGGGAAAAAATCCGGGTAGTATTCCGGCTCAAGCCCTGTCAGCAGTGCCTTGAGCATCTCGGGATTGTTTTTGACAAGATTCCTTTCCACCTCTTCAGCGATGCCGAGGTAGGGGGTTCGTTTCCCATGGTACTCAACGGGTTCTCCGATGGGGTGAAAAAGAAACCCATATTTTTTAAGTGTGAAAAAAAGTTTGTTGTCTGTGATCATGTACCAGTGTGTCAAACCTCGCCTTTTGCTTTCCTGGTACATGACCTGGCATAACCCCAACACAATAATGGGGTTTTTTCTTCCGCTCATTTCTTTTGGGATGGAACCATCGTTTGGAAGAACCCCTCCTTCCTTTTTTTTGAGATACCCCTCCACGCCATACATCCCGTCCTCTTTCCTGCGCCTTAAATCCTTGCTTACCGTCAGTCGGGAGATTTCGGCTATTTTATGTTTTTCAGGCTTGGGACCGATGAATGTGATTTCAGTTGCATGCTCAATGGGGAATCCCTTGTCTGAATCAAGCACCAGACGGATGGTTCCCACAACAGAATCATTCTCGTTCAAACAGGCAAAGTGGATTGAATTATTTTCATAGGCATCTGTTTCAAGACCGCCCGGATGGTCTTCCTTTCGTTCAAACCCGAACTCCTCGGCATATACCTCAAACCTCATTCTAAAAGTATCTTTTTTTACATCATCATCGTCCACAACTCCAAATCTGAATTTTCCGTAGGTGAGTGAGTTTTTAATCATGATGGAAAGATCCTTGTTTTTGCTTTTTGAATTGACTGAAGTTGGTAAATTGGCTACTGATACTACTGTTTTACATTTAGGAATGTTCCCATGTTTTTGTCAAGTTCTTTTACCGTTAATAGGAAATAAGGTTTGCCAATGTTTAAGTTGATCACCCATCATAGGTTGTTTTTTCTTTGCCTGTCTCTCCTTGCTGCTGCACCTTTTTTTATCAACCTGCCAAAGGTGAAAACAGTTGATAATGTGGATTATTTTACCCTGGAGAATGATCCAGACATTGCATTTTACGATGAGTTTAAAGATCTCTTTGGCAATGATGAGTTTTTCATTATTGCCCTTAAGAAAGATAATGTTTTTACATATGACTCCCTTGCCCTTTTAAAAAAATTAACAGATGAACTCGAGCAGGTGGAAGAGATTCGTGAGGTCAAAAGTCTTGCCAATGTAAACGATACAATCGGAGAAAATGATTATTTTATTGTTCAAAAATTTCTTGAAGAAATACCGGATCAGGAGAGTGATCTTGCAAAGCTAAAGACAAGGGCTTTGTCCAATCCCCTATATAATAAAAACTTTATCTCCTCTGATGGAAAGACAACCGCCATTGTTGTCTCGGTTTATGAAAGGCCGGATGACCCGGGATATAGAAAAAGGCTGATCCAAAAATGTGAAGAAATCCTTGAAACATATGAAGAGCTCACCGGTAAAACCTATATGGCCGGCTGGACAACAACCAATTTACATTTAAGCCAGTATATGAAAAGGGATGTGGCAACCTTCATTCCCATTACCTATGCTTTTATTACCCTGGCGGTCTTTTTCTTTTTTCGTAATATCTGGCTTACCATTATAGCAGTTCTCAACATCTCCATCTGTATGGGATCCACCATGGGGTTGTTTCCGCTTTTTGACATAACGTTGAATAATGTCACCACCATTGTCCCCCCGGTGATCATGGCCCTGGCCCTTTGTGATACGGTCCATATCTTTTCCCATCTAAACAAAGACCTGCTGGTAAGGTTTAAAACAAAAGAAAAAGCCCTGTGCCATGTTTTAAAGAAAGTTATTTTGCCGTGTTTTTTGACAACCCTTACAACGGGGATTGGTTTTTCTTCATTATATTTGAGTGATATTCCGGCAATAAAAGATTTTGCCTTTGTGGCTACCTGCGGCATGATGTTTGAGTTTTTCTTTTCCTTTCTGTTTTTGCCCCCAATCCTTTTACTCTTTAATGAAAATAAAATATTTCGAGGCAGCCAGAAAGACAATGATACTCACCCTGTTCTTGTGGGAATTTCAAAGTTTGTTCTGAATAATTTTAAGCTGATTTGCACCATTGGGTTGTTGATTATTATTGCTTCTTTCTGGTTTTCATCAAAGATTCAGGTTGAAACCAACCTTCTAGGCTTTTTTAAGAAACAAAGCGTTGTGAGAGTCTCCACAGATTTTGTTGAAAAAAATCTGGCAGGCACGAGTACCCTGGATATTTCCTTTAGTTCAACCCAGGAAGAGGCGTTTAAAGATCCTGAAAAATTAAAGATGGTTGAAAAACTCCAACTCTATATCGACAGCATTGACGGGGTGGACAAAACCTTGTCCTTTGTTGATTTTATAAAGGATATGAATCAATCCTTTCACAATGAAAAAAATGAATACTCAACCATCCCGGATTCAAAAGCGCTGGTTGCTCAATATCTTTTGCTGTATGAATCAGATGATATTGATGATTTTGTAAATGAATCATTTGACCGGGCAAGAATTTCCATCCGATTGTCAGCTCATTCAACCATAATGCAGAAAAGAATAATTGATAAAATTTCTGAATTTATCAAAACAACAGAACATGACGGCCTGGATATTCAGATCACAGGAAGGGCTTTCCAGGATGTAAAGACCATTGATGCCCTTGTAAAAGGACAGATTTACAGCCTTTCAACAGCTACCGGGATTATCATGCTCATCATGTTTTTTGTTTTACGGTCCTTTTCAATGGGATGCATCAGCATGATTCCAAACCTGTTTCCCATATTGCTTAATTTCGGGATAATGGGATTGTTTAAAATCCCTTTGAACACGGCCACCGCCCTGATTGCAGCCGTTGCAATTGGAATTGCCGTTGATGATACCATCCATTTTCTTTCAGAGTTTAAACTCAATCTTTTAAAGGGGATCGGGGTTAAAGAATCTGTAACCAACTCTATTTTATCTAAAGGCAAGGCTATATTGCTCTCTTCTATTATTCTATGCATAGGGTTTGGCGTGATGGTTTTCAGTCAATTTATACCCACCATTAATTTTGGAGCGCTCAGTTCAATTATTATGGTAACTGCCGTGCTGGGAGATATCCTGATTCTCCCTTCTGTGGCGCTTCTGGTATCCGGTGTTGGGGTTAAATTTTATAGGCACAAGGAGATGTCAAATGGAATCTGAATCCATAGTTAACATACTTAAAAAATTCGGGATTACAAGTAAAGAAGAATATTTTTCCCAGGCCTTTGCCCGAAACATCGGGCTGTTAACCAGGGCAGAACAAAAGAAACTTTCCAACGCAAAGATTGCCATTCCCGGCATGGGGGGTGTAGGAGGGGTGCACCTCATCACAATGGTGAGATCAGGGGTCTGCAATTTTCACATTGCAGATTTTGATGTGTATGAGCCTGTCAATGTCAACCGGCAATTTGGTGCCAGGGTGCCGGATTTTGGGAGATCCAAGCTTGAAGTTATGAAAGAACAGGCCCTTTCCATTAATCCGTATCTTGAACTGTCTGTTTTTGAAGACGGCATCAATGAGTCCAATATTGATGACTTCCTTGAGGGGGTGGATGTTGTATTGGACGGGCTTGATTTCTTTCAATTTGATGTCAGAAGAGAGCTTTTCAATCGAGCCAGAGAAAAGGGGGTTTATGTTATTACAGCAGGTCCCCTGGGGTTTAGTTCAGCAATGCTTGTGTTTGCGCCTGACAGGGGAATGGGATTTGATGAGTATTTTCATATTACCAAAGAGATGAAACCTGAAGAACAATACCTTGCCTTTGCCATGGGGCTGGCCCCGAGGCCGACCCACATACGCTATATGGATTTAAAAAAAGTGGATCTTGGTTCCAAGGTGGGACCCTCTTTGAACATTGCCTGTCAAATTTGTTCAGGAATGGCCGCAACAGAAACGGTAAAGATAATTTTAAACAGGGGAAAAGTAAAACCCGTTCCCCACTATGTTCAGTATGATCCTTTTGTTCAGAAATTGCGTAGTGGTCGACTCTATATGGGCAATAAAAACCCTTGGCAGAAGATTAAACTCCAGGCTGTTAAATTCCTCCTGGAAAGAAATAAAAAAATAATTAAGCCTGAAATTCCAGAAAAGCCGGTCGTAGATTTAAACCCGGGCGCCGATGTTCCTGAAACGGTAATTGATTATTTAATAAAGGCAGGGATGCAGGCGCCTTCAGGTGATAACTGCCAGCCATGGAAGTTTGTTCACAAAAAGAATCAAATTGATCTTTATCTTGACAGGGAGAAAGATCTGTCGTTTTTTAATGTCAATCAAATAGCCTCTCTCATTGCGTGTGGAGCAGCTCTTGAGAACATAAGGATAGCAGCCTCATCATTTGGAATTAAAGCTGAGATCGAATATGCAGCAGAGGGTAATGATAAGGATTTGATAGGTGTTGTTAAACTGGGCGGTGACAAGGTTAAATGCGATGAGTTGTCTGATTTTATCTGGGAAAGAGATACAAATAGAAAGTTTTATAAAAAATCGACAGTTTCACCTGCAGCACTTCAAGAAATAGAGTCAAGTATAAAAAATATCCCAGGGGCAAAACTTCATTTTGTAACCAAAAGGGATGATTTAAAACAGCTTGGTAAAATTATTTACCAGGTTGACCGCATTCGGACGGAGTATAGACCGCTTCATGAGCATTTAATGCAAATGATACGGTTTACCGATCAAGAAGCCTTGGAAAAAAGAGATGGGTTTCCCTTGAAAAATCTTGAAGCCGGATTTGCAGGTGAGTTGTTTTTGAGGGCAACAAAACCATGGCCGGTGATGAATCTTGTCAATAAAAGTGGTATCGGGAGAATGGTTGCACTTCATTCCTATCAAGGGATTGTCAATTCATCAGGAGCGGCTCTCTTAACAATGGATGGAATGGAGAATCTTGATTTTATTAAAGGAGGTCAGGCCCTTGAAAAGATCTGGCTTACCATTTCATCCCTTGGGCTCTCCATGCAGCCAATGACAGGTATTACGCTGTTTTATATGCGGTATGCATTTGATGGCAAGGGTGATTTCCAGCAAAGACATCAGGCGGTTCTTGACAGGGTAAAATCACAGTATCAAACGCTTTTCCCGGGAATAAAAGAAAATGCATCAGGCCAGATTATGCTTTTCCGGTTTGGGGATTCTCCTGATATCAGCTATAAAACTTTGAGAGATGCTTCACCCCGATAATATGATGGATTAAACATAAAAAGCCGGCGAACAATTTTCTTTGTTCGCCGGCTTTTATGGTTTTTATCTAAAGCTATACGTTGGACTTAGGAGACAATTTTTTTCCTGCTGACTCCGGCAAGGCCAAGAAGACCAAACCCCAAAAGAAGCATTGTTGTGGGCTCAGGAACAACCTCTATGTAGTATTGTCCTGTATTTTGAACATGTACTACAGATACACCGTTACCTAATCCGTCTACCCCAGTGTTATCTGGATTTGGGTTAAAATTCGGATTCAACAGGGAATTTGTGTTTACCAATTGAAAATGTAATGGAGTGTTGACTGATGTGCCGCCTGTTCCGGTGATAAGATCATTATCTATCATCGAAACTATCTCCATGGTTAAAGCGATATTTGAGTCTGCAGCGGTGCCGCCATAAAAATCAAGACCACTGCCGCCTGATGGGTCCACAAGGGCAAATTCTGCCAGCTCTAAATAACGATTAGACATATCGTAACTCAGAGCACCATCATCCGTAAGGTAGAGTTTTATCGATCCGCTGCCAGGGGTGAATTTAATGCTTCCATCCATGTTTAAGTTGCCGGTTAAATTGTTAAATGCAGCATAGACGTACAAATCTGTAAAGTTGGGATCATTAAGATCAAAATTACTGGTAGCCGATGCGCCTTCTGCTTTGAATTGTGTGAGCTGGAGATATCCGCTATCTGTAAATGATTGACCAAGGGCTGAGCCTCCCACTACAGTCTGGGTAATGGTGCTCGCTCCATTTAAAATTATATGGTCAATATTTATGGAGTCGCTCAAACCAGTTAAAACATTGCCAC
>JAVERV010000096.1:0-12273 GCA_034006945.1 Desulfobacterium sp. | reverse complement strand
AAACGTAAAAGCGTTTATTTGTCTGCCAAATCCAGGAAACCGGAACGCTGGAGCGGAGATATACGGAACTGGGAACCCATAGGGCATGTATGGTTAAATCCTCCCAGAGAAGAAGTTGGCCGGGAATGTGATGAACATGAGTACCGTATGACTGGTTGATATGGGAATTAAAAAATGATTTTTAAAATCGAGATGATGACAATCATCTCTTGATAACTACACAGCACCCTCATCATCCCCCTGTCAAGGGCGCGCAGCGTTCATCTCGACCCTTGACAGGGGGATGATGAGGGTGCTAACCGGAAGCTAAAAAGACGGGAAGTAATAAAATCGTTAAACCAAAAATGCGACAGAATGCTTGACAGACAGCGCTATTGCCAAACAACCTGTCCTATAAACAAACCTGTGATGAGATTTCACCGTGCTTTTATTGACAAGATTGTAGATCAAAGCAACGGTCAGTTTGTTTTATATGGCGATATAGTTCTTTCCTATGACAAATGGGCTTTCAAATACTGTGAAAACCTTGAAGAGATTGCCTGCCATGTCCTGAAAAGTCATGGAAAGGCCATGCATTTCAGTGACCTTGCCGATATCATACGTCATGAAAATATTAAATATTCTGAGATATCGGATCACAATCTCCATGCAGCGATTATCAGATATAATACAATTGAGATTGTTGATAGGGGGACTTATGCCCTTAAATCCTGGGGTATGGCTGGATATCGTTCTGTCTCGACAGCCATCGATAGTTTTATTGATGAAAAAGGATTGCCCCAACGGAGGCAGGATATCATAATTTATTTAGGCGATGAGTTTAACGAGGGCAATATCACAGCAGCACTTGCAAAAGAGAGCCGTTTTAAAAGCATGGGGGATGGATTTTATGATCGAATTAATACCTGGCAACAACGATCCTGCTTGAATTTAATCGATTCTCTACCCCATCCGGTCGCAGAATTTGCCCGTTATCTGGTGGGGAAAAAAAATCATACATCATATAAGCTTGTCATGGCATTTGTTTTTATTCGCAGCATGGATGAAGAGGGGAGCATTTATCTCAGTAAGCTAAAGGATATGTTTTATAACTTTTATCTGTCCCGCCATAAGAAGGGTTTGGTTGTTGAGGTTGAAGGTGCTTCTATGCGGTTAATTGGCGAGTTGTCGGCTGAGGAGATAAAATACAAAGCCACAATAGAACCACTTAAAAGCTTTCAAGGATCAGGATTCTTTGTACAGTCTTTACAAAAAACAGCCAACCTTCAACTTGTTGAGATTCTTGTTTTTGAGTTAAAAATCCCATCTGTGCGGGATCTGATGTTGATTGTTCTTTTAAAGGCTATGGATGACTATTTTGAAAAAATAGAAAATCTCTCTAAAGATCAACACTCTCATGGCCAACACCATAATGTTGAAAAAATTTCCTCCCCCATTGAAAAGGAAGATCAAGAAGCAGGAACAATTACAAGCAATGCAAGGCCCACCATCAGGATTAAAAAGAAAAAACGGGACAAAATTAAACTATGAGTAAAGCAGTTGGAAACAGGGCCTACTGGTGCGATACCTGTCATGTGCCTCTTATTGGAAAACAATGTCTGGCATGTGGAGGTATAGGGCGTGATATCTGTGCCGCCACTCTGGTACCAGTTTTCAGACCGGAAATAAATTATTTGAAAGGCAAAACAGATGCAACAATTCATCCTTTATTAAAAGAAGGAGAAATCTGGCTTGCACCAGGTCATTACACATATTATTGTCAAGGCGTTCCTTTTTTAAAACTATCTGCTAAAAGTGATAAGGTTGAAATTTCAAAACAGCCCAAAGCATTAAAACCGCTAAATCGAAGTGTGAAAAAAGCCCTGGAAACCCTGAAACAAGCAAATCGAAAATATATTGAGGACCTCCAATACGAGGCTGAAATTTTTATTCTGAAAACTGTAAAAAAGTATGAAGGTAAGATCAATATGGTTTCGTTTTCTGGGGGAAAGGATTCCACAGTGGTCTCCCATCTTGTCATGAATGCGCTTGGCCGCAGTGATGTCTTACATATCTTTGCAGACACCACCATTGAGTTTCCAGATACATATGGATATCTCCAAAAATTTCAACAGCAGCATCCCCTTACGCCATTTGTAGAAACTCGGTCAAATCTGGATTTTTTCCAAACTGCGAAGTCCATTGGACCTCCAAGCAGAATTTTACGCTGGTGCTGCACTACCCATAAAACAAATCCTCTTTCAAAACTTATTGATAGCATGAGCCCGGATCAAGGAATTTTGGCTTTTGATGGTGTACGTAAGATAGAGTCCTCACGACGTGCAAATTATTCTCGCATTTCTAATGACCATAAAATTGCCAGAGAGATACTGGCACGTCCAATTTTAGAATGGTCTGATTTGCAAGTTTGGTTTTATATGCTTTCCCAAGGACTATCTTTTAATCAGGCATACAAGAAAGGATTTAGACGTGTTGGCTGTCTTTTTTGCCCATTCAATAGTGACTGGTCTCAGCTTATGCTTAAGGAGCGTTATCCCAAACAATGGGAAAGATGGCAGATATTTTTAGCAAAACAAGCTATACGAATGAAACATCCCAACCCTGAAGTATTTGTTGAGCGTGGCTGGCGATCCAGAGCTGGTGGACGTGGGTTGGATTTTTATAAATCTTCTGTAGAATCATCCCCTTGTATTTTATCTGAGAATGCTGTTCAATATCAGTTGCTCAGTGGGGATATTCACTTGCTACGTCATTTTTTACGTCCACTTGGACCTCAATCTATAGTAAACAAAGATGAATACTTAGAATCATTTTTGATCCATGATTATAAATCCAATAAAATTTTAGCCAGTGTGGAAATAGGATTTATAGATCATTCGGTTCGAGTTAATTATATTGTTAATAAAAACAAACGTTTGTTCCGACAAAGAGTTGAGAAACAAATAAAAAAACTGCAAGTCTGCATTTTTTGTGGAGCTTGTGGGGCAAAATGTAAATCAAACGCACTTGATTCAGAAGGCCATTTTTTAGTTGATGAATCAAAATGTATTAGTTGCCTTACATGCATATCTCACAATTGCCCTATTGTTAAATCTTTACATTATAAAGGAATAAATTAATGGCAGAATATAAGTTTGGTTTTGAAGAAACATGGTTTCGGTTAATCATTAAAAACATACCGAATCATCCTGAACTTTTCTTGCCAAAAAACGTGGAAGAAGCACAGACTATCTTGAGGGTTGGAAAACTCAAGGTTGGGGCTGCACGGGCATGGGCCGAATCAGCAGAAATTATTTATAAAAAAAAAGGACAATTTCTTTTGACACCCTTAGGCAAGATTATTGCCCAACATGATCCTGAACTGGAGGAGAACGGTATCTGGTGGGTTATTCATTATAATTTGGCTCGTATAAACAGCCCGGCCTGGTTTTATTCTTTTTATTTTAACGAATTTAATGTTGATTCTTTCAGCCGTGAAGAGTTTGAGAGAGCTGTTAGAGAGTTTTGGGATAAAAGTCATGACAAACCAATGGCTGACAGTGTGTTTTATAAACTTATTTTCTCTCCATTTAAACAGGTTTTCGAAGGTACGCGTCTTGGAAATGAGTTTGGGTTCTGGATGACAGATCAAGAAAACAATTATTTGTGCAAGCCTCAAGGTGCTCCTCCTCTTTCAAGAACAATCCTTGCTTACGCCCTGCTTGACTGGAGCGTTCAGCAACAGAGGCTGTCCGTCCATTTTGAAAAACTCCTTGAACCTGGCGGGATTGGCAAAATATTCAAGGTTGATCGGGAAGTCCTGGACACCCTGCTCATCGATATCGGTGAACGCTATGAGAAACAGGTGGCCTGGATCAGTCATACAGCCGGTCTTAACTCTGTGTCCGTCATGGATTGTCCCCCCCTTGCTCTTATTTCGACTTATTATTATGAACTTGACGGAGAAAACCCCATGACAGCCCTTGAATTGGGGAAAAAAGAGGTTGCACGCTTTATGGATTCCTGAAAAAAATTTTTCTTGTAGAGGGGAGTTATGTCAATTTCTGAAAAGCTAATCGAAAAATGGTACCAATGTAGGGAAAGCCGTTATCCGGTATTGCTGATTATCACAGCTCCGGCAGATACATTGTTTTCAGACAACCTCATCCATGAATTTGCCGATAAAACCAGTGCAAAGGTTCTTAATTTCATATCTCTCTACCAGGGTCAGCTTGGTGAGTTTTTTACCTGGAGAACAATCCGTGACCAAATTTATAAAGAGGCAAAAGAATATCCTGTCATTGTGACTGATCTTGAGCCAATTTATTCCAAGTGGCCAGTGGATGAAAGATTGACGTTCATCAAAAACATTTTAAGAAGTGAGCCTCCCTGCAACATCACTGTTCTCTTGAATTGTCAGGAAGATTTAAGTACCCTCAAACAAATAGAACCGAATAGCAGAGGAATTGTCTGGGTACCTTCTTGACAAATATTGTGTCTTGATGGAGTCAACGGATCATGAACAAAACAAATATACCGCTCGACTTGATACTACAACTATCGGAGATAAGTATAAATGCCTGCACAATTTTTAAATGACTTTATCCATATTTCACCTGGGTTCAAGGCGGCGGTTAATTTAAAAAATGACCGTAACAACCTTCAAAAAGTAGCCGGTTTCATTCCCACAGAAGTGGCTCGAGAGATTATTCTGGATCTTGCAAAAAAACTTCATCCTGCAAGTGATCTCAGATCCAGAATTGTCATGGGTACTTACGGTACTGGGAAAAGCCATCTTGCCTTGGTTTTGATGAACTTATTTCTATGCGACCTTGGTACGCCAGAGCTTCAAACGGTGATTGAAAAACTTGACCCGGATACCCAAAAGGTTCTGATGCAATACCGCAAGCAGGTTCCGGAAAAATTTCTCATTGTAAACCTCTATGGGGATGAAGGTGATATTGCCGATGGTCTGATGATGGGACTTCGTCGGGCTTTGGAACAAGAAGGGCTTGAAGATCTCCTGCCCTCTTCTTCATTTGATGCCGCTTTATCCAGAATTGAAGATATTGAAAAAAACTATCCTGATAATTTTACACTTTTTAAAATCCAGATAGAACAAAATGGAATGTCGGTTGAGGAGTTAAAGACTAGGCTTCGCGAGTATCAAAAAAAAGCCTTTGATTTATTTCGAAAAATCCATCCTTTGTTTTCAGCAGGTGGGCATTTTGAATATACTACCATGCTGTCCCCCATAGAGTTTTATACCAATGTTGTAAAGGATCTCAGAAAAAATCACGGGTTTGCTGGAATTGTTGTATTATGGGATGAATTTGGTCATAAAATGGGAGAGGTGGTTAAAGATCCAACTGGAAAAGAAGGGCTGGTTTTACAAGAGTTTGCCGAGTGCAGCAATGCCAGTGAAGATAATCAGATTCATTTTTATTTGTTCTGTCATAGATCCCTTAAAGAGTACCATGATATTACGATGAATGTTTCTGGTGCAAACAATCAACAACTTGAAGATGACCTGAGGAAAATCGAAGGCCGTTTCAAACAGTTCATATTGAAAAGCACGGACGTGGAAACCTTTCAGCTCATCAACGCTGTTATTATCGCCAATGAACAGGCAGAAGGATGGAAAGAGCTGACCAGCAGATATCAACCCTATTTTGAGAAGCTGGTTCAAAAGACCGCACAACTTAAATATTTTACAGGGTTTACCCCTGATGAGCTGAAATCTACTGTTGTTTTGGGGACTTATCCTATGCATCCAATGGCTGTTTACAGTCTGCCTGCCATTTCTGAAAAGGTGGCTCAAAACAACCGTACATTGTTCACATGCCTTTGTGAGGATGAACCCTACAGTTTTAAAAGGATTTTGGACAAATCTCTTTTTGACTCCAAAGTTCCCTATCCCCCAATGTTTACGGTGGATCAGCTATGGGATTATTTTTCAAAGGATGTCAAGCAACAGGAGCGCACCTATTCGATTTATCGAGACTATGAACTCCTAAAGACCAGGTTGAACGACGATGACATACTGGGTTTGCGGATTTTAAAAGCTGTGTCTGTTTTCAGGGTCACAAATCCAACAAAGATAAAAGTAACAGGCGAAATCCTTGAATATTCGTTGAACATACCGCTTGAGGATCACATCTCTTTTACAGAGACATTGCAGAGACACTCGGATTTGCAAAATGAAAATCATATTCTTATGAAACTTCAGGCTGACGGCACCTATCGACCAGCCGTAAGCAGCGCAACAGAGTCACTTATCGGGAAAGTACGAAAATTGTTAACAGAGACCCCTGAAAAACTGGGGCAGAGCCCTGTACAATATTTAAAAACCCTTTGGGGTAAATTGCCCGTAGGGGATAGTTACGAGGTGACAAGCTATGGAACTGATTTTGGCGTTATGCGCCAGTTGATGATCGAACCTGTCAGTATGAACCAGCTTAAGGAAAGCTTGCACATATTGACAAAAAATTTAGGTGCTGGAACCTATATGGATGGAATCCTTCTGGTGGTTCTATGTACCAGCAGCAGTGAAATTGAGGAGGCACATCATATTGCCTCCGAGATACTGGCAGCAGCTCAATACCAACAGGTTATCCTGGCTATTCCTAGGGAGCCCCTTGAAGTTTTTGGGTTGCTTAAAGAGCATCAAGCCTTGAGCTATTTGAAAAAAAATGAGGCAAGTCTATATGCCGAAGGTGGAGAACTTCATGAGGAGTGGCAAATTTGGGACGATGACAAGTTTGCCCAGATTACAGATACTATGGGTGATCTTTTTTCTCCAGAAAAACAGAGACTGGTTTATTTCTGGCAGGGGGAGCTTCATGAGATTCTAAATACACGTCAGATAAAAAAACTGGCCGCCAATCTGATGTATAGAGTCTTCCCGGATTGCCCGATTATCGGAGAGCCTAAGCTTGCCATGGATGATTTTGGTGGTAACTGGGGCTACCGGAAAGATTGCCGGGATATCGTCATGAAACTGACAGAAAACGGAGCAGCCCAGAGGCTATGGGAAGAGACTGCTGCTGCCCCCAAGCACATCATTACCCAAATTTTTAAAACTAACGGCATTTTAAAAAAGAACCTGGCCGGGGATTACGTTATTGAAAAATCCGATCCTGATGCCTTTAATGGGGCCAGCAAAACATGGGATTGCTTTAAAAAATATATAGACATGGCAAAACAACGCCCTGTTGAAATCAAAAACTTGGTCAGGGCATTGAGAAAGCCACCCTTTGGGATGAAGTGTCGTAGCATGCCCCTTTTTTTTGCAGCAGTTGCCCATGAAGAGTTGGCACTTGGCAATATCTCTTTTGAATTTCAACGTAATGCAAAGAGTCTCGATAAAATAACTGCGATTGAAAGTGACACGCTGGAAAAAGTTTTTACGACACCCGAAAAATACAAACTTATATATGTGGATGTAGGAGAAAATCAAAAAACTCTAATCAATGTCTTGGGAAAGCTCTATGAAGTAGTGTTCAATTCTGGAGATCCTTCACTTGAAAGGGTAAAAAAGGTCGGAACCGCCATTGGCACCTGGTGGAGAGCACTTCCAAAACATGCACAAGTCACAGGCCAACTTTCAGATGAGGCGGATATCTTGCGGGAACATATTTTTCGTCCCCTTGCCGAACTTGAACCGGACACTCAGCAAATTTTACTTAAAGATGCATTTGAGCATGTGTTCACTGCTGATAAAAAGGTAAAAGCAAAAGATATCGAAGATCTTATCGGGCCAATTAAAATAGAATTTGAAATGTTGATCAATAATCTTAAGGCAAGGATCATGAATGAATATATTCATGTGTTTGGAGATTCTTACCCTGTGGGAGAAGGAGTATCCACATGGTTTTCAAAGCTGCCTGAAGGAAAGAAAAAATATGTTTATAATGGCGGTCCTGAAATCATCATAGACAGTTGTAGGGATAACCCCCAATTGAACGAAGATATTTTGTTAAATGCTGCTGAAAAGCTAACTGGCCTGAAAATTACCTCCTGGGGGGACGATCTGGTGGTGAAATTCGGGGGCAAACTTGAATCTGCAAAAGAGATGGTAGACAAGTTTGAACCACCTCCGCCCCCGGATTCACAGAGTGACCCATCATCTTCTCCAGGGCTTCCTCCTCTTTCTCCCGGACAGGGTCGTTTAAGCATATTCATCAACGGAAAAAATAACGAACGTATTCTTGATCTGGTTGATGAGTTATCACCCAACGGCCATGCACTGGAAAATATTCTTAGTTCAACAACAGATCAACTTGGCAAGGGTTTGGACGAGAAAGAAAAAATAGCTATTGTATATCGGTTTGTCGCAAAACATGTCTTTGGAGCATAAAGAATTATGATTGAAATATACTGCGATCAGTATGGCCTCCATGATGCCGATAATATCAATACGATTGTTTCAGAACCTTCAGAATATGAGGATGCCCTTTTAAAAATAAAATCCCACGCTTCAAAGAATGAACCCTTACAGGTTATTGTAAGAAATCCTGCCATGTTTGACTGGTTCGATGCCGCAGTTAAATATGGTGCTCAAAAGAAAATGCTTGATCCCGTTTCAACTCTTATGTCTACTTTGCAAAGAAGTGCAACACCTCAATATTTAAAAGCAAATCCACACTGGATTGTGGAATTGGGATTGATCTCAAAAGCCAAAGAGGAACCAATTGGCCAGGAATCTGTTGAGGCCTGGCTAAAAAGAGTGTTACTGGGAAAAGTCTGGAATGAAACATATCCTGCCAGTGTAGACAACCTTTCTGAGCTGTTTAATTTTTTTATAAATCATAGGGAGGGATTACTTCATTCCCTCGAAGAACACCTTATCTATGAACGGTTGGAATATTGGAGCAGCAAGGGTTACGAGCTTTTTACCTGGCTGAGAATTAACCCTTTTAAACGGGTTCGATTTGTTGTGTGGGAACAGCTTTTATCAGCTTTTCCAGAAGAAAAAATTTCCATATGGTTTCAACAGGACCATATCTGGTTTGAGCTTTCCCAGTTTTCTAACAGGCATAACCTTCACCGCATTCCTCTTAATTTACAGTTGCCGGAAAATATTGCAGTATGTGTCAGAACGTTTCTTTTACAAGAGTGGGAAAAATCGGCTGAAACGGCATTGAGCTTTATTTCTGGGAATCTGGATTTTGAAAGAAAATTTCTGTTGGAGCGTCTTCAAGATCAACTCCACAGGGAAGAGCCCATTACCCAGGATATTTTCAATAAATTAAAAACATTTGAAAAGTTTCCAGAAGTCATTACCCTTGCCCGTCAGCTGGTATCCGTAAAAACACCATCCATACCTTCATCAACCGATTCTGTTGATGAAATTCGTAATTGGATAGCAGATGAATATTTGCCTTTTTATGCTTCATCCAGCCTGCTTGGACAGCTGGAAGCAACTATCCCTTATCTTGAAGCTTTTGAAAGATGGCTTACTCAACATTACACAGGCCTACTGTTTGGGGATGAAATGGCATATCGGCAGACAGCTAAACTAAAGGCAAGTATTGTTGAGGGAGATCCTGTTCTGATTGTTGTCTTTGATGGACTCGATTACCTATCTGCTCAGGATGTTCTGCTGCCTTTCATGCAAAAAAATGGTTTGTTCCCGTTAAATGAGACGATGCCATTTTTTGCATTTTTGCCCACTCAAACCTATGTGGCTAAGCCTGCACTTGTATCCGGAAAAATGAATTCTCAGATCTCTGACGAAATTCCAACGGCCATTTTTTATAAAGAATTGCTGCTAAAACAGCTTGGTCTTTCAGAAGAGGAGATCATTGTTAAAACAGATAAAGAGAGTACGCTTCTGGAACAGATTCAAAAAATTGCACAGGTTTATCTTTATCTGGACAACCATCTGGATACAGAACTTCTTCACAAGGCTTTTCGCCCTTACATCAGGAAAAAAAAATATGATGAATACATTCGAAAGCAGGCTGAAGAAATTTTCCAATGCATGAAAAGCTTTAAAGAGATGTATGGTAAATCCTTACAGGTAGTTATCTCTAGTGACCATGGTTATACACTCATTCCTAAAAATGCCCCGGTTATTGAAATTGCTGAAGTGAAGGATGTCAAAAATAGAACAGTTTATGCCACGGACATTGTAGATGCTGATAATGATGGGCTTGATGAGAAAAATATCTGGCGTTTGAATTCTGATCTCTATGGATTGAGCCGTGAAATGATTATTCCACGGGGCTATGCATGTTTCAACAAACGTCCACTTGGAGCCACTCATGGGGGATGTTCTCCCCAGGAAATGGCTGTTCCGTGGATTTTTTTAAGTGAAGAAAGACCTCTTGCTCCAGTTGCGTTAAGTTTCTCGTTTGAAGGGGAAATTTTTCGTAAGCGTCCTGAGAATAGTATCGTTCTAAATATTTTAAACCCTAACGATTACAGGATTTTGATTGTTGAGATGGTTATAACTGGGCTTAATACAATTGACATGCTACCTTTATCTATTGGGAAAAAAGATGGTGTTAAGTTTGATTTAACTTTTAATGCCTCGACAATAGTGGACCGCAACGTTGGTTTTTCTGTAAGGTATCTTTTCAAAAGTTATGCTGGAGAAAGAGAAGATACATTAATAATAACCGTACCGACCACTGGTGCAATGACAACTGAGTTTGATGATGATTTTGACTTCTGAAATAAATCAGGAATACCTTGACAAAAAAATAGCAAAAGCCTTTCCCGATGTGTGCGTTCATAAAGGACTTGCTTCAAGTGTCGGCATCTCAGGTCGTGTGATACCAGCTTTTGTATCAGATTGGCTTGTAAGCAGATACAGTGACAATGACGGAGGGGTGAACAGTGAGGGAATTCGAAATTTTATCTCCAAATATCTGCCAGATAAAAACCAGAAAGAATCCTTAATGTATGAAATTCGAAATGGAAACCCTCTCAAAATTTTAGATTCGTTCAGTGTATCAGTGCATCCTACAAAAGGAGATTTGCAGTTAAAAATTCCTTCTCTTGATATTACAGGCAGAGTGATTGAGTCAATTGTGGATGCAAACCCATTGCTTTTGATGGGGAATGTCTGGGGTAGCGGAATCCTTAGCTGGGTTCCTTCCAGGGATAAAAAGGATCAATTTGATGTTGTTATGACGGCCTTTAGTCCCATGCAGGCGGCAAGCATTGATTTGAAATATTTTCTGACCCAACGTCAGGAATTTGATCTTCCAGAATGGCTGGCGCTATTGTCCCGCACCATGGGGTATGATGAAAAATACTACAGCACAAGGCAAAAACTTCTGATGTTGACCCGCCTCATCCCTTTAATTGAACCACGGGTTAATATGATGGAACTTGCTCCAAAGGGTACTGGAAAATCATATGTCTACAGCCAGCTATCTCGCCATGCCTGGCTTATCAGCGGGGGAGTAGTGACCCGTGCACAACTTTTTTATGATATGAATCGTCAGAGACCAGGAATTATCTCTAATTTCAATGCAGTTATTCTGGATGAAATTCAAACAATCAAATTATCCAACGAAGGGGAAATTATTGGTGCTCTAAAGGGATACCTGGAGTCAGGGGAATTTCGGGTGATGGGGTTTCATGGATCTTCTGACGCGGGTTTTGTCATTCTTGGTAATATCCCCATTGTGGACGGACAACCAAGGGACCAAAACTGTTTTGAAGAGTTACCCCGATGGCTGAATGGTTCCTCAGCAACAGCTTTATTAGATCGTTTTCATGCTCTTGTTCCAGGATGGGAGCTACCAAGGATACAATCAGCCTCCCTGTGCCAGTCTGTTGCCTTGAGGGCGGACTATTTTGGAGAAGTTTTATACGCATTGAGAGCCAGTCAGGAGCATATGTCTTTTGTCAAAGATCACATGGATGCTCAGGGCGATTTGCGAGATACTCGAGCTGTTCAACGGCTGACTTGCGGGTATCTGAAATTGCTTTTCCCGAACCTTGAGTCGGTTTCTCTGGAACAATTCAATGAGTATTGCCTTCAGCCAGCCATAGAGCTGAGGTCAAATATCCGGAGACAGATGGCTTATCTCGATTCTGAATTTTCTCCTGATATTGCGCATATCTCGGTTTGTTGAGGTGAAATGTAGTTTCTCAACGCTTCGATGCATCTTGGGAAGTCTAGTTTATTCAAGGAACTCCTTTTTAAGACGAGTAATTCTTTCAAGGGACTCGCCCGCCATCCCAAAGAGCCGTTCGTCTTTTCTCGTTTGTTCTTCGATCTCCTTCACAGTCATTTCAATGTCCGGTCCTGAATGACAGATCAGTGCAAGATCT
>JAVERV010000095.1:0-12288 GCA_034006945.1 Desulfobacterium sp. | reverse complement strand
ACTTCCTCTGTGCCGATTCTGCGCAGATCAATTCTTGCCTTACCCTTTATTACAGCAAATCGCTCAAACTTTCTTGTATGAAAATGATTCCCGCGGATAATACCAGGAACTGTGGTGGAAAAAGAGACCTGACCGCCAGTGTTGTCAAGTTTCAGCACCTCCACGAAACTGCCCCGCTGATCCGTGTGCGGTACAAGCTTTCCCGGATAAAACGATTTATGATCGATGTAGCAGACAAAGGTGTTAAAAAGGTTCCGGTCAAAGGGCTCTCGGATTTCCGGGACGATCTGCTTGTCAAAATACGTGTGCTTAAAGGCCGTAAGTTTTTCCAATAGCCGGGATACTTTAATGGTAGTTGTGTGAGAAATCTGGCGACTGGTGGTTGTGGATTGAGGATTGACGATATGGGTGATAATGGTTTGTACCAGCTCTGCCACGTAAATAAGTTTCAGCTCCCCATCTATATCTATTTTGGGCTGTTCGTTGTGGGTCAATTGGTGGCAGAAGGTAGCCACTACTGAGTTGTAATAGGGGTGGCCAAATGGGCCGAACACGTTGGGCATGATTAAGCCGGTGAAACGTGCCCGGTTTTTGGCTGCCCATTCCTCCAGCAAGATTCGACCTTCCTTTTTGGAACGGCCATAGGGGTTATCCCGTTCTTCCTGGATAGACGAGGCAAAGAGCAGATGGGGGGTGGAATTTGTTGATTCCAAAGCTCTAATCAACCGTTTTGTCAGATCCAGGTTCGTATCATAAATGGTGCGGGGATCGTTGTGCCGGTTCAAGGCTGCAAGGTGGATTATCACATCGCATTGGGAGACAAACTGTTCAAGAAGGGCGATCTCCTCAAAAAAGAAACGGTCAAAAGGTATGCGCTGAAACTTTTCAGGTTCCAGACCCAGAGTGTTGTACAAATGAGTGCCGATGAAACCGCTTTGCCCGGTAATACCGATTTTAATCATGTTTCAAATAACTCCCGGTTTGTTTTCTCGCTGAGTGACGCAGAGTTAAGCGCAGAGTGTCGCAGATTGGTTTTTTTATTAGTTTATCAGCGTACCTCTGCGTATCCATCTGCGTACATCTGCGAAAACCCTTGCCGACTTTAATCATATTTCAAATAACCCCCGGTTTGTTTTCTCGCCGAGTGACGCAGAGTTAAGCGCAGAGTGTCGCAGATTAGTTTTTTTATTAATTTATCAGCGCACATCTGCGTATCCATCTGCGTACATCTGCGAGAACCCTTGCCGACTTTAATCATGTTTCAAATAACTCCCGGTTTGTTTTCTCGCCGAGTGACGCAGAGTTAAGCGCAGAGTTCCGCAGATTGGTTTTTTATATTAGCTTATCAGCGCACCTCTGCGTATTCATCTGCGTACCTCTGCGAGAACCCTTGCCGATTTTAATCATGTTTCAAATAACCCCCGGTTTGTTTTCTCGCTGAGTGGCGCAGAGTTAAGCGCAGAGTGTCGCAGATTGGTTTTTTATATTTGCTTATCAGCGTACCTCTGCGTATCCATCTGCGTACATCTGCGAGAACCCTTTTTACGGCTCATACACAGCCGCCTGTTTTTCTCCCAGCACATCCTGCCGGATAAATCCCAGCTTCAACAGCAATTCCTTGGTCCCTTCCACATCCAGCCGCTGAGTGTTGTGGGAGGTGTACTCATCGACCTTGCCGATGGTTTCATCCCCTTCGGTAAAGTATTTGCCGTAGTTCAGATCCCGATTGTCCGCCGGTACCCGGTAATATTCCCCCAGATTCTGGGCTTTGGCCATCTCCTCTTTGCTGACAAGCGACTCATAAAGTTTTTCCCCATGCCGGGTGCCGATGATCCGGATCTCATTGTCTGCCCCATACAGCTCCAGCAGAGCCTGGGCCAGGTCAGCAATAGTTGCAGCCGGGGCTTTCTGGACAAAGATGTCCCCGGGTTCGGCATGGTCAAACGCATACATCACCAGTTCCACGGCATCTTCCAGGGTCATCATGAACCGGGTCATGTCGGGATCGGTGATGGTCAGGGGTTTGCCCGCCTTGATCTGATCCACGAACAGCGGGATCACACTGCCCCGGGAGGCCATGACATTGCCATACCGGGTGCTGCACAGCATGGTGCCGTTGCCGTTCAGATGCCGGGCCTTGGCCACCACAACCTTTTCGCCCATGGCCTTGGACATGCCCATGGCATTGATGGGATACACGGCCTTGTCCGTGCTCAGGCAGATCATTTTTTCCACCCGGGCATCCAGGGCCGCATCGATCACGTTTTCCAGGCCCATAACATTGGTACGCACCGCTTCCATGGGAAAGAATTCGCAGGACGGCACCTGTTTGAGGGCTGCCGCATGGAACACATAATCCACGCCCTGCATGGCATAGCTGATGCTCCGGCCGCTGCGCACATCCCCGATATAGTATTTGATGCGGTCGTTGCGGTAGAACTGCCGCATGTCGTCCTGTTTTTTTTCATCCCGGGAAAAGATGCGGATTTCGGAGAAGGTGTCGGCCGCTAAAAAGCGGCGGAGGACGGCGTTGCCGAAGGAGCCGGTGCCGCCTGTTATGAGAAGGGTCTTGTTTTGTGTCATGCGGTCACTCTAATTTTGGTTTGTTGTCTTTGTTCCAGCAAGGGCAAAAAATACAGCCCCGGGATCACCACTATCAATATTAAAAACGGTTCCCGGCCGGCAATATTTTTCATCAGACCCAATAAGATAAAAGCAAAAACGCTGAGGAAATAATAAAATCGGAAATCAGCATCAAAAATGGAACTGATTCTTTTATATAATTGATAAAGGACAAAGATGAAAAAAATGAATCCGGGTAACCCCCAAATTGCAAGTTTGTACATCCAATATAAATGATTCCACATTCCCCGAGGGTCGTTCGAAAAACTGGCGCTATTAGATGCTGCCCCAAAAATTGGATCTCGAAAAAATGCGTCAAAAAGGAAAGGATAACGTGACGCTCGGCCACCGGCTTCTGTGGAAAAATCATATTCAGGGAATTGAACAAAAAAAGCCAGATCCCTTAATTTACTGTACATCAATGAGTCAGGATCAAAAAAAGAACTCACAAAATAAATGAGATCTGCATAGATTGACATCGGAATTAACAATAGAACAATTGAAACCACTGCCAGTATTGTAAATGATTTAGCCGCACTTCTCACACCCGCAAAAGAAACTGCCATAATAACGGCTGCTGCGAGCACATTGGCCAGAACTTGGGCTCGTATCAGGGTGATCAGAATCACCAAAAGAACTATAATCAAGACTCTGCGAGGAAAAATCAACTTGAGTTTGAATTTTATATGGTAAACCAAAATCGGTATCAGTAAGACCAACGCCTGGGCATACCCATAACCTGTCGCGCCGGTATGTTTAAAAATTTTTGCTTGAAAGGCTGTGAACGTGTCAGGAGTTGCAGATCGTCGGACGATCATTGGATCAAGAAAAAGTGCAATGTTTGTCATCACGAGTGTGATGATGATAAAATAAAAACTCAGTTTACTCAAAATAGCAAGGCCTGAAAAATCTTTTCTGACATAAAAATAGAAGAAAATAGATGCAAAAACAAACAGGGCATAAAATTCATTCAAGAAAGCCATACGATGCCAATCGAGCATATGTTTCCAAAGCGTGTATTGTAACAATCCGAGTGATAAAATACCGTACAACATCAAATAGAGCATTTCTTTTGTCTTATAAACTGAAGAGCAAACCAAAAAAATCCCGATCAGTGAAATTGGTGCCCATGCATAGCGGAAACTACCGGCCAGGATCGGCAAGTTGTTTGCAACAATATATAAAGACGTCATCGTTACTGTAATTGTGATGATCAATGTAACGGATTGTTTGAATATTAAATTCATTTTGGTCCTTTTGAAGATTCGAACTTAGAACACTTGAAGGCTTCGTGGGTGAATAGGATTTGAGAATAAATTTCCATGAGGCCATTTGAAATTACTTCTCTATCATGCCTATTTAAAGCCATTTTACGTGCATTTTTGCTCATTTCCACCGCTTTTTGAAAATTTTTTTTTAACTCGATAATAACACCTGCCAAGACCCATGGATCACCATCTTGTACCAGAATACCGTCATGACCATCTCTTAACAGCGATCCCGTTCCGCCTGCAAAAGTTGCAATACATGGCATACCCAAAATCATAGCCTCACTTAACGCATTCGGGCTGTTATCGATATGGCTGGTTTGACAATAAATATCCGATTTCATTAAGATATCTACCATTTCGATTTCATTCAAACGCCCATGAAATTTGATATTTAACTTTTCAAAATCCAGGTGTTTCCATGATTTTACAAGCTTGACGGTATTGCTGTTTTCCTGCAGCCCGATTATGTTCCATACAAAGTTTAAAGAAGTGTTTTTTGCAAGGATTTCGGATGTTGATGCAATGGTCTCAAACCCTTTGAATAATCCGTCACCTAACGTTGTAACCAGCTGAATGACAGGACTGAATGTTTCTTTGTTCCAAAAGGCTTCATAAAAAGCAGGACGAAGCACTTCATGCTCAATGTAGTAATGACTTTTCGGTGCCAGGACCCGGGTGATCCTCCGATCATAGGCAGTCCGGCCCATGATGTGGGTTGCATTTTGCAACATCATTTTTTCCCTGCGGGCATTATCGGTAAACACTTTATATGAACGATCAATCCCGGCACCTAT
Source organism: Desulfobacterium sp. (assembly GCA_034006945.1). GTDB lineage: Bacteria > Desulfobacterota > Desulfobacteria > Desulfobacterales > Desulfobacteraceae > Desulforapulum. The sequence continues at coordinate 7,601 of JAVERV010000095.1, read as the reverse complement.
CATTTTTCTAAAAAACCCTTCATGCCGTTTAACAACACTGTATGGAATACCGGAAAAATATTTCTCGCTGATTGAATTGAGAAGTCCCTGTATAGAAAAAACAACCGGGACATTCACCTTGTTTTGAATCAAACCAAAATTGTTTTCAGTGCCATGCACATGAATGATGTCTGGAGTGGATATTTCGACGACATGCAACATACTCTTTAATTCTTCTTTTTCATGGTTTTTGGGTAACAATCGATTTTTAAGCCTTGATGCTTTGGATCGCTGCCTTTGTGTGAACACTGGATAAAATTGCGTATTTCCATACCTAAAAGGTGCAATTTCAATATTACTGTAAAAGCAGATAGACAACGCTACGTCTGTCCGGTTGCTAACTTCTTCTTCCAGTGAACGAAGCCACCCTCCTCCGGATCCCTGTTTTAGATTCAGTTTATCGGCTGCAGAACAGGCCGTGTTTGTAAACCACAATACTTTCATTTCATTTATTTGCTTTTTTCAAATTATTTAAATGACATATAAAAATTAGGCGAGCATTCGTTTAATTTTTCTCAGACAACGCCTTAAAAATGATGATTTTTGCAAATCAAAATATTTCATGATTCTATTAACCGCCAGTTCTTCTTCGTTTAATTTTTGAAAAACAATATTCGGGTTATGTCCACTTAATGTAGTTTGAAAAAAAGCCGGCTTACCAGAATTTGTTCCGCTACCATCTAAGCCGATATTCTGCACTAGTGACTTTGTTGGATTTAAACACAGACCAGCGTTCAAAAAAATCGTAGCATACCAAAATATAGCCCACGTCTTATTCCGTCCATTAACATTCGTCATTACCTGGCTCCAAAAATCATGGGCTCCGTACAGATTGAATTGTCTTATCTTGTCCTTTGGAAATTTTTCGCAAATCTCTTCAGGCGCGCGCCGATAAAATTGCCATCTATCCGACCAAGTCGCCCATCCCCAGCAGTTCATGACTCGCCACAAAAAAGTGTCTGGCAGTCCCTCTGAATCAATGGGATAGTTCCATCCGCTGATATGCCAGACTTTCGTTTCATCCCTATAGAATTCAAGAGCATTATTCATAAAGGTCAAGAAATGTGGAGATGTGACCAAATCATCCTCTATAACGATAATTCGACTATATTGATTGATAATTTGTGTTACCCCATCAATTATGCTATCTGCCAGCCCCCAGTTTGCGCCACGCTCAATTACTTGAACATCTTGAAAACCTTGTACCGATTTTATGTAGTCACGGACTTCCAGTACTTTTTCCAAATCGTCTTCTTTTTTTGGCCCATCGGAAAAAATAAACAGCTTACTTGAGGAAGCTAACTCATTTTTTTGGAGGGCTTCTATTGTCTGTCTTGTATGCCATGGTCGATTATAGACAAAAAGAGCTATTGGTGCGATATTCATGAGTCTCTCTTTTTTTTGTGAAAAAGAATAATTTTCTTTTGTGTATACGAGTTTGCCGCCACCTCTCGTATTTCCTTGAGAATGAAAATAGGAAAAAGCACAATTGGAAATAATGTTTGGCTTTTTCAATATTACAAAATATCCTTTTTAATATTTTTTTCTCGCATCAAAATAAACAGAATAAAACTAAAACTAATTAATGACAGAGCAACAAAAGACGCCACCTGGCCCCACGCAGCCCCGAAATATCCGAAATTGTCGATAAGCAGCTTGAACATATACAGACTGACAATAGAACCGATGATTTTGTTGATCAGTGTGGTTTTTGAATAACCATAGCCAATGATTACCGTGGACAAACTGAAATAAATATTGCTGGTGATGTTCTTCAAAGAAATGATGCGTGCAAAGTCAGCCGCGTCTGTAAATCTGTCAAAGGTCAGCACTTTGACAATAAATGGGGCAAACACGATAAAGACCAGAATGGGAATCATATTCAACAGCGTGATGCCACCAAGAATCATGAACACTTTTTTGGTGTTTTTCTTAGCAATGGATTCATAGATATCCGGCTGAAATGTTTGGCTGATAGCTGTGCCAAACAATGCAAGATATCCGGCAATCTGGACACCGATATTATACAGGCCAAGGTTGTAAGTATCGTTCAATCCTTCCAGCATGGCCCGGTCGACCCCGGTGAAAAAATAATTCAGCATGGCCGCTATGGTCAAAGGCCAGGAGAAAAGAAGAGCTGCCTTAAAATAATTTTTATCAAACTCCCAGCGATCCAGAAGTTTGCGAACACAGATAAATCCAAAAACCAGAGCCGTTAACGTGGTGGCAAGCATTTTTCCAAATGCGCCCATTTGAAAAATGATGACAAAACAAACGGACAAAACGACGGCAAAAATACTGTGTGCCAGGCTGATCTTAAAAAAGCTTTTGGCCCTGCGAAGCATTTTGTATTCCGTCAGCATGAACACATAAAAATTGTTCAAAAAAATGGAAGAAACAGACAGCAGTGCATATGGAAAAAAAGGCAGGGATACATTGTTGACGTTAAAAAAAAGATACAGGGACAGGACGGAAACCACCGACATCAATGCTGAAAAAAAAAGAAGCGATAGAATCAGGGTGTTTTTTAATCGGATTCGTTCAGCTTCATCTAAAATAAAAAAGTTTCTGGAATAATACGCCACCAGAGAAAATACGATAAACGGACTTAACAGGCTGCCGAAGGATCCAAAATATCCTGTGATGGCATAATCCTCATGTTCGAGATACAGGGCGAGAAACGGATTGGTCACCAGCTGGATACCTGCCCCGATCAGGGAGGCTGAAAGATAAAATCCGATATTCAGGATACGTTTCTTACCGATTTTCTTTAGAAACCGCATTAAACCTGTCAAGTATCCAATTCATGTTTTTTTCATAACTTGCGCTGAGTTCCTGCTGCAGCGATTGAATTTCTGCGGTGCTGTTTTGGGTCAACCGGTCAAAGACAACCGCTGGTGATGTGCCTGCAAGCCCTCGGCCCTGGTAAACCCTGTTTGCTTCAAACGGGGTATGTTTCAACAATTGATGTATTTTGCTTTTGGTATTGAATTTTCTGCCGATGCGGTAAAAACCGAATCGATTGAACAGCTTGGGAACAAAAGGAATCTGCCCATATGAATCAATACTGAAAAAAGGAGTGCCGGTTGCGATGGCTGAAATCACCGCGTGGAAACGAAGTCCGACAAATCCTGACGCGCGCCCGATCCAGAAAAACCAGTCCAGCGGATCTATGGGATAAGGTATGGAAAAGTCATACCTCAGATTCGACGGCCCATCCGGAAGCGGCAACTCACCGATAAGGTATCCATTTTCATTGGCAATGGCTTTGAATTTTTCCAGCCAATTTGCCAGGATCTGAGCATTTTTCGGTAAGGTGAATAAGAAGAACGGCCTGGTTATCTGTTTTGCAAAATCATTTTGATCCAGTGAGTTTGCAACGTATCCGGGCAAGCATAACACCGGGTCCGGATTTATGGTTTGAACCACTTGTTTTCCAGAAAACAGATGCCGGTTAACCGATTCTTTTGTCCAGTCATCCCGAACGGTCAGGGCAGTGAATTTTGAGATGCTGTTTCGAAGCTGCTGCTTCAAATCTTCACTGAGGTGATCATACCCCCCGCTCATGTTGGCTACAGACATACTGGCCACCGGAATGTTTGCAATATCCGGGGTCTCAAACAGCCAATCCATGAAATATGCCGGCACCTCTTTTCTGTCTTTGGGAAAAGACCACACCGCATCGGCCCCGACAATGATCCCGTTAAATTTTTCTTCTTTGACGACCTCACACAACCCCTGCTGCGTCGACACATGGCGTGTCAATGAAAATGAACGCCGCACAAACTCATCATGCCCTGTCCACTGTTCTTTCGGCACTTTTTCTCTATAGGTCGCAACAGATTCTTCCCGTAGATAATCAATAATTTTAACCTCATGACCCTTGCCTTCGAGAAACCTGCTGCTGGCCAAAGCCTGAAGGTTTGCCCCAAAATTATAAGGGGCATGATAAGTCAGAATTCCAATTTTCACGAGAGTTTCTCCTTGATTTTGCCCTTGAGCCAAACCTTCAGTCTTGCTTTTGTGCTGCCGCTCAACCGATATTGCTTGATTGCTTTTTTCCATCCATAAGCGCAATAATAATGGAAAAACTGATTTCGGCGGTGCACATTGTAATTCTGATCGTTTCTCTCCCCAAATACGTAAGTGGCAATTTCCCATGGAACAGGATGGTAAAAAGTGTTTTTCAGTTTTTTAAAATATGCATCCCCTTTCCGCGTATTGATGAGGATGAGACTGAGGCCTTTTTCATCATTGATTTTGGGGTCCAAACGACGAAATCCCCAAAAGTCAGCCAATGTGATGTCTGATAAATGTTGTCTGTTTGAATATTGACAATTGAAACATGATTTTCTCAATGATAAATTTTGGAAAAAAGCCTTGAAATATGCATCAAAACCACCGGGGCGCTCATATTCTTTTTGGTTCAAAAAAGTCAATTTTAACAGGTACTTAGACCAACCATTCGTCTTAGGCCTGAAGTCGACATGCGTAATTTTGGATTTTTTTTTCTCTTCGTAAAGCAAAAGGTGATCATTTAACAGCTGCATGGGCGGCACACCATGGCATACAAGATCACAAGTCAACAGGTTTGGATATTCCTTTCCCAAAAAACTGTTTAAACCGGCTATTTGACATGGTGTTCCGACAAACAGAATTTTTTGGCCCGATATTATTTTTGAACGTACTTTTGAAAAAGAATCTCCGATAAAACTCTGGACATATTTTGATTTTCGTAGCGCATCCAGACCTTCAAATTCGTTTGACCCATGGCGCACAATCTGATTTTTTATGTCGTGAACAGCGCCGAAAACCATTCCATTTTCCTGTAAAATTTCTTCAGAAAGTGCGGAAAAAATTCCTCCCGAAGAACTTTGCTTTCGTACCTGCTCATCTTTATGCCATCCATAATAAGCAGTTTGAACTTGTTGTGATTCATCCTGTTCAATGGCGTTCAGTTCTGGACATACGTCATGGCACAAATCACAATTAATACATGTATCATGATCAATCAGAGGATAATAAAATCCTTCCTTATCCGCGAGTATTGAAATCGCCTTTTCAGGGCATGCGTTGTAGCAGGCACAACAGGCCGTGCATGTATTTTCTAATGAAGGATGTCTATTTATCATTTTTTGAAATTCTCAATCAAAGAGGAGGGGCAGTCAATTCATTCGGCCGCGCCGGTAAAGGCGGCCAGGTCCTGTTCGAACCGGTTGACATATTCGCCCACGCTGGACACAAACGTGGAGTCAATGGCATCCATGACATAGTCTTTGTCCCGCTGCGTGAAGGTCGGGGCGTGCAGGGGGATGAAGTCTTCCGTGCCGTAGAGGTCTCTGATAAAATTGATGAGGTCGGTATACATAGGTAGCGGGGGGTGGGGTCAGGCTTTCCTTATTGTCGTTATTGCAAAGGGCCGCAATAACGACAATAAAAAAAGCCTGACCCCTGGTTACCACTTAAACGTTGTAGATGTCTATTTTGTATCGGGCCAGATTCTCGGGCCGGGTGAACCAGTCAATGCATGCTTGCAGGCCCTGTTCCAGGGAATACTGCGGTGTGAACCCGGTCAGGGTGTGGATTTTGGTGTTGTCGCAGCACAGGCGGAACACTTCGGAGTTTTCCGGGCGGATCCGGGCGTCATCGGTGATGAATGTCACATCCGAGTGCATCAGCTGCTTGATCAGGTTCAGGGTGTCGCCCACGGAAATTTCATTCCCGGACCCGATATTGACCACCTCGCCGATGGTTTTGTCCGATTGGGCCAGGTCAATGAATCCTTTGCAGGTGTCCAGCACATAGTTGAAATCCCGGGTGGGGGACACATCCCCCAGCTGGATCTGCTTTTTGCCGGCAGCGATCTGGGTGATGATGGTGGGGATCACGGCCCGGGCGCTCTGGCGGGGGCCATAGGTGTTGAACGGCCGGGCGATGGTCACGGGCAGGCCGAATGCCAAATGAAAGCTTAGCGCCATCTGGTCGGCCCCGATCTTGCTGGCCGAATACGGCGACTGGGGCTGCAGCGGGTGGTTCTCGTCAATGGGCACGTATCGGGCTGTGCCGTACACCTCGGATGTGGAGGTGTGGATCACGCGGCTGCACCTGTTTTCCCGGGCCGCCTGGCAGATGTTGAGGGTGCCTTTGATGTTGGTGTCCACATACGAGTCCGGCGCCACATAAGAATAAGGGATGGCAATCAGGGCCGCCAGGTGAAAGATCACATCGATCTCTTTGGTTAGCTCTTTGCAGAAATGCGGGTCCCGGACATCGCCGCACACCACCTCCAGGTTGTCCCGGCCCTTGATGACCTCCAGCCACCCCCAGTCGTTAAAGGAGTTGTACAGGCTCAAGGCCCGGACACGGCAGCCCATGTCCAGCAGGGTTTCGGTGAGGTGCGAGCCGATGAAGCCGTCGGCTCCGGTGATTAGGATTTTTTTGTTTGTTAGTTTCATAGGTATGGGTCTTGGTATTGGGTATTGGGTTTTGGGTATTGGGTTTTAGGTATTAGGTATTAGGTATTAGGTATTGGGTATTGGGTATTAGGTATTAGGTATTGGGTATTGGGTTTTAGATAAACGGGGTCTGACCCCGATAAGTTGCTGTTATTAAACAGTAATCAACTTAAAGAGGGGCTGTTTTTGCTCTTAAACCCCACTTTTGGGGGTCGAAAACATCATTCTAAGGATTTACTTGGTCATCAAAGGTGCATGTCCATCAAACTGTATGGAATCATCAACCTTGCCTGGGTGGGAAAGAAACTCGTATCGAGATATCAGAATCAAACCTCAGTCATCATCTTAACAAGGGTCTTGGCTCGCTGCCCCACCTGAAAATACCACCGGGAATCCTTCATCTCTGCGGCCGCCCGGTGAAAATCATGATTTTTAACTGCCGCAATCATTCTCTTGAAATTCCGGAACCGGTTAGGCCCCAGGTTAAACCGCATGTCCACAAGCACCAGCTGGACTGGTTCGGGCAGCAGATCAAACCCCTGGAAGATCTCTTCCAGGTCCCTGCGGCACTCTTCAATATCATTTTCAAGAAGAACTAAAGCTTCTTTTTCCGTAATCCCCTTGTCTTCAAGATTTCGCCCTACGCCTATGGTCAATTTCCCAGCCGGGCAATGGTAGGGTGTCAGCCTGAGCCCTTCATGCTTTAGCAGCTGCTGCATAATTTTTTCTTTGTCCATGGGGCACCTCAAAGCGGGGTCTGACCCCGCTAAGTTGTTGTTATTCAACACTAATCGATTCAAATAAGGTCTGTTTTTGCTCTTAGAGGCCCACTTTTGGGGGTCAAAAAGGGCACTTTAAGGATTTTAACTGGGGTCAGGCTTTCGTTATTGAACTGCCAGTAATCCCAGGTGCGCAGGCCCCGTCCAGGGCCTTGAATTTGTCCCGGTCATGGCGGCCTCAGGCGCAATGCCCATGCCGGTGCCAGGGCCAGGTCCATGTGGTAATGGCCCGCAATATAGGCCATGTCCCGGCCCTGTTTGAGTAAATTATCAATATTGCCATATATGGCATTATTGATAATCTGGGACACCCGATTTTGGCTCAGGC
>JAVERV010000094.1:0-12308 GCA_034006945.1 Desulfobacterium sp. | reverse complement strand
TTTACCTGGAGATGAATTTGCTGCGTTTATCAAAGCTGGTTTTAAGAATGCAGGAAAAAAGTGTCCTGATAATATATTGCAGGATATTCTCAAACGTTCGTGTAAACATCCATATTATACCCAGAAATTGGCATTTTTTGTTTTTGAGTGTTCAGGGCCTCTTGTTTGCGAAAGAGATATGAATGAGGCTTTTGATACTTTTACCAACTCTGAATCATTTGTCTTTAAATCTATGCTTCAGGGGTTAGCACCACAACAAATTGCACTGCTCAAGGCCTTGGCCCGGGAACCTTCTAATTCGATCATGTCAAACAGGTATATGAACTCCCATCATTTAAAGTCGGTCGGGGGTGTACAGGCGGCCATTAAACGTTTGACACAGCTGGACTTGATAGAAAAAGACCGTGAAAAAACATGGCAGATTGTGGATCCAATCCTCTCCTATTGGCTGTTGACCAACTATTAGGGTTCTATTGCGGTGCCACAAAGGGCACCCGCAAGGAGATGCCCTATTGGAGTCCGCTTATTATATCGAGTTTACTGCTTGGCTGTAACTTCTGGGATATCCGGGTTATAGAGTAGGAACAATCTCCTGCTTGAGCATGCAGCAGGCAATCTGCCGCTCAGGCCTGCCGTTTGACCCGTAGGTGATGTTGCCGGGCTGGACAAGTTTATTCATCACGCATCCTTCCGGGATTGTGAGATCGAACAGGGCAGTCTCGTTCAGGAAGGCGGTGGGAACAAGACGATTCTCCCTGATCTCAAAACCGTGGATGGGATAATCTTCGCAAAGCGGGCAGCGGTAAACCCTGCCGTTGGGAAAGACAAAGTAGTTGTCCGCCACAAGGCCTGCGCACTCAAAAATTTCATCAGGGTCGAGGAACACCTTGGGCCAGGTGACAGTTATGCCGGCCCGGGCAATTTCCCGGGCCACCGGTGGGACGACCTCAAGCCATCGTTCCATGGTTACCTGGGCCCTGCCGCCGTCCCCTGCCGACTCCCCCCTGATGCCAACCACCTGGATGAAGAACCGGTCAACGCCAAGGGCCTTGACAAGGTCCGGCATCTGATCAAGCTCGTCGATGTTGGCTGCGCTCACCGTGTAGATCATGGAGGTGGAGAATCCCTTTTCAACTGCCTTTTTCACCCCCTTTACACAGGCGTCATAACACCCTTTCCCCCGGATGGCGTCGTTGGTTGCGGGCGTTGCTCCGTCCAGGGAAAAGCTGATGAAGTCAAGATCATCCGGGGTGATTTTGTCCAGGATGTCGTGGAAGAGATAACCGTTTGTGTCAATGGTGATGGATGAAAATCCCATTTTCCTGGCGGCTTTCACCACAAGACTCAAATCCGGATGCAGGGTGGGTTCGCCCCCAAGGAGGATCAGGTTGGTCTCTTGGGAACGCTCAATAAAAAGGGCGAGCCATTCTCGTATGGTGGCAAGATCCAGGGTTTTTCTGCCGTGCTCGTCCCGGTTGATGTAGCAATGCTTACACCTCAGGTTGCATTTTGTGAGAATATGGAAAAACAGGTTTGACGAATCCTTTGAAAACGCCACGGTCCTTTTCACGACTTTATTTTGCATTTCCCCCCTATCCCATGCAGCACTTGGTAACTTCAGGATCAAAGGCAACGGGATAAGAACCGTCAAAGCACGCCTTGCAGAAATGATCCTCAGGGTTTTCCACACCGCTTGCCTCGAGCATCCCCTCCATGGAGAGATAGTGAAGGGTGTCGAGCCCCAGAAACTTAGTCAACTCCTCTTCGGTCTTGGTGGCCGCAATCAGTTCACCCTTGGAGGAGAAGTCGATCCCGTAGTAGCAGGGAAATCGATGGGGCGGGCAGGAGATTCGCATATGTATTTTTTTGGCCCCAAGGTCCTTTAAGGTCTTGACCCTTGTCATGGCCGTGGTTCCCCTGATGATGGAATCCTCGATAATGATGATCTCCTTATTACGGATCAGTTCCCGCACGGGGTTGAGCTTCACCCTGACGGCAAAGTCCCGCATGCTCTGGGTGGGCTGAATAAAACTTCTGCCCACATAGTGGTTCCGGATCATGGCCATCTCAAAGGGAATACCCGACTCTTCGGCATAGCCGATGGCCGCATAGTTGCCCGAATCTGGAAAGGGCATGACAAAATCGGCATCCACAGGCTTCTCCTGGGCAAGCCTCTTGCCGTGGGCCTTTCTCATCTGGTAGACGTTCTTGCCGAATATGGTGGAGTCGGGCCTTGCAAAATAGATATACTCAAAGATGCACAACGAACATTTTTCCGGCACAGGATCAGATTTGATGCTCGTGACCCCGTCCTCGTTGATGATAACTATCTCGCCAGGATCTAATTCCCGCACAAACTCGGCCTGGACAAGGTCAAAGGCGCAGGTTTCCGACGAGAGTACATAGTGGCCGTTGAGCTTTCCCAGGGCAAGGGGCCTGAATCCGTTGGGATCCTTCACCCCGATCACCTCGCCCTTGCAGGTGAGAAGCACAAAGGAATATGCCCCCTCGATCTTTGCCACGGCCCTCTGGATGGCGGTTATCACATCCCCGCCCTTGAGGTTCTTGATAAAGAGGTGGAGAAACACCTCAGAATCCATGGTGGTCTGGAAGATGGACCCGTTTTCTTCAAGCTCCTCTTTGAGCTTGTGGGCGTTCACGAGGTTGCCGTTGTGGGCCACGGCATAGGACCGGTTCTTGTGCTGAACCACAAAGGGCTGGGCATTGGTCATAACCGAATCCCCGGTGGTGGAATAACGCACATGGCCAATGGCGCTTCCCCCTTCGATGCGCTCCAGATCCTCCATCTTGAAGATGTCATGGACAAGACCCATGCCCTTGTGGGAGATGATCTTGTTGTTCTCCCTGGAAACGCTTATTCCCGCACTTTCCTGGCCCCTGTGCTGGAGGGCGTAGAGGCCGAAATAGGTCAACTTTGCCGCCTCTGGATGGCGATACAGCCCAAATACCCCGCATTCGTCCCGGGGTCTTTCGTTTTCAAACATCTTAATTCACCTTTCTGTGATATTCCTGGAGGGCCTTGACCGTAAGACTCTCCCTTTTAAGGGCCTGGATGGCCTTGCAAATGGCGCGGGCGCCGTCGGTTGTCGTTGCATAGGGAACCTTGTACCGGATGGCGGACCTTCTTATGGCATAACCGTCGGCCTTGGTCTGGCTGCTGGCACCTGTGTTGAGAATCAGCTGGATCTCGTTGTTCTTGATGGCATCCACCACGTTGGGCCTGCCCGTTGATACCTTTTCAATCACCCTTGCAGGGATGGCATTTTCCTCAAGAAAGACCGCCGTCCCCCGGGTGGCGACCAGGGCGAAACCCATGTCGTAAAAATCCTTTGCCACGGACAGGGCCGAACGTTTATCGCTGTCCTGGACGCTGATAAATACGCTGCCCTCTGTGGGCAGGTTCTGACCCGCACCGAGCTGGGCCTTTGCAACCGCAGCCCCGAGATCCATGTCAATACCCATCACCTCACCGGTGGACTTCATCTCAGGACCAAGGACCGGGTCAACCTTGGAGAATCGGTCAAAGGGCATCACAGCCTCTTTTACCGAATAATGAACAGGTATCGTCTGTTCTGTTATCCCAAGTTCGGGCAGGGTTTTTCCCAGCATGACCTTGGTTGCGAGCTTTGCCAGGGGAACTCCGGTGGCCTTACTTACAAAGGGAACGGTTCGTGACGCCCGGGGGTTGACCTCGATCACGTAAACCTTGTCGTCCATGATGCCGAACTGGATGTTCATCAACCCCTTGACCTTGAGTTCCTTTGCAAGGGCCTTGGTCACCCTTGTCATCTCAATGATATGCTCGTCTGAGATAGAGTAGGGGGGAAGCACACAGGCGGAATCCCCGGAATGGATGCCCGCCTCCTCGATATGCTCCATCATGCCGCCGATCACGGTATTTTCCCCGTCTGAAATGGCATCCACATCAAGCTCAAAGGCATCCTCTAGAAACTGGTCAATGAGAACCGGATGATCCGGGGATGCGAGCACGGCAAGGTTGAAAAATTCTTCAAGGGCCGAACGGTCGTAAACTATCTTCATGGCCCTGCCCCCAAGGACAAAGGACGGTCTCACCATAACGGGAAAGCCTATTTTTTCGGCAACGGCATAGGCCTCGTCAATGTTTGTGGCAATACCGTTGGCAGGCTGGGCAATGCCGAGCTTGTCGAGCATGACCTGGAAACGATCCCTGTCTTCGGCCTGGTCGATGCTGTCGGGACTTGTGCCGATGATGGGAACCCCGGCCCGCTCAAGATCCATGGCAAGGTTTAAAGGAGTCTGACCGCCAAACTGAACGATCACCCCGAATGGTTTCTCCTTTTCCACGATATGGAGCACGTCCTCCTTTGTCAGGGGCTCGAAGTAGAGCTTGTCCGAGGTGTCATAGTCAGTGCTCACGGTTTCGGGATTTGAGTTGACCATGATGCTTTCCACCCCCTCTTCTTTGAGGGCAAACGCTGCATGGACGCAGCAATAGTCAAATTCGATACCCTGGCCGATGCGGTTGGGACCGCCGCCAAGGATCATAACCTTTTTCCGGTCCGAGACTCTTGCCTCGCACTCATCCTCATAGGTGGAGTAGTAGTAGGGGGTAACGGCTCTGAATTCAGCCGCACAGGTGTCCACAAGCTTGTACACGGGCACGATGCCGAGGAGTTTACGCTTTTTTTCGATTTTCTCCTCACCGATCCCTGTGAGATGGGCGAGCTGGCGGTCGGAATACCCCCACCTCTTTGCCTTTTTCAGCATCTCCTTGGGAATCTCCTGCCCTGCAAGGGTGATGGTTTTTTCAAATTCCACCATCTGCTTCATCTGGAAGAGGAACCAGGGGTCGATGGATGTGAGGGAATTTATGGCTCCGATATCCATCCCGTTTTCAAGGGCGTGCCTGATGTAAAAAATCCGCTGGGAATTGGGGGTGGCAAGGCGATACTCAAGCTCGGTACGGGAGACCGATCCGGGAAGCGGATCTTTACCGTCCGCCCCAAACCCGAAACGACCGATCTCAAGGGATCGAAGACCCTTCTGGAGCGCCTCCTTAAAGGTCCGGCCTATGCTCATGGTCTCGCCAACGCTCTTCATGGCCGTGGTCAGGATGTCTTCAGCCTCGGGAAACTTCTCAAAGGTCCAGCGGGGGATCTTCACAACGCAATAGTCGATGGAGGGTTCAAAGCAGGCAAGGGTCTGGCCCGTGATGTCGTTGGTGATCTCATCAAGGGTGTAGCCCACGGCAAGCTTGGCCGCAATCTTTGCAATGGGAAAGCCCGTTGCCTTGGAGGCAAGGGCAGAACTCCTGGACACCCTTGGGTTCATCTCCACGACGATCATTTCACCGTTGGCCGGATTGATGGCAAACTGGACGTTGGCCCCCCCCGTATCCACCCCTATCTCCCGCATGATGTCGATGGAGGCGTTCCTCAAAACCTGGTACTCCTTGTCGGACAGGGTCTGGGCAGGGGCAACGGTAATGCTGTCGCCGGTATGGACCCCCATGGCGTCGAGGTTCTCGATGGAACAGACGATCACCACATTGCCGGCATGGTCCCGCATCACCTCAAGCTCGTACTCCTTCCAGCCGAGTACCGATTCCTCGAGCATCACCTGGGAGATAAAGCTTGCGTCAAGGCCTGTTTTGGCAAGATCTGCAAGTTCCTCGGAGTTATAGGCCACCCCGCCGCCGGTTCCGCCCAGGGTAAAGCTTGGCCGCACAATGACGGGGAACCCCAGCCTCTGGGCAATATCTTCCACCTCGGCCATGGTGTGGGCAAACCCGCTCTCTGGAATCCTCAGGCCGATCTTGTTCATGGCGTTGCGGAACAGCTCCCGGTCCTCGGCCTTGTTGATGGCCTCAAGGGACGCCCCTATCATCTCCACATTGAAACGTTCGAGAATGCCCATGTTGGCCACCTTCACGGCCGTGTTCAGGCCGGTCTGACCGCCGAGGGTCGGCAGCAGGGCGTCGGGCCGCTCAAGCTCGATGATCTTTGCAACGGTTTCCGGGGTGATCGGCTCTATGTAGGTTCGATCCGCCGTTTCAGGATCGGTCATGATGGTGGCGGGATTGGAGTTCACCAGGATCACCTCATAACCCTCTTCCTTCAGGGCCTTGCACGCCTGGGTGCCAGAGTAGTCAAACTCGCACCCCTGGCTGATGATTATGGGACCTGCTCCGATGATGAGAATTTTATGTATGTCGGTTCGTTTTGGCATTTTACTTATTTATCCATCATTGCTGCGAACTGGTTAAAGAGATAGGCTGCATCATGGGGGCCGGGGGATGCCTCAGGATGGTACTGAACGGAAAAGATCTTGAGGGATTCGTTCTTCATCCCCTCAAGGGAACTTTCGTTCAAATTGATGTGGGTCATGACTCCCCCCTTATCTCCAAGGGTGTCGATATCAACGGCAAACCCGTGGTTCTGGGCCGTGATCTCCACCCGGTTGGTGGCAAAGTTCTTGACCGGCTGGTTCCCTCCCCTGTGGCCAAACTTTATCTTGTGGGTCTTAGCCCCCATGGCAAGGCCCATGAGCTGCATGCCAAGGCAGATGCCGAACATGGGTTTGAATCCCAAAATCTCCCGGATGGTTTCAACCGCATAGGATAGAGACTCCGGATCCCCGGGGCCGTTGGAGAGGAAGATGCCGTCCGGCTCAAGGGCCTTGATGATACCGGATTCGGTTGAGGCCGGCAGCACAAGCACCTCACACCCGGCTGCCTCAAGAGAGCGTATGATGTTGTACTTTATACCGAAATCAAGGGCAGCAACCCGTTTTTTTTCCTGCCCGAACCGCCAGATGGAAGGGTCCAGCACGGCGTTTTTTGCAACATGGACCGGCCTGTTGTCCCGCCAGAAATAGGGGAACCGGGTGGTCACATTCTGCACAAGATCGCACCCCACAATGGGAGCCACCTTCTTTGCCTTTGCAACAAGGGTTGCCGGATCAAGATCAATGGTGGAAATTACTGCACCCATGGCTCCCCTGTTCCGGATGTGGCGGGTCAGAGCCCGGGTATCAAGGGCCTCGACACCCAGAACCCCCTCTTTTTTCAAAAAGTCGGCCAGGGTGCCGGTGGATCGCCAGTTGCTGGGATAATCCACGTACTCCCGAACGATAATTGCCCTTGCCTGAATTCGGTCGGATTCCATATCCTCGGGGCAGACCCCGTAACTTCCAATCATGGGATAGGTCATGGTCACCATCTGCCCGAAGTAGGAGGGATCGGTTAAAATTTCCTGGTATCCGGTCATGCTGGTGTTGAACACCACCTCGCCCGAAACCTCCCCCGGACCGGTAAAGCTGCGGCAGGGAAATGTCCTGCCGTCCTCAAGTGCCAGTAATGCTTTCATAAATTTTGTGGCAGAAAATTGCCACCTCCTGTATATGGATTGTTGTTAGCTGTTAGCTCTTAGCTACCCGCTAAGAGCTAACAGCTATCGAGCTTCAACCTTCGTTTACATGAAACACCCACCAAACCTAGGCCCCCATCCAATAGATACTTGCCTGTAAGTGTAAACAGACGGTACATGCTCTTTTTATCCTTGTCATTTTCGGCAGTTTAAGCAATATATAAATCTTCTTACTATATGGAAAACAAGTAATTTTTTCAATAGTTTTATTAAAAGAGAATAAATATGGACCTTGAAAAACTTTCCCCACAGCTGACCAAACAGCTCAGGGACAGGCACGCCCTTCTTGAAACACAGCTTAAGGAAAAGGGGCATGTTCTGCCCCAGCAATCGAGCTTTAAAATAGACCTTGACCGGGCTTTGCTCTACAGTGAGTTCATCGCAACAACCGTCACCCGCCACCCCGGAATCCTGATTGATCTGATTGAATCAAAAGACCTTGAACGGACCTATGACAGGGGTGAGTATGGGACAAGGCTTGCCCGGCAACTCGCCCACATCAACGACAAGGTTGAATTCAAGGAGATTCTCATCCGTATTCGCCAGCGTGAAATGATAAGAATCGCATGGCAGGATTTAAACGGAAAGGCCACCCTGGAACAGACCACAGGCGATCTATCGGACCTTGCCCAAGCTTGTATTGACAAAACTTTTACGATTCTCTATGGTGAACTTTGTTCTACCTACGGAACCCCAATGGACAGACAGGGTTCAAAACAAAAAATAACCGTCCTTGGCATGGGGAAACTCGGAGCCCGGGAGCTGAACTTTTCATCGGACATAGACCTGATCTTTGCCTATCCATGGGAGGGAGTTACGACGGGTGGCGGTCGAGACCATACCAACGAGGAGTTCTTCACAAAGCTGTGCAGGAATTTTTTACGGGTGTTTGATTCAACCATGGCTGAAGCCACCATATTCCGAGTCGATACGAGGTTACGGCCATTTGGGACAACAGGTCCCCTGGTGACCAGTTTTGATTCCATGATCAACTATTACCAGACCCAGGGCAGAGAGTGGGAGCGCTATGCCCTGATCAAGGCAAGACCCGTTGCAGGAGACATCGAGGCGGGCAACCGACTCCTTGCGGCCCTCAACCCCTTTATCTACCGGCGCTATCTCGACTACGGCAGTTTTGAATCCTTCCGGGATATGAAAAAAAGAATCTCCCTCCAGATACGAGACAAAAAATTCAGGCATAACATCAAGATAGGACCGGGAGGCATCCGGGAGATTGAGTTTTTCGGCCAGCTGTTCCAGCTGATCCGGGGAGGGGTGGAGCCTGAATTCCAGGAACGAAGAATCCTTAAGGTGCTGACCCTGCTCAACCAGCGGACCTCTATTGACGATCGAACCCGAAAGGAACTTACCCAGGCCTATCATTTTTTGCGAAAGGTTGAGCACAGACTCCAGGAGTATGGAGACCTCCAGACCCACGATCTTCCCCAAAATGCAACCGACCGATTACGCCTTGCTCTCTCCATGAATTTTAAAACCTGGGAGCTGTTTATCCATGAGCTTGACCGGCACAGGCGGATCGTGCAGATCCACTTCAACCATCTCCTCGTGGAAGAAAAGGATAAAAAACAAGACCGGATAAACCAGTTCAGCTATCTTTGGCAAAATATAAATGATCCCCAGCTCTGGGAGCCCCAGAGCGAGAATATCCCCCTTAACAAGCTCCCTGGATTTAAAGATCCAAAAAAGGTCATTGCTCTGCTGAAATCCCTGGAGGCAAATCCCAACACCCAGCGACTTACGGCCAACGGAC
Organism: Desulfobacterium sp.; assembly: GCA_034006945.1. Taxonomy (GTDB): domain Bacteria; phylum Desulfobacterota; class Desulfobacteria; order Desulfobacterales; family Desulfobacteraceae; genus Desulforapulum. The sequence goes on along the minus strand of JAVERV010000094.1, from coordinate 3,107 downwards.
GGGAACGCCTTAACAGGCTTGTTCCAAGAATCATCCAAAAAGCCGGGGAACAGGATTCGGCTGAAACAGTTCTCTCAAGGCTTGTGGATCTTGTGATCACCATCGAACGGCGCACCTGCTACATTTCACTTCTCCTTGAAAGACCCGAGGTACTTGACCAGCTTGCAGGCCTTGCCGCTGAAAGCCCCTGGATAATCGACTTTGTATCAAAGCATCCAGCCCTTTTGGACGAACTTCTGGGCCCGGACAAGGACCAGGCCCTGCCCACCAAAGAAGAACTGAGGATTGAGCTTAAACACAGAATGTCCCAGATACCTCCAGGAAATACAGAGTTTCAAATCGAAGAACTCTGCATTTTCCGGCACACAAACACCCTGAGGACAGCCGTTGCAGACATAAGCAGGGATTATCCCCTGATGAAGGTGAGCGACACCCTTACCCATATCGCTGAAACCGTTCTTGAGCGGGTAATCGAAATAGCCTGGGACCAGATTGCAGAAAAATACGGAACTCCCTCGGGTGTTCAGAGGGAGAAACAAAATTTCCCCGGATTTGCCGCCATTGCCTATGGAAAACTCGGGGGAATAGAGCTTGGATACAGGTCAGACCTTGACCTTGTGTTTATCCATTCAGGAGAACAAGGCACCACCCGGGGGGGCATAAAAGAGATAGAAAACACACGCTTTTACTCGATGCTGGGTCAGAGAATCATCCACGCCCTCACCGTTCACACCGCTGCCGGAACCCTGTACGAAACAGATATGCGCCTGAGACCCTCGGGCCTCTCCGGAATGATCGTAAGCGAAATAAACGCCTTTGAAGAGTACATAGGCAACCAGGCCTGGACCTGGGAAATCCAGGCCATTGTCCGGGCAAGACCCCTGGCCGGCGACCCTGAACTCAGGGGTCGTTTCATCAGAATAAGGGATAAGGCACTCAGGGCTGAAAGGGATGAGCAAGCCCTGAAAAAAGAGGTAAACGAGATGAGAGAACGCCTGCGTGAAAAACATCTCAAACCGGGAGGTATGGACCTCAAGCAGGAGAGGGGCGGCATAGTTGACATTGAATTCCTGGTTCAATACCTGGTCCTAAGGCATAGCCATGACCATCCGCAACTCACCCGCTGGACCGACAATGTACGCCTCATAGAGACCCTTGCCCGGGAAAAGATATTGACCCAGACCGAGGCTGAAGAGGTAAAACAGGCATATCTTCTCCAGCGACGGGCGGTCCACAGGCTTGACCTCAAGGAGGAACAGGAGACAAAGCTGTCGGATCATTTTTTTAAAATCAAAGAGCGGGTCTTCAACATTTACGAGGAGATCCTCAAGCCATAAGAACCTGAACTAAAAGGAGAGAGACGATGGATGTGCCAACCTGGAAGACCCCTTTCTGGCCCAAGGGAGTTGCCAACACGGTTCCTGACTACAATTTTCCGCTGTTCAAAATTTTTGATGATTCTGCCAGGAAAACCCCGGACAATGTTTTCACCATTTTTAACGGCGCCACCAAGACCTACGCCCAGGTAAAGGATACGGCGGACAGGATAGCCAGTTTTCTCGTAAAAAAGGGAATAAAAAAAGGTGACAAGGTTGCCATCTTCCTGCCCAACCTGCCCCATTTCCCCGAAATTTTCTTCGGGATTATCAAGGCCGGGGCCTGTTGCGTCAACTGCAACCCAGTGTACACTGCAAACGAACTCAACCACCAGCTGAGCGATTCCGAATCAAAGATGGTGTTCTGCATGGACCACCCCGTATTTTACCCAAATACGGTCCAGGCCATCAAGGGAACAGGGGTTGAAACTGTGGTCGTGTGCAACATCAAATCCTACCTGCCGAAACTCAAAGGATTTATCGGATCCCTGCTTGGAAAAATCCCCAGGGCAGACAGCCACGAACCCGGTCATATCATGTTTGACGACATGGTTGCATCCTCAAGCCCGAATCCCCCAAAAATCGCCATTGATCCTGGAAAGGATACGGCCGTAATGCTCTACACGGGCGGCACCACAGGTGTTCCAAAGGGAGCCGAGCTCACCCACACAAACTTCACCTACGATGTTCTGGCCCTGGACGAATATGCCCGTTTTGTCCATGAACCTGGCAAGCCTGCCGAAAGACTCAGAACAAATGGATTTCACACCTACCTTGGGGTGCTTCCCTGGTATCACAGCTTTGGCATCACCTGCGCCATGCTTTCAGCCACACTTTCTGGAAGCAAGCTCGTGTGCATCCCTGATCCCAGGGCCGGAACACCCCCTTTTACCGAGGTTCTCAAGGCCGTTCAAAAATACAGGGCCACAATCATGCCGGCGGTTCCCACCATCTTTGTCGCCTTTACCAACCACAAACATATCGATAAGTACGACCTGACATCGATCATCGGATGCTTTTCAGGCGGGGCACCCCTGCCTCCCGAGGTGTGCAGACAGTTTGAAGAAAAAACCGGGGCAACCATCTTCGAGGGCTACGGCCTTACCGAGACAACCCCCGTGGTAAGCGCCAACCCCACTAACAGGGAGCAGAGAAAAATCGGTTCCATCGGCTTTCCCCTGCCTGGAACCCATGTCAAAATCATGGATCTCACCACAGGCGAGACAGAACTCGCCCAGGGTGAGGACGGGGAGCTTGCCGTTTGCGGTCCCCAGGTGATGAAGGGGTACTGGAATCGCCCCGATGCCAACGCTGAGGTGTTCAGAAACATTGACGGATGTCGTTATTTTCTCACCGGGGACATCGCCCACATTGACAAGGACGGCTACATACTGATCACGGACCGGAAAAAAGATATGATCATCGTGGGCGGCTTTAACGTCTACCCCAGGGATGTGGAGGATATCCTCTACACCCATCCAAGTGTTGAACTCGTGGCCGTTGTGGGCGTTCCTGACCAGAGGAGCGGGGAGAGCGTAAAGGCGTTCATCAAACTCAAGCCAGGTTCAACCGTGACCGTGGAGGAGATGCGCGAATTCTGCAAAGAAAATATGGCCGGTTACAAACGGCCCAGGAGTATTGAATTCAGGGACGACATACCCGTATCCAACGTGGGCAAGGTCCTGCGCCGGATACTCAGGGATGAGGAAGTCAAAGCCTGAATCATACATG
>JAVERV010000093.1:0-12538 GCA_034006945.1 Desulfobacterium sp. | reverse complement strand
ATGGAGCAAAAAACGACCACAGAAGAGCTGTTTACCATTCGATGGAGCGTTGTTTAATGGAACCACAGATGAACACGGATAAACACAGATTTTTATTTAAGGAAGAAACACATCGGATTATTGGATGTGCCTTTGAAATCTTGAATACGCTTGGGCATGGTCTACTGGAAAAACCTTATGAGAATGCTTTGGTTGTTGAGTTTCAACAGCAAGGTATCCCCTACACACAGCAACCACGATTTCCAGTGATCTATAAATCAGTTCAGGTGGGAGAGTATATTCCCGACTTGATCGTGTTCGATAGAATTATCGTGGACACAAAGGTCATCGAGAAGATTGGAAACAACGAAAAAGCCCAGATCATAAACTACTTAAAAATTACAGGCCTACGAGTTGGTCTGCTGCTTAACTTTAAACATGCCAAATTAGAATGGGAGAGAATCATACTATGAAAATCATCTGTGTGAATCTGTGTCCATCTGTGGTTTCAAATAAAAGGATTTAAATATGCCGACGACAGAAAAACTTAGAAACAAGCTTATGGGTAAGCTTACGGAGCTGTTCCAGCTGGATCAGCCGGATCTTGATTTTGGATTTTATCGTATCATGCAGGCCAAGGCCCAGCAGGTAAAATCCTTCATAGATAAAGATCTACTGCAGATTATTGAAGACGCCTTCGGACAGGTTGATGAAGGCAGAAAAGTCGAACTCGCCGCTACAGTGGAAAAAGCCATTGAACAGGCAAAAAAATATGGAGCACCTGATCCAGAAGTAACCGATGGGGTTATGGAAGCTCGTGCGCAATACAATGCAATAAAAGACGGAGCAACCGCAGAATCCGACGTGTATGACCATTTATACCGTTTCTTTGAACGTTATTATGACGAAGGCGATTTTATATCAAGGCGCTACTACGCCCGTGAGAATGCTGGAAAAGCTGCCCCCTTTGCCATTCCCTATAATGGTGAGGAGGTAAAGCTGCACTGGGCCAATGCGGACCAGTATTACATTAAAACGGCAGAATATTTTTCCAACTACAGTTTTGATCTTACTCAGGCTGCTGAAATCCGTAAAATGTCGGATGGTGAAAAGGTTCTTAACAGAATTCCTGAAAAAACGCTCAAGGTGCATTTTCGCATCATTGATGCCAGCGAAGGTGAACATGGCAATGTGAAGGCCGCCGAAGATAAAAAGCGGTTTTTCGTCCTGCACGAGGAAAATCCAGTTGAGTTCAATGATGCCGATGAGTTGGTCATCAATTTTGAATACAAATCGCTACCCGGTGGGGAGAATGCCGTTGATACCGATACAGAGAAGATATTGAAAGAAAAATTCGGCAAGAGCCTGAACAAAGGGGATATGCCGAATCTGGCCATTGCCGAAAAGGTGATTGAGGCTGCTTCTGGGTTAGCAAACGCCAAAGAATATCTGAGTGTATTGGGCCTGTATGCGCCAACAGACAAAATTCCCAATCGGCCATTGTTGGCGAAATACATTAAGCAGTACACCGACGGCAACACCTGCGACTACTTCATTCACAAAGACCTTTCAGGCTTCCTGAAACGCGAGCTGGATTTCTATATCAAAAACGAGGTGATGCATCTTGATGATATCGAGAATGCCGATGTGCCCGCCGTGGAAAATTATTTGGCCAAGCTCAAGGTCATCCGCAAGATTGCCACCAAGCTGATCGATTTCCTTGCGCAGCTTGAAGATTTTCAGAAGAAGCTCTGGCTGAAAAAGAAATTTGTGACCGAAACCAATTACTGCATTACCCTGGATCGCGTTCCTGAAGAACTTTATGAGGAGATTGCCGCCAACGATGCGCAGCGTGAAGAGTGGGTAACGCTCTTTGCCATTGATGAGATCAAGGGCGATGCCGGAAGCCTGCCGGGCATGGGTTCGCCGGAATATTCGGTTCCACTGACGACTGACTTTCTAAAGGCCAATGACAAACTAGCGTTGGATACTGCTTTTTTCACTGATGAGTTCAAGGCAAAGCTGATTGAATCCATCGAGGATTTTGATGAACAGTGCGATGGACTATTGGTTCATTCAGAGAACTTTCAGGCGTTGAACCTATTGCTGCAAAAATATCGAAGAACCATAGATACTGTTTACACAGATCCTCCATACAACAAACGGAAAGAAGGCGACTTTGCATACAAAGACTCTTTTCAACACTCATCTTGGATAGCAATGATTTATGATCGCCTTATGGCTGTCAATGAAACACTTAAAGATAATGCTTGCTTATTTCTAAGCATTGATGAAAATGAATTTAATCATTTGTATTTTGTGGGTCACAATCTTGTTGGTTATCAAGCTTCAAAAGTATTACCTGCTATTACAAATCTAAAAGGGAACCAAGATACAGAAGGTTTTGCTTCGTGCCATGAATATTTAGTTGCGTTTGCTAAGCGGAGCTTGGCAGATATTGGTCGATTACCAATTGATGAAGAAGTATTGCTGGATGATTGGGAGCAAGATGAATATGGACTATTTAAGCAGGCCGATGGTTTAAGAGCGACAGGAACAAATGCACCAAGATCTAAGCGCCCAAACCTATGGTATCCAATTTATTTTTTGCCTGACGGTAGCGATTTTTATACCACAGATGATGATCAATCGAAAGACATCTCGCATGTCGCAATATGGCCAGTCAATGATGATGGTGAGGAGCTTAGTTGGTATTGGAAAAAGACTAAAGTAAATACAGAAAAATACAATTTGATAATAAAAAAATCTCGAACAGGTGATTTCACTCTTTATAAAAAGCAGAGACCAGGAATTGGGGATATTCCAACTCGGAAACCGAAATCATTTTTTTATGACCCTGAATACAGTAGCACGCATGGTGGAAACCTCGCTCAAAATATTTTCAATAAAAGAATGGCATCATTTACACCTAAGTCACTAAAGTTATTACAGGATGCATTATATATAGGTTTGAATGGCGATGAGGGCTTAGTTCTTGATATCTTTGGCGGCTCTGGTACAACTGGTCATGCTACTATAAGTCTTAATCGTGAGTATGATAAACGGTGTAAATATATTCTTGTAGAAATGGGAGAATATTTCAACACTGTTATGAAGCCCCGCATCACCAAAGTCATCTACTCTTCAGATTGGAAGAACGGCAAACCCACTGCCCGCAATACAGGTATCTCCCACTGCTTCAAATACATCCGTCTTGAATCCTACGAAGACACCCTGAACAATCTTGTCTTTGACGAAAATCCTGTTCGCAGCAAGGCCATCGAGAGCAAGCCATCGCTTAAAGAGGACTACATGCTGCGCTATCTGCTGGATGTGGAAACCCGGGGTAGTCAAAGCTTGTTGAATATTGATGCCTTTGCCGACCCGACAGCGTACTCCCTTGTGGCGAAAAAGCCCGGCAGTGATGAGCAGGTCACACAGAATATAGACCTGATTGAAACCTTTAATTACCTGCTTGGTTTACGCCTTGAAAACATGGCGGCTCCCCAGACCTTTACCGCCAGCTTTATCCGCAAGCCTGATCCGGAACTGCCGGAAGATCAGCACACCAAACTGGTGGTAGATGGAAAAATCCAGCTGGCCGCTGACGGTAAATGGTGGTTCCGTAAACTGGAAGGCTGGGTGCCTGCCGACCCAATGAAGCCAAACAACGGCGTGAAAGAACGTGTGCTGATCGTCTGGCGTAAGCTCACCGGTAATCTGGAAGAAGACAACCTGATGCTGGACGAGTGGTTTGAAAAATACCGTATTTCAACCCGAGACTTTGAATATGACACCATCTATGTCAACGGCTCCAACAACCTGCCCAACCTGAGAAAGGACGATGAGAACTGGAAAGTCCGCCTCATTGAAGAGGAGTTCCATAAGAAAATGTGGGAGGTGGGCGAATGAGTAACCACGAAAAAAAGAAACCGCAGATGGACACGGATGGACACAAATTAGGAGGAACCACGGAACACTCAGAAAACACGCAAGAGCGTCGGTTGACAATGAAGGATGAGCTGACTGATTTTCTTCTTTATACCGCGCCGGATGGTCAGGTGAAGGTCGAGAGCATTCTGCACAACGAGACCATCTGGCTGCCGCAGAAGCGTATTGCTGAGTTATTTGGGGTGGGTGTTCCGGCCATTTCGAAGCATTTAGACAACATTTACGTTGATGGGGAGCTGGTGCGTGAGGCAACTGTTTCCATTTTGGAAACAGTTCAACAAGAAGGTTCACGACAGATAAAAAGGAAGCTGGAATTTTACAACCTCGATGCCATTATTTCGGTTGGCTATCGTGTCAATTCATCCAAGGCCACGCAGTTCCGCATCTGGGCAACACAACTGCTGAAGGAGTACATTATCAAAGGCTTTGCCATGGATGATGAACGCCTGAAAAATGGGCGTTTTTTCGGTAAGGACTATTTCCGCGAATTGCTGGAACGTGTCCGCTCCATCCGAGCCTCTGAGCGCCGCATTTATCAGCAGATCACAGATATCTTTGCCGAGTGCAGTATTGACTACGATCCCCAATCGGAAACCACCCGTAATTTTTATGCCCATGTGCAGGATAAATTTCATTTCGCTATTACCGGTCATACTGCTGCCGAAATCATTTATCTGAATGCCGATGCTGAAAAACCGCTGATGGGGATGATGACTTACAAAAACGCACCGGATGGACGCATGCTCAAATCCGATACCACCGTCGGGAAGAATTATCTGCAGGAAGATGAAATCAAAAAACTGGAGCGGGCCGTGACCGCATTCTTTGACTACATCGAGCGTATCATTGAAAACCGCACGACGTTCACCATGGAAAGCTTTGCCGAAAGTGTGAACAAGTTTCTTGAGTTTAACGAATATCAAATTCTTGAAGGGTACGGCTCCATTTCCCGTAAAAAAGCTGAGGAAAAAGCGTTCACCGAATACGATAAGTTCAACCCAACCCAGCGAATTGAATCGGATTTTGATAAAGCCATAAAACAGATCGAGGCCTCAAATAAAAAAGGAGGCAAATAATGGCTAAACGTAAATCCCAAGGACCTAAGCAGCATAAATTCAGGGACAAGCTTCTCCTGAATCAGTGGCTGATAAGCTTATTCGGCATTGATCCGCTTCAAGAAGACGCAAAGGAGCGTCCTTTTCACAAACTGGCGGAACCTATTCGTGATTCCAGGCTTGAAGGTCTCGACAAGGACAACCTGCATAATTTTTACCATGCACTGGTTAACAGCAATCTGTTTTGGGGTGATTTAACTGAACTGAGCAAAGCGCAGCTGCTTGCGTATGAAGAGAACATTGTTCATCACACACAAGCGATTAATGCCAAACGTCATCGTCCGGTTGTCTGGAAGTATTATCAGTGGCTGTCTCTTCTGTTTGTTGAAATCTATCTCGACCGCTATTTCAGTGACCGGGAGTCTTTGCTCAAAGCCCTGAACGAGTATGTTGACCGCTTTAACAGCCGCTGGCCGGAATATTCCGACATGGATTATTTCAATGAAGATGAGCTGAACAAGCTCTCTTTGCAGAATGCCACCGGTTCCGGAAAGACACTGCTGATGCATGTAAACTACATGCAGTACAAGCATTACTCAAAAAAATACGGCAAGGAGAAGGATCTCTCCCGGGTTGTTCTGATTTCACCGAATGAACGATTGAGCGAACAACATATTGCCGAGTTTTCTGAAAGTAATATTGGAGCATCTAATTTTTCAAAGGAAGGCCACAGTTTGTTTACCCAGGCACAGGGGCTTTCCCGAGTGGATGTTCTGGAAATTACCAAACTGGGTGACAAGGAAGGGCCGAACACGATTGCAACACGCAGTCTTGGCGACCAGAACCTGCTGCTTGTTGATGAAGGGCATCGCGGCCTTTCAGCAAAAAATGCCAAGATCGATAAAAACGCATGGTTTAAAAACCGCGCCATGCTCTGTGAAAAAGGTTTTACCTTTGAATACTCAGCAACCTTTGATCAGGCTGTTTCTGGTACGGGGCACGAAGACGATTATGCAAAAACGGTTGTTTTTGACTATTCATACCGATGGTTTTATGAGGATGGCTTTGGTAAAGACTACCAAATCCTTAACCTGCCGGAATCATTTGATGAAATTAAGGCCGTTTACTTAACCGCCTGTCTGCTCAAGTTCTATCAGCAGCTTGATATTTACGAGAATAAAAGCCAGGCATTGCATCCTTTCAATATTGAGAAGCCTTTATGGGTTTTTGTTGGAAGCACCGTTAAAGGAAGTTCAAAAGCTGAAAAAGCGACAATTTCCGATGTTGCCCAGATCATCGCATTTATAGCAGACTTCCTATCAAACAAAGACAAGGCATGTAAGCGAATGGAAGAAATCCTGACCGGCAATGGGCAGGATACCGGCCTGCTGGACAGTAACGGCGTAGATATTTTTGAGGGCTCATTTACATGGCTGGCTAAAACAATAAATGCAGGGCTCTGCTATGATGATCTTTATAAAAACATTTTGAAGCGTTTATTCAATACGAACACTGGCGGCCATCTGGCCCTTGATCGCGTAAAAGGCGAATCCGGTGAAATTGCCCTGCGAGTCGGTACATCAGAAACGTCTTTTGGCCTGATTAACGTTGGCGATGCCAAAGCGCTTGCGGATCACATTGAAGATGTGGCTAAACAGGACGGTTTACTTCTATCGGTTGAGGATAGCGATTTTTCGGAAGCCACCTTTGATTCCGTCAAGGATTCCTCGTCTCCTGTTAATCTTCTTATCGGGTCAAAGAAATTTGTCGAAGGCTGGGACTGCTGGCGAGTGAGTACCCTTGGTTTGATGCACGTTGGTAAAAGCGAAGGAGCGCAGATTATTCAGCTTTTTGGGCGTGGCGTGCGACTGAAGGGATACGACTGGAGCCTCAAACGAAGCGGGCACAGCTATGCACCGTCAATTCCTCAATATATTGAAGAGCTTGAGACACTGAATGTATTCGGTGTTGAAGCCGATTTTATGGAGAAATTCCGTCAATTCCTTGCCGATGAGGGATTGCCCGGCAACGAGCGGCGGCGTGTATTCACCATACCGCTGAATGTCACTTATGATTTTGGCAAGAAGCTGCAGATTATTCGACCAAAGCGGAAGGCGGATGACGGAAAAGAGTATGACTTCAAGAAGGACGCTCCAGTCCCCAACCTTGGTCAGCTGACTGAGTACCTTCAGTTGCACCCGGTTGTGTCTGACTGGTATCCGCGTATTCAATCCATCCATTCAAAGAAGACTGCTGAGGCGATTAAGAAAGATGATGTCAAACTGGCAGATAGACATGTCTCGCTATTGAACATGGATGAATTGTACTTCGAGCTAGAGCAATTCAAGCGTGAGAGGAGTTGGTACAATCTGAATATTGATAAGGCTGGCATACACAAGCTCCTTGCGGATAAAACATGGTACACCCTCTTTCTTCCGACAGCCCGATTAGAACCGGCTGGATTTGATGACGTTTTGTTGTTGCAGCAAGTGGCAGCAGAACTTCTCAAACGGTTCTGCGATCACTATTACAACTATTGCAAGCGTTCATTTATCGAACCACGTCTTGAGCTAAGAGAACTCACACCGGAAGATGATAATATTCCACAGGAAGATTTTTATCAGCTCATAGTTGATGGCAGTGAAGAGCAGGTAATCCTTGGTATTAAGAAGCTCAAGAAAGAACTAGAGGAAAACAAGCAATCGCTGCTTAAAGCAGGTGAACTCCAGGCATGTCGCTTCGGAATGCATCTTTTTCAACCGCTCTTCCATGTAAGAAAAGGTGGAAAAATTACCATTCTGCCAGTAGCGCTGAATGAAAGTGAATTTCAGTTTGTAACGGATCTAAAAGAATGGTCCGAAATCAATGCTGAGACGCTTCAAAATGATGGGGTTGAACTTTTTCTGCTCCGGAATCTGAGTCGCGGAAAAGGCGTGGGCTTTTTTGAAGCGGGTAATTTCCATCCCGACTTTATTCTGTGGATGATTGTTGGTGGCAAACAATATGTCACCTTCATTGAGCCGCACGGGCTACTTCACGAAGGCCCTGGGAGTGAGAAGGTGCAATTTCATAAGCGCATCAAGGATATCGAAAGCCGCTTTGCCAACCCGGACGTCATTCTTAACAGTTTCATTCTATCTTGGACTAAATATCCGCTGCTTTGTTGGGGAATCCCGCAGGATGAGATGGAGTCCAATCATGTTCTCTTCATGACTGATGATCGGGACGGCTACATAGACAAACTGTTTGATATGTTGAAAGGTGCTGTCTATGGCCATTGAGCGCTTTAACAAAATTAGAAACCATCGTATTTTTAGTGGGTTTGTTTGGCCTCAAGACCTACTGGGTTTTAAAGAGAAAAACCTTTTCTACGGATGGAATGGCACTGGTAAATCAACGCTTTCCAACCTGTTCCGATCAATCGAGAAGCAGATGCCCATATCTGAGGGGCAAGTAGAATTTGTAATTAACGGAAATAAGGTAGACGGAGCGAATATTGCATCCGCTCAGGGACTTCCTCAAGTCCGCGTATTTAATAGAGACTTTATTGTAGGCAACGTATTTACAACTCATGGGGCAGTTGCTCCCATTTTCTTTTTGGGTGAGGAAAACATTGAGAAACAACAACAGGTCGAAAAGCTCAAGGGCGACATAGATCTGGCCGAGAAAGAAGGATGCGAAAAAGGAGCAGAAAAGCGCCGGTTAGAAAAAGTGCTCGATGACTTCAAGAAAGAACGTGCTAAATCGGTCAAAGATCTTTTGAGTTCATCAGGTGGAAACAATCCTTACAACAAATATGACAAGCGATCCTATCAGGAGAAGTGTGATGAGTTGCTTAAGTTTTCTGATGCTCAGCAAATTGCAAAGGCCTTGGACGAACCCGATCTTGATGCTCAGAAAAAGAAGAAGGAATCTGCACCACTGCCTAAAATAGACATTCTCAAATTTAATTTCCCTCTTCCTAATATTGCACGTAGGCTTCTGGAATCATTTCTCGCATTTCGCCAACCGTCCAAATCGGGAGAACTACGCCAACAACTTGATCTAATCGATTTCGATGTTACCAAGAAAACTAGAATTCTTAGGTTCCTTCATACTCATTCCCATGCTGGGCAGATTTCTGACCCTGAACATGGCCCATCAATCCTGATTGAAACCAAACAGGTGTTGAGTGATTTACTTGGATTAATTCAAAAAGACGACTGCCGTCATTTTGACCAAATGAAAGAGTTGGTGGTCAAATGAAAATCCTCCACACATCAGACTGGCATTTAGGTTGCTCCCTTTATGGCCGGAAACGTTATGAGGAATTCTCAGCGTTTCTGGATTGCCTGGCTCAGACTATTGAAGATGAACAGGTCGATGCTTTGCTTGTTGCCGGTGATGTGTTTGATAATAGCACATCCAGCAACCGGGCGCAGGAACTCTACTATCGCTTCCTCTGCCGGGTTGCGGCATCTTGCTGCCGTCATGTTGCCGTGATTGCCGGGAACCACGAAAAGGTTTCGTAGATGGCCGCAGATTTAATTCTCTCGAATTCGAAGGGTTTTGGAGTCCAAATTATGGCGAATAAATATCCGAACGGAGGACTTGCACAATGATACTGGGAAATAAATTAGGCATCACAAACCAGGTTGAACTGGCTCGAGTCGAAGAGAAAATCAGTAAGAAGAAGGCAAAGCATCTTTTTGATTCCGGCGATATCGAAAAAGTGGCTGTTGGTACATTTGAAGGATTGGTCTTTATTCACGCCTATCTTTTTGCAGAGATCTATGACTTTGCGGGAAAAATGCGGGACGTTAATATTTCCAAGGGCAATTTCCGTTTTGCACCGTTGATGTATCTGGAGCAGTCGCCGAAACACATCAACGCCATGCCCCAGAGCAATTTTGATGAAATTATTGAAAAATATGTAGAGATGAATATTGCGCACCCCTTTCGCGAAGGAAATGGACGCTCAACACGTATTTGGCTAGATTTGATTCTTAAAAAAGAGATTCAGCAGGTGATTGATTGGAATGCAGTCCCCAAGGAGGAATACCTCTCTGCCATGGAGCGCAGTCCGGTAAAAGATATTGAAATTAAAGTATTACTGAAAGCCGCATTGACGGATCGAATCAATGATCGATCTCTGTTCATGAAAGGCATTGATGTCAGCTATTTTTACGAAGGCTACAGCCAATTCAACACAAAGGATCTGTGATGATGAATACGCAGAGTTCAAAAATAATAATTTGCAGATTACACAGATGAACGCAGATGAAAAATTATCTGCGCCAATCGGCTCAATCTGCGGATAAAATAGAGAGTGTAAATTGAAGCATGAAAAAAAGAAACCACAGATGAACGCAGATGAACACGGATTGGGTAAAACCACAGAACACAGGGAAAACACTGAAGTGGGATTTGAAGGGTTGGTTGGATTGTTTGATCAGACGCAGACGGCGATGCAAACGCAGGCAGCGCGTTCAGTGGATATTGCTTTGGTGGTGCGCAACTGGCTGTTTGGCTGGTATATTGTGGAGTTTGAAAAAGCTGGGGCTTCAAGAAGGGATCTTTATGGCAAGACACTTATGCCCAAACTTGCAAAACGTTTCACGGACAAGCTCGGTAAAGGCTTCTCAAGGCGATCAGTAGATCAGTTTCGCCAGTTTTATGAAACCTATGAAAAGATTTGGCAGACACTGCCTGCCGAATCTATAGATCAATCAAAAGCATTGATAGAGAGATGCTTTGCTCCCTCTGTAACCGACACGCAAACAACGCTGGCATCCAATAGCGGAGATTTTTCCGCTATTGGAAACTTTTGGCAGACACTGTTTGCCAAATTCTCTTTGAGCTGGTCTCATTATGTAATATTGCTAACGATTAGCTTGGAAGATGAACGCCGTTTTTATGAGCTTGAAGCCATTGAGAATGCCTGGGGGATTCGGGAGCTGAAGCGGCAAATCAGTTCCAGCTTATATGAGGGCCTTGCATTGAGCCGTGATAAAGCGGGAGTGAAAGAACTTGCTCAAAAAGATCAGTTAGTAGCCAAGCCATCAGACGTTTTGAAAAGCCCTTATGTTCTGGAATTTCTGGGATTGCAGGAACGGTCTGAGTATTCAGAGCACGACCTTGAGACGATTATTATTGATAAAATTGAACATTTCTTGCTTGAATTAGGAAAAGGATTTCTTTTTGAGTCCCGCCAGAAACGCTTCACCTTTGATGATGATCACTTCTATGTGGACCTTGTTTTCTACAACCGGCTCCTTCGTTGCTATGTCATCATCGACCTGAAACGGGATAGACTCACCCATCAAGATCTCGGTCAGATGCAGATGTATGTCAACTACTTCGATCGTTATGTGAAATTGGATGATGAAAATCCCACCGTTGGTATTCTGCTCTGTCACTCAAAAGACGATCGTCTTGTTAAACTGACATTGCCCAAAGACGCCAATATTCACGCTTCCGCCTATCAGCTTTATCTTCCCGACAAAGAGACTCTAAAAAAACAACTCGAAGAGGCCCAGGCCGAATGGGAGGCAATTCACGAGGATTCCTCGGCAGTTCAGGACGAAGGAGGAGCCACAAATGGACACCAATAAACACGAATCGGTTAAAAGAGCCAGATTAACTGCTTTTTTTGTTCAAAAAAAAGATATGGGTATTTTGAGTGACGATGATGAGCTGCGGGATGGTGGCACTGCTCTTACGGCATATGCCCGAATGCAGTTCGAAGAAATGTCGGACTATGAGCGTGAGGAGATCCGGAAGGCTCTGCTCAAGTATTACGAATTGGATACCATGGCAATGGTCAGGATTTATGAAGGTTGGAAGGACCTTCTGCAATCCGGCCCGGGAGGTACAAATGTTGGAGGATAGGAAAATGACTGATTCTCGCAAACAAAAACTGATCGATCTCGGTTCTGAAAATCTCGCGGAGGCTCTGTTGGATCTTGCCACGCATTCCGATGAGGCGGATGATCTGATTGAACAACTAATCGCCACGCCGAAGGAGAATATTCAGCGATTTAAAAAGAAGCTTTCCGGGCTGAAACGCCGGAAAAGTTTTATTGACTGGCGGGGCGCTGCCAGTTTTTCCCAGGAGCTGGAAATGCTGCTGCAGGATTTGAAATCCGGTGTGGATGATCCTCTTACCGGCGTTGAACTGGTAGCCGCATTTTATGAAGCCGACAATACCATTTTCGAGATGTGCGATGACTCCAGCGGAAATATTGGCGATGTCTTCCGCTATGATGCCAAAGAGCTGTTTGTGGAGTATGCCTCCCGTTGTACTGACAAAGAAAGAATTGCAGATCTTATCCTCAAGGTAACTCAAAAGGATAACTACGGCATCCGGGATACCTTGATTGATTGTGCAGCTGAATACCTGCCGGAAGAGGTTATCCGCACCATGATTACGACTCTTCAGAAACGGGCCGACAAAGAAAAGGATGAATACGGAAAACGTCATCACCTGATGTCGATTGAATCACTGGCCCGGCAGATCAAGGATGCAAGGCTGTTTGAAAAGACCCGAATTGCCTCGTGGGGAAAGCTGTCCA
>JAVERV010000092.1:0-12788 GCA_034006945.1 Desulfobacterium sp. | reverse complement strand
CCTTTGGCGCAAGAGTGCAATACCTTATTTATGTAAACCGACCCCATCGAGAGGTGGTGGGCTGTGTTCAATTTTCAAGTCCTGCCTGGCGCATGCGTGCCCGGGATGAATGGATTGGTTGGACAGAGGATCGGCGTAAAGCTGCATTACAGCAGGTGGTGAATAACAGCCGGTTTCTGGTTCTGGCACCAATTCGGAATTTAGCGAGCACGATACTGTCTCAAACCCTTGGGCAACTAAAAGGTGATTGGGAGCGGCAATATGCCGTTAAACCACTGCTGGTGGAAACACTGGTGGATCAGAAACGTTTTTACGGTGGCTGTTATCGAGCCTCGAACTGGATCGAATTGGGCAGAACTTCCGGTCGTGGGCGCATGGACGGAGAGAATAAACGCCATGGAGCCGAGGTGAAGACCATACTGGTATATCCGCTGGTAAAAAATGCTGTTCAGCAACTCATCAGGGAGGGCGACAGATGAGTATGAATAATGCCCAGGCCCTTTCTATTGTGGAACAGTCCTATGACCATGTCATTGATCAAGGGCAGACACACTATAATGCTATTGTTAATTTCCTTGGTGCTAAGGAGAACAACCCAATGGAGCTTAGCGGTTTAGAGAAGGAACTTGAAAAACGAGGTCGGGAACTGATGCGCATTCTACTCCAGCAACATTTGGATAAGCTCAGCGCCAGTCGTTGTGAAGAGGAAGTCTGTGGTTCCGATGGAATCCATCGATTAAATGTACGACTCCAAGATCGAGAGATAGAAACCGTATTTGGAACAGTAACGACAAACCGTGCCGGATATGGGGACAAGGGATCAGCAAGCCTCCACCCATTGGATGCTCAACTGAATATACCTTTTGAGCGGTATTCCCTTGAAATTCGTCGCCGTGTGGCAGAGAATGCTGCAAAGAGTTCTTTTGACGAGACTTTGGAAACCATAAGAAAAACAACGGGTGCCAGTATTCATAAACGCCAGGTAGAAGAACTCGCACAGCGAGCAGCCAAGGACTTTGACGCATTTTACGAAACACGAAAATACAACCCGGAATCGGGGAAATCTACAGGACCTGTTTTAGTCATTACCTCAGATGGTAAAGGGGTGGTTATGCATAAGCAGGATCTTAGGGAAAACACTCGTACAGCTGCACAAAAACGACAACCCCACATGAAAACCCGTGTGTCTAAAGGAGAAAAGAAAAACGCCAAACGCATGGCAACCGTGGCGGCCGTTTATACTATCGGTACAGTTGAGCGAACTCCTCAAGATATTCTTCCGGGAAACAAAACCAAGACAGATAAAAAAAATCCACTCCCTGAGCAAAAACGTGTCTGGGCAAGCCTTGAAAAACCCGCAGAGCAGGTCATCGAATCAGCTTTTTCAGAGGCACTACATCGTGATCCCAGACAGGAAAAACATTGGGTTGCCCTGGTGGACGGTGAGAATCACCAGCTCCGAGTCCTGAAGCGTCTTGCCAAGAAACAGGGGGTGAACCTTACCATTATCGTTGACATTATCCACGTCATTGAATACTTGTGGAAAGCTGGCAGAGCCTTTCATCCTAAATCTGGCCCGGAACTTGAAGAATGGGTTCAGTATCGAATACTTAAAATTCTTGAAGGTAAAGCCGGATTGATGGCAGGTGGAATGCGTAGGAGTGCCACACTTAAAAAGCTTACTCCAAAGGAACGTGAGCCAGTGGAAAGCTGTGCAACCTATCTGAAGAACAAGGCACCCTTCCTTAAATATGATGAATATCTTAAATCCGGTTTTCCTATTGGCACTGGGGTCATTGAAGGAGCATGCCGTCACCTTGTTAAAGATCGAATGGACATAACCGGCGCAAAATGGAGACTGACCAGTGCCGAAGCAGTCCTACGTTTACGTGCATTGCGCAGCAGTAAAGATTTTGATGAATACTGGGAATTCCATGAAGCTTGCGAATACAAACGGAATCATGAGGAACATTATCAAGGAGGAAAAGTTCCACCTACAAAAATTCCACAATCACCAGACAGGAGAGGTCACCTTAAAATAATCAAATAATCCTGACAAAAAATGAGGGAGATTATGGCTACCCAAAACTGTTGCTATCAATGTCCCAAAAGAGCCGCACCCAAGAGACTTGGCCACCTGCCGAAAGCAATGGGTGCACACCCCTATGCAGTCAACTTCATCGCTCTTTCCGAAAACCCTTTTAAAAACATTCACCTGGCCTGGATAAAGAAACACAGGCCCCGGTTTGTCGTAATCGCAGGCGGTGATCTTTCGCCCATAAGAGAATTGATGAGGTGCGGTATCGAGGTCATGTATATCGCTCCGGATGAGGCCCTGTTGAGGCTTGCCCTGAAAACGGGTGTACGTTATGTTATCCTGGAGGGGTATGAGGCCGGCGGCCACGTGGGAGCCCACAGCACACTGACCCTTGCCCAGATGGTGCTGGGTATGAAACAGAGCTCCCCATCCCTGTTTGAGAACTGTCGCGTGATTCTTGCCGGAGGGATTTTTAACCGGGAAACCGCATTTATGGCCGCCATGGTCGGAGCAGACGCGATCCAGATGGGTACCGCCTATTTGAGCTGTCGGGAGATTATTGAAACAGGTGCTTTGACCCCCCTTTATCAGCGGATGATTCTGACATCTCCTTTGGGAGGAACCATTGTTTCCGGTCAGGCAACAGGGCTTCGGGTGCGATCATTGAAGACTCCTGTAACAGAGGCTGTTTTATCCCTTGAGAGAGAATTTGCAGCAGGCCGCAGGGATGAGACATCGTTCCGGAAGCAAATGGAAACCATGGCCGCAGGAAGCCTCTTTACTGCTGCCCGGGGCATGGACAGACCGGGGTCAATGCCCCTGGATGAACGGGCCTGTCTGGAACGCGGGCAGTTCATGAGCGGGGCCTGCGCCGGCCTCATCCGTGGGGTCCATGATCTATCGTCCTTTCACCGCGAGCTGGCCCAGGGTACCTTTTTGATGCATCAACCCCATGTGAATTTGATGGAAAAAACTTTGGAGCCCCGGACTTCCAGGTCAGGAAGGTCGTCCAGGCAAATCGCCCCGGGAAGGGAGGATCGTGATCGGATAGCAATTACCGGGATGAGTATTGTCAATACCCTGGGGAAGAGTCCTGGGGATGTCTGGGCAGCAAGCCTGGCAATGAAAAGCGGTATCATCCAGGTTCCGCCTTCCCGATGGGACCAGGCACGTTTTTATGATCCCCGGCCCAATTCTCCTGACAAAACCTATTGCAGGGTAGGTGCTTTTCTGGATTTTCAGGTGGACCGCAAAGGACTTGGAATCTCCCCCCACGATTTCAGGAGCATGACCCAAGCGACACGGGTTACCCTTTGGCTTGCGGACAGGGCCATACGGGAATCAGGGATTCTCTCGTCCAACATTCCGCCTGAACGGATCGCAGTCCTTGTCTCCCAGAATTCGGGGGAAGCCTCGGGCATGCTTACCAATACCCTTATCCGGGCATATGTCGGAGAGATCCTTGGCAACATCAAGAGAGCCGTGAATCTCACGCCGGACCAGGAAAGGGCAGTCGAAGAGCAAATAAAGGCCGGACGAATGGCGCCGGACGACACTACGCTTCTGGGCAGACTCAACTGCGCTGCGGTGGGTTTCATCTGCAGTCGGTATGGGTTCATGGGACCAAGTTATGCAGTATCCGCAGCCTGTGCCACATCGCTTGTGGCGGTTCACAGCGCAATCCAGATGCTTAAAGCCGGGATCATAGATGCAGCGGTGATCGGAGGGGGCGAGGAAAATCTCTCCCACGTGCATTTCATGGAGTTTTCAGCTCTGGGCGCACTTTATGGACTGTCCGGGAAACAGAGGCCGCCTTGCGAGACCTCCTGCCCGTTTGATGCCCAAAGGGACGGTATGGTCCTTGGCGAAGGCGGGGCAATGATCGTCATCGAACGGGAAAGCTTTGCCCTGGCAAGGGGAGCTCGTATTCACGCCCTGGTGACCGGAGTGGGGGCGAGCAACAACCATCTGGGCATTGTGGAGTCTGCCAGTGACGCCCAGCAGATGGCTATCCGTGCCTCTTTTAAGGAGACATCCTATGGACCCGATGCCGTGGATCTGGTGGAATGCCATGGGACCAGCACCCGGCAGGGGGATGCAGAGGAGGTCCTTGCCCTGAAGGCGATTTTTAATTCATCCAGGCCCACCATGCTCAGCGCTTTCAAATCCCAGATCGGTCACACGCTGGGGGCCTCGGGTATCAGCAGCCTCATTAGAGGCGTCACAGCCATGAAGGCTGGAATTTTTCCGCCCACCCTGAATTACAAGCATCCTGATCCGGAAATCAAATTGGAACAATCAGGCTTTATTGTCAATCCGGAACCTCTGGATTGGAAACCGAGGAATGGAGATCCAAGACGCCTTGAGGTCAACGCTTTTGGATTTGGCGGTTCCAATTATGTGGTGCAGGTGGAAGAGGCCATGGAAGAGTCTGGTTCGATTCTGGTGACTCCGCACAAAAAACCTGATTTGCAAAAAGGCCCTGATTTGCAACAAAATCCGGCCGAAGAGAGGACGCCTCCCCTGACTGCCGATCTGCCCGGGGATCTCTTAATGTTCAGGGCTAAAATGGACAATCGTAATTTCCGGGTGGCCGTTGTGGGGCAATCTAAAGCCCAGGCCCTCAGGCTTGTCGGGAACTCGGTATGCCAGGGTGAGCTTGATATCGTCCCGAAAAAGGATCAAAAAGCCCTGGCACGCCAGGGGATCTTCATGCAGGCTGAAGAGCTTCAGGTTTTGCCCCTTGCCTTTGTATTTCCCGGACAGGGGACACACTATGCCGGAATGGGACACGATCTTTACCACTCCTTTCCGGTGATCAGAGAATGCATGGATCGGGCAGCGGCCGTTGCAGACTTTGATCTTCTTCATTTGATGTTCCACGATCAGGAGGAAAACCTCCGTAAAACCCGATGGCAGCAGCCTGCCCTGTTCGCCATGGAAACGGCCATGGCCCGGTATCTTACAAGTCTCGGCATCCTTCCCGTGGCCATGGCCGGTCACAGCCTTGGCGAATTGACGGCCCTGTGCATGGCCGGGGTCTACTCTCTGGAAGACGGGTTTAGAATTGTTAACAAGCGGGCGCTGTGCATGGATAAAGCCGCCGCCGCAAACCTTGATCCCGGTGTCATGGCAGCCACGGACGCCCCCCTGGAGCTGTTGAACAGGATGCGCAAGGGGTGTGATGATGTCCACATCGGCAATATCAATTCGCCGAACCAGATTGTTTTGAGCGGCAGCACGGAATCAATCAGGGATTTCTGTTCCCGATTAAGGAAAATGGGTCACAGAACCACCCTTTTGCGTGTCAGCATGGCCTTTCACTCTCCTGTCATGGAGGTGATCCATGATGAGCTTGCAGGGTTCATTGCCGAAATTCCATTCTATTCCCCCAGGATTCCCGTCATCTCCAACACAACCAGGATGCCGTATCCGTCAGATCCCGATGGGATCAAAAAAATTCTCATGGCCCACCTGGAATCAACGGTCCATTGGATGGACAATGTCCGGACCCTCTGGAATAACCACGGGGTGCGGCTTTTTGTGGAGGTGGGCCCAGGGGAGGTCATCAGCAACCTCACTGCAGACTCAATTGCGGAATCTACAACTGTTCAGACCTGTTTTTTTTCGGAAGAGAGCCTGACCTTTAAGCGCAGCCTTGCCCAACTTTTTGTTCACGGTCATCTAAAGGCTGAAGGAGGGTCTGGGGTAAGTGATGTTATCGAGCCTTCACCCACATTACACTCCGGGGCATCACAATCTTCAGCGCCGCAATCTGTAACATCAGGGCATCCGACTCCTGATCCCAGGGAGCGGATTTTTCAAAGGGAAATCAACCGATTCATGATGGCGAAATTCGGTTCTTCTCTTGAGCCCAACATTCTTAAAGCCTTTCGTCAGGAGCTTGACCCGGAATTTCAGGAAGAGGATCTCTCAGGGGTTATCACATCCATACTGAAGGGTTATGATCTTGCCGAAAGCCCGGCACAGGTTCCTCCTGCAGCCGCTGGGGCACCTGAAGGCGGCCTGGTTCCTGAGGACGCTGGTGTTATGGAAAAACTTATTCACATCATCATGGATGCGACAGGATTCAATAGAGACGAGATCGAACCTGACATGGAATTGAGAGGTGATCTCTCCATTCGATCCAGCCGGCTTCCCATCATTATGGATGCGGCTGAGCGCGAATTTAATATTATCGTTGAACTGGAGGACTTTATCGATGTCCACACGGTGAAAGACATTGCCCGGACAATTTCCAGGATCATGGCAGGACAGGCAGGAGGTGTTCTGAAATCTTCCGGCCTGGCGGTTGACCAGGGCGTCCTGCACGATGAAACCCTGAAACCGGAAGAGGGTGGGGAGAGTTTAAAACGGCTTGTATTCACGCACTCCACCGTGGAACTGGAAAGGTCTGTTCCAATGGAGCTCAGCCCGGGCGCTTCCGTCATGATTCTCTCTTCAGAAAGCCATGATACCATTGCCGAAAAAGCAGGGGAGATCCTCCGGATGGAGTATAATGTCAGCACCTCTTTGATGGCATTTCTTCAGGACAGTGGGGGTCCGGGTAAAACAGGGTACGACATCCGAACCGAAAAAGGAGCGTTGCAGGCGCAGGATATCATCGCGGATCTCTCCTCTGTTTCCGGGTTGGTTATTACCCTCAGCCCCGGCGGTCTGATTGGAAAGATAAGCATGGCGGATGTTTCAAGGCTTGTTCAGGGCTTTTTTCTTGTTGTAAAGGCATTTCTCAGGTCACCGAACAAGAAATTTGTGGTTCTGGTCCATTCCAGGCAGAACATTGACATCCCCCAGGAGCTTTTGGCAGAAGGGATGCTTGGTCTGTTCCTGAGCGCGGCCCTGGAATATCCGTCGGTTCAGTTTAGAACGGTGGAAATAGAGCCGGATACTGATCTTCGGCGGGCACTGGGTAACGCTCTTGACAGGGGAGCCACCGTGGTGGAGATGATGCATCGCAAACAAGAGCTCTTCACGTCAGAGGCTCGCCTGGCTCCCCTGGATTTCAACCATTCATCCGGTATAAATACAGATCTTAATCCAGGTCTGAATCTGGGTGCAGGAGACGTTGTGGTCATGTCCGGGGGTGCAACCGGGATCAGTGCCCACCTTGCCCGCTCCCTTGCGCCCTTTGCACCTCACCTGGTCTTTCTGGGAAGGACACTCGTGGATTCAGGTTTTACCCCTGCAGCATCAAATCACGAACACTCCTCTTCAAAGACGTTTATCGTCGAATCCCGGGCATCAGAGATTGCAAGAACTCTTGCGGAACTGCACACTTCAGGGATAAAGGCCACCTACCATACCTGCGATGTGACTGACCCCGAAGCGGTCAAACAAATCCTGGGCGAGGTGATAACACGCTACGGTAAAATTGATGGGATCATTCACAGCGCCGGAGTTCTCCGGGACTCTCTTTTGAGCCATATGACCCCGGATGATATCTCCATGGTCATGGATGTCAAATTCCTTGGGGCCTGGAATCTATTTTCCGCTGCAAAGGATGCGGGTCTGAGATTTTTTGTGGGTCTCTCCTCGGCAGCGGCGATCCAGGGTAATCCCGGCCAGGCAAATTATGCTGCGGCCAACCGGATGATGTCTGCCCTGCTCAGAACCCTTGGCCGGGAAAACAGTGCCATACGGTTCAAGGCCATAATGCTTCCCCCGGTGGAGGGAACGGGTATGGCAAGTGATCCAGAGATCAAGGCAATGATGAAGCAAAAGGGTGTGGTTTACATTCATATGAATGAGCTTACCGGGCTTTTCTGTCGGGAACTCTTTGCAGCCCCGGTTGAGGACACCTGGGTGATGTTCATGAAACGTCTGCCCCGGGTCCCTGGCGTCATGCTCAATGACCGGGACCGTCCGTGCCCGGGCGGAGATCTGAACACCAGCATCGCATCCTTCAGCCCCGGAGATTTTCCCATGATAGAGACAATTGTAACTCTCGACCTTTGCCGGGAAGAGCTGGAAGCCTTAAGATCCTTTTCCCTGGATAAAGACCTATGGATTACGGATCACAAGCCGTTCAAGTTCATCAAACATGCCATTGTATCAGGGACCATGATTCTGGAAACATTCATGGAAGCCGCCCGGATCCTGTATCCCCACCTGCAGGTTCGCGGTGTCCGCAAGGTTCGACTCATGGATATGATTCAATGTCCTCCGGGGATTTCCCGGCCGGCCAGAATTTCCTGCCGCAGGTCCGGCGGGCTCCGGGAACCCGTGTGCGACGTTTTTCTTGCGGCCCAGGAGATTTCCCCGGCTGGAAGGTTGACGGATCGCTTTACCCCCCAATGCAGCGGGCAGGTGATCCTGGACGGTGGAGAAGGGTATCTGGGTGAAGAGTTCCAGGATTTTCCAGTCCGGATGAACGAACTTAGGACAGAGCCCATGGATCACAAAAAAGTGCTTAAATGGTACAAAAACCGCAGCGGTCTGGGGGGCAGGTATCGCGTCATAGAATTCCTTGACGGTGCAGGCCCCAGAGTCGTACGGGGCCAGACCACCTACCCTTTGACCAGTGATTTTGCAAACCTTGACAACCCTGAGTATCAATACCCTCCCTATCTTTTTGAGGCACTGTTACAGCTGGTCTGCTGCCACAGTGCGGCAACCGATCCATCCGAACGTAGATCCATGATTCCCATGGAGATCGGGGAGATGCGATTTTTGCGGAAAATCAAGGTAGGGGAAAAAATTACCCTGGAGGCTCGGATGCGGGCCCAGGATGACAAAGGATTCACATGGGACACCAGGGGCCTTGATGATCAAGGCCGCACACTCATGCAGATTTACGGGCTTCGGATGCAATGGGTCTCGGATTAAACCTTTGCGGGTGCAAAAGGATTTATGCTCCAACTGGAGATTGAAAACCATGAATATGCTGACAGGCCGGGACGGTTTATTTCCCATCTATTAAAGAGGATACGCTAGGATTTATGACGACCAACACCCCATATGCAATTGAAGTCGTCGGCCTGACCAAACGGTACAACGGTTTTCTGGCGGTGGACAACCTGTCGTTTACCGTCAAAAAGGCCGAGGTGTTCGCCCTTTTGGGGCCCAACGGCGCCGGTAAAACCACCACCGTGGAGATTATCGAAACCATCCTGAAACCAACGTCCGGAACCGTCACCCTTCTAGGAATGGACGTCACCCAGAAAAAGTATGACATCATTCCCCGCATCGGCGTCCTCCCCCAGGGGTTCAGCTCCTTTGACAGGATAACGGTCAGGGAAACCCTGGAGTATTATTCCCGGCTTTTTGGATGCAGAAAAACTGATATCAAAGGGCTGATAGCGCTTGTGAACCTTAGTCACAAGGCAAACGAGCAGTACAGAAACCTCTCCGGAGGGTTGAAGCAGCGCCTCGGCATTGCGGTTGCCCTTGTGAACGACCCCGAGATCATATTCCTTGACGAGCCCACCACCGGGCTCGATCCCCGGGCCCGGCGTAAGGTGTGGGAGGTCCTTCTGGGTCTGAAAAAAAAGGGAAAAACGGTGTTTCTCACCACACACTACATGGAAGAGGCCGAGGTCCTTGCCGACACCGTCGCCATCATTGCCAAAGGCAGGATTACCGCAATGGGCTCTCCTGGAGAACTGATAGAAAACAACGTGGATTATTTTACCATGACGCTTACGTCCGTGGATGAAAAAATGGCAGAAAACTTAGTTGGAATCATCAGGGATATGGGCTTTGATCCGGTCCCTGATACCAACGATGACACCCAGGGGAGTCTCAAAATTTTTCTTGAGCACACGGATGATGTCCGCAGGATACTCAACGCTGTCAACCACGGCAAGGCCTCGTTTATAAGCCTGGACATCCGCAAGCCCAATCTTGAGGAGGTTTTCCTTAAGATTACCCATGAACCATTCCGCCACGACCTTTCCTCCAGAAGGGAGACCCCATGAATCTCAATGTCATCAACGCCAATATCATTGTGAGCATCAAGAGCTTCTATCGGGATAAGACGGTGGTATTCTTCAGGCTTGCCTTTCCGGTGATTCTGATACTCGTGTTCGGCACCATTTTCATGGAGAGAGACAATGAGATCTTTGATTTGAACATTCAGGATCTCGACGGGACGGCGTCGTCCGGACAACTAATCACAGCAATGGATTTGAGCAAGAGATTCAAGATTACAATGGTTGACCCGGCACTCAATCCAAGGCCATATGCCATGGGGGACAAGGCCAACCTTGTCCTGATTCTCCCCAAAGGTTTTGAAATGTCTCTCATGGAGGAAATGTCAGCAGGAAGCTCTGGTAAATCCGTTACCCTTACCACCCTCTACGACCCCAGCTCCTTTGGAGTGACTACCAAAATGGGGGTGTTGGAACTGGTGCTGGCCCGGATAAATCAGGAAATGTCCGGGAAGCCCGCACCCATCGACCTTACGGAAGTATCCATATTAAAAAAGAAATACCGGTTCATCGAATTCTTTGTTCCGGGCATCATTGCAATGGCCGTAATGACGGCGTGCCTGTTCGGGTCGGTCAATTTGAATGCTGAACTTCGGCAGAAGGGGGTCTTAAGGAAACTTTCCACAACTCCCATCACCCGTATCGACTGGATTTTGTCCAATGTCCTGTATCAGTTCATTCTAGCAGTTGTGTCCACCCTGGTGATGCTGGTGGTGAGCTACTTTGTTTTCAACGTAAGCCTGGCGATAAACGGCTGGCTCCTGATTTTTGTTGCCCTGGATGTATTTGCCTTTGTCGGGCTCGGGATGATTCTCACCCGGGTGGCCAGGGAAGCAGAGAGTGCAGCAGCAGCAGCAGACGCCCTTATGTTTCCCATGATGTTTCTGTCTGGGACATTTTTCCCTGTGGAGATGATGCCCGAATTTTTGCAGAAGTTTGCCAAGGTACTCCCGCTCTATTATGTAAATGAAGGACTCAGGGCATCCATGGTTTTTGTGGATCACATGGCCTCCCTTAGAAATGCTCTGTTCATCGGCGTTTTTGCCTTGGTGGTGTTTGTTATCGGGGTCATGATTACAACATTCAGTGGAGAGGCGGCATGATCTTAAATGCCCGGGACAGAATAACCCGGACCCTGTTGTCGCTGGCCAGAACACCGGTCATCTTTTATCCCTACTATCGGCACCATTTTCCATTTCCAGGCGTGATCATGATCGAGAATACAAACCGCTGCAACGCCCGGTGTGTCATGTGTCCCCGGGAGACCCTGACCCGGAAACGCGGTTTCATGGACTTTGGATTGTTCGAGAAGATCATACGGGAGGTGGCAAAGGCAAAACAAAAACCTGTGGTGCATCTCCACGGGTTTGGAGAGCCGTTGCTGGATAAATTACTGCCCGAACGGATCAGGCTGGCAAAGGCCCTGGGGATAAAGCAGACGTATATTGTGACCAACGCATCCCTGCTGTTTCCCGACACGGCTCGAAGGATCATTGATTCAGGGCTGGATGTGATGAAGATCAGTTTTTACGGCACCGATTCTAAATCCTACAGTGACACCATGGGACAGCTGGATTTTGAGACGACTCTGAACAATATCAGAGAGTTTTTCAAGATAAGGAGGGATATGAAAAAAAAGACTCCGAAATTGATCCTCCAATACCTGCCCCAGGCGACCAATGGGGCAAAAACAGAGGCATTTAAGTCGATGTGGCGTTCTCTCCTGGACAAAAAGGCGGGGGACTGCCTGAATTTCAGCTCTTTAGATAACTTTGGCAGCGGAAGGTCATACAACCGTGTGGGGGAAAAAATAGTGTCGGTCTGTTTTTATCCCTGGTCCGCCATGTCAATACTCTGGGACGGCAGGGCCGTTACCTGCTGTGTGGATTACAACGGGGTTCAGGACCTGGGGGATCTCACCGTTCAAAGTGTCCGTGAAATCTGGACCGGGCCGGTGTTGTCCTCAATGAGAAAAAATTTTGGGAAGCGGAACTATAGCGCTTTTCCCGTCTGTCTTGCCTGCGACTGGCTCCACAGGCGGTAAGCAAAGGGTCATGATGAGAAAAAGAATATTTTTTATATGCGGTTCCATGAACCAGACAACCCAGATGCACCAGATCTCCCAGCACCTGGGCGACTTTGACCATGCCTTCAGTCCCTTTTACGTCGACGGGTTTGACGAGTTTCTCCGAAAACTCGGGCTGATCGAGTTCACGATTGCAGGGAACAGACTGGTCGGTCGCTGTCGGGCTTATCTTCAAGAACATGGCCTTCCCATTGACTATAAGGGGCAGCATCTTCCCAGTGATCTGGTAGTGACCTGCTCGGATGTGTATCTGCAGAAGAACATTTACGGCCAGAGAATCGTGCTGGTTCAGGAGGGCATCACAGACCCGGAATCCATGATGTCCCGCCTTGTCAGTAGATTCAGGTTTTTCCCGTTGTGGTTCGCAGGCAATGCATTGACCGGGCTCAGCAATGCGTATCAGGCGTTCTGTGTTGCAAGCCGGGGTTACAAAGATTTTTTCATAAAAAACGGTGCCCATCCTGAAAGAATAGTTGTTACGGGAATTCCCAATTTCGATAATTGCCGGAAATACTGCAGCAACAGCTTTCCCCACAGGCACTACGTGCTGGTCTGTACGTCCCCGGTGAGGGAGACAACGATCCAGTTCGAGGATCGCAAAGCCTTTATCCTGAGAGCCGTCGGGCTTGCAGGCAAAAGACCGCTTATTTTCAAGCTTCACCCAAGCGAAAAAATCATGCGCGCCACCCGGGAAATACACAGATACGCACCCGGA
>JAVERV010000264.1:0-2682 GCA_034006945.1 Desulfobacterium sp. | reverse complement strand
GAATGGGCCATGCAGGATGCGGCACTCACACATCCCAACCTGATCTGCCAGCAGGCGAACGCGCTGTTTGCCATGGGGATTGCCCATGCCATTCAATCCGGCTGCGACGGCAAAGAGCTATACCAGTACATACGGCAATGGGCAGCAGACATGCCCGTTGAATCCGCCTTGCTGGATACTATCGACAAGGCCGCCGAAGAGCCGCCAGTGGACTATGTTCACCAGCAGGGCTGGGTGTTGATCGCTTTTCAGAATGCCCTGTATCAGCTGCTCCATGCGCCGAGCCTCGAAGAAGGTGTTGTCGATACCATCATGCGCGGCGGTGATACCGATACCAACGCGGCCATTTGTGGGGCGCTGTTAGGGGCTGTGTGCGGTCGGGAAGCTATTCCGGTCCAGTGGCTCGACTCCCTGCAGAACTGCCGCCCTGGGGCCGGACATCTGCGAGTACGCCACCCACGCCCGGAATGCTTCTGGCCGGTGGATGTTCTGGAACTGGCTGAAAAACTAATGGGAAATTGAAAGCTGATATATGAGGTGAAAAAATGAACCAACGATTTTATCTATTGAAAATACAACTGCTTGATATCGAACCGGCAATCTGGCGGCGTTTTGTTGTGCCTGCCAATATCACACTGGACCGTCTGCACGATGTCATTCAGATTGTCATGGGCTGGACCGACAGCCATCTGCACGAATTTACCATCGGGAAAAAACGATATACGGAATATCCGGAATTCAAAGAAGACGGGCTGGTTTGCGGCAGATACCGTCTTGGAGATCTGATCAAGAAGAAAGGCCGTACCTTCCATTATCTGTATGATTTCGGGGACAGCTGGGAGCATGAACTTGTTATTGAAGAAAGCCGCTATTTCAATCCGGAACTGAGAACTGAGCTGGCCTGCCTTGAAGGTGAACGTGCCTGTCCTCCTGAAGATGTGGGCGGTGTACCCGGCTACTTTGAATTCTGCAACGCCCTTAAGGACCCGAATCACGAGGAGCATGAAAGTTATATGGAATGGTCTGGTGGCGATTACGACAGTGAGCAATTTGATTCCGAATCCGTCAACTGGGAATTGATGAAATACCTCCGCTGGTCCCGGGACAGGTATCAGAACTGGGGAGTCGTTGAATGAAATCAGTTTCGGAGACTATAAAACGGCCTTTACCCTTTAAGCTTTAGGGAACGATCCAGATGGCAATATCTGATGCATGACTGATAATCTGCCGGGACACGGAGCCCATGAAAAAGGCTTTGTTGACTCCCCGCCTGCCGATGACCAGGGTATTGAATTTGTTTTTTTCCGCAAAGGCCACCACGTCCTGCCCGATACGTCGGGAGCCTTGCAGGGTGTGGATATCAACCTGATCCTTTGACAGCCCCATCTGTTTAAACTTATCCAATGCCTGGGGGTAGAACTGATCCACACAGGCCCGATCTCTCTTTTCAATAATCTGAACAAATTCAGGGTCATCATCCAGATTGATTTCACAATAATTATGGGCCGTATTGGTGACATGGACCAGCGTGATGTGGACATCTTTATTCTCAGATACCATGAATCCCACATGATCCACGGCCCGTAACGCATCGACTGATCCGTCAATGGCTACCAGAATCTTTTCAGACGGCCCAGGCTGGATATCCTTGGTCACCATCCAAACAGGTATCACCTGGGATCGTTCCAGAATCGCATCGGAAATGCTGGCGTCAAAAAGTTTTTGAATTCCTGATACGCCCCGTCGTCCCACCACAATGGCATCCATCATTTTTTTCTGGGCATATTCGATCACATCCTGTGCCAGTCCCCGTTCCCGGGGCCGGGTCAGCAGACGGATACAATCTTCAGGAAAACCGGCTTCCGTCATTTCAGATTTAAGCCGGGTCAGCAGTTCCATGGCCGCAGCCTCTTTTTTTATCAATACCCGATTCATCTTGGCACGGACATGCAGGTCCCTGGCAGCTTCTTCTTTAAGATACAATGACAGCGGAGCCTGCACATAATACAGCTCACAATGCAACTCTTTGATAAAAGACGATACCCGGGCCACATACCTGACCACCTGCAACGATGTCCGGGATTGATCCACGGGAATGAGAATCTGTTTTTCCATACAGTACTCCTTTTTTAGAAATGATATATTAGAATAGCCTTACTCATATCCGGGGTCAAGTCAAGAATGACACATGGTTTTTCAGCCAACACCAGGGCCATGGGGTAACCGTCTCTGCTCAGCCGGCTCCTGTAAGCGCCTGGGCTAGTTTTTTTAAGTTCTGGGTTGCAAGACAGATATCGGGTCTGGATAGAATCGCAGATACGACAGCGACCCCATCAATGTGACTTCCCTTTAAATTTAAGATATTTTTTTCATTAATCCCGCCGATTGCCACAACAGGGATCTGCACGCTTTTTGTGATCTCTTTTAAGGTGTCAAACGAGATTGTTTGAGCATCATGTTTGGTATCTGTGTTGAATACCGCACCCACACCCAGATAATCTGCCCCGGAATTTTCAGCGGCCAGGGCCTGTCCCACCGTTTGAGCGGACACCCCGAGTATCTTATCTTTACCAATCAGTTTTCTCACTTCCCGGGCATTCATATCATTTTGTCCGACATGGACCCCGTCGGCATCAATTTCCAAGGCAACATCAATATTATCATTTATGACAAAGGGGATAT
>JAVERV010000091.1:0-12997 GCA_034006945.1 Desulfobacterium sp. | reverse complement strand
CAACTCGTAGTAGCGTGGAAAATCCTGTAATGGGGTTGGAGCAAAGGGGTTGCGTCGTTTAACTTTTAACAAAAGAACAACCCCAAAAGGGAAGGATTCTGTTGGAAAAAGTAAAGTCGTTTAATATAAAAAGAAAACGGCTGAACGATAGGAGCCGTATGAGTCGAGAGATTCACGTACGGTTTTGAGAGGGCCTGAAGGGGAAGTTCCTTTGGGCTACTCACCTGCGGGGGGTGCCGGGTAACCGGCATTCCTACCGCGACCCGCTTTCCCCGCTTTCTCCCGCTTTCCAGCTGAAGAAAATCCACATTCAGGTCATAATGCTCCTGGGCTAGCAGAGTTTCTATGAAATTAAAAGATTTTCTAGTTCATTGTATGATGAAAATTGACTATCCAGGCTTATGAGCCCAATATCATATAAACCGGCACGGCCGGAACGAGAGAGGCATCCGGCCACAACGAATATTGAAACTCCGCTACCTATGGCGCTTCGAAACGAGTTTCATATAACATGCTGTGGCAATAATAAATCTATCAGCCGGGTCTTTATGATGGTAGGCCAATGATCCGGCATACTCAGCTATAGAGGCAGTGATAGGCAGTGCAGTAACTGATGAGCCTTCCAAGGCTTCATTTAGCCACTCATTAATTGGTAACGGCAATTCAATTTTATTCCATTTTTCAAGCAAAACAACTTCCCAACATGAAATAGAAGAAACTGCCAGAGAATCAGAGTTGTTTATAAGTTTCACATGATTTTCAGGCAAAGGTTCGTTTGGTAAAATCCAACGTAGCCAAATATGGGTATCCGTTAAAATCATTGCAAAGCATCCCACTCTTCCGGTGGCACAACAGAGGTGACGATATCCCCTATAATTTTACCTTTTCTAAATATTTTTGCAGAAGGTTTTTTTTCGGCTCTGGCAGGTTTTGGGTTGTGTTGTATCAAAAAAATAACTTCCATACTGGTATTTGGCGGCAATTGTGGCTGTTCTATCAGAAATCCATTTTTATCTGTTTTGAGTATAAATTTTTTAGCCTGGATCTTTTATTTTCCTTTGATTTATTACATGGGGTCTGACCCCGGCTTACCCGGCTTTTTATTCACTACTTTGATTTATGTTTTTCACTCAGCAGCGGAAGCAGACATCGTAACGCTTTGTTTACAGATTCAGAATCCGGGAACCAGGCTTCAATGTCCGGTTCCAAAAACACCATTCCTTTTTGTGGCTTTACTTCTTTGACAACAGTCGTTCCATCAGGCTTGTGAATCGTCATTAAAAAACCAGCTTGCATTTTTTTATAATGCTTACCACGAACACTTGTTGTAAAATCATATTCGGAGCGCATCTCTTTATCTTCTTTATGTGGCTGTGTCATCTTGTTCTCCCTTCTTTTTCATAAAATTTCCGCTCAGAGCTCGATGCTTTACGACAGCCGATAATATGGATATTCAACCCGCGCTCAGTATAAACCACTATCAGCAACCGCCCTTTAGCAGACAATCCCAGGTCAATATATCGGGCTTCAAACTCTGAGTGTTCCGGGTCAGGAATTGTCATTGAAAATGGATCAAGAAAAACAGTCGTTGCTTCTTCGAAATCAACCTTATGCTTTTTATAATTTAAACTGGCTTTTTCTTCATCCCATTCAAAGTTAAATTCCATTATACCACCTTTTGGAAGAGATCACATCTTTTCATATTTGATCAAATTTCCATACCAGGACCCAGGCCCGGCCCCGAGTGCTCGCAAAACCGCCAGCATCGCCAGGCTGACCCACCGCAGAATGTCAGGATATGCAGACACACTTTTTAGATTCACGATATCCATGGTATCTCCCTTATGGGTCATGGATTATTCGCTGTAGGAACGGAGATTAAAACTTCGTGCAGTATTATTCTAAGGGATCTTTTCCCAGCCAATTTTAAGCATCAGACCTCAGACCCTGCTTACCTCTTACCCCTAATATTTTTTCAATCTTGCGGCCAGGTCCTGTTTATTGATCTGACACCAGATAGAAACTTTGCTTAAAATATCCGACAGTGTGCCTTTTGCAACGGGGTTATGATTGGGGATAGAAATTTTATGATTGCCAGCCATTGTCGACTTTACAAGCCTAACATGGCTGCCCCTTTGCCTTGCAACTTCATAGCCCAGGGACTCAAGAAAACGAATCAGCGCTTTCCCGGAAACAACCGGCATCTTTTCAGACATGGACTTCCCCTAAATCCATCATGGAGAAAATGGAAGGATTCCGATCAAATCCAGCCAGTTCCGAAGGGTCATCCTCAAAATATAAAATTATCGATTCTTTTATATTTTCAACTACTTCATCAAGACTTGTTCCCTGGCTGAAAACATCAAAGTCAATACACCTGGCACAATAAAATTCACCATCATGATATATTTCAATCTTAATTATTTTTTTCATACCCACCTCCAATAATTCTTCACCCCATATGCTGATCTTTTCCATACTATTATGCCCGACGAATGGATTTCATAAATTCATGACAAAACATACCCCCGTTGCAAATCACACTGTTTTTCATACATTCATATCCGTAAATTCAGCATCTATCTCTGTCTGATCCCATTCCACACTGGCGGCGCCATATCTCCGACACTCAAGTAAA
This sequence comes from Desulfobacterium sp., assembly GCA_034006945.1. Lineage (GTDB taxonomy): Bacteria > Desulfobacterota > Desulfobacteria > Desulfobacterales > Desulfobacteraceae > Desulforapulum. The sequence continues at coordinate 10,359 of JAVERV010000091.1, read as the reverse complement.
AATGTCACACGTGACACTCCTACTATCTGTGCAGCCTGCCCGGAAGTAAGCCGTCCCATTTCGTACAATTTGACAGATAGACCAAACTTGGCCTCGTACTCAAACATTTCGGGACTGAGATTCAGCACAGCCGGTATGGTTTCGGGATATTTTATTTCTATCGTTCTCATATCTTTAACCTCTTATATATTGTCTCATTTCAATATATAAATTATAGCATATGTCGTTCCACATAGCACATAAATATCTTTTTCAATTTTGATCTTTCCATAAACAAAACAAGCCCTCTCTTATCCTCAGGTTAATTCTTCAGATTGCTTAAAACCCCCTTTTCGCCCCCCCAAAAGTACACTCTAAGACCGTTTTGGCTCATCTTTTATGCCGTTTGTACTTTAAAAACAATAAGTTGATGGGGTCAGACCCCGCTTTCTCAAACATGATGCCATTAAAGGTTACAATTGCTTTTGCTTGAGCTAATGCCGCTCTAAGCCGGGTATCATCTTGTCCATTTATGGACACACCATATTCTTTGCCAAGAGACCAGCCAACGATAGTAATGATGTCGTAATAGTGGCTTAGGCCAGTGGTTTCAATATCGAGAAAAATTACATCTTGAGGGAATTCTAATGCTATTCGATAATATTCTGATGCAGGCAGCGTTTCCGCAAAAAAGGATAGGTCGTCATTCTCGTAGGCGGCTATTGATTTGCTAATGGGGTTATTTACGGCGTATTCGCTAAAAAGGGAGAGTTGTTTTTGAAAAGAGGCAGCATAAACCTCCCAAGTCGTGATTCCCTTATTCCAAAGGGTTCTCTCGGGTTTTTTCCCTATACCTTTTAGATGTAGAAATGTCGATTTAAGCATTAATAATTACAGTTTTCTTGGTGCTATCGAGGCAATCCCCGGGTGTTTTATAATAGAGCTCATGGCTCAGTTGGCCCATCAATTGGCTCCTTAGCCCCTCTACGCCCCTTATGACGCATGGGGTTGCAGTAATGCCAAATAAAAACAACAGCTTGCTGGGGTCATACCCCGCTTGCCAGCATTCCTACCGTAACCCCACTGACCCCCACTGAATTAACTTCTGCTTATGACTGATATCAGGCGCGGATAGACTTGTCACTTTGAAATTCTTCCCGGATAACCCGCCTCAATATCTCTTCGATAGATTCTTTTTCAGTCTCAATATGCTTGCACAGAGCATCATTGATCATGGTTTGATAGTTACCGCCACCGGCTTGGTGCACTTTGTCCCTGAACCACTCGATAATGTCATTATCAAGGCGAATGGTTACACTGGTTTTGTTCGGTGATGGTAGTATAACAGGGCCTCTTCTGCCTTTACTGAAGTCATACTCTTCTTTCATAAGCCCACCCCATATTGTTTCCGTTCCTTTTTGATTGCTTTTCGGGCTGAGATAATGCGGATGGTGTCGCCTCTCCACGTATATGCCACCACCAGAAGCCGACCAAAGCAATCGATTCCAATTGTTACAAATCGCTGTTCATTTGGATTGGGATCGTTAACGGTGATAGCGTTGAGGTCATCAAACACCCCTACTGCATCTGCAAAATCAATCCCATGTTTACCAAGATTGCTACTGGCTTTGGTCTCGTCCCATTGAAAACCCATGTTTTTATTATATGTACAAATGGTGTACTGATCAAGCGATTATTTCAAATATCAGTTTTGACAAACGGACCCCTTACAGCCTTAATGTAAAAAGAACATTACCAGCAATTCCCGCTGTCCAGCCCAGCACCCTGTTCAGGCGCAGAGCGCCGGGACAAGGTGCTGGACGAAGTCAGCACCGCGTTTCATGGCGGCGCAGTCGCCGTACAAAAGGATATACTTTACCCTCCAATAATACCAATAAGCCAAGCCCCATGTTGCCTGATGTGTCAGATCCTGATGTGAGAAACCTCGTGTAATACTATTCTCAGGGATTTTTTCCCAGCCAATTTTAAGCATCAGAGTCCGGCAATTCCTTAAACACCTCTTTTTGGCCTCCAAAACCACACCCTAAGACCATTTTACCCCATTATTTATGCAGTATTTGTTGTAAAAACAATAATTTGCTGGGGTCAGACCCCGCTTTCTCAGACCCAGCTTTAAAGTCTGTCCAGAAGCTCAAAATATCTTGATCTGGATATTCCTGCAGTAGTCAGATTCGTACGGATATGGGTGGTGGGTACTTTTCTTGGACTGGTTTTGATCACCAATGGACGGTTAATTCCGGTTTTAGTCATTATTATATGATCACCTCTTTGTCTCTTTACAGCAAAGCCTTCAAGTTCAAAAAGGCGAATCAAAGTCTTATGATGAACAGGAACAATCTTACGAGTGTTCATCAAATAGCCAACGCTACATGTTCTTCAGAAACAGCCTGCCTCGGAAGCCAGTCTTGATCTTTTTTGGTAAAACCGGATTCTTCAAGAACTTCATCAAGAGTTCCCATTTCTGAACATTCCTCAATAAAGATTTCCACAGCTTCTACAAGAGCCTTTTTGGCTTCATCTATTGATTCTCCAAAACTGGAAACATTTAATGAAGGGCAAAGCGCTACATAGAGATCGTCTTCTTTAAAAACTTCAACTTTTATCTTCAGTTGATGCATATGATTTACCTCCACTATACTTACTCAGATATTTAGATCATAAATCGGCGTATGTCAAGAATACTGCGCCGAAGCTTTTACATGGCCTGCCGTAGCAGCCGCTCAGTAAGCCAACAAGCCAAGCCTGACCCCGGCTCTTTTCATGATTCGCGATTGCCCACAGCAAAGCCTGATAACAGTTCACCAAGAACTATCGTATTGATTCCAATGAAATGAGAATACCTGATAATCTCAACAGCCGTCATATCACTGCGTTTGAATGAAGCATAAGCATTCGTATCAATAAGAATCTTGTCTACTGCCATATGTTTTCATCGGCCTGATTGAACTTGTCAATTGCCTGGCGAAAATCATCTGCCTCTTTTTTGCTCCATGTCCCTGCCAGTGAATCAAGATCATGATACTGCATCAGCCTGGACAGCGGCTCTTCCCGGACCTGGAGTGCCATGTGAACATGATTTTTCATCCAGCAGTAGGCGTGCAGCACGGTCCATGGGGTCTGACCCCCAATTCCTTCTTTATCGCTTTTAATTGACGAAATATTTAAGAAGGGTTATATTTGATTTTATTGTCAAGGAGTTGAAGTTGAGATTTGGTGAATGGTGGAACGTTTCCCTAAAAACACAAGCATACAAGGAACCTACAGGCTATGACAACTTTAGAAAAAATACAGGAAAAAATTATTTTTCTGCCCCCTAAAGATAAAATCAAACTTTTTAAATGGTTTGCTGATTTGGATGGCCAGCTTTGGGATGAACAAATCGAAACCGATTTTCAGGAAGGAGGAAGAGGAAGCGAATTGCTGGAAAAAGTTAAATCTGACTTTACAGCAGGGAAATGTTCGAAATGGAATTAGAGTCTCATACACATCCAAACTTTTGGAAGTGTTACAACAATCTTCAAAAAGAGATTCAGGATCTTTCAGATAAAAAATTTGAATTGTTCAAAAGCAACCCACACCATCCTTCCCTGGGCTTTGCCCAAAAAGGCAATGTCTGGACCGCTAATGTGGGGTATCATCACAGAGCAATAGGGTATAAGAAGGAGAATAACGTTGTCTGGTTCTGGATTGGTTCACATGAAGACTACAACACCCTTATGAACAAGCTTTAACACATTTCAAATCATAATGGATTTCCTTAATTTCTGGTTGTTCGGCAATCCTGCTACTTTGCTGGGGCAGACCCTCACAGGGATCAGCTCCAGATGTTTTGCTGTAGGAACACAGATCATAATCTTTATCTTTTAAATCCATCATGGAGAAAATCGAAGGATTCCAATCAAATCCAGCCAGTTCCGAAGGATCATCCTCAAAATATAAAATTATCGATTCTTTTATATTTTCAACTACTTCATCAAGACTTGTTCCCTGGCTGAAAACATCAAAGTCAATACGCCTGGCACAATAAAATTCACCATCATGATATATTTCAATCTTAATTATTTTTTTCATACCCACCTCCAATAATTCTTCACCCCATATGCTGATCTTTTCCATACTATTATGCCCGACGAATGGATTTCATAAATTCATGACAAAACAACCCCAATAAAAAATTTTTGCAACCTAAACAGGCTCAGGTACTGGAAATTCAAGGGCCGCACCCACCGGAACAGGATAAATAGAAATGGTCCAGGGACATGAGGGACCTTTTGTTACAGATCAGTCAGGCGATCGATAATTCTTCAGATTGCTTAAAACCCCCTTTTTGCCCCCCCAAAGTGCACTCTAAGACCGTTTTGAGCCACTTTTTAAGCGGTTTTTTCTGTAAAAACAATAACTTGCTGGGGTCAGACCCCGCTTACCCGCTTTATTTGCATGCTCAGGTACTGGAAGCTCAGGGGCCGAACGCCCACCAGGGAGAAATCGCCCTTCACCAAGTTGTAGAGCATGGGCAGAAAGTGGTGCATGGTACATGGGGTCGTACATGGGGTCTGACCCCGCTTTCCCTTTCTTTTTGACCCGCTTTGAGCTATAATTCCCACGGATTAACCAGTTTTAACTCTTCAATGCCCAGAAAATTCTTGATATTCCGAGTTGCCAGCTCAAGGTCTGCACTTAGGGCGATTGCAGCAATTTGTGCATCTTCTACCGTAATGGGCCGCCCTTGCCGACTTCGTGACGATACGATCTGTGCGTACACTTCAGCGGCTTGATAGTCGAAAGGCAGACATTTTTCAAAAAACTCCTCCTGGAACATCTCTTCTGCCAGTCCGCTCAGTGTCTGCCTGCGACGTCCCTCAGGCAGCAGGGCAAGACCCAGGCGAACTTCCCCCACTGTGAGCGCACTGATCCAGACATCATCATCCGGCAGGGCATCGATCCACGCAACAACACCGTCGCTGGGATTTGGGCGCATCAGTTCGGAAAGGACATTTGTATCAAGGAGGATCATTGATATGAATCACTTGATGTGATGGTAGATTGACGCGGCAAAGAACGAGACACGGGGGGTAGTTCAATGCCTCCAGCCTCTGAAAAACGTTTTGCAATACGCGTCCCGATTCCCTCGGCGCATTTTTTTTTCAATAAGAAACGTTTGAGGATTTGTCGGGCCTCCTCCTCCATTGATCTTTGGTTCGCCGCAGCGCTCATTCGTAAGGTCGCTTTAAGAGAATCATCAATATTTCGGATTGTTAAACTCGCCATGGGTTTCAACGCCTCATTAAAAATTAAATTTTGCAATAAATATATGCAATGCAATCATTTTTGTCAAATTTTTAACGGAGCAGGACGCTTTCACCTCAAGTTATCAGGGTCAGACCAGGTTAAATTCCTTGAGTTGCCGTGTTCCTGATTTCATCTGCAAATGATCTGAATTTTTCACAACCCAATACCCAACCCCCTTCCCTTAAACACCCCTTTTTGCCCCCCAAAAGTGCATTCTAAGCCCGTTTTGAGCCATTTTTTAAACGGTTTTTTCTGTAAAAACAATAACTTGCTGGGGTCAGACCCCGCTTAAAGGTTGGTATCCAGAAGATGCAACGGGATGTCAATATCTTCATTGTTCAATATGCTGTTGACCATTGAAATTTCCAGATGAACAATTTTGGATATAGTTGACACAGGCACACCTTGCTTATGAGCACTGCGAACAAATGCTACCAAGCTTTTTTTCTCTCCTATTTTCTCTCCCCTTTTCTCTCCCTTTTTCTCTCCTCTTTTCTCTCCTCTTTTCTCGCCCTCTCTTTCTCCTTCTATTCTTCCCTTGTCCCTAATATATTGTGCTAACATTGCTGTCTCCTTATGTTGAACGATTTCATTATATAGTCTGACCTGTTCATGTGCACCTATCTCTGCATATATATCAATAAAATCAAGATATTTATCAAAAAGCCCGCTGGAAGCAAGCTGGAATAATCCTGAATATGCCTGCCGGATCACCTCCAGACGCTCTTCCTTTTTATAGTGCATCTTGGGCAGTAATATTTTTACCAACGGATTGTTTACATTGTAATAATCCCTGGCGTTCAAGTCAAACAGCTTGTGAAATATATACTCAAAATGAAGGAAGGTACGATCATTGAATTTTGTATGTAGTTGCTGCAACACCGACTTCTGCCATTTTTTTCTGTCGGTGAACAGCACTGTGGGAATTACCAGGGCTTTAGGATGCGCCTCCATCAAATCGGTCGTATACCGTAATAATTTATAGATGGAAAATTTGCCCTTATCTTCCTGGAATTCCACCAGCCATAAAAGCAACTGCTGATCTTTAAACTTAAAAAGAATCGGCATGTCAAGTTCCAGGCTTGAATCTGACAGATTATGCTTTTTAGGTTCCTGGCGAACGAATTTAACGTCAAGAACTTTGCCCCAGGTCTCTTCTGCCTGGGGAAAGAACCACTTCAGAGCCTCTTTGGGAAAATCTAAAAATAGATTTTTAAAATTGTGATCGTGAGTTTTCATGCTATTTATCCGTTGATCTTAATTTTAACCCGCCTTGTCTGTATCTTGCTGAATTGCCAGTAGTTTTTGAGGTTTTTTTGTGGCGTTACATTGAATCTGATCATGCAAACATTGGAATTGGGTGTTGAACAAAACCAGCACCGCCATCCGGGCGGCGCAGCCGCCAGGATGGCCGTGTACTGCCTTTCTGCCTTTGCCATATCAAACCCTAAGTCGATTAGAGGCCAGTTAAATCATCTTCATCAGCTCCAGATGTTTTCGCTGTAGGAACGGAGATCAAAACCTCGTGCAGTATTTTTCTAAGGGATCTTTTCCCAGCCAATTTTAAGCCTGCATACCGGTACCCAACCCCCACCACCCAACCCCCATCCCTTAAACACCCCTTTTTGCCCCCCAAAAGTGCACTTTAAGACAGTTTCGAGTCATTTTTTAAGCAGTTTGCCCTGTAAAAACAATGACTTGCTGGGGTCAGACCCCGCTTTCCGCTCTGAAACGTACGCTGCAGCTTGTAGATGGCCGGCCGCATCAGCCGTTCTCGAACAGTCTCGATATCCACATTCAGGTCATAATGCTCCTGGGTAAGCATCTGCCGCACCTGGTCCACTGACTCGATATCCGGCTCCATCTTCCGGTGTTTGCGCACACTGAAATAAACCCCCAGGGCCAGGGCCTCCAGCCCCATGAGCACCACCACCGTGCCGAACCCCTGGAACCGTGAGTAGTGAAAGAGCCCCAGCCCAAACACCATCACCCCGGTGCCGGCCATGAGCAGCAACCCGGCCTTGAGCCATTGCCACAGGGCAAAATAAAAGTTCCTGTGCTGGATCACATAAAATTTCTGCGTGGCAAGGGCCGCCGCCGCCCCCAGCACCAGCTGCATCACCATGAGCTGTTCATACTCGGGCAGCAGATCAAAATACCCCCGCTTCATAAAGTTCACGGCAAAAAATGCGGCAAAAAACAGCCCTATATCCACCAGGACAAACTTGACCGAAAAACCGGCCCGTTCCGCCTGCGCCCCATCGTCGGAAGCTTCTCCCCCGTGCGTCATGACCTGGGGCACTCCCCAAAACTTCACCACCGCCCCCCACACCAGCAGCTCCAGCCCCAGCACCACCCCGCAGGTGGAAAACACCTGAACCCGGGAATACCCGTGCAGCCCGAACATCACCACCACAAAAGCAATGCTGAAAGTCAGGTACACCGCAGATTTGACAAGCGTCCTGACTCCTTCCCGAACCCCTGCATATTCCCCTGGAACAAACTTCTTCCCCAACACCCCGGACACCACCCAGGCCCCATAAAACAACCCCAGCAGGACCCCATAGCCCTCCGGCAGATCAAACGTCCCCCGCTTGATCTGATTCACCACAAAAAACGCCAGGGTCATCAACAAAAAATCTACCCCAAGCAACCTGAACCCCGTCAGTTTCATCTCAACCCCTCTAACCCGAACCACCCAAAACCCAACCCCCACCACCTAATACCCAACCCCCACCCTCTACCATCTCCGAACAATAACAGTACGCTCTTTATCCTCATCGAAAAGATAATCGATACCGCTGGTCATATAACCTGGACCTGATTATCGATGATCAGGTATCTGTCATGCTTTTTACGAAAGTCTCTGACAACAGCTGCACTTCTCGGTAGTTTCCAGTGTTCACAGACACCTTTTATTTCCTTTATTTTTTCTTTAGGGATTGAGGATGTACAATGAATATTCAATGGTTTGAATGGAAAAAAATTCTCAAAAAAACGTTTTGTGGTCGACCAGTTTTCAATAATGTAAGGATCATGAAGTACCACCCAGGAAGCCTTTGCCAGCAATGCCTTTAGCCAGGCATGTATTTTGGTCCTTTTTTCACCCGGCTCACAGGTCAACGTATAATTGCTGCGTATTGGGTCGCCGTTAATATCGACATATGGAAAGTCGCAACAATCATGAGAAAGAATCAACTTGTAAAAAGTATGCTTGGACAGCTCGTCCAAATCCTGATTTATAAATCCGGCTGAGACCAGACCATTTATAAGCGGCTTAGCATCGATACCAAGTCGTTTCAATTGGCTGAAATTGGTCAACAAGGGCGGTTTGTAAAGATGCAGCATTTTTTCAACCAACATCGCATCATGGGGCCCGCCATGCTTGAACGCATGAAACTCTTTGTAGAGTGTATCGGAGAGAACCAAAGAGTAATTCATCAGCTCATCTCCAGAAGTGCAGAAAGCGTAGAATCAAAAAAACCCCCGGGAAAGGCTGTTTCATGGCCGTCTATATCCACAAAATGACCCCGTTCATTAACACCCAGGCGGGAAAAAGGTGTTTTGTCATCCGACTTATAATGAATGACGTAATCTTCAGCCCTGAGTTTCTTTTTGTACACTTCGTAACGGACCCTGTTCACCAGGTGTTCGCAATGGGTTTCTGCAATCACCTGCACCCCGTTTGAAGCCAGAAAAGCAAACAGACATCCCAGCCTGGCCTGGGCAGCAGGGTGCAGATGGATTTCCGGATTTTCCATCAACAGCACATGTCCGGGTTCTGCCGTGAGGCACATCACCAGAAGCTTCAACAGATAACTGGTTCCGGTCCCGCTGTTCAAAGGCGAAATCTCCCCGATCTCCGGTGTGTTGAAGCTGACCATGACCTGGAATTCGGTGACTTTTTCGACAACCGGCCAAACTTCATAACCGGTGATAAATGAAAGCCACCACGCAACCTGCGCTTTCAGGGTTTTGGCGGGTGCCTGGCCCACAACCAGAGACTCATGAACAGGCTTGTCCTTCTGCTGCTCAAAATATCCCAGGGCATATTGCCCGCTCTCACCGATTTTCATTTCTAAATTCAGCTCTGCCATCGCTTCCGGGCCGACCCTGTTGGCACAAAGATAAAACAGATTAGATTCATACGCCAGCACACCCGGTGCCATCGGTTCTGTCACGACATGTTTACCCGCCTTCAATGTCCGGCACAGCGGAGCTTCCCACCCTCTGCCGGTAATTCTGATCTCCACCGACGCCGCATTTTCATAACGATTATACACCTCCGAGAACCGGGAAAACGGCTTGACCACCTCTTTCAGACGTACCAGGTTGTCCTGTTTACAGATACAGGCTCCCAGCAAAATGGCCTGGATAACCGTTGATTTACCAGAGGAGTTGGGGCCTGCCAGCAGGGTCAATGGTGCAAAATCAAGTGATTCATGGCGTATACATTTGAATGATTTGATTTCCAGAAGATTAATCATCTTTCTTTCCTTTCGGCCAGAGACTCAACCTTTTTGAATCGATATTCAACGCTTGTGGTACTATCCACCCGTCCCTTGAAAAACCCGCTGTTATCGAATGCGGTCTTCAGCTCATCAAGATCTCTTTTCAACACCGCCTTATCCAGACCATCCAGATTTACCAAAGCAAAAAAATGGGCCATTGCTTCAAATAACGCCATGTTGATGGGTCTTTTGTTCACATTGTATGTGTGGAAACGGAATCCGTCCGGGCCCAATACCTGAAAGCTCCGGGTCATGGCAAGATCGAACATTTTCTTCAGGGCTTCGATCCGTTCAGGGGAATAGCTGTTGATCGTTTGCATCACCTTTGCCAGTAGCTCATCCGGATTGCTTTTATACTGAAACACCAGTTCCTGCTGCCGCCAGAGATGGAACCCCAGAAATCGGAGAATGATATATTGATCCCGCATCCGAACATCTTTGACACCATTGCCGGTTGCATTTTTGAATGCCAAAGATTTGCTCAGATTTTTCAACAGTCGGGTGGATGCCCCTGAATAGAGTGCATGGCGCATTTCCTGGCTGTTCAACCGTGTACCAC
>JAVERV010000015.1:0-66035 GCA_034006945.1 Desulfobacterium sp. | reverse complement strand
ATTGACTTGCTGCATGCACAAAGACCGGGGTCCATTCGTTGTGGCGACGCACATCATTTAGTTCCGACAATGCCGCCTTGTCTAAAATGGACAGGGTTGAGTGCGTGACTGTGCTTTTCACAGCTTGCCTGAGTGCTTCTTCCAGGGTCTCTACCGGTGCCGTTTCAGTGGCATCGAACTGGGCGCTATCCTGGATAAGTTTGTCCTGTGTTTTCTTGTAGGCCACCTCCACCGTTTCCAGAGCTACGGGCAGGGGGTAGTCAAAGGAGTTTGTCCCTTCAGCGAGGCGGTCTGCAGTGATGGTGATCGCGTAGGTGTCTTCCTCGTCCTTGATCTCGTATGTATGCCGGAGGGTGTTTTCGTCGAAGTTGTGCACTAAACCCGGCATGTCAGGGCTGTCGCCGTCGTTCATGCCGAAAATATCGACATGGGGGTCTTCCTTGTCGTCGTAGTCGGCGGCGTCCAAAAGCAGGGCTCTGTAGTGCGGTTTTTCCGGGTCTCCAACGCCATAGACTACGAAGAGAATCGGCGAACCCTTGATGCCTTTAATCCAGCTGTCTTTATCGTATCCTGCGGCCCCGTACCAGATGCCCTCCAGGGTTGGAGTCTCAACGAAAAGGTTTTCAATGTCTTTTATGGCGGATTTGTGGTGAGTCTTGGCCTTTTCCTTGGCCGCCACCGGGTCCGGTGCCTGGCCAAGGGCCTGGATTCCTTGAGCCAGCTGATTGCCCCTGGCTTCAAGGGAGGAAAGGTAGTCCTTGAGCATGTCCGCCTGGGATAGAGCCCCGTCTGCGCCTTTGGCGTTGCCGTATTCGGCGGCGACCATTGCTTCGCTCCAGACTTCATCAAAAGCGGCGGAAGTCATTGCAATGGCTTCCCTGATGTTTAGAAATTCGGATAGCAAAGGTGTAAGCATCCGGAAATGTTCGCTGATCTCGGCGGAGGGAAAATCATAATAGGAGGCCCATTGATTTTCAAAGCGCTGGGCATCAGCGTCGCTCATTTCGCCCATCAGCGTACGTGTGGCTTCCTTGGCCGTGGTGATCATGCCCGCGTATTGTGCGCCGCCAAGTTCGACCATGGGCAGGGCCGGGGGCAAGGGCATGGGTGACAGAGGTTCGGGGGCCGGGCGGCTGGGAATGAAAGATGCTGAAATTTTATCCTGCATGGGTTCAGTCGCTGTCGGGACGTCCTGCACACCTGGTGCGGTTTCTTCAGTGTCGGCAGACTTTTCATCTGTATTGGATGCGGCAGCCTGATCTTGCGTTGATACCACATTCGATGCCTTGCGCATGATCTCCGAAACTTGTTCCAGAGCCTGTTTTTCAACAGGACTCAGAGTGCCTCTGTGTTCGTTCAGGATTACGTCGAGCTGGTCAGGCGTGGCTCCGAGCACGTCGATGCCTTTACCACGTAATCCGGCCAGGGGGGCCATGGTCGAGGCTGACATGCGACCGTATCCGATAAGCGCCCGCACGGTCAGGGCATCTTTTTCGGCCAGGCCGCGCAGGGTTTCATCCGCGTCGGCTGCTTGTGAGGCGGCAGCGGCGGGTTCGGTCCCTTGTAAAACGGTGACGGCCAGGCTGGCCAATACCGTCTCAGGATCTTTTCCATTTTGTCCACGAGCCGTGGCGGTGCTGAAAATGCAACATAGGCAAAATAAGAAGATGGCACGAATGCAAGTCTGTACTTGAACGTAATTTGACGTGACCATACTGCGTTAACTCCATATTATTGGTTTTAATTACAGTGCTAAATCCCCAGCTTCGATAGTAAGAATGGCAAAAGTTATGCTAAAACATTAAAAAAATACTCCTTTGAAAGTAAGATACAACGCATATTCTGTAACCGGATTTCAAAGGGGCATTTTAGTGAAAAAAACATTAGCACAAACATCATGGGACTGTAAATACCATGTTGTGTGGGTCCCAAAGAATATGAGAAAGATCGAAAGTATGTGCGGTTCCTGCTCTCTATCTTCAAAACTTTTTTAGTTTTTAAAAGACAATTACTTTTTAATAACATTTAAATAGTTGTGAATTTTTGAGCTTTATCGAGGGATAGAAAAAGATTAATATATACAGGATAGGAGAGAAGTTCCATATAGTAATAGGAGAGATAAAAATTGATCCAGCACCAAAGCGTCTATGTTTCTTATATCCAACAGCATGAAATCACCCGTAGAGCGTTGTTTTCTCATTTTTATAAGCTAAGATAGGGAGTGTGTTGCCATGACAGCTAAAACAGCACTTTTGACATGGGAAATAAAGTTCCCTTTACTCACCAATCCTCATATTGTAATGGCTTGGGGCAAGGCGATGTGTGTCGTTTGTTTTGTGATTATGTTGATTCTCTCGCCAGTGTTCATTGCTACGGGTGAAATAGAGAGTCTTCCGATGATGGCGCTGATATTTCTGGCCGTTATTTTCGGAATAACCCTTGCCGGTTTTCTGGTCATGCTGATAACTTTTGGCAACCATTCCAATGCAAGGTTCGTTCTGTCTGAAAAGGGCATTTCTTATGAGTCGATCGACAACAGGGCGCGTATCATCGCCCGAATGGCTCTTCTGGCCGGTGGATTAGCGGGCAATCCGAGCTTGGCAGGGGCTGGTTTGCTCAGTGTTTCCAAAGAGCGTGTCAATCTTGATTGGAAAGCAGTGTTTGAAGCCAGATACGATGATAAGTATCATACTATCCGTTTGCGCAATCATTACCGTGACGTTTTGCATCTCTACTGCACACCGGAAATCTATCCAGCGGCACGGGATTTGGCCATGGAAAAGGTGGGACAGCACGGGGAACAAAACCTTGCTGAGGGACGATCCCCACTGCCGGGAGCTTTGTTTGCAACGCTGTTGGTCATTGTTGCCTGCATGCCATTATATGCCCTGGTAGAGATCGTCAAATTTCATTTGATGATCCCATTGTTGATCATGTTATTCAGTTTAGCCATGATCTGGATGATTCCTCTGTTTGCCTGGGTTGTTCTGCTCCTGGTAGCATATATCCCGATCCATCTGGCTTGGGCTCTGTTTGAATCGAGAACAATCAAGCTGGCCAACATCTATTCATTTCGTGGGTATGAGTTCCTCGATGCGGGAGAATGGATTGTTATCGGCTGTGCCATGGCGGGACTTATCTATCTTTGTTGGATATCGGTTCGATCGCTTAAAGGCCGATATGTGCCTGTGCTCATGCGAGATCAGCAGGGGATGTAATAAATAGTGTGAACAGCCATTTTTTATTCATCCTCCTCATTATCACTGAACGACTCCTCGATGCTGTCATCATAATCACAAATTTCTGTTGCGGTTCCCGAGGCAATGCCTGGCGATTTTTTAGGGGGCTTGGGCGAACGTTTTTTCTTATTCAACACGTACAGCAATAGCACCCCAAGAAACAACATAATTGGTTGACCAAAATTGGGCTCTGCCTCTTTTTCAAGCGCGTTGATAAAAGGCGCTGAAGGAAAATAGTAAGCCTTGCTTTCTATTTTCGTCTCCATATATCCCCCTCGCCGACGAGTGTGCCCCGAATGTGCAGTACCGGTTTTGTCTTTAAATGAATAACCAATCACCCATTCATAGTGCGCATTGGCAGGCCTTCCATTGTCTGCCCCTCCAAAGCGTCGGGTATTTACCCCAAAAACAGTGACCTGTTCACCTATAAAGTAAAGCGCCAGATTAGACACCGGCAAGAGCAGTAAACCCACCCCCACCATTGAAATCACTATCCGCCAGAATGTTTTTTTTACCTTGCCAGGTTGTTTTCTGGCCATAATCTTGTGCCCACTTAAAAAATAATCACTGCTGTTAACGTAAGAAATCTACTTTTTCTTCTCGATTATGATAAACGTCATGTGCGTTATCTCTTTTTGATTAGTGATGTCCCTCATCCGAAAAAGATACTTTATTCCTTTTTCTAAATATCTATATTTTACGGTTATATCAAGTTTTATAACCCCTCCCTGTGGGAGGATGATTTTTCTCCAAATTAGTGGAAACTTCGAAAAACTTCGATTATAAGGGCAGAAGAAGGTGTACCGATGTCAGAGAAAAAACGAAAGAACTACTCCTGAGAATTCAAAAAGTAAGTGCATATAAACCCATCTTTTAAAGCCTGTCAACCCGTGGCATATTAAGCCTACTTTCACACTAAAGGAGGCTTATTCAACTATGGCGAGAATTTTACAGGTGCAGAATTTGGCAGAACAAGCGATTTTTGATGATGGGCGTAAACAATTTTGAAATTCCCACTTGGAGCCTGGGGGTGGACGAAAAAACAACCTTGAAAAGGAATTTGAAGATGATAATTCAACGAATCTCAAAAGAGCGTCTCATTGAATTTCAAAATAATAGTCCCCAAAAAGTCCCAAACAAAACAAAAAAGCCTTTCAACGAAAAACGATGAAAGGCTTGATGTCATTGGTGGGCCGTCGCAGGATCGAACTGCGGACCTACTGATTAAGAGTCAGTTGCTCTACCGATTGAGCTAACGGCCCTGCCGAAGCAAGAAAACAAGGGGAAACTACCAGCAAAAAGATAGTCTGTCAAACATTTTTTTTAAAATTTTTAAAAAAATAAACATATTGACCAGAATTTGGCTGTTTGGTAAATATAAAGGTTATTTCAACGTTTGCATCAGGAATTATAAATATTTGGATTAAGGATAAATATCATGAAAACTACCAGGTCTGAAGCACTTTTTGATGAGGCTGCCTTGTTTATTCCAGGAGGCGTAAATTCACCTGTCAGGGCATGCGGATCAGTGGGGGGCAGCCCTTTATTTATTGAAAAGGCCCAGGGCAGCAGAATAACTGATGCCGATGGTAATACCTATATCGATTATGTGGGTTCCTGGGGGCCTATGATTCTTGGTCATCGACATCCTGCCGTGGTGGAGGCATTGACCGTTGCTTTATCATCTGGAACAAGCTTTGGTGCGCCCACTGCCCTTGAAACCAAACTGTCAAAGCTTGTGATTGAGGCTGTTCCATCGGTTGAAAAGGTGAGAATGGTCAATTCAGGAACCGAGGCGGCCATGAGTGCCGTAAGGCTTGCCAGGGGATATACGGGAAGGGATATTATCATAAAGTTTGATGGATGCTACCATGGCCATGCCGATACTCTTCTTGTTGCGGCAGGGTCTGGGGTTGCAACCCTGGGGATACCAGGAAGCCCTGGAATCCCTGAATCTGTCATCACCCACACCCTGAGCATCACCTATAATGATGTGGAAGGGGTAAAGCGTGTGATGGCGGAAAAGGGAGACCGGGTTGCCGCAATTATCGTGGAGCCTGTGGCTGGAAATATGGGAATGGTACAGCCGGTGCCGGGGTTTCTTGAAACCCTTCGATCCCTTTGCACAAAGCATGGTTCAGTTCTTATTTTTGACGAGGTGATGACCGGGTTCAGGGTGGCCAGGGGGTCTGCCCAGGGTCTGTTTGGGATAGCACCGGACCTTACCTGTTTTGGAAAGATCATCGGTGGCGGTCTTCCGGTTGGTGCCTATGGCGGTCGCCGGGAAATCATGGACCACATTGCCCCAGTTGGACCTGTTTATCAGGCAGGAACACTTTCGGGCAACCCCCTGGCCATGGCAGCAGGAATAGCAACCCTTGAAGAGATAAAGAAGCCCGGCTTCTACGAGACCCTGGATGCAAGGACCGAGAGACTTGTGACTGGTCTGCGCGAAGCAGCTAAAAATGCAGGGATTGATTTCACCTCAAACCATGTGGGATCCATGGCAGGAATGTTTTTTACAAAAATGGCTGTCACCAATTTTGACCAGGCCAAAACAAGCGATCTTGCAAGGTTCTCTGAGTTTTACAATGGTATGCGCAACCGGGGTATCTACCTTGCCCCTTCACAGTTTGAGGCGTTGTTTGTCTCTTCTGCCCACAGCGATCAGGATATAGATGATACCCTGGCTGCTGCCAGTGAGGTTATGGCGGAGCTTGTCTGATATGGCAACGGACCTGGCCTCTGGTTTAGTGGATGGTAAAGGAATTGGTATGAACCCTGGTTCGGGGACAGGTAAGATCGATCTTGCCCGTAATTTTATCCCGGAAATCGTGAATAAAATTCACATGATCGCAGCCTGTGGCACGGGCATGGGCGCCCTTGCCTGCATGCTCAAGGATCTGGGATATGAGGTGACAGGGTCGGACCACAAGGTTTATCCACCCATGAGCGATTTTCTTCAATCAAGGGGGGTGAGCCTTTTTGAGGGGTTTGATAGGGCAAACCTTGATCCTGCTACCGATCTTGTGATTGTTGGAAATGCCGTTTTCAGACATAATCCCGAGGCTGTGGTAACAATGGAGCAAGAGATTCCCTTTTGCTCCATGCCCCAGGCATTGAACCATTTTGCCGCCAGGGGTAAAAAGATCATCCTTGTGACCGGTACCCACGGTAA
The DNA here is from genome assembly GCA_034006945.1 of Desulfobacterium sp. Lineage (GTDB taxonomy): Bacteria > Desulfobacterota > Desulfobacteria > Desulfobacterales > Desulfobacteraceae > Desulforapulum. Next base: position 59,618 of record JAVERV010000015.1, on the reverse strand, counting down.
GACCACAACCTCGTCCCTCATGGCCCATGTCTTGAATGAGGCAGGGCTTGATCCCTCGTTCATGATCGGGGGAATCCTGAAGAATTTTAATTCCAACTACCGCATTGGAAATGGCGACTATATGGTCATCGAGGGGGACGAGTATGATACGGCTTTTTTTGATAAGGGGCCAAAGTTCATGCATTATCATCCTGATTTTACCATCATGACAGGGGTTGAGTTCGACCATGCCGATATTTTCAGGGATCTCGACCATGTCAGGGAGGTGTTTACAAATTTTGTCAAAGGTCTCGCACCTGAGAGCCTGACCATTGCCTGGAACGACGACAAAAATCTCGATGGGATTCTAACCCATACGGCAAGCAGGGTAGAGCGTTACGGCCATGGGCTGGCGGATTGGGAATGTGTTGATTGTCTTGTGGAGCAAGGGAAAAGTGTTTTCAGGGTAAAGGATACAGGGGGAAAGATCCTCAGGTTGGAAAGCCCCCTCATGGGCGATCACAACCTAATGAACACCCTTGCCGTGATTGCCGTTGCAAGACACATTAACATTCCAGAAGATACTCTGGCCCGGGCAGTTCTGAGTTTTTCCGGCATTAAGAGGCGTCAGGAGGTGAGGGGGGTTAAAAACGGCATTACGGTCATGGACGACTTTGCCCATCATCCCACGGCTGTCAGGGAAACCCTGAGGGCAGTACGCCCGTTTTACAGCCAGGGCCGGATCATTGCCGTGTTTGAACCAAGAACCAATTCAAGCATGCGCAAGGTGTTCCAGGAAGCTTACCCCCAGGTCTTTGATAATGCCGACCTGGTCTGTGTCCGCCGACCCTCAGCCATTGAAAAGGTACCGGTTGAACAGAGGCTTTCACCTGAAAAAATGGTGATGGATATTTGCGAACGGGGAATAAGTGCCTATCTCTTTGACGATACCGACACTTTGGTGGATTTTCTTCTTAAAACGGGTGAAAGGGGAGATTTAATGCTTATTATGTCAAACGGCGGGTTTGATAATATTCACAAAAAAGTTCTGGAGCGCCTTTGAACATGAAAAAAAGAGCAGTTCTAAGGGTTTTGGTTATAGGACTGCTTCATACCTTTCTTTACCTGTGGCTCGTTCCCTTTGTGGTCTATCCACGATTTGGCCAGAGCGGGTTAAAGATGACTGTTGCCATTGCGCTCCTTATCTCGATAGTGCTTATTTTGACCCTTTTTGTCTGCAGGAAGTAACCGGCACGTCCGGAGCAGGAGATGATTTACAACCACAACGAACAATGAAACTTACCCGGCAGTGACGTTTTGGGGAGAGTTTTTTATGCGAAACACAGGAGACCTTGATGGAAAAGTTAGACAAGATAGAGTGGGATGAACGACTCAGCGTTGATATCCCGGAAATTGATGATCTTCAGAAAAAAATGTTTGCACTCTTGAATGTGTTGATTGATTTAAAGCAGGATCAAAAGGATGCAAAAGAGTGTTCAAATATGGTTGCAGAGATAAATGAATACAGCCGTTATTACTTCAGTAAGGAGGAGGAGTATCTCAAAAAAAATGGTTATCCCGAGATCGAAATCCATGCAAAGGAACATCGCAAATTCATTAAAATCGTCATAAGTTTGCGGCGTTTGGTGACCGAAGATAAGGACAATCTGACCTATGATGTGATCAAACAGATGCGTGACTGGCTGGTTGACCACATTATTACAAGTGATTTGATGTACGTTCCCTTTCTCAGGACTAATACCTATCTTAAAGAGTTGAAAAAATAGGACTGAATGCGGTTAATTGTCGATAAAGCCTTGACTTTGAACTCCATGGATAAAGAGTTTCGAGACCAAATTCTGGCGATCCTGACTATACCTAACCCCAGATATGCCGATGCCCAGAAGCAGGGGAGGGGTACGGCCAGAATACCCAGGGAACTTTTTTTCTACAGGGAAAATGAGGATGGTGGCATAACGATACCAAGGGGCTTTTTTTATGAGTTAAAGGCCCTTGTGGACCATGCAGAGTTAAAGGTTGACATCGATGACAAAAGAAGGTGTCTACCCGCCCGCAACATCTCTTTTTATGGCAAGTTGCGTCCCCACCAGCTCCAGGCGGTTAAAGGTCTTGTGGAGAAAGATTTCGGAGTTTCCCATATTCCTACCGGGGGGGGTAAAACAGTGGTGGCCCTCTGGCTGATCGCCCATCGAAAACAGCCGGCCCTGGTCGTTGTTCATACCCGAGAACTTCTCAATCAGTGGATTGACAGGGTCGAGACTTTTCTGGGTATTCCACGGAAAAAAATCGGTGTTGTCGGCAATGGCAAGTTCAAGATCGGAGCCGAGGTTACCATAGCAACCATTCAGAGCCTTGTGAGACGAACAGAAGAATTGAAGCCCCTGACAGGTTTCCTCATTCTGGATGAATGTCACAGGGTACCAGCCATGCAGTATATCGAGGCCATCCGTCAGTTTGACTGCAGGTATATGCTCGGCCTTACCGCAACGCCAACGAGGCGGGACGGGCTCTCCAGGGCTATTTTCTGGCATATTGGAGAAATCACCGGTCAGATCGCCAAACAGGACCTTCTTGACGACAAAACTCTTTGTGAGGCCGAAGTGGTCTGGGTTAAAACTGAATTTGATACAGAGATCGATGCATCCAGCAATTACTCCCAGGCCCTTGCTGCCCTGACCCGGGATCCCCTGAGAAACAAGCTTATCTGTGACACTCTGTTGAAAAGACGGGGCAGGGGGGTCAATCTTGTCCTGTCCGATCGCAGACAGCATTGCGAAGCGTTGAGTGAAATGCTTGAAAAGACTGGCGGGGTAAATGCTGCCGTCCTGACCGGGGACAAATCAGAAAAACAGAGGGGCGAAATAATGGATGCCCTCCATCAGGGCAGGATTACGACTCTGATTGCCACAGGTCAACTCATTGGCGAAGGATTTGACCTGCCGGATTTGACGACCCTTTACCTGACCACCCCGGTAAAGTTTTCCGGACGCGTCATTCAGTATGTGGGCAGGATACTTCGACCGTCAAAGGAAAAGACCAGGGGAGTTATTGTCGATTTTGTTGACGTTAAAAATCCGGTGTTCAAGGCATCTGCCACTTCAAGGTTTTATACCTACAGAGAGCAGGGAATCGTTGAGCAGCATTCCATCGGCTGAGAATAAAACTCCAAAATTAAAAATATTGGTTTGTCTGGAAGATCCTTGTTGAAAAAGAAAATTTGAGATATGGAGGATCAAAGCGCATCATGCATAACCGAATCACAATAAAGGAGGGGTATGAGCGGCATTCTTTCAATGATTCTTGCAGGTGGTGAGGGTACCCGTCTGTCTCCATTTACGAGTACGAGGGCTAAGCCCGCCGTTCCCTTTGGCGGTAATTATCGAATTATTGACTTTGTCCTCAATAATTTTGTCAACTCAGATCTGCATCGGATTTTTGTGCTGACCCAGTTTAAAGCACACTCTTTGATGAAGCATCTGAGTCAGACATGGCGTATCACGGGACTGACAGGATATTTCATAGACCCGATACCCGCCCAGATGCGTATGGGCAAGCACTGGTATAAGGGTACCTGCGATGCGATTTATCAGAATTTAAACCTTATTGACGCCTATGATCCTGAAATCGTCTGTGTCTTTGGCGGTGATCACATTTATAAAATGGAAATCAGGCAGATGGTCGATTTTCATAAAAAAAAGAGGGCCTTACTTACCGTGGCTGCCATTCCGGTTCCAGTTGCAATGGCAGGTCAGTTTGGTGTCATCGAGGTTGATGAAAACGGTAAAATGATCGGATTTGAAGAAAAACCAGATCACAACCCCAAAACCATTCCCAATCGTCCGACCCATGTTATGGCCTCCATGGGTAATTATGTGTTTGATGCTGACACCCTTGTCAATTACCTCCAGATCGATGCTGAGGATGATAATTCAATTCATGATTTCGGCTACAATATCCTTCCCATGATGTTTCCCAATGGAAATGTTTATGTGTATGATTTTTCCACAAACGAGATCAGGGGTGAGCCTGCTAACTCAAAGGGATACTGGAGGGATGTGGGCACTGTGGACGCCTACTATGAGGCCAGCATGGATCTGATTGCCGCGACTCCATCGTTTGATCTATACAACCGGCACTGGCCCATGAGGAGCTATTCCCCCGCAGTTCCTCCTGCAAAATTTGTTCACAATGAGGCGGAAAGAACAGGCCATGCCATCAACTCTACTGTCTCTTCCGGCTGTATCATAAGCGGTGCCCTTGTAAACCAGAGCATTCTCGGGTACAGGGTTCATGTTCACAGCCGTACCTCCATCGAACAGTCGGTCATCATGGGAAATACCGATGTTGGTTCTGGCTGCCGCATTCGTCGGGCCATCCTTGACAAAGATGTGGTGGTGGCACCGGGCACGATTATTGGAGAAGATCCAGAGCTTGATCGGCAGCGCTTTCAGGTGTCTGAAGGTGGTGTCGTTGTGATTCCCAAGGGTGCAAGGGTGGGGTTTATTTGATGAAAATTCTCATGGTCGTGTCGGAGATGGATGGAATAGTCAAAACCGGGGGACTTGCCGATTTCGGAGCGGCCCTGCCAGAGGCACTGGTGGACAGAGGTCATGACGTAAGGGTTGCACTTCCAAAGTACAGGGACCTTGCGCTGTGGTCCAAGGATCCTGTTCCCCTCTATTTTAACCTGAATCATTCCCAACGGTACGGCTGCCTTGTTCATCCGGTTCATTTGGGCCCGGTTTCTGTCAGGCTTATCGAGCACCACGATTTTTTCAGCCGGGGCGGCATTTATGGGTATGATAATTTTTCCTATGGCGATAATGTGCTTCGTTACGCTTTTTTTTGTAAGGCTGCCCTGGAAGATTGCCTCAAAAGCGATTGGATCCCGGATATAGTGCACTGCAACGACTGGCAGACATCCCTTGCTCCCTATTATCTCAAGGAACATTATCTTGACCGCCCTGAATTTGAACGTACCCGATCCCTTTTGACAATTCATAATGGTTATTTTCAGGGCAAGACAGACAGACGATGGATAGATGCCATTGGCATTCAACCGGAGCGGTTTACCCACGATTTAATGGAGGAGTATGGCCTTTTAAATCAGCTTAAATGCGGTATCATGTACGCCGATGGTATAAATGCAGTAAGCCCGGGATATGCAAGGGAGCTTCTTTCCCCCGACACCTCCCACAATCTGTGGCCGTACCTGAACAAGAGAAAGGCGAATTTCCAGGGCATCCTCAACGGATGTGATTATACCCTCTGGGATCCCCGGACAGACCCCTTTCTTCCCCATCATTTTTTCTCCAAAGACTTGATTGGAAAACATCGATGCAAAAAAGCTCTCCAGAGGCGGATGGGACTTCCAGAAAACAGGGAGTATCCCCTGTTGGGGCTTGTGGCAAGACTTACGGCTCAAAAGGGATTTGACTATCTTATTCCTGCCCTTGAGCGCCTCCTGTACGAAGACCCCCCGGTGCAAATTGTTTTGCTCGGTTCGGGTGAACCTGAGTATGGTTCCCGACTCCATCATCTTCAGCTTCGATACCCTCAGAAAATGGGTTTTGTCAATGGATATGACAATGGGTTGTCCCATCTGATTGAGGCGGGGTCTGATTTTTTCATGATGCCGTCTCTTTTTGAGCCCTGTGGACTAAACCAGATCTACAGCCTGGCCTACGGTACCCTTCCAATCATCAGAGAGACAGGCGGACTGAAAGACACGGTTGTGGGGCTTGACAAAGACACTGGTTCTGGCTCTGCCACGGGAATAAGTTTTGTCTCACCAGACAGCGACAGCTGTTACCATGGACTCAAACAGGCCATATCCCTCTACACCGAGAGCCACCCCCTTTACCTTGAAATCCAGCAACGGGGAATGGAACAGAGGTTTACCTGGGAAAAGAGTGCTAAAAAGTATGAGGAACTATATGGGGAAATGCTCAAGAAGGTGTAATAATGGAGAGCCTTATGGATGTAAGTATGAGGGGTAAGTCTCGAGGTTTTTTTTTATTCCAGCCCTTGATTCTGTCTCTCCTTTTGGTAGTAATGATCCTTTTTGCAGTAAACAACCTCCAGGCCGCCCAGGATAATCTCAACCCGGACCCAGCACCAAATTCAACCCCCACTCCAGAAAGGGCAAGACTCCTTGACTATGGGGCAATTCTCAAGAATCTCTCCCAGGATTTAACCCGGGGAAAAGAGACGGCGGCTGCAGATACAGCCCAATGGGAGATCCTTCGTAAAAATCTTGCCCAACGGGACCTTAAAATAAAAGAGTACAGGGTACATCTCTCCTCGTTTGCCAAGACCCTGATCGCTGAAGACAAGGATTTGAAAAAACTCCAATCTGATTGGAATTTTCTTAAACCCATGATTGGCGGGCTTGATGATTCTGTCCGACAAACCCAGAATACAATTCAAATCCTTGCACAGGATTTCAACCGGGTGGATGAAAAAATCTCACTGAACCATGCCTACTCAAACGAGGTGATGGCAGCGGTGGATACCTCCAATTCAGAAGCTGCCCGCCTCAAGAAAAACTTTAAAGAGCTGGAGCAGATTTACCAGAGTAAAAAAAAGACTCTTACCGAGATTCTGGATGCCGGTAAAAAAAACCTTGCAGAGATGCTGGCCGTTAAAAGAGATTTTCAGTCTCTTTCGGAAAAATTTGCCCAGGAACTCCTGGACCGAAAAAAGGAAGTGCGGTTTGAAAGGGAAATTCCCCCCCTTGGAAGCATCTCTTTGGTTGACCTGATCAAGGAGGTCCTTTCCCTTTACCCCCGGAGCCTGGAGGTTCTCAGGGATTATCCGGACAAAGAAAAGGGATATGGCAATATCGCCATGAATCTGGGGGGCTTTACCTTTCTTCTGGCCATATGGCTGATAATGCTGATCCGCCTGCGCTCGTTCCTCCATGGTCAAATTAAAAAAAGGGGGGCTGACCTGACAAAGCCATTGGAAGATCTTTTGGCCATGGCCCGACACTCCCTGATCCTCCTGGGTGTTGTTCTCTATTTCTACGTTTATGGGTTGATGGTGGATGGAAGTTTTTACAAGGCTGGTCTAACCCTGTTTTTACAGCTTATTATGGCATTTTTGTTTGTTGACTGGCTGATCGTTTTCCTGGAGTTTACCGTGGGTTTCAAGGCCTTGATCGACCCACGACGACTGGCCTTCTGGAGCTTTTTCCTCAGGGGGCTGTTTCCCTTTATAGCTCTCAACCTGGTTCTTCACCAGGTGTTTGCCTACAACCATATGATTCCGGTTGTTTCAAGGCTTTTTCTAGAACTGTATCTGTTGGTCTGTTTTTTTGTGATGACCTTCAGGCTGCGACTCACAACCGGGAAGGACGAGGAAAGGGTCCCAAGGCCATTGATGCTCAAGTTGACGGTGACCATGGGTAACCTGATACTCCTGGCAGGCCTTCTCATGGAGCTCTTCGGTTATGGACCCCTTGCCATCTACTGGTATGTTTCCTGGGTCTATTCCGTGGCTGTTTTAATCTGGGGCTGGTCTTTTTTTTCCATTCTCCTGGATCTAAGATCAAGACAGAAACTGGAGGTGACCCGGGACCCCTACTTCAGCCATGTGGTCAGTCATGGTCACCCGGTGAAGTGGTTTTTGCTCCAGGTGGGGTGGGTTGTTTTTTGGGGGACGATCATCGTTCTTATGGTTCTTGCCTGGAGTTGGGACTGGGCGGTGGTGGTTCGTATCTTTTTGTTTTTGAACCATTCGTTTGTGGTGGGTGGGTTGGCCTTCAGCATCATGAACTTTTTTTATGCCGCCTTTACCCTGGGGGCCACCCATGTGGCGACCCGTTTGTGGAAACATCTCCTCTTGAACAAAATTCTTGTGGACAGTGGATTTGAAGATAGCGCTCAAAATTCCATATCTATGATCACAGTTTACACCATGTGGGTGTTTGGTATTCTTCTTGCCCTTCATGTCTTCGGCTTTGGAACCACATCGTTAACAGTTGCCTTTGGTGCCCTTGGCATAGGTCTTGGATTTGGTCTTCAGAATATCTTTAACAATTTCATCAGCGGTATTATCCTTTTGTTTGAGCGGCCCATTAAGGTGGGCGATGATATCGAGGTAAACGGTGTCTGGGCCAGTGTCAAAAAAATCAATGTCCGATCAACCATCGTTCAAACCTATGACAATGCAGCATTGATTATTCCAAATTCTGATTTTATCAGCGCCCAGGTTACCAACTGGACCTTGAGGGATAAACGGATACGTAGGAAGATCAAGGTCAGGGTCACCTATGGCTCTGACGTAAAACTTGTGCATGACACCCTTCTTGAAATTGGTCAATCAAACTCCAAGGTTCTTGCCATTCCCCAGCCGGATGTTTTGTTTGCCGATTTAGGGGAGAGCAGTCTTGATTTTATTCTCAGGGTCTGGACTAATGTTGATCTGATGCTCCTGGTGGATACCGAGATCCGTTTTGAGATCTATCGGGTGTTCAAGGAACGAGGGATATCCCTAGCCTTTCCCCAGCTGGACGTTCACCTGGATCACCGAACAGTGAAACAGGATTTTATCCAGGAAGGATAAGGATTTTTTTACCCCTGGGACGGGGACGAAAAAATCATACCCGGCGTCTATCGCGGTTTTTGCGCCTGTCATTTTCAAAGGAGAGGGAGACAATAACACCGTCCCTCACCTCCTGCCTGCGATCCCTCTTTCTTTTGCGTCGCTTTTGTATGAACTTCTGAAGGATGGTTTTTTTGGTCAGGTCAAGGGTTGTCTTCTTTACAGGTGCCGTAGGTTCAACATTTTTTTTAAGCACGGGAAGTATTATGGGTCTGTTTGGCATTCTATTCATCTCCTTATAGATCATATAACTATATTATCGGATAAAAAGACTTAACCTCAAGTGTAAAATTGTGTATGTTGCTTTGATTTTGTGTTGGAAAAGACAGGAAGCTTGTATACATAGAGGTTTGAGAGAAATGGGATTTTCCAGGGAAAGATTTAAACGCACCGAGCTTCTTCTTGGCCGGGAGGCCATGGAGCGACTCGAACAATGCACAATAACCGTTGTAGGTCTCGGGGCCGTGGGCTCCCATGCCATCGAGGCCCTTGCAAGGAGCGGGGTGGGTACCCTGAGGATCGTGGATTTTGATGCCATTGGTGAGAGTAACTTCAACCGTCAGCTTTTGGCTGTGGAACCCAATCTTGGCAGGTTCAAGACTGAAGTTGCAGAGGAGCGTTTAAAGCAGATCAACCCGGCCATGGGAGTTGAGTCTTTTAACATGCTGTGCCACAGGGAAACTTTTGACGAAATTTTTGAAAAAAAAACTGATCTGGTGATCGATGCCATAGACAGCCTCAATCCCAAGGTGAATCTGTTGTTTGAACTCGTTCGTCACAAGATTGATGTGATCTCGTGCATGGGGGCGGCAAGGAAAATGGATCCAACCAAGATCACCACAGGGGATCTTTCTTCAACCCTTTCCTGCCCTCTGGCACGCTCGGTCAGAAAAAGGCTCAGACGAATGGGGGTGGAGCAGGGCATCCTCTGTGTCTACTCAACGGAGGTTGTTGAAAAGGACACGATATCTGATATCCTGGAGCCCAACTATATGGATGCAGGACGGTTGAGAAATCCCATGGGAAGCTTATCTATGATCAGCGGGATTTTTGGTTATGTTGCAGCCCTTGAGGCCCTGAAACGAATTTGAAATTTTACAGGAACCAGATGAAAAAAGACAGATTGTTTGCAACCCCCCAGGAGTCGGTGCCGGCCTTTGATTTTAACCGGGATGTGGCCGCAGTATTCAGTGATATGCTCGAACGGTCCGTTCCCATGTACAAGGAGAGTATAACCCGCCAGGCTGAGTTCACCCTTGATTTTTATCAGGATAGGACAAGGATCTATGATCTTGGATGCTCCCATGGCAATTTTGGTGTGCTTGCCGGACGGCGTTTTAACGGGCGTCCCTTTTCCATGGTTGGGGTGGACAGCTCAAGACCCATGATTGAAAAATATGAACAGCGCCTTGAAAATGAGCGTTTTAAAGATGATATCATCCTGGTCTGTGACCGGGTCGAGAATGTTCGCATTTCCAATGCCTCGGTGGTGGTTGTTAACCTTACCCTTCAGTTCCTCGGTCAAAACCTGCGTGATGCCCTTGTCCAGGAGATCTTTCAAGCCCTTGTACCCGGCGGGATTTTGCTGCTCACCGAAAAGGTGGCGGCCCATGATTCGGATATTTCGGCCCTTCACCTGGATTATTACAGCCGGTTCAAGCGTACAAACGGATATTCAGAACTTGAGATCAGCCAGAAGCGGGAGGCCCTTGAGAACGTTCTTGTGCCGGAAACCCTGGAAGTCCATCAGCTGCGTCTTGCCCGGGCAGGCTTTGTCTGCATGGATGTCTGGCTCAAGTGGTTCAACTTTGCCTCGATCATTGCCGTGAAACAAAACCTGGGAATTAAAAATAATGGGTAGAATTGACCTCTTTAAGGGATATGATTGTCTTGAACAAGAGTTTAAACTCCAGGGCATTGATGGGATGCTTGCCGAGCTTGCACCTCTGTTTGACGATTCCAAGGGAAATACTCTCAAATACACCCGGGCCCTGGAAGGTCTGCCGGACGCCGTGGCGTCCATTGTTGACCTTGACCGGGATGCTCCCCTTATCGGAACCTTGGACGATCTTGATATCGGTCAGCAAGAGCAGCTGAGCAAGGCCCTTGTTGAACTTTGCCCCTGGCGAAAGGGTCCGTTTGAGCTCTTTGGGATTGACCTCGATGCGGAGTGGCAGTCCAACATCAAGTGGAACAGGTTTGTCAAAAGGATTTCATCATTGAAAGATCGACGGGTTCTGGATATCGGGTCGAGCAACGGCTATTACATGTTCAGGATGGCCCAGCAGAATCCCGGACTGGTTTTGGGCCTGGAACCCCAGCATGCCTTTTATTTTCAGTTCCATGCCATTAACCGCTATGCAGGGCAAGAAAATCTGTTCTCCCTGCCGATATCCTTTGATGCCATGCCCGGTACCGGGGAAGCTTTTGACACGATTTTCTGCATGGGGGTTCTCTACCACAGGCGATCTCCCCTTGATATGCTGAGTAAAATCTACGATATGATGCGGCCAGGCGGTGAACTGGTGCTTGAGAATCTGATCCTGGAGAGTCAAGAGGATGTTTGCCTCTTTCCCCGGGAGCGTTATGCAAAGATGAGAAACGTCTTTTTTATTCCAAGCCTCAAGGTGATGGAGTCCTGGCTTGCACGGGTTGGATTTGTCGATATTCGCTGCATTGACATTTCCCAGACCACACCCGGAGAACAGCGTAAAACCCCATGGATTCAGACTGAATCCCTGATTGATTTTCTGGACCCCCGGGACAGGAGCAGAACCGTTGAGGGATATCCCGCCCCTGTGAGGGCTGTTTTTACGGCAAAAGCCGCATAGGTTTCCAGGATGGTCTAAAAGACAGCGTTCCAGCCTGCATTTGCAAAGGCAAACCTATCCTTGAACCGGTTGTAGCAGATGGCTGCTGCTTCATTGCCCGTGCAGTGGGATACGGCAATGAGACCCAGCTTGAATCGGTCAAAGGCGTCAAGGGATTTTTCAAGCTGCTCGCCTAGCCCCATGAAACCAAGATGGGTGCCGCCGATGACGGCATGGAAGGAGTCGTGGCCGCTTTGTCGTTTAAAGTGGTTCATGACGTTGACAATGCCTGCATGGGCGCAACCGGTTACAATGACCGGGCCTTTAGCCGTCTCGATGAGTAGAGATGTGTCGTCCAAAAGGGGATCCACAATAAATTCCTCCCCCTCTTTTACCAGAAGGTGGGTGTCGGGGTGCTCAAAATCAGTTATCCTTGGTACCTGGCCGGAAAAAAAGATCCCCGGAGCGAGCTGACTGTACTCTGTCTGGAAGTCAAAATATGCCCCCAGGGTGGTTTCAAGAAATTCTCGTTGAAATTTGATGCCAATGAAGGCCCGGGTCGTCCCCATGGGAGTTTTAACCTCTGCGTACTTTTTGTCAAATACGTCTGGATGGGCTATCACCCTGAGCCCCCTGGGGGGGAAGAGAACCTGGGGAAGGCCGCCAGTGTGGTCAAAATGGCCGTGGCTCAGCACCACTGTATCAACCTTCTTCAAATCTATGCCTAGAGCCTCGGCATTGGATTTCAAGGTCATTCCCTGACCTGTGTCAACCAGGATCTTTCGATCTCCCCTTTCAATGAGGGCGGCAAAACCGTGTTCGCCTGTGATGCCCATTACCCCGCCCGCCCTGTTCTCGCAGATAACGGTGATGCGTGTTTCATCCATAACGCCTCCTTGTTTTAGCTTTCAGCTTTCAGCTGTTAGCTGTTAGCCAAATAGAATACTTTACAATTGTTGGGTTTCGTTCCTCAACCCAACCTACTATTATATGCTAACAGCTAATGGCTAACAGCTAACAGCTATCGTATTTCATATTTTGTTGTGTTCAAAAGAAAATGTGGGTTATAGTTGTATAGGTTCTTGCTGGTGGTTCATTATGAAGTTTTTCCCCCCTTGTTCAAACACTACAACGCTTTCAAGGAATTGAACCTTGCCGTACTCTTCAAAGGGAAGGTTGAGCTTATGCTCCTTTATCGGGTAGAGGTTCCAGTCGTGGGAGACACAGATGGCGATCTGGCCGGGATCAAGGCCGTCAAGTTTAGCCTCCAGGAAATCGGTCAAAAGATCCGCCGCCTCTTCTGAATCCTGCATCATCCCATGGTCAAGGCCCTTGTCGAACCAGGTGCGCAGGAATCTGTCGCTCCCAAGCTTCTCAAAGGTTGTAAAGGCTGACTCCATGTTCCGAATGTAAAATGGGGCAAGGGTTGCCTCAAGGGTGTTATGACCATTGGAACTCGAGTGCCGCTGGGTGTATCCCTTGTCCATGAGATAGGCTGTCTCGATGCAGCGGCCGAAATTGCTTGAGAAGAAAACAGGGTCGGGCTTTCGGGGCAGGGCCTGGCCAAGATTAACGGCATATCCCTTGCCTGTTTCGGTCAACCCCAGGAAGGGCTCCATCCTGGGATCTTGTCCAAAATATCTTGCCGAGTGGCGCATGATAATGGATATTTTTTCAACCCCTTGATCAATAAGATTTTTGATCATCAAAAGGGTCTCTTTGTCTCTGGTTATTTCCTTGGTGTACATTGTTTCCGGCTCCTTAAATCTCTTCTGGATGTCTACTAAACTCCGGCTTGATTCACACTTATCGTGCCCGTCAGGGCATGAAAACCAGGGCAAACATCCAGAAACTCATCTATCTATTTTCTGAGTTATGGTTTATATATCACAATTAAATAACCATAAATCCGTTTAAATGACAAGCGCTAAAGGGGTTCTGGATGAACAAACAGGTGAAAATAGTCGGAGTTCCAATGGACTTTGGTCAGCTTCGCAGGGGACTTGACATGGGCCCTGCTGCTGCAAGGTATACGGGTCTTGTGTCAGCCATTCGTGCCCTTGGTCACCATGTGGAAGATCTGGGTGACGTAGTTGTGCCCGTCAGGATCCCTGTTGAAGGAGGAGAGGCGTCCGATTATATTGACGAAATCCGGGGGGTTTGTGAACAGGTGTACGAACGGGGTAAGCAGGTGATAGAGGAAAACGCCTTTCCCCTGTTTATCGGCGGGGATCATTCCATTGCCATCGGCACAGTGGGTGGGGTGTCCCACGACCGGCCCACCGGCCTTATCTGGATCGATGCCCATGCCGATTTCAATACCCCTGAGACATCACCATCTGGCAACATCCATGGCATGCCCCTGGCCATTCTGACTGGAGCCGGAGATGGGCGCCTTGTAGATCTTGGAAGGACCGGCGCAAAGGTGGATCCTGAGAATGTCGTAATAATCGGCATACGGGACGTTGACCGGTTTGAGCGCATTCGGCTCAAAAAAAGCGGTATCACCGTTTATACAATGAGTGACATTGACGAACAGGGAATGGGAACCATTGCCAGAAAGGCCCTGATGAAGCTCATTCATTTAAAAAGAGTTCACCTGAGTTTTGACATTGACGCCATTGATCCCGTGGAAGCCCCGGGTGTTGGCACCCCGGTTCCCGGAGGGCTCACCTTTCGCGAAGCCCACCTGTTCATGGAAATTATTGCTGATTCGGCGAAACTTACCTCCATGGATCTTGTGGAGATCAACCCGATTCTTGATCAGGTCAACAAAACGGCAAAGCTGGCTGTGGATCTCATCGTATCGGCCCTTGGAAAGCGTATTTTGTGAGTACGGCCTATAAGTTTTTATTTGGGTTGACTTTGTTTTGTTGATTTAATAATAAGAATGTTGATTGTTTTGAGCCAAGATAAATATCCAGGAGGGGACAGGTTGAACAGTTGATTAAAAATATAAGGTTAAAATTTAAACACCCGATTGTCAGTTGGGTCTCCTGTTTTTTTCTTTGTGCCTGTGCTCTTTTTTTTGCCGTCGCCACGCCGGTCAGTGTGGATGCAGACGATCGCATCTATATTGGTTCAATCTCCTGTAAGGAGTGTCATGAAAAAGAGTATAAAAATTATATTGGTTTTTCCAAAAAAGCAGGTTCATTTAAAAGCATTAAGGTGATGCAGCAAAAGCTCACCCCGGCCGAATACACTGAGTGTTTTGACTGCCATACTACTGGGTATGGAAAACCAGGGGGGTTTGTTTCGGAGACTGAAACCCCGGACTTAAAGAATGCCGGTTGCGAGGTATGCCACGGACCGGGAAGTCTCCATGCCCAATCGGGTGACCCGGATGATATCGACCACGAACTCACCACTGAAGTCTGCACCCCCTGCCACAATCCTGATCGAATCAAGGCATTTAATTTCAAGCCCCTTCTTTATGGCGGTACCCATTAATCTCAAACGCGATAGAGGGTCAACCAATGATTAGTTTTATAAAGAGCCGACTCTGGCTTCATCTCATGGTGTGGATTTCGGGTGTGGTAGCCGTTGTTCTTGCAGCTGTAATTTATTCAAATATCCTCGCCCAGAGGAACCTTGCCACAAGCCAGATGACCATGCAGAATATCATGCTCGCAGGGGCCGTTGAGGGGGGGATGTTTGATGCCCTTGCGACCGGGAATAACGACGGCGTCAAAAATCAGTTCCAGCGTCTCCGCAAAACCCTGCCAGATCTCAAGGTGTTTGTGTATGATTTTAATGGAAAGATTTCCTTTAGCACGGATGAAGGAATCGTTGGGAATTCTGTTGAATCGAGTCTTGGCAGCGGGCCTGCAGCGGCCATTCAAACCATGATAGCTGAGAATCGTGACAATTACAATATTGTAACTGCCATGTTTAAGGATCAGCAATTTGGCCTCGTAAACAGGGTCATCCCCAATGAAGAGAATTGTTTTCACTGCCATGGATCGTCCCGGGTGGTGCTCGGGGGAATCACGGTGGGATCCCTTGAAGATGAGATAATCGCTTCGATTGATACCATCAGGAACAGGAGCATTCTCCTGGGAGCGTTGGGCATAGTCATTATTGTTTTTCTTGTATGGCTTCTGTTCCACACTCTGGTCAACAAGAAAATTTCAACTCTGTTTGACGCAACTAGAAAGTTAAGACAGGGCAATTTTACCGGCAGAATAGATGTGAAGGGAAATGATGAGATGAGTCGTATCCTTGCCCGGATCAACCTTGTAAACGAAAATTTGACCACGATCATAAGCCGTGTGATAGAAGAAAGTTCTTCTCTTTCAGAATCTTCAGCCGGGCTTGGTTCAATCTCAAAGGTTCTGCTTGAGACGAGTAACACCACGACTTCCAATGCCCACGCAGTGTCAGCCGCAGCAGAGCAGCTCTCCTCTAATTTAAATTCCATAGCTGCATCCATGGAGGAAACCACAACCAATCTGACGACTGTAGCCAGTTCATCTGTTGAGATGAACAACATGGTAAACGAGATTTCTCAAAATGCGGCCAAGGCCCGATCTATAATATCAAAGTCAGTCGAAGAGTTTAGCCGGATGGGTGAGGTGGTGAAGGAGCTCGGTGCTGCAGCAGGCGAGGTTGATCTTGTGACCGATGAAATTCATACCATCGCCGATCAGGTTTCCCTGTTGGCTCTGAATGCAAAAATTGAGGCGGCAAGGGCGGGAGAGTATGGTAAAGGATTTGCCGTGGTTGCACAGGAGATAACCGAGCTTGCAGCTCAAACCGCAAGTTCAACCATCAAGGTTGATGAGCGTATTTCCTGGATGAAGGAAAAGTCAACGGATACTGCCACCGGCATCAAGCAGCTGACAGCAACGGTCATGGCGTCGGACGATGCTGTTTCAGCCATTGCCGAGGCCGTTGAGAGGCAGGTTATGGCCACGGGTGAGATTACAGATGCAATTGCCCAGGTGGCCGAGGGTGTTGCCTCTGTGAACGAGAATGTGGGTCAGGGAGCTTTTGCAGCCCAGGAAATGGCAAAGGATATTGCCGCCATTGACGGCGCCGCAGGAGTCATGAACACCAACAGCAATGAGGTCAACGTAAGTGCCCTGTCCCTTAGCCGCATGGCTGAATCCCTCAGGGAAATGGTGAAAAAATTCACAGTGTAAGGATCGGCTATATGGTTGGCTCAACCGTTCCGGGTAATTGGCCAAGATACCATTCCATGGGATCGATGAGTGTGAATCCTATCTCCTGGAGCCTCTTTTTTACCCGGATCACGTTGTTTGTTCGAAGATAGACAAACACGGCCCGTTTGCCCTCGTCCCAGTACCGGGCCACAAGAACGGAGCCAAAAGAAATTTTCTCCTCGGTCACAACATCCACAATCTTCTTGAGCTGGCCCATCCTGTCCTCAACAATTATACCCACAAGCGTGCCGGGTTCGCCTATTCCCATTATATTTGTAAACGCCCTTAAAAGATCCCGTACAGACAGTATACCGGTGAGCTTCCCCTGTTCGTCCACAACCGGAAAGGCACCGACCTTTTTTCTCTGGATAAGCACCAGGGCATCCTGGATGGTATCCATGGGCGAAATGGTTATGGGGTCCGGGGTCATGACATCGGCCACGGTCAGGGTTTTTATCTTTTCAAGCTGCTCGTTGCGTTCTTTATCATCCAGGAGAAAAAAGGGCATGGAGCTTCTCATGTCCCTGTCTGTTATAATGCCCGTCAGATGGTTATCGTTATCCACAACGGGCAAATGGCGGATATTGTTGGACACCATTGTCTGCTGCGCCTCAATCAATGACTGGTTCTCATTTATGGTAATTACTTTTTTTACCATGGATTTACTTACAAACATAATATCCTCCCAAATTCTTGTAATTCTTTTTTGAACATGAACCTTGCCTATGTTTTTGTATGAAACTATCTTTGACCGGTAGACGGGTATTCGGTTTTATTGAAGCTGCCACAAAGGGCGACCGCAAGGAATCGCCCCTACACCCAGCTTGTTTTATCAAGTTTCATCTGCCTACTGCCCTATCCCTTGAGCAGGATGGATACGTGGTTTGCGGCAAGTTCAGGCAGGAGTTTAAGGGAATATCCCCCTTCGAGAATTGAAATTATCCTCCCCTTAGCATGGCGGTTTGCAAGGGCCATGATGGTCTCCATGATCCAGGAAAATCCTTCGGTGGTAAGGTTGATGTCTGACATCTCATCGCCCATGTGGGCATCAAATCCCGTTGACACCAGAATAACCTCGGGTTTGAACCGTTCAAAGGCCGGTATGAGATCCCTGGTGATATTACTCTTGTAATTTTCATCCCCCTGGCCGGGGAGTACGGGCGAATTTTTTGTAAACCCCACACCCCCGAGGGTTCCCTCGTCAAAACCCCTGCCGGTTCCAGGAAAGGCAAACGAGGGGTGTTCGTGGATAGAGTAGTAGAATACTGTGGGATCGGATTGGAAAATGTGTTCTGTGCCGTTGCCATGGTGAACATCAAAATCGATTATTCCCACCCGCTCGATATTCCATTCCCTCTGGAGATAACGGGCTGCAATGGCGATGTTGTTGAAATAGCAGAATCCCATGGCTTTGTCTGGTTCTGCGTGGTGGCCGGGCGGGCGTATGGCGCAAAAGGCGTTGTCTATCTTTTGCTCCATCATCATTTGAACGGCGTCGAGGATGCCGCCTACGGCCAGGAATGCAGTCTCATAGCTTTCAACGCAGATCTGGTTGTCCTGATCATCAATGTAGCAGTTGCCCGACAGGCATACCTCTTCAAATCGCCTGACATAGGCCTGGTCATGGACTGCAAGTATCCATTTGAGATCCGCCCGGGAAGCAGGGATGACGGTCAAGTGATCGAGAAGACCGGCCTTTTTGATGCCGTCGTGGATGGCGATAAGCCGGTCGGGCATCTCGGGGTGATAGGATCCTGTGTCATGGAGAAGGTAGCGCAAATCATGCACATAACCGGTTTTTTTCATGGGCCTCCCATCCAGAGATAAAGGTTGTCAGGGGGAATTTGAATTGCTGTCAGATCTTTATTTGAGTTTTAATACCGGCAGCTGACAGGTGTCAAGTGAAAAAGAGACCACGGCATTTTTGGGTAATTTTTTTGTTGAACCGATTGATTTCCTTGATTCTGAAGATCTGTCCTGCGCCGCTAAAGAGCAGGGCAAATATGGAGATGGTGATGATCGATACTGCAAGAGCGCCCCAGAATGTGGTGGAAACAATGACGGTTTTCAGTAGGGCGGTTATGTTTACAAGGATAAAGCCCGTCCCAAGGCTCAATCCTGTCATGGTGAAGAAGAATCTGTACACCGAGCCTGCGCCGCTGTTATGGCTTTTTTTGTTCCACAGTGCAAACAGGATCAGGGTCTGGGCCGTTGCGGCAAGGGAGAGGGCAAGGGCCACCCCCTGTGCGTCCATGATCCCCATGAAAAGATAGAAAACCGGCAGGGTGATGATGACGGCAAGTGTGGTTAAAAGGGCTGGCAGCCAGGTGTTCTGAATGGCATAATATCCTCTGACAACAACGGTCTGGGCTGCAAAAGCAAAGGTCCCACAAAGGAGAAAGGGCAGAATGGCGGCGGTTGTCTGGGTGGCGTCGGGGCCGAATCGCCCCCGCTCGAACAGGAGGAAAACAATCTCCTGGCGAAGAACCATGAAAAGAACAGAAACCGGTATCACCAGCAGCAGAAATTTAAGCGTGGTGTTTAGAAGGGTGTTGAGTTCATCAATTCGTTTTTCTGCCGCAAGTTTTGCCATGAATGGATAGGATGCGACCCCCACTGCCTGGCCCGAGAGTCCCACAAGGATGAACATTATTCTCAACCCGTAGTTGAGGGCCGCAATGCTTCCCTCGGCAAGATAAGACCCAAAGAACTTTAAAAGAATCTCGGTGGAAAAGGTCATTGTCATCCCCACCATCAACGGCAGTGTCAGGAGAGTATAACGAATAAGCTCGGGATGGGTGATGTCAAACTTAAACCTGAGAAGCATGCCCGTCTTTCTTGCCCCGTGATACTGAAGCAGGAAATTGCCGGTAAAGGCTCCGCCAAGGACACCCCAGGCAAAGCCTTCTATGCCAAGGTATGGACCGAGGAGAACGCCTCCCAGGATGATGCCAAGGTTGTAGATAAGAGGGGCAAGGGCTGGGATTAAAAATTTTTTTTTGGTAAACTGGACGGCCATGAAGAGTCCGCCGGAAAAAAAGAAGAGCTGGGCCGGGATGATTATTCTGGTCATTTTTACCGCAAGGTTGAACAGGGCAGGGTCATCTATCCCGGGGGCAAAAACAGCTACAAGCTCAGGGGCAAACCAGAGACAGGCCAAAGTCGCTGCAACCAGGAGAAGCCCAAAGGTGGTAAAAACAAGGGAGAATATTCTCCATCCTTCTTCCTCCTCGTTTCTGGCGAGGTAGGCAGCAAAGATGGGGATAAAGGTCACCGACAGAAAACCGCTTGCAACGATGTGGTTGAGAATTTCTGGAACGATGAAAGCCACCTGGTAGGCATCGACCTCACCGCCCGCCCCCCCGGAAAAGGCAATGGTCATCTCCCTTGCAAGCCCGATGATACGGCTTGCAAACACGGATGCCATCATGATAATCGAGGCAAAACCCACCTGTTTGAATGTTGAATCTTTTTTTTCCATGATTTCCATGCAGGAGGTACCACAAACCATGGTTAAAGAAAAGTAAAAACCTGGTAAGGTAGTAGGTAGCAAGTGACAGTAGGCAGTTGGCAGCAGCTAAAAGCTAATATAGTGAAAAGATTTGACTTGGGGGGATAGGTCAGAATATATATAGCTATGAATAAATTCAATATAGCAGGATCACTTCTGGGGGCAGGGGGTCTTGTTGTTCTGGGTTTCCAGACAATAGCCGCCATGATGCACACCGACAATCTCTGGAATGATCTTACCCTTTCAACGGCAACGGATCATCGAGTGGAGGGTCTTATAGAGATGCTGCCCTTTGAGTATCTGCAAAATAGCCTTATCTACCTGGCCCGGGATCTACCCCTTTACCAGCTCCTTGTTGCCTCAGGGGTGATCTGTTTTATACTTGGCTCTTTTTCAAGGAGATAATCCATGACGCAAGATTTTTCAATGACCCGTCGTCAGTTTGTCAAGGGTTCCCTTTTTCTGGGTGCAGGTCTCACCCTGGCAGGATGCGCTGTAAATCCCGTGACAGGGATAAACCAGTTTATGATGGTAACGCCTGACCAGGAGATAGCAATGGACCGTTCCCAGTCTCCCCACCAGTTCTCGACCGATTATGGATCGGTTCAGGACAGGAGCGTAAACGCCTATGTGACAGAGGTGGGCAGAAAGCTCAGCCTTCTGACCCACAGGCCCCAGATGCCTTACTCGTTCAGGTGTGTCAATGCAACCTACATCAACGCCTATGCCTTTCCCGGGGGCAGCATTGCCGTAACGCGGGGTATTCTTTTGAAGCTCTCCAACGAGGCGGAACTTGCAGCCCTCCTGGGCCATGAACTGGGCCATGTCAATGCGAGGCATTCGGCCCAGCAGATCTCCAAATCTACCCTGTCGTCCATATTTATCAGCGGAGTTGCAATGGCCATCGGCACCCGGAGTCAGGGCCTGGGGGACGTTGCCCAGCAGATAGGCATGCTGGGGCAGGGGGCTCTCCTTGCCAGGTACAGCAGGGATAACGAGCGGGAGGCCGATGCCCTTGGCAACGAATACATGGTCAAGGCCGGATACTCGTCAATGGGATTTGTGGGTCTCATGGGGGTTCTAAATTCGCTGAACAAAAACAGAGCTTCGCCGGCGGACATTCTTTTTTCGACCCATCCCATGAGCGATGAACGCTATGACACAGCCGTTGCCAAGAGTCGGAACCCCTATGGATACTCGTCCGAATTTCCCCTGAACTCTGAACGTTACATGGATAACATCGCACCTGTCAGGGCGGCTAAAGATGTCATCGAAGCCCTCCAGGATGGGGACAAATACATGGCGAAAAAAGAGTATCACAATGCTCAATCTCAATTTGAAAGGGCCGTAAAACTATCCCCTCAGGATTATGCGGCCCATGTCATGCTGGCAAAATGCATGCTTGAAACCCAAAATTTTCAAAAAGCCGCAACCCACGCAGACCTTGGAACTACTCTTTATCCGGACGAGCCCCAGGCCCAGTATGTGGCGGGTTTTGCCCACATGAGTTTAAAGCAGTTTGACAGGGCCTTTAATCGGTTTGACCGGTACGGCAAACTTCTTCCCGGAAATCCAGGCACCCTGTTTTTCAAGGGGTACTGCCAGGAGGGGATGAATCATGTTTCAACTGCTGCCGGATTTTATAAACAGTACCTGACTGAAGTACAACAGGGAGAGTATGCCAGGCATGCCCATGGACGGCTTAAACAGTGGGGATACATCTAATTTGGATAAATTCGGTTTGGATGAATCTGGTTTGGACGATCTGGAAGGCGAGGGGGAAAACCATGAAACCCTTGTGCAGAATCTCAAGGTTATGACCCTTGCAACCTCATCTGACCAGGGTTCTTGGTCTGTGCCGTTATACTATGTTTACAGAAATCGAGGGTTCTATTTTTTTTCATCCCCGGACTCACGCCATGTCCGTGATGCCTTACAGTCCAACGCTGTGTGCGGGGCCTCTTTGTTTGCCGATGCACCTGTTAGGGAAAGACTCAGGGGTATTCAGATGCAGGGTGTTGTTGAATCGCTCCCCATGACCCCTGAAAGCCTTGCGGCAGCAGGGGCCTACGTAAAGAAATTCGGTATTCAGGTTGGTGGTGGAAATGTTCTTACCTTCATTATGGGCCGTTTTCGAGCACAACTTTACCGTTTTGTCGCCCGGGAATCTTATTACATGAACAATAGCGTTGGTTTTGGATCAAGGAAGAGCGTAATCCTATGAGTTTTTCAAGTCTTGCGGCCTGTGTGGATTTTTTATTCAAACAAAAGGAGATCCTACGGGTCCGCCAGGAGGTTGATCCTGATCTTGAAATGGCCGAGATCCATAGACGTGTGTATGATGCAGGGGGACCGGCCATTCTATTTGAACGGGTCAAAGGCTCCCGCTTTCCGGCCGTGTCAAACCTGTTTGGCACCAGGGAGCGGGCCGTCAAGATCCTGGGGTCTGGACTTGAGACTGTGAAGCGCCTTGTGGCGCTCCAGTCCGATCCGATAGAAGCGTTGAAGTCTCCATTACAGGCGGTTAAATCCCTGCCCGGCCTTGTCCATGCCCTGCCCAAAAAACAGAGATCCGGTCCGGTGCTTGAAGGAACTGCCAGGATCGACGAGCTCCCCATGGTAAGATGCTGGCCCGGGGATGGAGGAGGTTTTATTCTCCTTCCCCAGGTGTGCTCCCAGGACCCCTTGTTCCCGGGAATCTTTCGTTCCAATCTGGGCATGTACAGGATCCAGCTGTCTGGCAACGATTTCCTTTTGAACCGTGAGGTCGGAATGCACTACCAGATCCACCGGGGGATAGGTAACCACCATGCCAGGGCACTGGAACGAAATGAGAGGCTCAAGGTGAGCATCTTTGTGGGAGGACCTCCTGCCCACACCCTGGCCGCAGTCATGCCGCTTCCAGAATCCCTTCCGGAAGTGTGTTTTGCAGGAGTCCTTTCAGGCAGACGTTTTCGATACACAATCCAAAACGGATATATCATCAGCCTTGATGCCGATTTCTGCATCACAGGCACCATTGCCATGGGCCGCACAAAACCTGAAGGACCATTTGGGGATCACCTGGGGTATTATTCCCTTGTCCACGATTTCCCTTACCTTGAGGTGGAATCGGTAACCCATAGAAGAGACGCCGTATGGCCCTTTACCGTTGTGGGTCGTCCCCCCCAGGAGGATTCAATCTTTGGTGAGCTGATCCACGAGATCACAGGACCCGCCATTCCCGTGGCTATCCCCGGTGTGACGGCAATCCATGCCGTGGATGCCGCAGGGGTACACCCCCTGCTTCTTGCCAAGGCAAGGGAGAGATACGTGCCCTATGAGCCAAGAAGGCCCCGGGAACTTTTGACCCATGCCAACGCCATCCTCGGCTCAAACCAGCTTTCACTTGCGAAATATCTCTTTATCATCTCCCATGAGGATGCCCCAAATTTAGACATCTCAGATGAACAGAGTTTTCTGGTTCACTGTCTCTCCCGGGTGGATTTTACAAGGGACCTTCACTTTCACACCTCCTTTACCATGGATACCCTGGATTACAGCGCAGAAGGGCTCAATACCGGGTCAAAGCTCGTGGTGGCGGCAGCAGGTAAAAGGCTTAGATCCCTTGCGACAATCTATCCATCTTCCCTTGAACTTCCCCGGTCATTTTCAGGGCCAAGACTTACGGGTCCTGGAATTGTGGTTGTCAAGGGAGCAGGTTTTATTGATTATTCAACAGCCGAACAGGAGGTTTGTGAGCTTGCCCGCCACCTTGCTGCGTCAGATCCCGGAGATGGGCTTGCCCTGTTTGTGATCGTTGATGATCCGGAGTTTTGTGCCCGAAGTTTTACCAATTTTTTGTGGGTCGCCTTTTCACGTTCAAACCCTTCCCACGACATTTATGGGGTTGAAAGTTTTATCTGTCACAAACATTGGGGCTGCAGGGGAGCCTTGATCCTAGACGCAAGGATCAAACCCTTCCATGCGCCGCCCCTTGTCCCGGACCCTGATGTCGAAAGGAGGGTGGACCTGATGGGGCAAAAAGGAGGGGCACTCCATGGTGTCATCTGATACTGCCACGGAAAAAAACATCATCCTCGCCTATTACAAGGGGCTTGCCGCCTGTTCAAAGGAGTTTATATCCGGCAATCCCAACGCCCTTGTCCGTGTTTTAAAAGAACTGCTTAAGGTAACCGGGGTTGACAGGATCTCTTTTTTCGAAAATTTTGTTCAAACAGATGGCAGAATATCCGCAAGAAATATTCATCAGCTCATGAAGCGGGGGGTTGATGAACAGATTGAAACCAATGGGAAGGGGTGGTTTGTCTATCAGGATCAAGTGCCCGAATGGGAAGAATGTCTGGGAAAAGGCGAAATTGTCATTGTTAATCCATTGTCGGGGTATGAAAATCAAACTGAAAGCTGTGGGATTAAGAAAAATGACTTTACCCTTGTTGTTCCCCTTTTTACAGGTAATCACTGGTATGGATTTCTAGGGTTTGAAGAGTTGAAGAGTCTCCATGCCTGGCATCCCATGGAGATAGAAATAATTACCACAGCGGCTGAGATGATAGGCGGGTATATTGAGAAAGAGCTCTACATCAGAGCCCTGATAAAAGATGAAGAGCGCTATCGTTCGATCATTGAAAATATCAATGAGGGTTATTATGAAATAGATTTTAATGGTGTTTTTACCTTTGCAAACAAAAGATTGTGCCGGATGACCAGGAAAGTCTACAACCATTTCATCGGGATGAATCTCTACACCTTAGTCCCTCCTGAAACAGGCAATATCATCCGGGGAATTGCAAACCAGGTTTATGAGACAGGGGTGCCATCTGGACTTAACCAGACACAGTTTATTAGGGAGGATGGATCTAAGGTCGTTTACGAATTTTCCATTACACTCATAGAAGACGCCAATGGGGGGAAAAAAGGTTTCAGGGGTATTGTCAGGGATGTGACTGAAACTCTTAACCGGGAGAAAAAACAAAAAGAGCTTGAAGAAAAATATTTTGAGGTGCAAAAACTTGAATCCATTGCTACCCTTGCCGGGGGCCTTGCCCATGAGTTCAACAACCTGCTCATGGGAATCCAGGGCAACACCTCTCTCTTGCTGGTAAAGTATCATTCAGATCCAGCGGTGGCAGACAAGGTCATAAACATTGAACGATCCATCAAGCGGGGATCTGAAATTACGAATAAGCTTCTTGGCTTTGCCCGGTCAGGGAAATATCAGGAAACCCAGATAGATCTTGGACGCCTTCTTAACGAGGTATGCGACCTGTTTGGTAAGACCCGGATCGACATTCGAATTCATCAGAGATACCAGCCGGGTCTCTGGCCGATTACGGGGGATTTTTCCCAGGTGGAACAGATTTTTTTAAATCTGTTGCTCAATGCTTCCCAGGCCATGCCCCAGGGAGGAGAAATTCGTATCTTGGCTGAAAATCATTCTGTTGAAGAGACCTTTGCCTTTCTCCACGATTCAGACCCCGGAGATTACGTGATGGTAAAGGTTGCGGACACAGGGATCGGCATGGATGAGACTACCCGAAAAAGGGTGTTTGAGCCTTTTTTTACAACCATGGAAAGACACAGGGGAACTGGCCTGGGGCTTGCCTCTGTGTATGGAATTGTCAAAAATCATTCGGGTATTATAACGCTTGAGTCTAAAAGGGGGAAGGGAACCTGTTTCATGATTTATTTTCCTGTAAGTCAGGATCTGCCCGGAGATTGTTCAGTGGAACAAAGCACCTCTGATAAACAGATGTCAACGATTCTTGTGGTGGATGATGAAAAGACCATTCTTGATATTAACAGCGAAATTCTTGAAGTGCTTGGTTACAGGGTAATTGCCGCAGACAGTTCCAGAAACGCAATTGAACTTTTTGTAAAACACCTGGATCTGGTTGACCTTGTGATTATGGATGTGATCATGCCTGACCGCAATGGGTTTGAAACAGCTGGGTTATTAAGGGAGATAAAGGAAGATGTAAAGATCCTTTTTGTGAGCGGATTTCCCAAGAGCCATAATCAGTTTAAACATGAATTTACAGCCAATGAGGCCTTTCTTCAAAAGCCTTACACTCTGGAGCAACTTGCCGGCATACTCAGCAACGTTTTGAAATCTGAGAAGTTATAACCACCCCGGCTATCCTGAAATAAAATTAAAAATGGGTTCAACCACAGGAGAAAAATAGACATTCAAGATATTGCCATGGGTTAGCTTTGCCAACACGAGGGATGCTACAAAAAGGTATGGTAACGCTCTTAGAATCCGGTTTAAATGAATTGAAGGCATAATAGTTTTTTGAAAAAAGAACGAGATAAGGGATGCCCCTGCAAGGGGCGGGATGGGAATAAATCCTGCTATAAACATAATTATGTTTACGGCCACCAGGATGGGAAACACCTGGTCTTCAACTCCCCAGTTGCCCATGATCCACAAAATGCTCCCTGCTATCGAGGCAAGCATGAGATTTGCAAAAGGCCCGGCAAATCTGACCAGTATGAGGTAGAAACCTGGGTGTTTAAAATTTTTCGTGTGTACAACAGGCTGTTTTGGCCATCCAAACCCTGCCACGGCAAAACAGGCAAGACCCGCAAGGTTTATGTGACCAAAAGGGTTGAAATGAAAGCGATCCCTGGCTTCACTCCTGGCATCTCCCAATAGAGTTGCCATAAAAGCCTGGGCTTCGGCATTGACGGTGATGGCAAGGAGGATCGATACGATGAAAATTACTGTGGTGTCAAATTGAAGGTTAGAAAAATCAAGCATGAACGGCAGGTTTATCAGGGTTGGATCTTCCATTGATTTTCCTTAAGCTTTTAGCTTTTAGCTTTTAGCTGTTAGCTGTTAGCTTTTAGCTAACAGCTAACGGCTAGCTTATCCGTTATACTGGGGTTTTGTGGTCAGTTTTGCAAGGATTACACCTGCAACAAGAAGTGCTCCTGAGATGTAGAAGGCAAGATTCAGACTACCGGTGATGTCCTGGATAACTCCGCCGATCCTTGCCATGAAGAACCCAAGTCCCCATCCTATAAAGATAAGACCGTAGTTGAATCCGAGATTCTTTGCTCCGTAAAAATCCGCCGTAAAAGAAGGCATTAAAGACAACCCACCGCCATATTGCCAGTAGGCAATGCCCACAACGACAAACAAAAGAAAGAGATTCTGGGTTGAGATGACAAAGGGCAGGGAAAACAGACACAGGGCCGAGACCCCGCAGTTAAGACAATAGGCATTCAAACGGCCTATCTTGTCCGAATAATAACCCGTTCCCACCCTTCCGAAGGCATTGACCAATCCGCCGTAGGATACCAGAATCCATGCATTTGCCATGAAAAAAGGCATGCCTTTGGCTGTTGTCATCATAAGGCCGTTGGCCGAACTGATGATGAGCAGCCCTGACTGGGTTGTCAGGATGAACATGAACACAAGGGCGTAGAACTGCCAGGTCTTCATGACATCGACAGCTTCCCAGTTATGGGTCTTTTCAGTGGCACCGGAATGACCGGCACCAATGGCGGTGGCCGGGGGCAAATATCCTTCAGGCGGGGCCTTGAGCATCTGGCCTGCGATAACAACGACAACGGCAAAAAAACTGCCAAGAATAACAAAGCTTCCGGTGATGCCGTAAAGGTCGATGAGTTTCTGGCCGAGCCACCCTATGTAGAGGGCAGCTCCGCCGTATCCGCCCACCACAAGACCTGCAATAAGACCACGCTTTTCCGGACCGAACCATTTTAAGGCTGCGGGGGTGGGGGCTGCATATCCAATGCCCATTCCAGCTCCGCCAAGGAGTCCAAAACCTATGATCAGCCCTGTATAGCTCTTCATAAGTCCTGCGACAATACAGCCCGCTGCAAGGAGAAGACCGCCGCAGGTGGCACCGAATTTTGGACTGATTCTATCCTGAATACGGCCGCCCGGGATCATGAGCACAGCAAACATGATGACGCAAAGGGAAAACGGGGTTGCAGCCTGGGCATTGGTCAGGTAGATCCATCCTTCGTTAATGCCTGTCATCATTTCTCCTGCCTTGTCCACATTGACCAGGGCGGATTTCCAGATGCTCCAGGCATAGAGAATTCCAAGACAAAGATTGATGGCAAATCCGGCAAAGGTCGTTATCCATGCCTGGGCCGGGACTTTATCGATTGCTTGTGGGCTCATTGTCTGCTCCTCTTTTATCTGGTAAAAATATAGGTTAGGCTATTTTGAGGCTTTTGGCCCATACCCTATGGCACCAAGACTCTCTTCTATTTCATCGAGGATTGCAGGATCATCTATGGTGGCGGGAACCTTGTACTCCTTTTGGTCGGCAATGCTTCGCATGGTTCCCCGGAGGATCTTACCTGACCGGGTCTTGGGCAGCCGTTTGACAACGGTTGCCTTTTTAAAGGCAGCCACTGGACCGATCTGATCCCTCACCATTTGGATTACCTCCTTTATGATCTGATCATGGTCCACTGTTACTCCTGCTTTGAGCACCAGGAATCCCAGGGGAATCTGGCCTTTGAGCTGATCCTCGACTCCCATGACGGCACATTCGGCAACCATGGGATGACAGGAAAGCACCTCTTCCATGGCTCCTGTGGAGAGCCTGTGTCCGGCAACGTTGATGATGTCGTCCGTGCGGGTCATCACATAGATATATCCCTCCTCGTCTATGTAGCCTGCATCGGCTGTCTTGTAGTACCCGGGAAACTCTTCAAGATAGGCCTCGATGTATCGTTTGTCGTTCTGCCAAAGGGTGGGAAGGGCTCCAGGAGGCAGGGGCAACTTTACCACAATGGCACCGATTTCGCCGGGAACGACCTGCTTGTTGTTGGGGTCCACCACATGGACTTCCCAGCCGGGAACGGCCTTGGTAGGCGAACCTGGTTTTACAGGAAAGTGGTGCAGACCCATGCAGTTGGCCGCAATTGGCCAGCCGGTTTCCGTCTGCCACCAATGGTCGATCACCGGTACTTTGAGGTGGGTTTCGGCCCATTTAAGCGTGTCTGAGTCGGTTCTTTCCCCTGCCAGAAACAGGATTTTAAAGTTCGACATGTCATACCCTTTCATAAGCTTGGCATCCGGGTCGTCCCGTTTGATGGCCCTGAAGGCGGTTGGTGCGGTAAACTGGCTCTTTACCCCATACTCATGAATTATCCGCCAGAAAGTGCCGGCATCCGGGGTCCCAACGGGTTTTCCCTCAAACATTATGGTTGTGGCACCCTTGAACAGCGGGGCATACACGATGTACGAATGACCAACCACCCAGCCGATATCGCTTGCGGCCCAGAACACATCACCCTCATCGATGTCGTAGATCGCCTTCATGGTCCATTTGAGCGCCACAAGGTGGCCGCCGTTGTCCCGGACAACTCCCTTTGGCTCACCCGTGGTGCCCGAGGTGTAGAGAATGTAGAGAGGATCTGTTGCCTTGACTGGGACGCAGTCGTGGGGTTTTGCAGACTTCATTAGCTCGTTCCAGTCATAATCCCTTGGGCTGGTCAGCTCAGCCTTGACCTCGGGACGCTGGAACACGATGCAGCTTTCAGGTTTAAACCCGGCAAGTTTTATGGATTCGTCCAGAAGGGGTTTATAGGGGATGATCTTTTTGACCTCGATGCCGCAGGAAGCCGTGATCATTACCTTGGGTTTTGCGTCGTTGATGCGGGTGGCAAGCTCGTTGGCTGCAAAACCGCCGAAAACCACTGAATGGACCGCACCGAGTCTAGCACAGGCAAGCATGGCAATGGCTGCCTCTGGGATCATGGGCATGTAGATGATCACCCGGTCTCCCTTTTCAACGTTCTTTGCGGCAAGGACTCCGGCAAACTTTGCCACTTCGTCCCGGAGTTGATTGTATGTGTACTCTTTTTTGGTGTCGCTTACGGGGCTGTCGTAGATCAGAGCTTTGTTATCACCGATGCCGTTCTCAATGTGAAGGTCAAGGGCGTTGTAACATGTGTTCATCTCACCGCCGACAAACCAGCGATAAAAAGGTTTCTTTGAATCGTCAAGAACTTTGTCCCATTTCTTATACCAATGGCAATCTTCTGCAACAGGTCCCCAGAAGGCTTCGGGATCATTGATGGACTGGTTGTAAGCCTCTTCGTACAAGTTTGTCATAAAATTTAAGTCCTTATTTTGGGTAATGGGTTGGGACCGGCAACAGAACAGGTTCTGATCCCGGTCGTTTGGTGTGTCGGTTGACTAATTGGTCTGTCAGACGCTATTTGCCGCTCACCATCTTCTTGATGGTGTCAACCACCTCAGGATTTGCAAGGGTCATTACGTTTCCTACGTCCCCGTTGTTGGATATGGCACCAAGGACCCTTCTCATGATCTTGCCAGAACGTGTCTTGGGCATATCAGGAACGATCCACACCTTTCTTGGCTTTGCAATTTTTCCGATCTGCTGACATACAACGTCTGAAATCTTTTTGGCAAGTTCTTCTGATGCAGTATAACCAGGTTTAAGGGCAACGTAAAGATCAGGCACCTTGCCCTTGATCTCGTGGGCCACCGGGACAACGGCAGCTTCTGCTACCTCGTCAGCCACCATGGCCGCTGATTCGATCTCCTTTGTGCCGAGCCTGTGGCCGGATACGTTGATGACATCATCGATTCTGCCAAGGATTCTGTAGTATCCGTCTGCGCTGCGGGTGGCTGCATCGCCGGAAAGATAAGGCCAGTTCCTCCAGTCCTTGCTATTGGGGTCTTTGCAGATTTGGGCATAGTAGGCGTCGACAAAGCGTTTTCTATCGCCCCAGATGGTCTGGAACTGTCCCGGCCATGGGTTCTGGATGCAGATGTTGCCGGCAATTCCCGGCTGGGTAATCTCCTTGCCGTTGTCGTCAAGGATGATGGGATGAATGCCTGGGACGCCGGGACCTGCACTTCCAGGTTTCATGGGCGCTATGCCTGGAACCGTTGAGCACAGGAATCCTCCGTTTTCCGTCTGCCACCAGGTATCAACGATCACGGCCTCTCCCTTGCCCACGGCTGAATAATACCACTTCCATACAGTAGGTTCGATGGGCTCACCAACGGTGGTCATGTGTTTGAAGTGGTAGTCGTATTTGGCTGGTTCATCCGGGCCGATCTTTCGAAGGGCACGGATGGCCGTGGGGGCCGTGTGGAAGATGTTGACGCCAAGATCCTGGGCGATTCTCCAGGAGCGGCCGGCATCCGGATAGGTGGGTACTCCCTCGTAGATGACGCTTGAGGCGCAAAGGGCAAGGGGGCCGTAGACGATGAAAGAGTGGCCCGTTATCCAGCCGATATCAGCCATGCACCAGTAAACATCCTCGGGGTGGATATCCTGCACATATTTTGCCATGGCCGATGTATAGGCGAGATATCCGCCTGTGCTGTGCTGACATCCCTTGGGCTTACCGGTTGTCCCGCTTGTGTACATGAGAAAGAGCGGGTCTTCTGAGAGCATTTCTTCGGGCTCGATTCTCTTGCCGTAGTATTTTTTTAATATATCGTTAACGAAATAATCCCTCTTGTCGACCATGGGGGTCTCGGTGGAGCTCTTGCCGGGATATCGCTGCCATACCAGAACCTTGTCAACAACCTGCCCCCCCTTTTTGGCGATGGTAACGGCCTCGTCGGCATTAATTTTATGGTTTAAAAGTTTGCCCGATCGGTAGTAGGCGTCCATGGTGATTAGAACCCTGGAGTTTGAATCAACGATCCTGTCTGCGCAGGCGCTTGCGGAAAATCCGCCGAACACCACCGAATGGATCACGCCGAGTCTTGCACAGGCAAGCATGGTGACAGGAAGTTCTGCCGACATGGGCATATGCACCGTCACCCGGTCTCCGCGTTTAAGGCCTGCAAAATCCCGGAGAAGGGCTGCAAACTCGTTGACCCTTACGTAGAGTTCCTGATAGGTGATGTGCTGGACCCTCTCCTCTTCCAACTCCGGAACAAAATGGATCGCAGTCTTGTTTTTGTTCTTGGCAAGATGGCGGTCAATGCAGTTGTAGCTTGCGTTGATCTTTCCTCCCTTGAACCATTTCCAGCAAGGGGCATCGCTTGTGTCAAGAACCTCGTCCCAGTATTTATACCAGGTCAGAAGCTCAGCGAATTCCGTGTAACAATCGGGGAAATTATCAAGGCTGAAACGGTCAAAAACAGCCGGGTCTGTGAGATTTGCCTGTCCAATGAATTTTGTTGAGGGATAATAATAATCTTCTTCCTGCCAGTGGACAGCGATCTGTGCCTCTGTGGTCTCTTCTACTCTTTTGTCGCCCATTTAATCTCTCCTTGGCTTTTAGTTGAGTTGTCATGGTGCTGGTGGTACTTTTAAAAGTGAAAAAGCTTGTGATATCACCTCCTTCAAACAATAAAAAAGATGCTCTTGTTGTTGTTAATCCATACGGATAACAAGGATGACTGTTAAAAAAAGGTAATTCCTTTGATCTCGTTCGCTCTTATGGCGTGGCAGGTTGCGATGGGAAACGATTGATTGATTTCATAATAAAAAACAATCCAGGATTTTGTGTGGAATATTCGTGCAATGAATTAAATTCATATCGTGTTTGTGACTATAAAAAGGAAATTTTATTTAGTCAATAAAAAAAATAAAAAAATAGATATTGCCTATTCAACGGTTTTTTAGATATCGTTACTCGACCAAATTTGATAAACGAAGACCACTAATAAAGGAGGTTTTTTAACATTGAAAAATCCAGTGGATGTTTTTTGGAATCACAGGCTTGTGAAGGTTGGAGAAAAACTTGAAAAGAATAACTTTGAGGTCTTTCATGCCGATACCGGCGAACAGGCAAAGGATATCGTTCTTGAAAAAATTATTCCCGGGTTGAATGTAAAAAGTGTCTCCTGGGGCGGCTCCGTGACTTTTGTCGCAACCGGACTCTTCCATGCCCTTAAAGACGACGGACGTTTTATCGTGCTCAACACCTTTGATAAGACCCTGGGATCTGACGATCAGATTGAACTCAGGCGAAAATCCCTTGGTGTGGATCTCTTCATCACCGGAACAAATGCAATTACCTATGAAGGTCAGCTTGTGAATCTTGACATGATCGGCAACAGAATCTGCGGCATAACCTTTGGGCCTCGCCATGTGATCATCATTGTTGGGAGAAATAAAATTTGCAGGGATCTGAGCCAGGCCATGGATCGTGTCAAAAACTATGCGGCACCGGTAAATGCAATGAACCTTGATAAAAAAACGCCGTGCAGGGAGACCGGTGTTTGTCAGGATTGTGCGAGTCCCGATCGAATCTGTAATACCTGGTCAATTACAGAACGGTGTTTTCCTAAAAAAAGAGTAAAGGTAATACTCGTAAATCAGGACTTGGGATTTTGAAATCGTTTTAACGACGCTGCCGTTATGGTTTGCCCGCCAAATCGTTGGGAGATACTGTCAACGGCGCTGTCAAGGGCGGCCCATTTTTTCTCTTGAATACCTGGAGAATCAAAGAGCTCCATTTGAATGGGGGTTTCAAGGGTTGAGAATGAGGAGACTCCGACGCCTATCAATCTTACCTTTCGGGTGAGGGTTGTTTTTTCAAGCAGGGAGCAGGCCTCGTTGTAAATGGCAGTTGAAGAACAGATAGGTTCCATGAGTTTTGTCTGTCGGGTAATCTGAGAGAAATCTGAGAACTTTAACTTGATGAAGGTATTAAGGGTTTTGAGTCCTTTTGCCCTTAGCTGTCTGCCCACCCGCTGGGCATGGGTCAGGAGGTGTCGTTTTAAAACGGCAGTTTCAAGGGTATCGCTTCCAAGGGTGGATTCGCTGGAGATGGACTTTATGTGGTGGTCTGTACCTACCTTTGACGGGTCAATCCCCCCTGCAAAATTTAACAGATCAAAGGCAAATTTTCCGAATTTTTTTTCAAGAATATGCAAGGGTATGCGTTTGACATCCCCCAGGGTAACTATGCCGAGTTGTCCCATCCGCTCCATGGCACGTTTGCCCACTCCTGGAACCTTTTTAATGGGGAGGTTCTGTATTACTCCCGGGGCGTCTGACGGAAGGATAATATGGATGCCGTCGGGCTTGTTCATGTCTGAGGCGATCTTAGCAAGAAACTTTAAATGGGATGCACCGATGGAGCAGGTGAGGCCGACTTCCTGCTTGATCATTTGCCTGATTGCATCACAGATTTCTCCCACCGATCCAAACAGGCGTTCGCAGCCTGTGATGTCAAGAAAGGCTTCGTCAATGGACACGGGTTCTACTAGCGGGGTGAATCTGCCGACAATGGACATAACCTGACCGGATACCGCCGCATACTTGGGCTTGTCCGGGGGGACGATTATCAAATCCCGGCATTTTTCCATGGCCATGAACATGGGCATGGCAGAATGGATTCCAAAGCGCCTTGCCTCATAGCTTGCCGTGGCAACGACGCTTCTCGTTGAACTGCCCCCGACCACAAGGGGGCGTCCGGCTAATTCCGGGCGGTCCCTCTGTTCGATTGCCGCAAAAAAAGCATCCATATCCATGTGTAGAATCATTTGGGATCTGGCCTGCCCTGACGATCTTTTTTCTGCTTTATCAAAAGAAAGCGGTGAATTGCTTCTGTCTGATCCTTTTCAGGATCTTCAAACCTGCAGTGGCAGATTTTGCTCCCATCAATGGAGAGTATTAGGATTTCAATGGAAAGAAGATATTCAAACGGCAGACCCCCATCCCAAAGAAGCAGTGAAACCCTGTCCCTGTCCCCCTGGTTAAATCCATTGTCCTTGAATGACAGGCCTCCTGCGCTTATGTCTATGAGTTCAACATCCTTGTTACAAAAGCGCATCCCAAGGGTATGGGAAGAGGTAAAGGTGTACCGGAAGGCATCTCTTTGGTCCTGGGATTCCTTGTCACCGGTGTCATGGATGAGCGTATCAGTACGGGATTGCTTTTTTTTCCAGAACAAATTCCACCCTCCTGTTTAGCGCCCTGTTGGCGTCAGAGATGTTTGGAACCAGGGGTTCCATGTCGGCGTACCCCGTGGCGGTGAGACGCTTGGGTCTGATTCCCCTTTGGATAAGATGTTTGAGTACGGTTGTGGCTCTGATAGCGGAAAGTTCCCAGTTGGACGGGAATTGCTGGGTTGCGATGGGTATGTCGTCTGTATAGCCCTTGATATTTATATCGTACTCGGGATACTCGAACACCACTGCCACGATTTGATCTAAAATGGGAGCGGCTTTTGTTTTAAGGGCTGCCGATCCAGAATCAAACAGGGCCTGGCCGTTGATGGTAACGATGATTTTTCCTTGGATTTTTTGGGTCCTGATCATGTTTGAATCGTTTTTGTTGACCACAAATCTGTTAAGGTCTTTTATAAGGCCTGTCTCCCTTGTTCGAAGGCCGGTGATCTCTTCGATGGTAAATCGTTGGTCCATGGTGTCGGAAGTTTCCATAAGCTCCATAAGTTCCATCAGAGCAGTGGGAACCTTCTTCTGGTCGATTTGAACCTTGACTCTTTCAATGGCTGACTTGTATCGTTCCCTGTCTATATTTGACAGGGAGAATAAAAGTACGAAAAAGACAAGGAGCAGGGTCATTAAATCGGCATAGGTGACAAGCCAGGGGGCTTGGTCATCCGATGAAAGCAACGAGTCGGCAGTTCTTCTTCTTGCCACGGTCATTTTCGTCTATCCATCTCTTTAAACGGTTTTCGAAGCCTTGCCGATATGAATGAACTCAGTTTTTCATAGAGAATCAACGGGTTGTTGTTATCAAGGATGGAAATTGAGCCCTCCAGCATGATTTCCAGGTTGATCACCTCAAGAACGGTTCTTGCCTTGAGTTTGCCTGCAATGGGCAGAAAAAAAAGCGTGGAAAGAAGTGAACCGTAAAAGGTGGTCAAAAGGGCCGTTGCCATAGCAGGGCCGATGTGTGATGGTTCCTGGAGGTGGCTCAGCATCTGAACAAGACCGATGAGGGTACCAAGCATGCCAAAGGCCGGTGAATAGGTGCCCATTTTTCTGAATACATCCTGGACGATGAAATGACGCATCTTTAACGATTCTATTTCGGTAATCAGTGCATTCCTTATCACATCGCTGGATGAACCGTCTGCAATGAGTCCGCAGGCTTTTTTCAGAAAACCCGAGTCTGTTTTAATCTTTGAAAGTTCCAGTATTCCCTGGCGTCTTGAGATATGGCACAGTTGGATCATGGTCGCAACGGCCTGATTCGGGTCTTCTTTTTCTTTGGAAAAAACAAAGTATGCGGCCTTAAAGGCGGCAAAGACATCCCTGAACTGAAACGTTAAAAGGGTGGTTGCAAGGGTTCCGCCGCCAACGATCATGAGGCCGGGAATGTTGATAAAATTGTGAATGTCACCGCCAAGAAAAATTGCGCTGACGATAAGAGAAATACCAGAAACAATACCTATAAATGATGCAATATCCATTGACGGCAACTATTTTAATTTTGAATTTAAGTTTACTAAATTTTTCAACACCCCTGTTCTAATATATTAATTATCCATGGGGGTCAAGGGCGGGGTAATAGTGAGTTATTTTACCACGAAGAGCACGAAGGCCACGAAGAAGCCCTTACCTCGTGCTCTTCGTGGTCTAAAAAAATCAAATCAATGTAGTTTTATCCAATATTGATGATAACCGTTTAAATTTATTTTGTAATTTGTCAAGAACGAGGTTGCCCTGGCGGGATGGAAGGAAAACTTGATATCAGGGTGGTCAGGTGGTATATGTCTTTAGACTTTTAGACTTTGTCGAGCAGCCAAAAGGAGTGGTTAATGATCATAAAAAGATGGATTTGCCTTGCCGCTATCCTTTGTGCGGGGCTTGTTTTCGGGTGTGGGGGCAGTGAAACTGAAACCGGGGTTGAAAAAGATGAACCCATGGGGCGGGTCACTGTTTCACCCTTACCCCCGGAATCACTGCCTTCCCTTCCAGCGGGCATCGATTGGATCACAAATGATCATGGTTCTGTTTTCGCATCCCAGAGGGCAGTCAAGGGTGGAACTCTTCATACCGCTCTTTTGAGTTTCCCGAGAACCTTCCGTCTTGTGGGGCCCGATTCCAACGGCAGCTTTGCAGGCCCCCTTCGCGCCAACAACCTTTCGCTGATCAACATCCATCCCAACACGGGTGAGGTCGTTCCCGAGCTTGCCACCCATTGGGCCTTTGACCCTGACAAAAGGACCATGTATTTTAGGCTCAACCAGGCTGCAAAGTGGTCTGACGGTGTTCCGGTAACGGCCTGGGATTACGCCTATACCCTTGAATTCATGCGTTCACCCCACATAATCGCCCCTTTTTACAATGATTATTACACCCAGGAGATTGAATCTGTAGAGGTGTATGACGATTACACCATTGCGGTTAAAAGCACAAAGGCCATGCCCGAACTCTATCTTCGTGTGGGGATTTCCCCAACACCCAGGCATTTTTTCGGTACCCTTGACGCGTCTTTTGTGCAAAACTTCAACTGGTCGATCATTCCCAACACCGGCCCCTACCAGATATCTGATTTTAAAAAGGGAAAGTATGTTCGTTTTGAGCGCAAAAAAGAGTGGTGGGCAAAGGATCTGAGATTCTTCAAGAATCGCTTTAATGTCGATACTGTTCTGTTCACGGTTATACGGGATTACAACATGATCTGGGAGTACTTTAAAAAGGGCGAGATCGATGTTTTTGACCTGACCATGCCCAAGTACTGGTACGACAGGGCCGACACCCGGGTGTTTAACCGGGGTTACGCAAAAAAGATCTGGTTTTTTAACGATACCCCGGTATCTGCCATGGGCATGTGGCTCAATCAGGACAAGGAGATCTTTTCCGATCCCTTGGTCAGGATCGCCTTCAGCCATGCAATGAACGTGGACAAGGTGATCCATGAGGTCTTAAGGGGAGACTACTACAGGCTTGCCCAGGCGTTCATGGGATATGGCGAGTACACCAACGATGATGTACGTGCAAGGGAGTTCAGCATTGAAAAGGTCGAGTCTCTCATGACCGGGGCTGGATGGATAAGGGGCAGGGACGGCATCTGGCAGAAACAGGGACGACGATTCTCGGTGGAGGTGACCTACGGGTTTGACGAGCACACCCCAAGGCTTGTGGTCTTAAAGGAAGAGGCGCTCAAGGCGGGCGTTGAACTCGTGCTTCAAAAGCTCGACAGCACGGCCTCCTTCAAGAAGTTTTTAGAAAAAAAGCATGACGTGGCATGGATGGGGTGGAGTACCAGCCTGCGCCCCTCCTACTGGCAGGGTTGGCATTCAGACAACGCCCATAAAGCCCAGACCAACAACATCACCAACACGGATGATCCTGAGCTTGACCGCCTTATCGATCAATATCGCTCGAGCCTGAGCGAGGAGGAGAGAAAGTCTCTTTCAAGGATTATTCAGCAGAAGATTCACGACCAGGCAGCCTTTGTTCCCACCTTTATGGTGCCCTATGTCCGCCAGGGATTCTGGCGCTGGCTGAAGCTTCCTGAGTCCTATGGCACCCGTGTTTCAGGATCTTTGTTTGATCCCTTTGATTCAACCACCGGCGGCCTATTCTGGTTTCACAGCACAATTTATGATGAGACCCGCAGGGCCATGAAGGAAGGCCTGGCTTTTGAAGCTGAAACCATCGTGGACAAAACCTTTGAACCCGAGGCCCTGAAATGAATAAAGTGCAACCTGAAACGATCCTGGCGGTTAAAGATCTGGTTGTCTCGTTTACCGTTGAAAATACCACCACCATTGCCGTTGACCGAGCCGGATTTGAGCTTTCAAGGGGTGAAACCCTCGGTGTGGTAGGGGAATCAGGTTGTGGAAAAAGTGTCACAGCCCTGTCGATCATGGGGCTTCTTCCCCAACCCGCAGGCAGAATTGAGGCGGGCACCATTGAGTTTATGGGTCGTGATCTTGTGACCCTTGAAAAGAAAAAAATGCAGAAGATACGGGGAGAAAAAATCTCCATGATCTTTCAGGAGCCCATGACCGCCCTTAATCCCGTGCACAGGGTGGGAAAACAGATCAATGAGGTGTACCGTCTCCATTATCCAGGAATGAAGCCGGATGAAATAGGCGATAGGGCCGCAGGTATGCTGGCAAAGGTGGGGATCGCAGATCCTGAAAAGGTGCTCAAGGCTTATCCCCACCAGCTTTCAGGCGGAATGCGCCAGCGTGTGATGATCGCCATGGCCCTTTGTGCTGAGCCCGACATCCTGATTGCAGATGAGCCCACCACGGCCCTTGATGTCACTGTCCAGGCCCAGATTCTCGAACTGATAAAAGAGCTGCAAACGAGGATGTCCATGGCCGTGATTCTCATCACCCATGACCTTGGAGTAATTGCCGAAAACTGCGATAATGCCGTTGTGATGTACGGAGGACAGGTCGTTGAAAAAGCCTCAGTGGCTATGCTTTTCTCAAACCCTGCCCATCCCTACACCCAGGGGCTTTTAACCTCTATTCCAGGACTTGCCAGTACCCCGAAAACCATCCTTCCCACCATTGACGGCATGGTTCCATCCCTCGAGGATATGCCCAGGGGATGCAGGTTCAGCACCCGCTGCCCCTTTGTTTTTGAACCCTGTAGAGATAAGGCGCCAGTGTCACTCAGTGTCGGTCCCGACCACTATGCAGCGTGCTACTACCTGGAGAAGGAACAATGAATCAGAAAGAACAGCCGATCCTGAGGGTAATTGATCTGAAAAAATACTTTCCCGTGGTGGGTGGTGTTTTTTTAAAGCAGAAGGGGTGGGTCCATGCGGTTGACCAGGTGAGCTTTGATCTCCATTCCGGTGAAACCCTGGGGCTTGTGGGTGAATCTGGCTGCGGTAAAACCACCCTTGGTCGCTGCATCATGGGGCTCTATCCCATCACCTCCGGCAGCGTGATGTTCAAGGGGCAGGATCTGTCAAACCTCGATCGTCCGTCTAAACGGCAAATGCGCTTAAAGATGCAGATGATATTTCAGGATCCCTTTGAATCGTTGAACCAGCGCCACACGGTCAGGGAAATCCTTGGGGAGAAGTATCGGATACACAGAAAAAAGGAGCAGAGTCTTGACCGTTCCCTTGTCCGGCTTTTAGAAGTCGTGGGGCTCGGAGAACGAGCCCTTGAGCGATTTCCCCATGAGTTTTCCGGGGGACAGCGCCAGCGGATAGGCATAGCAAGGGCAGTAAGCCTTGATCCAGACCTTATTATATGCGACGAGCCCGTATCGGCCCTTGATGTCTCTGTCCAGTCCCAGATTTTAAACCTTCTTCTGACCCTCCAGGAAAAGATGGGACTGACCTATCTCTTTATCTCCCACGACCTTTCGGTTGTAAGGCATGTGTCTGATCGAATTGCAGTTATGTACCTTGGAAGAATCGTTGAGATGGCAGACCGGGACGATCTTTTCGCCCATCCTCTGCATCCCTACACCCGGGCGCTTCTTTCTGCCATTCCTGCTGTTGATCCTTTGGTTAAGCGCAAGCGTACAATCCTGACAGGTGAACTTCCATCACCCGAAAATCCACCCCAAGGTTGCAGGTTTCACACCCGCTGCCCTGAGGTTATGGATATCTGTAAAAAGAACGAGCCATTGTTCAAAAGAATCGACAAGGCAGGATCTGACCATTTTGCGGCCTGCCACTTGAATGACAGGGGTTGGCATTTTTAAAAAAATAACGTATGGGTATAGGCATGATAAAAAAAATAATTTCAGGTGGCCAGACAGGGGCTGACAGGGCCGCCCTTGACACGGCCATCAAGTTCAACATCGACCATGGCGGCTGGGTCCCCCTTGGCCGTTGTGCCGAAGACGGGGTCCTTGGCGAGCACTATCAAATGCAGGAAATGCCAACGGACAGCTACCCAAGGCGGACGGAACAGAACGTAAAAGAGTCCCACGCAACCCTCATCATAACCCGGGGACCCCTCACGGGCGGTTCGCTTCTGACAAAAAAGCTTGCCTCTACTCATAAAAAGCCCTGCGCCCACCTCAACCTTATGAACATGGATGAGTTTGAGGCCGCAGTGGTTCTTAACTCATTTATTCAGGATCATTCAGTTGAGGTTCTCAACGTGGCAGGCCCCAGGGCCAGCAGTGATCCCGGAATTTACAGGGATGTAAAGGCGATCCTTGAAACCATGATTTATATGCAGCTGATGGAAACCGGACCCGAGACCCTAAAGGATGAAGAGTTCATCCTGATAGAACGAAAGGCCCCGTCACCTGTTCCATCAACAGTGGAAGAAGCCGTTGATTTCATTGTCAGGAACCTTACCCTTCGCAACCGCTCATTGATTGCCAACTCAAGAAAAAACAACATCGCCTCCCTCTATTTTTCCATGGCCGATTACCTCAAGGTAAAGCTCGCCCTTGACGCAGGCAACATGCAACTAATTGCCGATTGTGCCCTGGCTCAAGGCAGGGAGACCCTTGATGTTGAAGATGCCGCCATGGTAATTCTAAAAAGGATCAAACAGCGCCTTGAAAGGGATCATGTATTGAGGGTCGTTCCATGATTCCAATCCGGGACACCACCCCTTCGGGTAATGTTCCTGTTGTAACCTATGGAATCATGGCCCTCAACACCCTCGTTTTTTTAATCTCCATGGGTCTATCTCCTTCAGATACGGCCGTTTTTGTCTACCGGTATGGGTTTGTTCCTGCAAAAATCACCGTGCCCGAAATTTCAGCCTGGTTTTCCTTCTCATCTCTTCTGTTTTCAACCGTATCCTACATGTTTCTCCATGGAGGTCTCTGGCATTTTGTAGGCAACATGTGGTTTCTCTACATTTTTGGGGACAATGTCGAGGGTTTTTTCGGGTCCTTGAGGTTTGCGGGCTTTTATCTTGTAAGCGGCCTTGCATCTGCATCTCTTCACTTCATGTTCAACCCCCTGTCCAATATTCCCACCATTGGTGCAAGCGGCAGCATAGCAGGTGTCATGGGGGCCTACTTTATTCTCTATCCCAGGTCAAAGATCCTGACCCTTATTCCCATCATCATTATTCCCTGGTTTGTGGAGATCCCAGCCTTTTTATTCCTCGGGTTCTGGTTTTTAATGCAGTTCTTCAATGCAGCAGGCGGTCAGAATTCCGGCATTGCCTGGTGGGCCCATGTGGGCGGGTTTCTGGCAGGTATCGCCATGGTCAAATTAAGTTCCAGGATTCCCAGGTCTGTTGCAGGCGAGAAACTTAAAAGGATGACGGCAAGAAAGAAAACTCCCCAACTCCAGGTGATCCATCCAGCACCCCTGGGGCATACCCCGGATCTTGCAGGTGAGATTGTTATCTCGTCGTTGGAAGCATTCACAGGTACCCGTAAGATCGTTAATATTCCCTGGGGGTTTTACAATCGACTCTACCGGGTCAAGGTCCCTCCCGGGGTAAAGCAAGGTACGAAGCTCAGGCTTGCCGGCATGGGAAGGGACAATTTAAAAGGGTCAAGGGGAGACATGTATCTGGGAGTGGTGATCAAAAATGCAATTTAAAAGCCTCGTCAGAAGATTTTTTTTTATCTCGGCCATCCTGGGTTTGATTGTTTGTGCTGCCTTCTATTTTATTGCCCCTCCCCTTGTTGAGAACCTGGTAATCCAGAGGGTGAGGCAGATGCCGGGTCTTGATAGGTTCAGTTTTGATGTAAGACATGTTGGATTTAACCGCCTGGAGCTTGGGTCAATTACAACGGGTAGCACACTTGATGTTGACAGGCTCTATCTGAGTTACTCCATGGGAACTCTTTTAAGGGGCCGAATCAAAGGTGTTGAGGTGTCAGGTCTTGATGTGAAAGGCAGGATCGGTTCCGAGGGAGTTGTGTTTACCGATTTTTCTCATTTGTCGACCAAAAAAGGTTTGTTCCAGTCATCTTTCGCCCCGTCCCCGGGGGAAGCTCCAGACCCCCCCTCCGTGCA
The DNA here is from genome assembly GCA_034006945.1 of Desulfobacterium sp. Classification (GTDB taxonomy): domain Bacteria; phylum Desulfobacterota; class Desulfobacteria; order Desulfobacterales; family Desulfobacteraceae; genus Desulforapulum. Next base: position 16,690 of record JAVERV010000015.1, on the reverse strand, counting down.
AGACCCTGTGAAGTCACCGTCCCAAACATCAACCCAATTACCAGTACTATCACAACCTCCATCACCAGCCATCCCATCACGAGCCATCCCTTCAATAGAACAGTCAATCGATGAAATGGTGAAAACCGTGTTCCCCATGATTCCGGAAATCGTTCAGGTGAGAAATTCAGCCTTAACAATAGTCATGGACAGCGGGACATTCCGAATTCCCCTGGAGATCTCACTCAGGTTCCAGGAGAGTGGGAGTCTTATTTTGGAAACCAGGCTCTTTCCCCTGGGTGAAACCCTGGAAGCCACGGTCACGGCAGGGTCTGAAACGGGGGTTGAAACGGTTGAAGTCAAAGCTCCCGGCTTTGCCCTTACACGTATCCAGGACCTTATCGACCATGTGGCACCGGGACTCACGGTTAAGGGACGTTCGGACTTTTTTTTGTCCAAGGCAGGGCAGGGCAGCTGGATGATGAATCTTTCCGGTCTGGCAATTACAGCTCCCGTGGATATGGGGTTAAGGGACTTAAAATGTACCATGACAAGCCTCTCTCTTTCCTCTTTCTCAGGTAGTTTCATGGTGGAAAATCTACCCGGCAATAAAATCAATGTAGATACGGACAATGGTCTTGGTGTTGAATTTGAAGGAGGGTTAGATCCTGATCTGAGCTGGCATTTAAAGGCGAGCCTTCTCAATCCTGGGTCGATGCAGGTTTCCCACCAAGGGGAGAGGCTTGAGATCATCAATCCCGATGCAGCGGTCACCCTTAAGGGAAGGGGGAATCTTGGGAGTGTTGATATTTCGGGAAAAGTTATTGGGTTGAAGATCAAGACCGGCTCAATCTCCGATATCACCCTCAAGGGACAGGGGAATTTTAACCTCAAAGGTGAACAGGATATTTTTGAAATGGGGTTCACGGCGGGAATCGGCCCGGTTTCCCTTGGTACAAAGGACTATTTTGTTAAAGCTCCAGCCGCCACCATTCCCGGCCGTCTGTTTGTGGACAGCAGTTTTACTCCAAGGATAGCCTTGACCCCTTCCATAAGGGGGGCAAAGGCCGTATCCCCGGTGGGCAAAGTTGAGGCAGGGGATATCTCGCTGACTCTTCCCGTTTATCTGCCCCTGGATTATCCTGGGAAAAAAAATGGTCCAGGCGGCAGTTTTGCCGTAAAAGCGCTGGTTCATAACGGGCAGAAGATCGGCAGCCTTAAGGGAACCATTGATCAGGTCAAAAACGGTTTTGAAGCAAGAGGTATGCTGGACGTCAAGGCCAAGGTATCTGAAGTGGATATCTCCTTTTCTGGTGATGCCCTTGCAACCCTGTTGTTTGAGAAAAACAGAACCCAATGTGGGTTTGACATGACCCTTAACCGGGGCAGGGTGTCCGGCAAGGAGAATGATTTCGAGATAAATGGGGTGGTTGCACGCCTTGTGTCAGACGATCTCTTTGCCATGCAAACCCGGCCTGGCCAGCTGGTTAAAATTGACTACATAAGGGCAAACGACATTATCATTACCGACTTATCCCTTGGTTATACCGTTGAATCCCTGAATTCTCTGCTCGTTGAAAAAATAGGATTCTCCTGGTGCGGAGGTCGTGTCACCACTGAATCCATGCGTATTGAGCCCGAAAAAGATGAATACCACCTCACCCTGTTTTGCGATCGGCTCAAACTGTCAGAAATTTTAAGGCAGGTGGGCTCGTTTGAGGCAAAGGGAGAGGGGGCACTCAACGGGCGAATTCCCATCACTTTTTCCAATGGCAATTTTTCTTTTAACAGGGGGTTTCTCTTTTCCACCCCTGGCGGGGGTGGAAAGATCAGCGTCAGGGGAATGGAAACGCTCTTGTCAGGCATTCCTGAGGGAACTGCCGAGCATGCCCAGATCGACCTTGCCAGTGAGGCCTTAAAAGACTATGAGTACAAGTGGGCCAAGCTTTTGTTCAACACAACAGGGGAGACCCTTGTGGTGAATATGTCCTTTGACGGGGAGCCTGAAAACCGTTTGCCATTTGTCTATAGAAAAGAAATCGGCGGATTTGCCAGGGTCCATGCGTCAAGCCCTGGTTCAAAGTTCCAGGGCATCAGAATCGATGTCAACCTGGAACTTCCCTTTAACCGGGTCATGAAATTCGGCTCAAAACTAAATAAAATCCTCCAGTGACAAAAGCCATAAACTATTTGGCGGGGAATTTTTTATCGAGGATAAGGTTCCACTGCTCTACCTTGTCCTTACACTGCGCCATTACCCGGCTTGTATCCCCCTCAATGGTGATGGAGAGAATTTTATCTCCCTTTTTTATGGCATTGACAACCGCCATCGCTTTATTGTCTGCAACACTGCCAAATATTGTGTGCTTACTGTTCAGCCAGGGGGTTGGTACGTGGGTTATGAAGAACTGGCTTCCATTGGTGCCTGGACCTGCGTTGGCCATGGAAAGGATACCCGGTCTGTCATGGACAAGGTCCCTAACAAACTCGTCCTGGAACTTGTAGCCAGGTCCGCCCCTGCCCGTTCCTTGTGGGCATCCGCCCTGGACCATGAAGTTGTCGATCACCCTGTGGAAGGTAAGGCCGTTGTAGTATCCACGGTGGGAAAGGTTGATGAAGTTTGCAACGGTATAGGGTGCCTCTTGGTCGTAAAGATCCAAAACGATGGTTCCCTTCGTTGTTTCCATGACGGCACGAACAGGAGGGGTTGAAGTGACGTCTGCGGCGTTGGCCATGCCAATGGTGACAACGGTCGCCAGGGTGATGACGATGAAGAGGATGGTCTGTCTTTTAAATGATGCCATTGGTGCTTCCTATGGTGTATGGTTGAATTGGAAGGTCAGGTGGCTGTAACACCGTGTTTTACAGCAATTTTTTCAAACATGGTGATAAGACCTGCGCCAAGTGTGTATAGAGTCTGGATGTCGAGGTTCTCCTCGGCTGTTTCGTCAAAAAACAGGTTAAGCTCCGAATCCATTCCCTCGTCGGGTTTCCAATAACAGATGAGAATCGGCACATGGGGGAGGGGCTGGAGTTTAAGGGCAATGTCGGACTGGTAGTGGTCATCGATCTCCTGTCCGTTAAAAAGAAACATGAGGTCCTCGAACAGATCGGGATATGTGTCTGCCAGCTGCTTGAGGGAACGTTCGCACCTCTGCTCAAACAGGCGATACCGGTCCTTGCCGCCGGGAAGTTCACGAAAGGGGACCCATACCCCGGTGGGAGTTGTTCCTCGTGCGTTGAGAACATAGTCCATGAACGGCACGGCAATCCAGGGATTCACGTGGATATCAGTAAAGATTTTACCCTGGGTGTCAATGGCCACATTTTTGCCCATGACCTTGATGTTGAGCTTGCCGTTTGAAAAGGTTCCCCCCGTTGGAACGGCCCTGGATTCAAGGTCAATGTCCGCAATTTGATCCTTTAAATCCTGGAGCATCCTATCCTGTTCCGTTTCTATGGAGGCTTGTTTTTTATTGTTTTTCTTTAAAAGGGCAATAGTCTCCCTGTCAACATAGGGACATTCGTCAATCTCCCGCTCACCCTTGAACACCAGGGCTGCAAAGGCAAAGCAGGTGTTTGCCCGGCACTCCTTGCAGTTTGTCTTGGGAAGAAGCTTGTATATCTCCGGGGTTGTTAAAACCATTGATTCCCTCCTTTGTTTCTCTTTTCCAATTTGATACTCGGTTCGAATCTGATATTTATATTACTGATAAAATGTAAGGTTTCTTTGTATAGTGTCAATATGTCCCTACACAACAGCCAGTTTACAACCAAGAGCTTCAACAACTTTTTTAATGGTTTCGAATTTTGGAGAGCTGCCCTGGTCAAGGGCCTTATAAAGATTTTGACGGCTTAGATTGGTTTTGCGGGCAATCTCGCTCATGCCCTGGGCCTTAGCAATATCACCAAGAGCACGCTGAAAACCGTCAATGCCATTTTCTTCCAACATAATCTGAAGATATTCTTTCATCATTTCAGGGCTGTCAAGAAATTTGCTTGCATCCCATTTGCTTGTTGTAATCGTCATTATTTTTCCCCCATTATTTTTTTCGCTTTTTCGATGTCTTTTTTCTGCGTGGATTTATCACCGCCGCAAAGCAGAAGAACAAGCGTTTCTCCTTTTTTAGTGTAATAAAGCCGGTAACAGGAACCAAAAAAATAGATGTGCCCCAAAGACTCAAACCCACCCATGGAAAGATCGTCCCCTGCCACCATGTCCGCAGTTTTGCCGGGCATGGAAAAGGTGTCAAAATCAAATAGACTGCAAGGCTAATTGATTTTAAATCCCCAGCTCAATGACATGGTCGCAGATCCTCTTTACCTGATCCTGATTGTGGGATACCATGACAAGGGTGCATTTCTTCTTGAGGTCAACCATGAGCTGCTCGATCTTTTCCTCTGATGCAGGATCAAGGGACGAGGTGGGCTCGTCAAGGAGCAGAATCTCGGGATTCATAACAAGGGCCCTTGCCATGCAGAGCCTCTGCTGCTGACCGCCTGAAAGAATGGACGCCCTTTTATCGAGCCTCTCTTTTACCTCGGGCCAGAGTCCGCACGCCTTTATGGCCCTTTTGACAAGCTCGTTCACCTCTTTTTTCCTGTTTATACCGGCGAGTTTAAGGGGGAAGGAGACATTCTTGAATATGCTCATGGGCAGGGGGTTGGGTGTCTGAAAAACCATGCCCACGGCTCGTCTGAGCTCCAGGGCTGAAAAATCAGGGGCGTTGATGTCACAAAACCCCTGCTCCCTGTCCCCTGAAAAACGGATAAGAACTTTGCCCTTGATCGCTGCCCCTGGAATGTTTTCCCAGAGTCGGTTAAAAAGCGAAAGAAAGGTTGATTTGCCAATCCCCGAATGGCCTACAATTCCCGTTATTGCGTTTTCAGGAATGGTTGCGTTGACCTGGGAGAGGACCTGATGGTCTTTATAAAAAAAATCCAGGTTGCTTGTTTTTATTTTTGAACAGTTCACAGGGGTTTGCTCTCCTAACGGGTGTATAATAAAATGTGCCTTGCCTTTTTCTGGATCAGGGCGGCAGCGGTGAAAAGGGCAGCACAGATGAATAAAAGTACGATGCAGGCACCAAACCCCTTGGCAAGTTCGGCCTCGCTCGAGTACTGGGAAGAGATATAATAGATGTAAAAGGGCAGGGCTTCAAACCCCTTGAAAAGGGAGTGGGGCATACCCGCCGATGCTACGGCTCCGGTGAGCATTATAACGGCCGTGTCTTCTGCGCATCGGCCAACGGCAAGGATAACCCCTCCGAGTATGGCGGTGAATGAATGGGGAATCAGGCAATGGATGGTGTTCTGGAGGGGGGTCGCCCCAAGGGCTATCCCGGTGATTCGTACCGATTGCGGAACGGTTTCAATCGCAATCTGGGTGGTCCTCACTATATAGGGGAGTACGAGAAAGGCAAGGGAAAGGGCCGATACAATAAGCGAAGGAACAAGGGCTTCACTCACGTGTTTGTGGAGAAAGAGAATGACTGAAAAACCAAACAGCCCCACAACGATGGAGGGAATGGCCGAAAGGAGGTCAAACAGAAAACCAAACACTTTTTTTGTAAAGGCGTTGCTGTACTCGGCCATGTAGATACCGGCAAGGAGGCCCACGGGCACGGCGGCGGTAACTGCAAGAACAATCAGGGTAAAGGTACCTGCCATGGCCGGGAAAATACCGTCAAACACCTCTCTTCTAAGAAACAGGGCATCAACCATGGGGGTTGATCCGAATATGAGGGAAAGGTTCAGGGCGGTGAAACCTTTGAACATAAGATATGACACAAGAGCTGCAAAGCTTCCTAAGATAATTGCGCAGCCCATGACAGTCAGGCCGTATACCGCCCGTTCTCCCCATCTATTCATCTGAGTTCTCTTTTCCTGTATAGTTGTGCTCCATGGCCCTTGCAATGAGGATCACAACGGTTGTGATCATATAGAGAACGGTTCCGCAGACAAAGATTGATTTAAACTCCATGCTGGCAAAATCTGCGGCACTGACAAGGGCGATGTGGGAGGTAAGCGTGCGGGCCGAGTCAAACAGGCTGTCGGGCCTCTGTACTGCATTGCCTGCTATCATGAGGGCGATCAGGGTGTCTCCAACGGCCCTGCCAAAGGCCAGAAACACACCTGTGATAATGCCCTTTTTGCAGGCTGGAATAACGATGTAGACAAGCATCTGCACCTTTGATCCCCCAAGGGCTGCAACTGCGTCAAACAGGGCAGACGGTACATTGTCAAAGCTTGCCATGAAAAAAAGGATCATGGTCGGTGAGATGAGAATTGCAACCACCAGGCTTGCGGTCAGGATGCACATTCCACTGCCGGTTTCTCCAATAGTCCGGATAAAGGGCACCATGAAAAACACCCCGGCAAAGGCATAGATGATTGTCGGAACGCCTGTCATTATCCCGACACATCCCTTGAGTATGGCTGCTGTTCTATGGTTGGCAAGGATGGAAATAAAGCTTGCACAGCCAAGGCTCAACGGAAACGAGATCGCCATGGCGGTAAACGAGATCCAGAGTGTGCCGAGCACCATGGGCCAGATGCCGTAGCTTTGCCTTGCCGGGTTCCAATCTCCTGTCAGGATGTTCACCCATTGGCCATGTTCTATCAGGGGAAGCCCGGTCAGGACCATGAACCCAAGTATGAGAACAACGATGGATGAGCAGAAAAGTGCCGATAAAAAGAAAATGGCCCTGGCCGGGATTTCAGGACTATATCCCTTGCCCCAGCCTATGTGTTGCAGAACCGCCATGGTCGTATCTACCTTACCGGAATAAAACCATTTTCCCTTACAATGGCCTGACCCTTGTCCGAGAGGAGATATTCAACAAACAGCTTGGCAAGGCCTGTGGCTTCCCCCCTTGTGTTGCTGTAAAGTCCCCTTGCAATTGTATATTTCCCGCTTTTGATCGATTCGTCGTCAGGGGTGACTCCGTCAATCTCAACAGGGGTAAGGCCTTTGTCCACAAAACCTGCCGACATGTAACCAATGGCATTGGGGTCGTTTGCAACCGCAGTTTTCATGGCTCCGTTGGAAACGACAAAGTTGGCTGAAAGGACAATCTCTCCTTTATTTATGGCCTTTTTCCAGAATACGTCCCTGGTACCGCTTCCCTGATCCCTTGTGTAAATGTTTATCTGTCCGGCCTTGCCGCCCAACTCCTTCCAATTGGTTGTTTTACCTGAAAAAATGTCGACAAGCTGCCCTCTGGTTAGAGCTGTCACCGTGTTCAAGGGGTTAACAACCACGGCGACTCCGTCAATTGCCCAGCGGTAAAGGGCTAATCCATGGGTTGAAATCTCTCCATCGCTTGCCTTTCTGCCCGAGTTTCCAATGTGAATCAACCCCTCGCCAACCTGTTTGATCCCGGCCCCGGAACCGCCCCCTGCAATAGTTATCCGAATGTCAGGATTCAGTGTCATAATCCTTTTTGCCGCCTCTTTTACAACGGGAATATGGGCCGTTCCCCCGGCAATCCTGAGATCACCGGCTTTGCCCTTAAACTGTTCAAGGTCATTGGCCTGTACCAATGTGACCATAATAAGTGCCATAAACAAAGCAGTGACTGGTAACACAAATTTCTTAATCATGAAGTTTTTCACCATTATATTTCTCCTTTTCCATTTCAAAAATTTTGATTCTATCCATAAGCAGAAGGACAATTCCAATTGTTTGATCTGATCCTTTACTAAATTCAGATCGCTATTTTCGATATCATGGTGCGCCGGAGTGGGAGAGGCATCCGGCCACAACGAACATGGAAACTCCACCAACAACAACGCTTCGGCGGGAGTTTCCTATAAAAAGATTCTAATTGACATTCCGTTTATTTCCTGGAATAGAGAGGGTTTGACGAAAAACATCGAAAGGGTAAGGAGCGTTGCTTGACCGTAATTAAAAAAACGCCCCATGGGTCACCATGTTCCGGTTTGTTGTTTTGCTCTGGAGCATTGAGCTTATCAACCTGGTCCTGGGGCATGGTCTCTCAAGGTTTGGCATCCTTCCAAGAACCATAACGGGTCTGCCGGGAGTTCTCCTTGCCCCCTTTCTCCACGGCAGCATGGGTCATCTTTTAATGAATACATTGCCGCTTCTCGTCCTCGGCAGTTTTGTCCTTATCCAGGGCCGGAGAATTTTTTTTACGATCACTCCTGTAATAATAGTTGTCAGCGGCCTCGGGGTGTGGCTCATGGGAAGGTCCGCTATCCATGTGGGGGCAAGTTCGTTGATTTTTGGTTATTTCGGCTTCCTCGTGTTCAGGGGGGTGATCAAGAGGAACCTTGTGTCCCTGGCAATATCTATCCTTACCATTGCCGTCTATGGGGGACTTTTATGGGGAATCTTTCCCGGCACTCCGGGCGTTTCCTGGGAGGGGCATTTTTTCGGGTTTTTGACCGGAATTCTGTGCGCAAGAACGTACAGATAAAATGTGTGCAAGTATGGACGGATTAAAAAAGGAGGGGTAAAGCATGTCCCATGGCCACAGCCACCAACCGGCCAACTACTCCCGGGCCTTTGTTATCGGGGTGGTGCTCAACCTTATTTTTGCCGCCATTGAAGCAGTATATGGGGTTGCTTCAGGCTCTTTAGCCCTGGTAGCCGATGCCGGACACAATCTAAGCGATGTGTTCAGCCTGCTGCTTGCCTGGGGGGCGGCGGTTTTGGCAGAAAGACCCCCGACCGAGCGAAGGACCTACGGTTTTCGCAAGGCAACCATTCTGGCCTCTTTGACGAGCGCTGTTCTGCTGCTTGTTGCCCTTGGTGCCATTGCGTGGGAAGCCATTGGCAGATTTTCCGATCCTAAACCGGTCCAAGGTGTTACAGTCATAGTTGTTGCCGCCATCGGCGTTGTTATAAATGGGGTCACTGCATTGCTCTTTGTAAAAGGGCAGAAGCATGATCTGAACATAAGGGGTGCATACCTCCATATGGTGGCAGATGCAGGGGTGTCCCTGGGCGTCGTTGCTGGGGGTGTCATCATCATTACCACTGGCTGGCTCTGGACAGACCCTGTGATCAGTCTTCTTGTTGCAGCAGTCATCCTTGTCGGTACCTGGTCTTTGCTCCTTGACTCCATAAACCTTTCCATTGATTCAGTTCCTGAACATATTGATATGCCGGGCATAAAGGGCTATTTGACCGGCCTTGAGAATGTTTTTCAAATGCATGATCTTCATGTATGGCCCCTTAGCACAACCGAGGTCGCCCTGTCTGTTCATTTAATTCTTGATGACGATTGCCATGACAAAGATTTTCTGTCCGGGATTCAGCGTCACCTCCACGATTGGTTCGGTATAGAACATTCCACCATACAGGTTGAAAGGCAAGGCGATGATTCTTGTATGCTGAACAGGTAGGAGAACCTATAGGATTGGTATGTATTGACCTTGATTTTTATGCTTAGGGACTTATTGTTTGAATACTCCATTGATTGTTCAAGCCTAAACATTATTTCAGTTTTGATTTTTAATCTTTTAACCAAAAGGAAAACATCATGAAATTAAATGAATGCCTGCCCGAGAAAATGTCAAAATTACTGGTTGGTTCACTTCTTTTAATTGGAGCCCTTGCCTTGGTGATTATTGGCTTTACCATTCTGCCTGTGGTGGGAATTATTCTTGCAATTCCTGTGGTCGGGCTGGGGATTTATTTCATTAAAGTTCATTTAAATGAAAAGTGTGAGATAGACACCGACTCCTGACCACACGTGAAGGTGAACCTCCTTGAACCCATATGTTTTTAAAACAGAAAAATGAAGAGTTCTCTGATCGTTAAGGGAAATTTTATCTATACCCCAACGGCTGATTCCTATGAGATCCATGGGGACAGCTATCTGGTCTGTGTCCATGGAAGAGTGGAGGGTATTTATCCTGTTATCCCCGACACATTCAAAGGGTGTACGCTCCACGATTATGGAAACAGGCTCGTCATTCCAGGACTTGTAGATCTCCATCTCCATGCCGCACAGTTTCTTCAGTGCGGCATGGCAATGACCAATCAGCTTTTGAGCTGGCTTGAAGATTATACCTTTGATCTTGAAAGAGAGTTTGAGGACCGGGCGTTTGCCAGAAAGGCCTACACCTTATTTGCGGATAAACTTGTGGCATGCGGCACTCTGAGGTCATGCATCTTTGCATCTTCTTCAACACCAGGAACCGAGGAGTTGTTTGAGGTGTTAAAGAAAAAGGGGGTTGCAGCCTATGTGGGCAAGGTCGATATGGACACAAACGCCCCTGATTGTATTATTGAGACAACCCGGGAAGCCCTCAGGGGAACAGCATATCTCCTAGAGAAATACAAGGATGAGCCACTGGTAAAACCCATTATCACACCGCGTTTTGCCCCCACCAGCACACCAGAACTGTTACAGGGGCTGGGAGATCTTGCCCTGAAATACGATCTGCCGGTTCAGTCCCACCTGTCAGAAAACATGGATGAGGTAAGATGGGTTCAGGATCTTTTTAAACACGCAGAGAACTACTCTGACGTCTACTTTAAAAACAATCTGTTTGGTCAGACAAAAACGGTCATGGCCCATGCAATTTATCTGGATGATGATGAAAAGGCCATGGTCAAAAGGATGAATCTTATGCTGGCCCATTGTCCCGATTCAAACATCAATGTGAGAAGCGGTATCATGCCGGTCAGGAGATATCTTGACTTGGGAATTAATATCGGCCTTGGCAGCGATATTGCCGGGGGACATAAAATCGGCATGAATGAAGCAATGGTCCGGGCAATACAGCTGTCGAAAATTGTGAATATGATGGACAGGGATCTGAAACCGTTGAGCGTTTCAGAGGCCTTTTATATGGGCACAAAGGGCGGTGGGAGTTTTTTCGGCAAGAGCGGCAGCTTTGAAAAGGGCTTTTTCTTTGATGCCCTTGTGATTGAGGATGATCCCATGATCGCCGAGCGATATTCCCTGGAAGACCGGCTTGAAAAATTCATCCATGTGGGCGATGACCGTAATATCTGTGCCCGATATATTGAAGGAGAAAAACTCTAAATAACCTTTTTTGATCAGGTTTCACCTTAAATTTCTCTAGGGGCAGTATCGATGCTTTTCCAGGCTTTGATTACTGCATGAACAAGTGTGGCCAGGGGAATGGCCAGAAAGAGCCCCCATAGCCCCCAGAGCCCGCCAAAAACGAGTATGGATACAATGATTGCAACCGGGTGAAGATTGACCACCTCAGACAGAAGAAGTGGAGCCAGAAGGTTACCATCAAGGGCCTGGATCACACCATAAGCTCCCACTGCATAGGCGCTTTCAGCAACCAGTCCCCACTGAAAAAAGGCTACCAGGGCAACGGGGAAAACCATAATCGTGGCTCCTAGGTAGGGAAAAAGTACGGAGAGTCCAACAAAAAACGAAATCAACAGGGCAAATTTAAGTTCCAACAGCACAAATACTGCGTAACTTATGCCCCATACAATGAGAATCTCCCAGATCTTGCCTCGAACATAATTGGAAATTTGCTGATTTACATCATTCCAGACCATGGTCGAGAGGTAGCGGTCGTCGGGCACAAAACTGGCCATCCATTTAAGAATGAGCGATTTGTCCTTGAGAAAAAAGAAAACCAGCAAAGGGACAAGCACCAGGTAAACAATGATTGTGATAAGGCTTTTTACCCCTGCAAGGGAAAAGGAGAGAAGTATCTGACCCTGGTTGGTCAGCTCAGCGGCAAGTCCCTTGATAAAGGAATCTATGTTAAGTTCTTTCATTAGCTTTGGATGCTCTTCAAAAAGGGTGAGCACTATCGCTTGACCCTTGGTCAGCATGTTGGGAAGTTCCTGGATAAACAGGGCCACCTGCTTTGTTAAAAGAGGAAAAAGGCTGACCATCGCCAAGATGAGACAGATCATAAACAGGATGGTAACTATGATAACAGAGACCTTTCGTTGGATTTTAAAACGCTCAAGGCGTTGGACAATACCCTCTAAAAGATAGGCAATTATGATGCTGACAAAGACGGGAATCAGCATGGATCCTATAAACAGAGTTGTTAAAAATCCAACCAGGAGTAAAAAAATCAAAGTGATGATCTGGGGATCTGAAAAATAACGTTTAAACCAGGTTTGAAACAGCGTTAACATTTGTATTCCTTTATCTAATATTTAATGGCAATGCCCGTATAGTTAAAACCAATTATTTTAATTCCACTGTTGTACTCGGCCTCAAGATGACGGATCTTTAAACCGCTCGCTTCAATGAGGCTGGATATGGGTCGGTTGAGGTGGCATCCTCCGCTTACGGGGATCCACAAGGGGTTGAGCCTTTCCTGCCATTTTCGTACAGATGCATCCGGTGCCCTGCCATGTTCACAAAAGAGCAGCTCACCTCCAGGCTTTAAGATTCTGCGGATTTCAGACAGTGCCTTTTCAACGTCTGGAATGGAGCATAGTGAATAGGTCACCACGGCAGTGTCTGCTGAATTGTCGTCCAATGGTACTTGTTCCCCATACCGGCCGATGCGGGCGACCTTATAGGCTAAACCTCCGGTGTGCTTTCGGGTCATCGCCCATAGACCGTCAGAGGGTTCAACGCCCCAGATCTGCTTGACCTTTCCGGGGTCATAAAAGGGAAGATTCAGCCCTGATCCCATACCAATCTCCAGAACATTTCCCCTTGCATGGGGTATGATTTTTTTTCGCTGGTCTGCAATATCGTTGCTCATGCACACCATATGGGTCAGCCGGGGTAAAATATATCCCTTATAGCAATTGTAAAGTCTCATAATTGGTTTTCGTACCCTTTTTTAAGTTCTGCATTTACCTGTTCTCTTTAGTTGCTCTGCTTTAACGGGTCAGGAGGATAGAAACGATACTGCCATAATCAGGAGACAGACCCCAAGGGCCGCAGTATCGCAGGTTGAGGTAAAGAACTCAGGATCGGTTCGATCATCGCTGTAGCATCTTGCCGCCATGGCATCGGCCATCTGGTCTGCCGATTGAAAGGTCTTGCGTAAAAGGGGGGTGGAGAGATTCAGCATCTGTTTTATCGGGTTTTTTTCAAGCGCCGAACAGCGTGATCGCTGGGCCTGGGATACTTCCGACGCCTGGAGGAGAATCATGGGCAGAAATCGTAAAAAAAGGCTCACCATCACGGCCACCCTGGCCTGGTCAACAAAGGGGACGGGCCTTAAAAACCATTGGACCGCCCCTTTCACCCCTGTGGGTTTCGTACTCCTTGAAAATATGATGCCAAGCATCATCACAAGAAAGAATCGCCAGGATACGAGGCTGCCGGCAACTGCACCCTGGCGGGTTGCAGTTATGCCCCAGACATCCAGAACCGTTTCTCCGGGGGTGGTGAGTGAACGGGAGATAAAAACAAGGGCCAGGAGTAGAAAAAAGGGCTTGAGTGCCGAAAGCAGCGGAACCGGTCTGACTCTAAGATTTGCGGCAACTCCCAGGACCATGGCCGTGATAAGGATAAGAACAGGCAGAGACGCCTTGAGGGTTGCAAGGCTCAAGAGACTCATGCACACGAGCTTATACCGGACATCCAGGGTGTTGATAAAGGCCCTGGATTCAACATAGGTAAAGGCATTTACCTGGCCCACGGCATAATCTCCAAACCAAACCGGGAGGCACAGGGTTCTCTCACCCCAAAGGTCTCAAGCTGTTTAACAAGGACAGGGGGGCTCTCGTCTGCAACGAGCCTTCCCCGGTCAAGGATGATCATCCGGGTTGCCAGGGTAAACACCTTTTCAATCTCATGGGTGGCAACAACGATTGTGCAGCCCGCATGGTGGAATTTTTCAAGGCAGGCGATAAGGTCAAGGGTGCCTGCATGGTCAAGGTTGGAAAAAGGTTCGTCAAGCACCAGGACCTCTGGCTCCATTGCCATGACACCGGCGATGGCAAGACGGCGTTTCTCTCCTCCTGAAAGGGAGGCGGGACTTCGATCCCGTAAGTCTTCAAGCCCGAGGTCTGCAAGGGCTGTTTTCACCCGCTCTTCGATAGTTTTCCGGGAAAGTTTCAGGTTCTCCGGCCCAAAGGCAATGTCGTCGAATACAGTTTCGCCAACGATCTGGGTGTCTGGATCCTGGAAAACAAGGCCAACGCTCTTTGTTGCAGAAATCGGGTTCCTCCGGGTGGATATGCCGTTAACTATGACCTCGCCCGAGGTGGGCATTAAAAGGGCGTTGAGGTGTCGAAAAAAGGTGCTCTTTCCCGAACCGTTCCGGCCGGCCACCAGGATAAATTCCCGCCTGAAGATCTTGAGGCTTATCCCCTGGATTCCAGATCCTTGACCGTCATAATCGTGGTAGAGCTTTTTCACCTCAATCAGGGCTTCTCCTTTCATTTCACAACCTTTCTGATTAGTTGGGCGGCAAATAAGGCAACACCGATTTTAACCAGATCCCCGGGAATAAAGGGATAGACGCCCACCATGAAAGCCTTGTCCCAGGCCATGCCCGTGGCAAGTTTAAGCCAGGGAACACCGGCGCAATAGACGATGGCCGTGCCGAAAACCAGTGCGACTCCATCCCCCGTGGGGGTCTTATTCAACCTCTCTGAAATAAGGGCCGTGGCAAAAACTGCCGGGAGAAATCCAAAGAGATATCCCCCTGTGGGCCCGAACAGCCGACCTATCCCCCCGGTTCCCCCGGCAAATACGGGAAATCCGAATCCGCCCATTAAAAGGTAAAGGGCCACGCTGTACACCCCCCAGCGACGTCCAAGAATCAAACCCGCCAGAAGCACAAAGAGATTCTGGAGAACAATTGGCACGGGCCCTATTGGAATGGCAATAAAGGCGCCTGCGGCAATCAGAGCCGCAAAAAGTGCGGCGTGCACGGTTTTTCTGAGCTGATCAGATTGATTGACCCTATCAGGCTGATTCAAGAATGAACTCCCCGATGGAAACAGTCACCGTAAATCACCCGTTGTGTGGTTTGGTCCCCGTGCATGAGGATCAGAGCGCCTGATTCATCCACATCAAGGGCAACTCCTTCAAATTGTTCATTGAGGGTCTCGATTCTCACCTGTTGTCCAATGGTCGAAGATTGCCTTTTCCACAGTTCGATTATGTTTTTTTTAAGTATGTTTTCCAGAATATCTTGAAAGCTCACAAGAAACTGCGACAAGATTTCAACCCTTGAAACCCTTTGTCCCAGGATGGTTGAAATGGATACGGCATTTGGCTGTTCTTTTTCAGGCTGGTTGTTCACGTTGATACCAATGCCCACGTTGACAAACGAGATCATGTCTCCCCGGGTCTCCATCTCAGACAAGAGGCCAACGAGTTTCTGATCGTCAACCAGGATGTCATTTGGCCATTTTACCCGGGCGTTGATGTTAAAGAGCAGGTTTAATGTCTGTGCAAGGCACAGGGAAGCTGCGAAGTTGACCTTAAAGCTGAGCTGAGCTGGAAGATTTGGTCTTAAAACAATGGTGAACCACAATCCTCCCCTCTGGGAGAGCCAGGTGCGGTTGAGCCGTCCCCGTCCTTTTTCCTGATGTTCGGCAATGACAACGGTAAAATGGGGGGTCCCATTCCTTGCAAGGAGCCTTGCCCTGTCCATTGTTGAACTGAGGCTTGGAAAAAACATAATTCTGTTTCCAGGAGGAGATGCAAGGCTCAATCCCACAAGATCTCCTCCGGTTTTCAACCCATATCCCCTGGAGGAAGATTCAATGTCATACCCCTCATTTATAAGGGCCTTGATCTGTTTCCAAACGGCAACCCGGGAGACACCAAGGGCGCTGCTCATTTCAACCCCTGAGATAAACTCTTTGTCGTTTATGGCCAGGTGGTGTAATATTTTTTCCTTGATGGTTTCCTCCGGTATCCTACATGGTTGGTTAACCTTTTTTTGAAAAATGGTTAACAGAGAAAATTCCTGAGGTCAAGGATTATCTCCAACCCCGTTGGAAATTACAACCTCCCCTGCCGTAGTCTTTACCATATAACCTTAGGAATTCAAAGGCTTGAGGGTTATGGTTCTATCGTCGGGGAGTATCATTTTTCAATTTTTAAAAAAACCGGTAGCAGAGCTGCCGCTGAAATGGCAATGCCGGCGCCGATAAATCCCAAGGCAAAGAATCCATTATCTGCGAAAAATCCTATCAGAGTCGGAACACCGCCGCCGCCCATAAGAAATGCCGCCGGGATGGTGAGGGAAACCATAATGTTGCGGGTTCCTTTGGCTCCAATATTGGACAGGGCTGAAAATGCCGGGGGGAAAAAGCAGACTGAAAAAATGGGCTGGAAAAAGATAGCGATCTGAAGTCCGGTGCCTGAAAGTAATCCAATGCTCAAGGTAAAAATTCCAGTTAAAATAAGTACGCAGGTCAAGGTTTTTTTCATGCCATATCGGTCAGACACCCATCCCACGGCAAAGGGCATGGGCAAAGTCAGAATCCGAGACAAGGTAATCAAAGTATTGGCCTGGGTCTGCAGCATACCATGTTCGTTTACAAGATAGAGGGGAAGCATGGCATAAATTCCCATTGTGCCGGTGAGCCCTGCCGTGAACAGCACGATCATGATCCAGAAAGAGCGGGAAGAGAGCAGCGGTACAAGGACGTTAAACTTGGGAGACTGCCCCGGGTGTTAGCGGCGGCGTGAAAATGTCATAAAATGCCCGGTTTGAAAATGTATGTTTAAAAACGGCCAGCGGATCCCTTTTTTTGGGTCTGCTGGCCATAAGATTTAATTTATTCAGTTTTTTCTTTTCG
>JAVERV010000090.1:0-13048 GCA_034006945.1 Desulfobacterium sp. | reverse complement strand
GAAATTACCGAGTATGTGGTTACCGAAAGTATCGAGGAACAATTTCGAAAACTTCTTGACCGCATGCAGCTTGCAATGGAATCCGGCGGAGAAAATGAAATTGGTGTATGGGTATCTGGTTTCTATGGATCGGGGAAGAGCTCGTTTACAAAATATCTGGGCATGGCATTTGACAGTGAAATCACCATCGATGGAACACCATTCCTCAAGCACCTGCAGGATCGTTTCCATACCCCCCAGGTGAAGGCACTTCTCAGCACTGTTGCCCAGCGATTTCCAGCTGCCGTCGTAATGCTTGATCTTGCCAGTGAAATGCTGGCAGGGGCCACCATGGAGGATGTATCCACTGTTCTCTATTACAAAGTCTTGCAGTGGGCAGGTTACTCCCGAAATCTCAAAGTAGCAGCCCTTGAACGGAAACTGGAAAAAGATGGCCGCTACGAAGAGTTCCTGGAAAAGATCGAAGCCGCATTGCCCGGTTTAACCTGGAAAGAGTTGCAGAATGATCCGCTGGTGGTAGATGGTCTTCTCCCACAAATTGCCCATGAAATGTACCCGGGGCTATTTCCCTCCAATGAATCGTTTTCGTCCAGCACTGAGGGGTTTATCCAGTTTGAAGATCAGCGAGTGCAGGAGATGCTCGATATTGTTCGTGAAAAGAGCGGTAAAGAGTACATCATTTTTGTCATTGATGAAGTCGGCCAGTATGTCGCATCCCGTGATAATCTAATTCTGAACATTGACGGGCTTGCCAAGAATCTTAAACGACTGGGTAACGGCAAAGCCTGGATAATATCCACAGCCCAGCAGACCCTTACCGAGGATGATCCCCGGGCAGTACTCAATTCTGAGAAGCTTTACAAGCTCAAGGACCGGTTCCCGATACAGATTGATCTTGAATCCAGCGATATTAAAGAGATCTGTTATCGGAGACTTTTGGGCAAGTCTCCTGCAGGTGAGAGTGAACTTGGCAAGCTCTTTGACGCCCAGGGGCAGGCGCTGCGTCATAACACCAAGCTTCAGGATGCCAAGTATTATGATGCTGATTTCAGTCGTGAAAGCTTTATTAATCTCTACCCTTTCCTTCCTGCACATTTTGACATTCTCCTGCATTTACTCGGTGCCCTTGCAAAATCCACAGGCGGTATAGGGTTGCGGTCTGCCATCAAAGTGATTCAAGACATCCTGGTTGAGGGGCATGATGGTTCTTCACCAGTAGCGGATCAGCCCCTGGGCTGGCTTGCAACAACAGTCACCTTATTTGACACCTTGGATAGAGATATTCGCCGGGCCTTTCCATCTGTTCACCAATCTGTGGGTAAGGTTAAAATCAGATTTCCTGATTCCCAGATCCACCAGGAAATAGGGAAGTCAGTGGCAGTGCTGCAAATTCTGGGCAATCTTCCGGTAACCCTCCATAATGTTGCAAGTCTGATGCATCCATCGGTCACCAGCCCTTCAAAGATGGAGGATGTGCGCATTGCCGTCGAAGAGATGCTGAACGATGTGCATGTCCCCCTTGGTGAAAAAGACGGAACTCTCTGCTTCCTGAGTGAAAAATTACGTGATATCGAACAGGAGCGAGGAGGCATTCCCCTGCGCTCCGTTGATGTCAGGCGCATCTTTAACGATGCATTGCGGGACACTTTTGATCCTTTGCCCCGGGTCAGCCTGCACGGCACCCTGGCTGTGGCATCTGGACTTAAGGTCCAAGTGGGGAGCAGCATCACAAGTCTGGCAGGCGACCATAACACCATTCAGACCATCGTGGAACTTGTGGACGCAGATGACTATCAGGCTGCCCGTAACCGTATGCTGGACGACTCCCGCAGCCGCTCTGGTCAAAATACAATCATCCTGGTGGCGCGGGAAAATCTGGAACTTAATGACCTGGCAAGTGAAATCTATCGCTGTCAGCGTATTGCTGAACTGCATCGAATCGAGCCAGATCAGGAGGTAAAAGAGTATTGTATCAATCAGCTTGACCGGGCGACAAAGCTTGCCTCAGGGTTACAGAGCAAGATCAAGCAGACTCTGCAATCTGGTTCCTTTATCTTCCGTGGACAAACCACCGCTGTGACGGCCCTTGATTTGAACCTGCTTGAGGCCGCTAAAAAGCTGATTGCCGATGTGGCAGCCCAGGTGTTTGACCGTTATATCGAGGCTCCGGTCCGTGCCGGGACTGACCTTGCCGAAAAATTTTTGCGTGTGGCGAACCCTGCTGCCATAAGCAGTTCAGTCGATCCCCTCGGCCTGGTAGAAACGGTTGGGGGACGAGCAACCTTCAAGACCGACCACAAGGCCATGGTAAGTATCCGGGACTACATTGACCGGAACGGCACAGTTGAAGGTAAACGCCTGCTTGGACATTTCAGCGATGCTCCATTTGGCTGGTCCCAGGATACCACGCGATATATTGTGGCAGTCATGTTGATGGCGGGCGAGGTCAAACTCAAGGTCTCGGGACATCCTGTAACAGCGGCAGGCCAGCAGGCTGTCGCCGCTTTGAAAACCAACAACTCCTTTAAACAGATCGGCGTAGCCCTTCGGGACGAGCGCCCATCCAACGAGACGCTTGGCCGAGCGGCAGAACGACTCACCGATCTTTTGGGCGACATGGTCATCCCCCTGGAGCAGGAGATCAGCAAGGCTGCGGCCAAGCACTTTCCGAAATTTCAACATGATTACGCACCATTGGCCGAGAAACTGAGCGGTTGGGGGATGGTCGGGAGCGAACGTGTTCAAACGCTGAATCAGGAGATTGCAGATGTGTTGTTCACCGATGCCTCAGATGCCCCCCAGCGCATGGGCTCAGAAACATCTGCCCTATACGACAATCTCAAGTGGGCATTAGAAGTGAAACGCGTGCTGGACAACGGCCTGAACGACACCCTGCGTGAACTGCAAACCCATCGCCTTGAGATTGAGGCCCTGCCGGATACCGGAGTCCCCGGGAATCTCCGCCGGGAAGTAGCAGATGACCTGGATCTCTTGTCAGAAAGGATGGCCAGGGAAGATTTCTTCAAGCACTCCTCTGATTTTAACTCCCAGCTTACGCATCTCAAGGCAATTGTGCGTGATGCGGTTATTACATTGCTGGATCATCAGAAATTGAGACTAAAACAGGGCGGTGAGGATCTACAGTGTATTCCAGAGTGGGGTGAACTCACCCAGGAGGAGCGCGGGAATGCCATGAATCAACTGGATGGCCTGGTATTGTCTGTCTCCCAGGATCTGGCTGGTCTCAAGAAACTGCTGGCCCGGGATTATGACATCAACACCATTCTCGATGATCTTAAACAATCCATTAGAGATAAGGGACATGAACGTCGACGTCAAAGAGTGGAAGATGAACGTGCCAAAACCGGAGACAAAGGCCCTGGGAAGCTTATCAAATCCATCCTTGTGCCGATTAAGGTGACCACCCCAGCTGATCTCGATGCTCTGATTCAAGAACTGCACGAGGTCAAGAAACAATGGGCCGACTATTCTGAAATAGAAGTCAACTTTGCCATCAAAGGGAATGAATAACAATGGCATTTGATCAAAGTACAAGAACTCGGCTCCAGAATTTTGTCAACGAGGCACGTAAGGTGCTGAAAGAAGAGTTCACCAGGCAACTCCAAAACGACTACGGCCTTGACCCGACCTCGGGTACAGTGACACCCTTGGACAACCTGCGCCACCTCAACGACGCCCAGCGTGAAACCGCCCGTATTCTCCGGGACACCATGGCCCACTACAAAGCAGGTCAGGCGAGCAATACCAAAAAGGTGCTGGAACGCATTGTTCGAGAACAGGCCTTTACTGTACTCAACCGTTTGTCTGCTTTGCGCATGGCTGAGTCCCGGGGACTCTTGATCGAGTCTGTGGGCAACGGCTATCAGGCCAAAGGTTTCCAGCTCTATGCCCGTCTGGCAGGAATCGGCTTGGGTGAGACTGGAGATGCTTACAGGATCTACCTGTTCAGTCTCTTTGATGAATTTGCCCAGGATCTGCCAGGGTTGTTCGAACGATACTCTCCCCATGGACGACTGTTCCCCCGTGAAACTGCGCTGCTTCAACTCCTGTCCCTGATCAATGATGTCGATATTGCGCCCCTGTGGGCTGAGGATGAGGCCATCGGCTGGATCTACCAGTACTTTAACGACCCGGCTGAACGAAAAGCCATGCGCAAAGCCAGTCAAGCTCCCCGTAACAGTCGTGAGCTTGCAGTGCGCAACCAGTTCTTCACCCCCCGCTATGTGGTGGAATTTCTGGTCGACAATACCCTGGGCCGGATGTGGTTCAATGCCACGGGCGGCCAGACTATCTTAAGTGACCGCTGCCAGTATCTGCTGGTCAAACCGGATGAAGTGCCTGTCGGGGTTGTTCGTCTGCGGGACCCGCGCACGCTTAAGCTGCTGGATCCTGCCTGCGGTTCCATGCATTTTGGCCTTTATGCCTTTGATCTTTTCAGTGGGATTTACCAGGAGGCATGGGAGTGGGAGAAGCAGAACGGCCCGGGTTCCCTGGATGTCTCGACCCAGCCAGAGGCCGGGTTTAAACCCCTGGGCCAGACCTACGAAGACAAGGATGCTTTTCTCAGGGACGTTCCTCGACTCATCATTGAGCATAACATCTACGGGGTTGATATTGACCCCCGGGCCGCCCAGATCGCATCCCTGGCCCTGTGGCTGCGCGCCCAGCGCGCCTGGCATGACAAGAGGGTCAAGGCTAAGGAGCGTCCGGTGATCGGCCGCGGGCATGTGGTGGCAGCAACTGCACCGCCTGCCGAACCTGAACTTCGGGAGCAATTTACAGCGGATCTTGATCCCAGGGATGCCGAGTTGTTTGAAAAGACTCTGCTGATGTTAAAGGGTCTGCCTGAACTGGGCGTGCTGCTCAAGGTAGAAAAAGACCTGCCGAAATTGATCCGTGAGGTCTTTGGAGAGTTTGGGTCTCTTTTCAGGGAGGAGGACATGGTTAAATGGGACAAGGCGGAAACAAGATTGCGGGAGGCTTTGACCGATTTTGCCCGGGCCTCAAAATCCACCTTCCAGGGGCGGCTCTTTGCCCAGGATGCCCTGGAGGGGCTGCGGCTCATGGATCTCACCCGGGAGAAGTTTGATGTGGTGGTTATGAATCCGCCGTTTGGGGCTTTGAGCCTCTCTGTGAAAACCAGTCTTGCCAAGGCATATCCAAACAGCAAGAACGATCTTCTGGCCATCTTTGTTGAGCGTGGCATTGATTTGCTGCACATTGGCGGCCGAATCGGGGCCATCACCTCCCGCACCTGTTTTTTTCTGACAAGTTTCAGGAAGTGGCGGGAAGCCGTTGTGCTGGGAACCACCCGGCCGGAAGTGATTGCTGATCTTGGTTATGGGGTGATGGACGAGGCTATGGTGGAAGCTGCCGCCTATGTATTGGAGAAACAAGCATGACCACTTTTCTGCGTTTATTGAATGATAAGGACAAGGCAGAGGCATTGTATACCACAAGCCAGATGATGCGCAGGGGGAAGAGTGAGCCTCGGATCTTTGAAGTGGAACCGGACTCCTTTAAAGCTGTGCCTGGGGCTCCCTTTGCCTATTGGGTAAATGATGCGGTGCGGGGTATGTTTGAAAAATTTCCTGCTTTTGAAAGTGATAGCCGTTTTGCGCAACACGGTGCTTCAACTAAAGATGATTTTCGTTTTCTGCGAATTTGGTGGGAGAATAAAAATATTGGGGAAAAATGGTTTCTATTCGCCAAAGGGGGTTCTTTTTCACCGTTTTATGCCGATATTTATCTGATGGTGAACTGGAAGGAAGATGCTAAGGAATTGGAAGCTGCTCTTCTTCATAAATACCCATATCTTGGAGAAACCGCAAATTGGGTGCTGCACCGTGAGTGTAATTACCTCCACCCCGGCCTGACCTGGCCACGTCGGACACAAATTGGTTTTGGAATGCGTGCGATGCCAGCTCGTTGTATCTTTGCAGATAAAGGCCCAGCAACATTTATTGCATGCGATAATTCGGATGAACTGCTCTCCTTGCTATCAATAACCACTTCAGCAGCATTCTGCAAATTGGTTGAACTACAAATGGCTTTCGGCTCTTACGAAGTTGGCGTCATCCAGCGTACCCCAGTGCCGAATCTGTCAGGCAGCCAGCAGAACCAACTTGCTGCACTTGCCCGCCGTGCGTGGTCACTTAAGCGTACTCTGGATACAATTAATGAAACTTCCCACGCCTTTCAGCTGCCCTTGGCTTTACGATCTTGTTTAGGAGACTTCGACCCACCCTCCATCGAAGCGGAGTTGGTTCGCATCCAGGCCGAGATAGACTCCATTGCCTTTGATCTTTATGGTTTTTCTGAGGTCGACCGCATCGCTGTTTGCCAATCAATTACAGGTGACTCAGGTGCCAATGATGACCCAGAAGTTGATGAAAAAGAGGGTACCCAAACAGAAGCTTCCCCTGTAGATCATCAAACCTCCCTTCTGTCCTGGGCCGTTGGTGTGGCCTTTGGCCGTTTTGACTGGCGACTGGCAACAGGCGAGCGGGAAGCGCCGCCGGAACCAGACCCCTTTGATCCGCTGCCTGCCAAGAGCCCCGGCATGCTCCCCGATGATACCGCTCCCTTCCATGCACACACCGGGATCCTGGTCGACGACTCCGGCCATCCCCATGACCTGACCCACCTTGTGGAGGAGGTGCTGGAGCGGGTCAATATGCCTGTGTCCAATGAGGTGCGCCTTTGGCTGCAACGGGATTTTTTTGCCTTCCATCTGAAGATCTACTCCAAGAGCCGTCGCAAGGCCCCGATCTACTGGCCGCTCTCCACATCTTCTGGCAGCTACACCCTGTGGGTCTATTACCCGGGCCTCACCGACCAGACGCTCTATTCGGCTGTAAATGATTTTCTGGATGGGCCCAACGGAAAGCTCAGGCAGGTGGGCAGTGAAGTGACCGTTCTCCAGGGCAAAGGTGGGGATCGTTCCCGAGAGGAGGAAAAACGGTTTGAATATCTCCAGGCGTTTGAACTGGAACTGATCGAGCTGCGGGATACCCTGCTCGACATTGCCCGGAACTACCACCCCAACCATGACGACGGGGTGCAGATCACCGCCGCCCCCCTTTGGCAGCTCTTCGGTCACAAACCCTGGCAGAAGGTTCTGAAAGATACCTGGGCCAAGCTTGAAAAGGGAGACTTTGACTGGGCCCACCTGGCCATGAACTACTGGCCTGCCCGGGTACTTGAAAAGTGCAGAACCGACAAATCCCTGGCCATTGCCCACGGTCTGGAGGAACTTTACGTCGAACCGCCCGTAAAGTCGAAAAAGGGGCGCGGTAAAAAAGCAAAGGAGGTGTGATGACCGTTTATTATCACCTGGGAAAGTTCCCGCCGGAAGAATTGGACTGGTCAAAGCTGATCCCGCTTATAGGGCCTGCATCTGCGGCTGTGGCACGTTACGACGGCACGCTTTCCGCCATTCCCAATGCAGCTGTTCTCCTCGCACCCCTGACCACCCAGGAAGCAGTCCTTTCTTCCCGCATTGAAGGGACCCAGGCCACCATGGGGGAGGTGCTGGAATTTGAGGCTGAAGGGGACACTAAAGCGTTGAGTTCAGAACGAAAGGCTGATATCCATGAGGTGTTAAATTATCGGGCAGCCATGCGCCATGCAGAAAAGATGCTTGTCGACCTGCCGTTGTCCCAGCGCGTTATCCGGGAGGCCCATCAGGTGCTTCTGGATGGCGTTAGGGGGCAAGGTAAGGCCCCGGGAGAGTACCGGAGAATTCCCAACTGGATCGGTCCTGCAGGCTGCACCATGGAACAGGCCCGTTTTGTTCCAATAACGGCTGACAAACTACCCGAGGCCATGGGCACCTGGGAGAAGTATCTCCATAGGGAAACAGAAGATTTGCTGGTCCGGCTTGCCGTGCTGCATGCAGAATTTGAAGCACTTCATCCTTTTCTGGATGGGAATGGTCGTCTGGGGCGCATGCTGGTGCCGCTTTTTATGTGGCAAAACAAACTGATTCAACAGCCCATGTTTTACATCAGCGCTTTTTTTGAGGCAAACCGTGACGAATATTATGAAAGGCTGCTCGCAGTCTCCCGGGATGGTGACTGGACAGGCTGGTGCCTGTTTTTCTTGAAAAGCATAAAGAGCCAGGCCGAGGAGAATCAACAAAAAGCCATTGCCATCCTGACACTGTATGACAGAATGAAAAAAGAAATTGTGGATCTCACCCGTTCCCAGTATGCCATTCATTCCCTGGATTGGATATTCGGACGCCCCATGTTCAAGAGTACTGACTTTATTGCCTCGGCGGGAATTCCAAAGGCAACTGCCAAACGGATTTTGCCTGCCCTGCGGGAGGCCGGTGTGCTGAAAACCTTTGTGGAAGCAAGTGGGCAGCGTTCAGCTGTTCTGAGTTTCCCATCGTTGCTCAATATTGCCGAAGGCCGTGAGGTCTTTTGATGTGCATGAATAAGCCACAAACATTTTTGTGGCGCATAGAGCAGGTTTTGATGAGCCACAAAATTGATTGTGGTTATTTTGCGAGCCACAAATTGAATGAACAGGAATTCCCTACATGAATTTTTCTGAATTTCTAAGTGATACTATTTTTCGCCAGCGTTTGAAAAAATCGGGCTGTCTTCTGGTGTATGACATACATGGGCGATACCGGGAGGTGTGCCTGAATCTTGGCTCAGATAAGGTTCGTGTGGTCGATGCCTCAAAAAGCAGTATAGAGAGTCGGGAAATGGCCCTTGATACCCTGCGTGAGGTTGGGCGTTCCCAGAGTAAAGTCAAGGAAATGCTCATCTATGTACCGGCAAAAAAACCGGAGACAGATGAGCAGAAGCAAGGCGATCCCTTCTCTATCTATGCAGAATGCGGGATGGTTTTTCCCAAGGACGACGGTGATGAGTATCTGAGTCTTTGCCTGCGGGCCAAGCCAGACCATTCAACTGAGATTCGCAAGGTCTTTGCCGAAACATCGGACGGACCCTCTTTTTCGGTAATTGACGCCATCGGCAGCGGATCAAGCTGGCCCCAGCTTCGGGCTACACTCAAGATGGAATCGTCCAGGGAAATTCTGACTGCCCTTCTTGTTCCAACCGATATGCAGGCCCGGACGCTCAAGGAACAGGAGGGCTGGAGCAAAGAGGCCCGTGATTTCCTGAGTGCCACCTTGTCCATGGGGGTAAAAACCCGTGGTAAGACATGGAACTCCCTGGCTGACGAGCTATGGCGGTATGTTCTGTTCAGCGAGTTTGTGTTTGATCTGCCGGTGGCCCTGCCCGAAACCCTTGAAGGAGTGCCCCATGCACCTGCCGAGGCACGGATGGTTGTCGAAGATGTGTGTGAACGTTTGCGCAACGACCCCCGGTCTCGTCCGGTTTACATCGAGCGGGCAGAAAATATTGAGACAGAGCTCAACCTGCTTGTTTTGTGCAGCAGCATTGAGGATCTTGGCCAGAGAGACACCTTCCCCTTTGAAGAACGAACTTTCCTGCGCGCAGCGATCAAAGGCATTTGCTCAAATGATATCGAGGCTGCACGTCAGATTTTGAAATACCGAAAAAATTCCATCTGGATGGACAAGGGAGAAAACCAGGCACAATGGGAACTTGTGCGGGCCTCACTCTGCCTGGTGCAAACATGCGGCGACCTTGACCGGCAGTTGCCGGATCATTCTCGTTCCCAGGGGGCCCTGCTTGACTTCTATTTAGGAAGTCTTCGTGAGGCGGACCGACTGCAACGAGAATTTGAACAGGCCGTGGGGGATTTTGTTGATCAGAGCGGGATGTTGACCCAAGTCATTCAGCAGGCCCGGGAGGGGTATCGACGCCTGGCCGAAAAAGTCCAGAGCATCTTCATGAAGCATGTGGAAACGGCTGGCTGGCCGCCCGCCGGAAGAGTTTCAAATGCCGATACGTTTGATCGGCTGGTGGCAGAAAAGCTCAAGGAAGATGGATACAAGGTCGCTTACCTTATGGTGGATGCGCTGCGCTATGAATTGGGGGTGGCACTGGAAAAACTGCTGGCTGAAGACGGCCCTGTGGAGTTGCAGGCAGCCTATGCGCAATTGCCTTCCATCACTCCCGTCGGGATGGCGAGCTTGCTGCCCGGAGCAAAAAACGATTTAACCCTGACCTTCAACGGTGATGTTCTCTCCCCCCAACTGGCTGGTTCGGCAATGTGTAATGTCAACCAGCGCATGGATCTGCTCAAGAAACGCTTTGGTGACAGGTTTGCCGAGATGTTGTTGAGCGATTTTGCCCGGGGCAAGCCAAAGCTTACGGAAACCACTGACTTGCTGGTGCTCCGGTCAACGGAAATTGACAGCCAGCTCGAAAGTAATCCTGAGACAACACTCAGCCTGATTCCCACCACTCTCAAGCTTATCCGTGTGGCCCTCCACAAATTACGAGGCATGGGATTTAAGGAGGCTGTGATCGTAACAGATCATGGTTTTTTTCTGAACGTCCAGGCCGAAGCTGGTGATGTCTGCTCAAAACCCCAGGGGAAATGGCTGGTGAATGCCCACGATAGAATGATGCTGGGTAATGGCACGGCAGATGGGCATAGCCTGGTGGTCGGTACTGAAAAATTGGGCATCAGGGGGGATTTCGCCCAGGCCGCATGTCCAAGGAGTATGGCTCCTTACCGGGCCGGGCATCTCTATTTCCATGGGGGACTTTCCCTTGCCGAGGCGGTGGTTCCAATTCTGATTGCAAGACTCGATACCACCACCCAGCCGTCTATTAAGGAGATGGAAATAGAGCTTACATACAGAAAAGGTGCAAAACGAATTACGACAAGACTCCCGGTTCTTGAAGTGTTGTTTAAGGCGGATCTGTTTTCTTCCGGGGAGAGTGTTGAAATCCTTCTGGAAGCCCAGGATTCAAAGGGAAATGTAATTGGGGAGCCCAGGCCAGGCATAGACATTAACCCTGCGACTCGAACAGTCACCTTAGTGTCGGGGGTGATCAAACAGATTGCATTGCGTATGGATCCTGATTTTGAAGGGAAATTTTCAGTAAAGGCGCTTAATCCGACAACCCTTGCAGCGTTCAGCAAGATTAACCTGGAAACGGACTATACAGTATGAACCAGATGGATGCATTAGATGAAAAGTTGAATGATATATTTGGTGGCAAGGTGGTCCGCAAGGACCTGCTTCACCGCATTAAGAAGGGGACCAATGTTCCGACCTTTGTACTCGAATTCTTATTGGCCAGGTATTGTGCAAGTGACGAACAGGCCGAGATCGATGCCGGCATGGATGCGGTGCTGGCGACCCTTCAGGACAATTATGTCCGGCCGGACGAGGCCAATGCCGCTCAGTCCAGGGTTGCCACAAAAGGCAAGCATCGATTTATAGATAAGGTACATGTCCGCTATGTGGAAAAGCAGAAGCGGCACTGGGCATCCCTGGAGAATTTCAATTCCCAACGGATTGCCATCGGGGAAAAATTCTACCGGGACAATGACCGCTTGCTTGAGGGTGGCATTTGGGCCGAAGTGACCCTTGCCTATAATGAAATCGAGGATGACGATTACGCCTTTTACATTGAAGAGCTGCGCCCCATCCAGCTGAGTCGATTTGACTTTGATAGATATGCAGAGGGTAGATCGGCCTTTTCCAGGAACGAGTGGCTTGATATAATTATACGATCGGTTGGCCTGGAGCCCTCCAAGATATCCCATCGCCTGAAACTTCATTTTGTCGCACGGCTGGCCCCGCTGGCTGAAGCCAACTTTAATTACATCGAACTTGGACCACGCGGAACCGGGAAATCATATTTTTTCAGTGAATTTTCTCCCTATGCAACATTGATTTCCGGCGGACAGGCAACCAAGGCGACGCTCTTCTATAACAATGCCCGCCGCAAAGTTGGTCTGGTCGGTTATTGGGATACTGTAGCATTTGACGAGGTGGGTGGCATCAAGATAAAAGATCCTGATACCATCCAGATAATGAAGGACTTCATGGCCAATGGCCGCTTCTCCCGGGGAGTTGAAGTCATTGCGGATGCAAGCCTGAGCTTTGTTGGAAATATCGACATGTCAGTGCAGCAGGTTGTCAATTCAACAGAGTATGACCTTTTTCAACCACTGCCGCCTCAGCTGGATCTTGCGATCATGGACCGGTTCGCCTGCTACATACCAGGGTGGGAGATGCCCAAGACCAGCAGCGAATATTTAACCAGCAGTTATGGGTTTATTACAGACTTTCTGGCGGAAGCTTTCCACTACCAGTTCAAGCACACCAATCGATACGAGGAGGTCAGTAAACGCATTCGACTCGGTAGGTCCATTGAAGGGCGCGATGAAAAAGGAATAAAGAAGACAGTCTGTGCCTTTCTGAAGATTCTTCACCCTGACGGAAAGCCCACGGATAGTGAATTTGAAGAGTATGTAGCCTACGCCATAGAGTGTCGACGGAGGGTAAAGGAGCAGATGAACAAGCGCAAACCTGATGACGAGTTTGCGCGTATTAATCTGTCTTATTTTAAAACAACTGGTGAGGAAACTATTGTTTATTGTCCGGAATCAAAAGATGCCCATGCAACTCAGGAACCAGCTCGGAAGCAAATAAATCATTTGTATAATCAGCCATCCCAATTTGAAGAATCGGCAACTGTTACTCAAGCAGCTCTTGAGAGGGAAATCAACGATTCACCTTCCTTGCCCACAGCAGATAAAGAGGACCAATCTCAAGAATTAAAAGAAAAGCATTTCACCATCATGTACGGAGACACCGGGTACAGCTACGAAACAATTGTCGGTCCATATTTATTCGGTGCCAGGGTTGTCAATATTGAGGACCCCTATATCCGGCTGCCACACCAGATTCATAATTTTGTGCGCTTTTGTGAGACACTCCTGAAAGCTGGAACGGTAAAAAAAATCCACCTTGTG
Source organism: Desulfobacterium sp. (assembly GCA_034006945.1). Lineage (GTDB taxonomy): Bacteria > Desulfobacterota > Desulfobacteria > Desulfobacterales > Desulfobacteraceae > Desulforapulum. Next base: position 139 of record JAVERV010000090.1, on the reverse strand, counting down.
ACAGGCTATGACGACAACACTCAACTTTCAGAAATTCATGAAAAACTTGGGGAACTCAAGCAAAGCCTGCTTGAGCTGGATATTGAGCTGGATATAAAGCTCAATCCGAACATACATGACCGGGAGATCCGGCTCGACA
>JAVERV010000014.1:0-66298 GCA_034006945.1 Desulfobacterium sp. | reverse complement strand
AGGCTTCGGGCAATGGCCACCCGCTGCTGCTGCCCCCCGGAGAGCTGACCTGGGAATTTTTTTGCCTGTTCCGCGATCTTGACCTTTTCAAGGTAGAACATGGCCGTTTCCTCGGCCTCCTTCCTGGGAGTCTTCCTCACCCAGATGGGCCCAAGGGTGAGGTTATCGAGGATGGTCAGGTGGGGAAAGAGATTGAAATGCTGGAACACCATGCCCACCTCAGCCCTTATTTTTTCAATGTTTTTGATGTCGTTGGTCAGTTTTATCCCGTCGACTTCAATGGTTCCCCTCTGGTGCTCTTCAAGGCGGTTTATGCACCGGATCAGGGTGGATTTCCCCGATCCCGACGGACCACAGATGACGATCCGTTCCTGTCTTCCCACGGTCAGGTTTATATCCTGGAGCACGTGGAAGTCGCCGTACCATTTGTGCATGTTTTTGATTGTAATCATGGGTGTGTCATCTGCTGCTTTATCTGCTGTCTCGATGGCATTCATTTTAATTTCTTTCCAGTTGCCTTAATCGGAGTTTTTATCTGCAATTCGATTTATGAGGTTTTTGAAGTCTTGAAGCCTGCTTGGTTTTGCAAGGGCTGCGTAAAAACCATACTTTTTGCAGTCTGCCATTACCGGGTCGTTTGAATAACCGCTGGAAACAACGGCCTTTGCCTCTGGATTTATTTCCAAGAGTTTTTCTACGGCCTCTTTTCCTCCCATGCCTCCTGGAATGGTGAGATCCATTATGGTCAGGTCAATGGGAGCGTTGTCTTTCATGGCTTTTTTATAGATTTCCAGAGCTTCTTTCCCGTCTTTGGCTGGAAAAGTTTTGTGTCCCAGGTCGTTGAGCATTTCTCCTGTAATATCCCGGATCATCTCTTCATCGTCCATGATTATTATGCGCAGTTTTTTTGCGAAGGGGCTAACCTTATCCGTCCCTGGGGATGGTTTGTTGTCAAGGGGTAAGGTTGAAGGGGATGGGGGTGGGGGTGAAAGGGATGATGTTGTAGGGGGTGATGCTGTAAGATAGACTGTAAAGGTTGATCCCTGGCCCGGGGTGGATTCCACGCAGATCTGTCCGCCATGCCTTTTTACGATGGAATGGCTGATGGCCAGGCCAAGTCCGGCTCCCTGCTCTTTTGTTGTAAAATAGGGGTCAAATATTTTGTCTATTATATTTTCGGCAATTCCCACACCTGTATCTTTTATGTCCATGGCCACCAGATCCCGGCCAGGGGCAAAGGGCGGGTGGTCTGGTGAGCCGGAGCTCACATTTCGGCAGGACACCTCCAGGACTCCTCCATGGGGCATGGCATCCAAGGCGTTTAGAATAAGGTTATGGATTACCTGGCCCATCTGACCCTTGTCAATATCCACGGGCCAGAGGTCGTCCGGCAGCAGATATCGGCAGTCTATTTTGCTGTTTTCCATTGTAAAGTCAGCGGAATCCCGGATTAGACCGGCAAGGGATGCGGTTTCTTTAACGGGCAGGCCGCCCTTTGCAAAGGTGAGCAGCTGGCGAGTCAAATCTTTTGCACGATGGGACGCCTTTGAGGCTTGTTTGAGAAAGTTTCGGGTCTTGCCCGACAGGTCTGAATCCATGAGGGAGAGCTGAATGTTTCCGAGAATGGCCGTTAGTATATTGTTGTAATCGTGGGCGATTCCCCCTGCAAGTAACCCGATGGACTCAAGCTTTTTGATCTTGAGCAGTTCCTTTTCCGTGCGAAGCTGCTCGGTGACATCCCTTAAGACAAGAACGACGCCGGTTACATTGCCATGCTTGTCCAGGATTGGAGCGGCAGTGTCGGTAATGCTTCTCCTCTCTCCTTTTTTTGAAATCAAGGTTCTGGGGCCTGCCAGATCCATAGTCTGTCCAGAGGCAAGGACCTTGTCAACGGGGTTTCCGCTGTTCTGATCCGCCGGGGTGTCGACAGTGTTGATAACATCGGTCAACGGTCTTCCAACAGCCTGGTTGACGTTCCAGCCGGTAATGGTCTCGGCGCCCCTGCTCATGAGGAGAATTCGACTTTGGGTGTCCGTGGTTATGACGCCGTCACCAATATTTCTCAAGGTCACTGCCAGGCTTGCTGCCATATCATGAAAGGCCCTGGTCAAAGCCCCAAGCTCACCGGATGTAAAGGCAGGTTTGTCAGGCACCTCAAGGTCTCCCCTGGCAATTTTTTCGGCCACGGATACAAGCTCCCTTATGGGTGATATCAGGGTCCTTTTGCCGATAATCCAGGAGCACAGAAGGGCGCTTGCGGCAGCCGCAAGCATTAGCAGGAGGTTTCTTGCCAGGATGGCGTTGGCAGGTCCAAGGACTTTGGATTCAGGTATGCCGGCCCACATGTAAAAATCGGGTTCGGGTCCGGATGAAAATTGAACCTGCCTGAAGGCGAAAATCCTGGGTACCAAGTCCGTCCCCCTGTATAGAAATATGCCCGGTTCCAGGGTCTGGCTGCATGCCTTCCAGCTCTTTGGCTGGATCGGTTCGCCCACGGGGTTTGTCCCTTCCCTGGGTGGGTAATAGAGCAGTCTGATCCCCTGGCGGTCTGTTATGGCGATAAAAGATTCTTTGGCAAGGTCAAGGTTGTCATAAAAGCTGGGAAAGCGGGCCAGGGTTATGGACATGGTTAAGACGGCCCTGGCATTACCTCCGGTGTCGAGGACCGGATAGGCAAAGGCAATTGACGGAACCTTGTCCCCCAACCGGGTGACAATATATTCACCAATGGTGAATTCTCCTGTTTCCAGGGCTTTTTGGAAATGCATTCGGTCTTTCAGATTTGAGCTGCTGAATTCGACCCCCGATGCCAGGACCTTCCCCTGGAGATCGGTCAATGCAATATTCTGATAGTCTGGATTCTGACCGAGCACGGCCTTGAAAATTTCATTGCAGCCCTGTACGTCAATGTTTTTCACCTCCGGAAGCATTGCAAGGGTGGAAAGCATCTGCCGTGCAGACCTGATAATGTCGAATTGAATCTCGGCCATGGAGTGGGTTACGAGCTGTACCTGTTCCTTGGCCTCTTCTATGGAGCGGAGCCGCTGTTCCACACCCGTATACAGAAGAATTCCCAGGGCCGGTAGAACTGCAATCAATACCAGCAGGGATAGATTTCTGCCTATTGAGCCCGTGTCTATTGATTTCATAACCTGACCTTTGCTGGGTGCCTATCTCTATACACATGATTGTAAATGTGTATAGAATAGGTGGTTAAATGATTGTTTGTCAATAAATTCCTGAGGAGAGGTACATGGACGATCCCCAATCTTTTTCTGTGATGACCTTTAACCTTCGATTTGGTCTCGCCGATGATGGCGATAATGGCTGGGAAAATCGGAAAAAAGGGTTACCCCTTTTGTTTGATCTCTACCAGCCCGATTTTATCGGATTCCAGGAGGTGAACAACTTCCAGGCCGATTTTCTGTACAGGCTCCTTGATGGCTACGGTTTTATCGGCCGCAGAAGCCCCAGTCCAGATTTCTGGCAGAACAATTTGATCTTTTACAGGCAAGGGTGGACCTGCACAAAGGAGGATCATTTCTTTTTGAGCAAAACTCCCAGGGTTGAGAGCCGCCTTGATGGGAGTCGCTGGCCCCGCCAGTGTGTCCTGGGGCGGTTTGAGCGCAAAGGAATTATCGTTATCATGGGAAATACCCACTTTGATTTTTCAGCGAAAGTGCAGGAGGAGAGTGCCGGCCTGGTTTTAACCTTTTTATCTGAATTTGCCTCCGGCCTTCAATCTGAGCTCCCAACGGTTATTACGGGCGATTTTAACTCAAACCCCGGCGGTTCAGCCCACAGGGTCTTCAAGGCCAATGGATTTGAGGATTCTTTCCAGAACTCCCACTCCTATACCTTCCACGGCTTCACCGGCAAGGCCATGGGGGGACATATCGACTGGATTCTTTACAGAGGGGGTGTTAAACCGCTTAACCGCAAGATCGTCAGGGAAAGGTTTTCAGGCCTTTTCCCCTCGGATCATTTTCCCGTGGTGGTTGAATTTATCGAGTTATAGCATGGATGGTGCGAACCTTTTCCATGAGCTGCTCAAACTGTTCGGGGTAGAGGGACTGGGCTCCGTCGCTCAGGGCGTCTTCGGGTTTATGGTGAACCTCGATCATGATGCCGCAGGCTCCCACCGCAACTGAAGCAAGGGCGAGGGGGATGACCTGATCCCTTACGCCTGCGGCATGGCTCGGGTCTACGATTACCGGCAGGTGGCTCTCCTTTCTTGCTGCGGGAACCACGGACAGGTCCAGGGTGTTCCTCGAATGCTTTACAAAGGTTCTGATGCCGCGTTCGCACAGGATCACCCGTTCGTTGCCCTCTTCCATGATGTATTCAGCCGCCATGAGCCACTCCTGGAGGGTTGCGGACATGCCCCGTTTGAGGATTACCGGCCGTTTGGAACGTCCCGCCCGTTTCAGCAGCGAGTAGTTCTGCATGTTCCGGGTACCGATCTGCACTGCATCGGCATGGGCCTCCACAATATCGAAGTTTTCGACATCCATCACTTCGGTCACAACGGGCATTCCGGTCTCTTCCCTTACCCTTGCAAGTATCGCAAGCCCCTCCTGTCCAAGTCCCTGGAACGAGTAGGGAGAGCTCCTTGGCTTGAATGCGCCCCCCCTGAATACCGAGGCTCCAGCCTTTTTGACGGCAAGGGCAATGGTAAGGGCCTGGTCGAGACTTTCAATGGCGCAGGGTCCTGCGATCACCGGAAGGGTGTGGTCGCCGAAACAGGCGTCGCCTATACACACCACGGTGTTCTCCTGTTTGAGTTCCCGGCTCACGAGTTTATAGGGTTTTGTCACGGGAATAACCTCCTTTACACCTGCAAGGCCGAGAAAATGGGCAGCATCCACCGATCCCCTGTTGTAGAGAATGCCGATGGAGACCCTGTCGCCTCCCGGAATGGGCCTTGCCGTGAATCCCCTTTGTTCTGCAGCATCTACAACCCCCTGGATATCTGCGTTGGTAACCCCTTTTTCCATTACGATAAGCATGTTTCCCTCCATAATACGTCAGGTTTCAGTGGCAATGCCTGTAATTGAAAAGGTTGAGGTTAAACTCCAACCCAAAAATTAAAAAAGAGGCTGGGGCTTTTTGCCCACAACCTCTTGTTTACAGCTTTTTTTGTCGATGTCAGACAGAAAACGGTCCCTGGGCAGCGTTTGTAAATGATGGACACCACCACCTGAATGTCTTGGAAATCATATTTTCTATTTGATAATCATACATAATGGGATATAGATAGTCCCTGTGATAATGCTTTGTCAACAAGAAAAAAGAACCATGGCTATTCTAAAAATCCTGATTGCCATAAGCAAAGGGGTACCTGAACAATGATCCAACGACTTGCAAACAATATTTTCTGCATCAAGATTCCCCTGCCGGAAACGCCGCTTAAATCCCTCAATTCGGTTGTCTTTAAGGGTAAAGAGAGGCATCTTGTCATCGATACCGGTCTGAACCACAACAGCTGTTTTGCCGCCATGACCAATGGGTTAAACGAGATTGGCATAGACCTTAATCGGACCGATTTTTTCATCACCCACTTCCACGCCGACCATTTCGGCCTGCTGCACCGCTTGATCACCCCGGATTCGAGGATTTTTTTCAACCGGCCCGAGGCCGAACTGATGGAATCTTGGGAGGGGTGGGAACCCATGCTTGAGGCAGCAAGGGTTAACGGGTTTCCGGCAGATCAGCTGCGCGCCGCCCTTGCGAACCATCCCGGATTCAAGCACGGCTCCATGTGGAAGCCGGCCCTTCAGGTGATTAACGACCATGACGAGATTCGAGTGGGAGAATACATCCTTTACGCAATCGAAACGCCCGGTCACACCCTTGGTCACATCTGCCTGTATGAGCCGGAGAATAAAATCTTTATAGCCGGGGATCATGTTCTTGGGGACATTACCCCCAATATTCAGTGCTGGGAGGAGGATGAAAATCTGCTAAAGGATTACCTTAACAGTCTTGACAAGGTGTACGACCTTGAGGTGGATCTTGTGGTACCGGGCCACAGAACCCTTTTCACAGATCTTAAACAGAGGATAGACGAACTAAAGGCCCACCACCAGAGGCGCCTTGACGAGGTAGAAGCAATCCTCGTAAACCAAGATTTCAACGCCTATGACACGGCCGCCCGGATGACCTGGGATATCCGGGCCGCCTCCTGGGATGATTTTCCCGTTGCCCAGAGGTGGTTTGCCACGGGAGAGGCCATCGCCCACCTGCATTTTCTCCAACGGGCAAACAAAATTCGGAAGCATCTTTCAGGGGACAGGATCATCTATTCCCGGGACTGATAATCGGCATTTATAACTCCCTTTGCATATTCGTCATGCCAGGTGGAAGATACAGGCATTGCCCCATAGAGCTTAACTCTTTCGGCTTCTAAAAGCAGGCGTTCGCAGCCCATGAAATCTGCGGCGCAATAGACCTTTCTGCCGGCTGCCGCTGAAAGATCAGCCAACCATAAAGGCCCCTGTTGGCCCCGCATCAGATGGTGATCAAGGATAAGTGTTTTTATGTTTTGAGCCAGGCGAAGACCATTTGCCCATGCAAGTTTACGCATCCCCGGTGAAAGTGTTTGAAGGTATAAAGGCGGACCTGCTGCAAGGACAATATCCGGCTGCCAGGCAATAATATAATGAATAGTTGCGGCATCGAGCAGCTGAATATCCGAGGCATGGACAAAGACGGCATCGCCAAGATCGATACGGGTCATCATCACACCGTCCCGTCCGGGGTCTCTGCCTCCTCCATGGAGTACAGCTTTAGAAAAACAGATACAACCATCAGTGTGATTTTCAGCATCGTGAAAATTAACCCCCAGAAGTTCCTTTAGATCCTGGGTACGCTGCTTCATTTTGCCATTATGGGTGCCTTGCGATTTGCTCCAGCAGGAGATTTTGTGAAAATTTGCAGGAAGCTGTCCGATTGCCAGCTGATATGGGTTTGCGTCTCGGAGTGGAATATGATCACCATGAAAATGACTGAATACCACATCGGTTGCTGTGGTTAATGCCGCAAGTATTCTTTGCCGCATCCTTTCACCTTGAGCCACCTGCACTGGGTGGGGTAAAAGGCCATGGCGCAGATAACCCAGAGCAATTCCCGGATCAATGAAGATTCGCCGGTCTCCTGCATGAACAAGACAACTCAAACCGCGAACCCCCAGGGATTCTGTGCCGATTATTTCAATCGAACCTGCGGGACTATCTGCGTCGTCCTCCGCCACCACCTTCACCTCTGCCTTGGCCGCTTCCGCCGCCCATACCCCGGCCTCCGCCACCGCCCATGCCGCGACCACCGCCTGCTATCCCCCGTCCTCTCTGTCCACTCTGACCGGGGGGTGCATCTGCTGATGGGGAGCTCTTCCCCTGGGCATAGGAACCTTGTTTAAATTTGACCAGGGCCTCTTGTACCGTATCCTGGGGGGATAAGCCTTCAACAAGGCTGATCCCGGTTGTTTGAAATACCTGGGCGGCATTGGGGCCGACGGTGCCGGTGAGAATCGTATCAATGTTTTTATCTGACAAAAGCTTGGTCGCAGCGATTCCTGCTCCCTGCCCCTGGGTGACAGCATGATTTTCAACTGCCTCAATGATGGTGCCTGTGTCTGTATCGACAATTAAAAACCAAGGCGCCCTGCCGAATCGTGTGTCAACGTTGGCATCAATGTCTTTTCCTGTCGCTGTTATGCAAAGTTTCATGTTCTCCTCCTCTAAGGCCCATGATGATCATGGGGCTGATGTGTCTTGTAAACCGAACAAGGTTCGGAGTTGTTTATGTTCAACCTGTTTCATTTGCAGTCCCTGGAGAAATCACCCCCATTCCTATTGCACAACCCAGATGGTGCAGTTACTTCCTGAATGAATAATCTTGCTGGAGACACTGCCGAACATGAACTCTTCTGCCTTGGATACTCCCCGGCGGCCGATGGCCACGGTTCCAAAGCCCTCTTCCTTCGCCACGTGGAGGATGTCCTGTGCAATACTGGTGCCCCGGCTGCAGTAGTCGGGGTTCCCACCCAGGGGCGAGTTGCAGCTTTCAACATAATCTGTCTGCACCCTTTCCTCTTCAATTCCCCTTTGTAGGAGCAGCTGTTTGCCTTTAGATAAAAAATCGTGCATCGCCTTTCGTTGTTTGACACACGCCTTTTTCCAGAGATCGTCATCGGCAAAAAAATCGCGGTCAGGGGACCTTTCTATGTAGAGCAGTTTTACCTTAAACCATTGGCAATCCTTTATGATAGCGGCCACATAATCAATCGCTCGTCTTGAATTTTCAGATCCATCAATGGCAACGAGGATTTTATTGGTATCCATACTTACCTCCCGGGAAATGTCCGTTGCCCTGCCGCCTGCACAACGGACAGCATCTGTCGAAGTTCGGCGTGTCAGGCCATTTGCTGCAGGCAGGGGCGCAGATCTTGTAAAAATTCGTCCACTGTTTCATAATAAACCGTTGAGCTGCCTGAAAAATGCATCAGCACCCAGTTTAACGATTCAGGGATGTAGGGAAAGATTTTTTTCAGATTGGCCAGCCTGTTTTTAAAGACCAGCAGGAAATCACCTTCAACAATCCCAGGAACGCTTCTGCCGTCGGCATATAGACTTGCAATGTTCTGATGGGAGTAAAATCCCTTTCCGACGATATATAGAAGCAGCCCACCCAGGCCGAAAATATCCAGACCAAAAGGGTTTTCATGGAAGTCGAAGGTGTAGTCAAAATCAATCCAGACATACTTTCCGGTGCCTGTTTCCACCCAGAGATGATCCCTCCGGATGTCTCCGTGTTTTTCCCCCCTGTCATGTAAAAATTTTATTGCCTCACAGGCCGCAATAAATTTCGGCAGTATCTGGGGCAGATATTCGTGAAAGTATGTTTTATGGTCAAAATCAAGCTCGTGTATCCACTGATCGAGCCGTTTTCCCCTTATGACATCCAGCACTCGTACATTGTTACCGGCTGGGTCTTTTGCCGAAAACCCCTGCATAAACCTGCCGTCTCCCCGCACAAGATCAAGGATACGTGCCTCTTTTCGAGGACTGCGGTAACACGGGACCTTGATTTCACCCAGCTGGAGAAAAAACTCTTCATGGAAGACAAGTTTGAGAATTCGCCGCATCCCAGTCTCAAGGTGGCGGCATCGTTTTACCCAGTATTTCGGGTCTTCAATTCCAAAGCTGCGTTCCACCTCATCCCTCAGCACCAGATAATGTTCATTGTTCAGGACAATGATATCCCCACCGGTAATCCGCATGAAATCGCCGGTGTCCGTATAAACCTGGCCATATCTGTCCACGTAGGCATTGGGATTAAGCCGTTCCAGGATCTGTTTGACGCTCTCGGACATGCCTGCCTCCTGAAGAAGAGTCTATTTAACTTGAAGGTTGATTGTTGAGTTTCAGCTTTCCAAAGGAATGGTCTTGATCGATGCAAATTCAGGTTCGTGCAGGGGCAGAAGAATGTCGGCCATATCCCTGATCCTGATCATGATGTCATAGGCTTCCCAGGTGTTAACCACAGTTCCAGGAGGAATTACCTCCATCTCCATGGCCCGGACCTCCTTTGGCGGATCAAAGTTCTCTTTGATCACGCAAAAACCGGTGATCACAGCCTTGCCTTTTTCCGTATCAATGACGACGCTCATGCCTCCATCCGTGTGAACCGGTGTGTGGATGCATCTTATTCCGGGAACGATCTCTGTATCCTGTGTGAGGATTGTGATCTGACCGTTCTCCTCCACATCCTCTATATAGTCCTCAAGGTAGCGAAAATCAAGGGGGTGGGGATCGTGTATCCGCTGCATCTCCTTCCCATGGACATGGATGGTCGCATTTATGCACTTGTAGTCATTTTCACAGTGATCGTTGTGCAGGTGGGTGTGGATCACTATATCAATGTCTTCCGGTTTCAGGCCAAATCGGGCAAGCCCCTGTTCAAAGGTGTAGATCTTGCCGCCAATGGCAGTCTCCCGTTCCGGGGATTGAATAGGACTCATCTCGCCCGTGTCAACGAGGATGGTCTTGTCACCCCCCTCTATATACCAGCAGTAAATGGGTATTGTAAAGGGTGTTCCCGCTCCGTGCTGGTAGGTCATCATGCTCTTGTCAAATCGCTTGGATCCCATGACAATGGGGTGAATCCTGTAAAGGGTCATGCCCTTACTCCCAGATTTTTACGGTGTGGTCCTTGGGGAGGTGGGCCGTCCCTTTCACACAGGGCAGACCCGTTGCCTGGTGGACACTTTCCATTAGGTTGTCGATGGAATCGCAGAACCCCCCCTTCGCTTTGCTCCACCCCTGGTCTGTCTTTTTTGCAAAGGTGCAGGTGCAGAAATGGATCACGTCCGCCCCTTTGGATTTTATGATTTTGGCAAGATCAACGGCGTTATCTCCCGGACAACGGCAGGTGAATACCCCGGCAGGCATGCATTGGTCATAACCTGCAAATCCCTCTCTTGTTTCCACAAGGCACTTGAGGCAGTTTGTAAGGGGGCACCTGGTTTCATTTTTTTCACATCGGATGATTGCAGCTTTTATCATTTTATCTCCCCGACCTTAGGTCATTAGGATCGCAGATTAAAGTTTTTGGTTGCGGGTGCTATTGTCGCCTACCTCCGCCACCACCTCCCATGCCTCGACCGCCACCTCCGCCCATTCCCCTTCCACCACCACCACCGCATCTACCCATGCCGCCTTGGCAACGTCCCATGCCCCCTCCTGTTCCCATGCCGGGGGTTGATTGTGGTTGGAAACCTTGTTTCTCAGGTACGTTTGCCTCGCTGGTCGGGGTGATGAGATCGTTTTTCAGGCGCTCAACAGCCTCTTTCACCGTTCCGGTCTGGCCCGGAAATACCTTGATGCCAGCCTCGTTAAATACCTGCATGGCCTTGGGACCGCAGTTGCCCGTAAGGACCGCCTCGATTCCCTTGGATGCGGCAAAGCCGGCCGTCTGGATACCTGCCCCACTGTTGAGGTTAATGTTTTCGTTGTCAAACACCTGGATTTCCATGGTGCTGGTCTCTACGATTGCCAGATGGGAGCATCTGCCAAAACGGGGGTCGATCTGGGCGTTAAAATCTTTGCCTGTAGAACTTATCGCTATTTTCATTTTTTTCCTTGTTTTAACTGTTAACTGCAAACGAATAGCCGAATTATAGTCGAACATATAATTAAAAGCAAATTATGTGCCTGGCGGAAAGTTTTTGTTGTATACCAGTAGAGATGCCCTGCTGGAGGGGGTGTCGCCATTTATTGCTTCCAGAATGAGGAGAGAAGATTTTCTTCGGGGTGGCGATATCGCGACCCTGTTGGGTCTTAAATATGCGACCCTATGATCCCCGTTTATGGTTCAATCGTGCCGGGTGCGTCCGTTTTGCCTGGGTAGTGTTATGTTCAGCCGGTTGATCCGCCTGAAAAAGGTGCTTTTATGCATGCCGAGCATCTTTGCCGTTGCCGTGCGGTTGAAGTTGTTTTGCCCCAGGGCATCCATTATGACTCGTTTTTCAGCTGCTTTCAGGCTCTCCCCGGTTGTAAAACCTAGAGGAATGTTCTTTCCTGCCAGGGATGATGGCAGATGGCCTGTCTCTATCCTGCCGGTTGAACAGAGTACGGATGCGTGCTCTAGGATGTTTTCGAGTTCCCGTATGTTGCCCGGGAAATCGTGGTTCATGAGCATTTCCATTGCCCCTGGATCGATCCCCTGGACCTCTTTACCCCGGAGGCGGTTAAGCTTTGCAATAAAATGGTCCACCAGCAGGGGGATATCCTCCATGCGATCCCTTAGGGGCGGAAGATCAACCTGAACAACGTTGATCCTGTAAAAGAGATCCTCCCGAAAATCACCCGTCTTTACCAGTTCAAGGAGGTTCCTGTTGGTGGCGGTGATGATTCTCACATCCAGGGGTTCTGTTTTAACGCTTCCGAGGGGCCGAAACAGGTGGGCCTCCACAACCCGGAGAAGCTTTACCTGGAAGGCCGGGCTTGTCTCCGAAATTTCGTCGAGGAGGATGCTGCCCCCCCGGGCTGCGGAAAACAGGCCGGGCTTGTCCTTTGCGGCATTGGTAAATGCCCCGGCCTTGTAGCCAAAGAGCTCGGATTCCAGGAGTGAGTCGGGCAAAGCCCCGCAGTTTATGGAAACCAGGGGTTTTGAACTCCTGGGGCTTAGATCGTGAATGGCCTTTGCCATGAGCTCCTTGCCCGTTCCGGTTTCACCTTTGATCAGAACCGTGCTCTCGCTTCCGGCAATCTGGGGCAGAACCGTGAAGATTCTCTGCATGGCAGGGCTTGAACTCACCATGTTGTTGCGGTTAAATCTGCCTGAAATTTCCTTCCTGAGTTCTTCGACAAGGGTGTGATCCCGGAAGGTTTCGACCCCGCCGACCACCCTTCCTTTGCCATCCTTCAGCAGGGAGGTGGAAACAGTGATGGGTTTTTGTCGGTTGCGGCTGTCCAGGATGTGGGTGGACGAACAGATAAGGTCTTTACCCTGCTCCATGGTGCGTTTGAGGGCACAGTGGGATTCACACATGTTGGACCTAAACACCTCCTGGCACCGGCGGCCAATGGCATCTTTGCGTGGGATGCCGGTGATTTTTTCTGCGGCCCGATTGAACGAGGTGATCCGCCAGTCAAGGTCAACGGTAAAGACCCCGTCCGAGATGCTTTCGAGTATTATCTTTGTAGTATCTTTCCGGTTGATTTGACCCTCCTCCTCCTCCTCCCAATAGCTGTTACCCACTACCTATCTACTATCTTTACACTGGGAAAAAGCCGCATCTCCGTGTGGGGCAGAAACTGAGCCTTGATGAACTCGTCCATGAACCGTGGGGATGAAGAGAAATCAATATAGGTCATGTTGTTTGATATGGTAAGGGCCTCCTGCCTGAAGTCCCTTGACAAAAGTGCCATGTAGGCGCCTGCAACGGAAGAGTTGCCCATGTAGCGAAATTTCTTCCTCTCAATGTCCGGTAAAAGCCCCATGATCACACCCTTTTCAACGTCGAGGTGCTGGCCGAAGCCGCCGGTGATTATCATCTGGTCCACCATGGAAAAATCCATTCCCACCTCGTCAAGAAGCACTGTGAATCCGGCATACACGGCGGCCTTGGACAGTACAAGGCTTCTGATGTCAGACTCGGTAAAGATCATATCCTCCTCTGAGGCAAGGTTCTTGCCATGCTCGATGATAAAGGCAAGCTCGTCCTGGAACAGGGTCATGCGGTCGTGGCTGGCATCGAGTTTGAATTTCCCATCCTGGCCGATCACCTTTTTGAGCAGCATCTCGGACATGAGGTCGATCATGCCCGATCCGCAGATTCCCCTGGCAGATTTGTTCTCAACGGTCTCATAGGTGGGAACAAAGGTTACAGGATCAAGGGTGATTTTTTCGATGGCGCCGTCTTCGGCCCGCATGCCCCAGCGGATTCCGCCCCCCTCAAAGGCTGGGCCTGCCGAACAGGCTGCGGTCATGAGGAACTCCTTGTTGCCAAGGACGATCTCCCCGTTGGTTCCTACGTCGATGAACAGGGTCTGGGCTTCGCCCATGTGGAACCCGGTGTAGAGGAGACCCGCCACGATGTCTCCACCAACATAGCTTGCGGGGCCCGGCATGATAAAGACCCCGGCGTAGGGGGCAGCCCTGAGACCCAGCTCCCCGGCCTTGATGATGGGGAATTCCGATACCGTCGGGATATAGGGCTCTCTTCTGATGTACCTTGACTCCAGCCCCAGGAGGAGATGAACCATGGTGGTGTTGCCCGAGATTACAATGTTTTCAATGGCGGACTGGTCATGGTCAAGGGTGGAAAGGGCCTGTTTGGTGAGGTCGTTGATGGTGGAAAGTGCCATGGTCTTGAGCTTCTTCACCCCGTCTTTTTCTGCGCACACGATTCTATTGATCACGTCGTCTCCGCAAGCTGCCTGGCGGTTGTGGCCCGATGCTGCGGAGAGAATCTTGCCCGTCTCCATCTCCACAACGTAGACAACGATGGATGTGGTGCCAAGGTCAACTGCAAGGCCGAGGCTCGTCGTCTGATCAAATGCTGGAATCACCTTCACGATCTCGCTTGAACATTTTTTGTGAAGAACAGACACGCAGATCTTCCATTCTCCCCTGTGGGCGGCATCTGTGATCTGCTGCATCACCTTGAGGCTGGTGCTGAGCTTTGAGGTGTCCATTCCATGCTGTTTCAACCCCCGTATGACCCTGTCAAGGTCGCTTACCGTATCATCCATGGTCGGGGCTGGAAGATGGAGAACGGTGTTGCTCATCATGGGGGTGATCACCTCCACAAGGCCATGGAGCTTTTCCGTTGCCTCTTTGCCCATACCCTCGGCCTTGAGCTTTCTTTCCATCGTCTCTTGGGGTATCCTGACCCTGACCTCAGATCCAAGAACCCTGGTCTGACAGGCCAGGTGATATCCCCTCTGTTTTTCCCGGTCGCTCAAAAGAGCCGTGGGCTGGCTTTTAACCTCGCCCGTTTCAAGGATCAGCCTGCATTTGCCGCAGGAGCCCTTGCCGTTGCAGGAGGCGTTGATGTAAATATCGGCCTTTTCCGCGGCCCGTAAGAGGGTGGAACCCGAGGGAACGGTCACTGAAATGTTTTCCGGGGAGAAGTTTACGGTGCAGGGTTCAAGATCGGTCCCCTGCTCAACCGGCATGGACCCCCCTTCCTCTTCACCAAATCCCTTTTTTGACATGAAGTGAATGGGGCAGGAGGTCCTGTACTTGCAGTAGAGCTCTGGATCACGGCATTCAAGACAGCGTTCGCATTGATAGATGTTGTGCTTCATGCACTTGTAGGGCGTTTCTGTGTCGGGGTGGTTGATGCATTTGCCCATGGAGCCTCCTCTTTAACTGTGATTCTTCTGGTGTTTACAAATTTGATGTGCTGAAAAACATACTCAACCGACAAATAAAAGACAAGGGAATAGAACTTTTAAGCAGAACTGTTTTTTTGTCCGATTGATTGTGATATGATTTTTCATATATTGCCATTCATTCAAATTTGGGGGGACCATGGAAAACATCGTCCAACAGCTCCATGAACCGCTGGATTTCAACATCGCCATCGTCGGGGGCGGAAGGGCCTGCCGGTTCTACCTCGATCTTTTGACTAACGAGTCCTTTCCCTATCTGAACATCCATATCGTCGGGGTTTGCGACGTCGATCTCGAGGCCGAGGGCATTGCCATGGCCAAATCCATGGGTATATACACCACCGACAACTTTAAGGATCTGTTCAGGCTTGAAAATCTCAATGCCGTGATCGAGCTGACCAATTCAAAGGCCCTTCCTGAGCTGATCGCATCCCGGCCCAAGGGGGTAGGGGTGATCGAGCACAATGTGGGACGTCTTTTGCGTGATCTGTTTGATACCAGCCAGCGCCTTGCCTCGGCCAAAGAGGAGGTGCTGGTGGAGAAAACCTCTACGGATATTCTTTTCGAGCAGATCAACCTCGGAGTGGTGCTGCTTGATATCGATTTTACCATCATCGACGCCAACGAGCAATATTTAAAGGCCGTTCGAAAGGGCAAAGAAGAGGTGGTCGGAAAATTCTGCTATAATGTGGTCAAGGGGTTTTACGCCCCCTGCCATGCCCAGGAAGATGGCTTTGACTGTCCATTGGAGCGCACGGTCAAGACTGGTAAATCCTATCACATCATCCATGAACATCCCCTTGCCAGTGGAGAAACCGCCTACTTCAACATTGCCACATATCCGGTCAAGGACTCCCGGGGGCGGGTTATCCGCATTGTGGAACTATGGCGGGACATCACAGGCCAGATCAAGGATCGCTGGCGGCACAAGGTGAGGCAGATCGAGGCAGACATGAAAAAGGTGGTCCAGGAGGACCGCCTGGT
Source organism: Desulfobacterium sp. (assembly GCA_034006945.1). Taxonomy (GTDB): domain Bacteria; phylum Desulfobacterota; class Desulfobacteria; order Desulfobacterales; family Desulfobacteraceae; genus Desulforapulum. Next base: position 50,411 of record JAVERV010000014.1, on the reverse strand, counting down.
CGCCCTTGGCAAGCTCGTTGCCTCGAGCGTCCACGAAATCAACAATCCCATCCAGGGATTGCTCACCTTCAGCCACATCATGTGCGACATGATTGGGAACGGTGAGACAGGACCCGCTGATATGGAACGTTTCAGCGAATTTCTCACCCACATGACAAGGGAACTCGAACGTTGCGGCAACATCGTATCCGGGCTTCTGACTTTTTCCAGGGAGTCTCCCCAGGAGTTTGTCCAGGTGGATTTAAGCGAGGTGGTTGAATCGGTCCTTGCCCTGACCGGACATAAGCTTGAACTGAACGATATTCTGCTTGCGAGGAGTCTCTCCAATGAGCCCCTGAAGATCCTGGGCAACAGAAATCAGCTCCAGCAGTGTTTTCTCAACCTGATTTTCAACGCCATCGAAGCCATGCCCAAAGGGGGCACGCTGACCGTTGTCTCTGACAGAGAGACGGCCACATTTGCCAGCGTGAAGATAGGGGACAGTGGGAGCGGCATCAGCCAGCAGGATATGGAACATATCTTTGATCCGTTTTTCACCACCAAGGAGGCGGGCCAGGGAACGGGCCTGGGGCTTTCCATTGTTTACGGCATTGTCAAGGACCACGGGGGGAGCATAAAGGCCACGAGTAAAGGGGTGGGGAGCTCGTTTAAGATGCTCTTTCCTTTGGTGGCAGACCCTCAACAGGAGGCAGACGGATGCTTCAGAAAATCAGTGTTTTAATCGTGGATGACGAACTCATCGTCCGGGAGTCCCTGTTTCACTGGTTCAAAAGGGAGGGGTATGCGGCAGATACCGCCCAGTCCGGTGAGGCCGCCCTTGGAAAGCTCGAACAGCAGAGCTTTGACGTTCTATTTGTCGATATGAAGATGCCGGGCATGGGCGGCCTGGAGCTTGTCCGGCAGACCAGGGAGCTCTATCCCGACTCGGCGGTTGTTATCATCACGGCCTACGGTTCGATTGACACAGCTGTAGAGGCAATGAAACAGGGGGCCGCAGATTATCTTTTAAAGCCGTTCAAGCCCGATCAGCTCTCCCTTGTCATGGAAAAGATTCTGCACCAGATGCGCATGGACGATGAGTGTCGTTTTTTAAAGGGGGAACTTGACAAGAGAACCCGGTTTGACAATATCATCGGCGAGTCCCAGGTCATGCAGCAGCTCTACTCCATGATCACCGATGTGGCGGAAACAGACGCCCCGGTTCTTGTCCTTGGGGAGACGGGAACGGGCAAGGAGCTTGTGGCAAAGGCCATCCATGCCAAGGGATTGCGAAAAAATTCGCCGTTTGTTCCCATCAACTGTGGTTCGCTTCCAGATACCCTCATGGAGAGTGAGCTGTTCGGCTTCACCCGGGGGGCGTTTACCGGGGCCCACACCGGTCGCAAGGGCTATTTTGAGGTGGTCGCCGGGGGAACCCTCTTTCTTGACGAAATCGGAGAGGTGAGCCAGAGGATGCAGGTGGATCTGCTGCGGGTGTTAGAGGACAAAAAGATCACAAAGATAGGCGAGACAACCCCCAGGGATGTTGACTTCAGGCTGATATCCGCCACCCGCCAGGACCTTCACCAGATGGTCCGGGCCGGCACTTTTCGTCAGGATCTCTTTTTCAGGATCAACGTCATCACCCTGGAGGTGCCGCCCCTTAGAGACCGCAGCTCGGATGTCCCCCTGCTCGTGGACCATTTCCTTGCCAGGTACAGCAGCGAAACCAACCGCCTGGTGGACAGGGTCACCCCGGCAGCCATGGAGGCTCTCATCTGTCATGACTGGCCCGGCAATGTCAGGGAGCTTGAGAATGCCGTTGAGCGGGCCGTGGTGCTTTCAAAGTCAAGGACCCTGACCCTTGCCGACTTTGGCTTTCTATTCCAGGGCAGGGCCTCGACATCCACCCATGATGGATCCATGAACACGCTGAAACAGGTGGAAAAGGAGCATGTAAGGGCGATTCTCGAACGTACCGGGTGGAATATCTCCCGGGCGGCCAAAATCCTTGGCGTGGGCAGAACAACCCTCCACAGGATAATCCAGCGCAACAAACTTGAAAAACCGTGAACGATGTCCGGGCACATCCCCTTGGGATTCTTCCCCTGGGAACCGTGGATCAACAGATAATCGGCAGCGTGGCCGAGGCTTTTGCAGGCCAGCTTGGCATCGATGTAAAGTTTTTTTCCCCTGGGGAGCCGCCAGGTTATGCCTTTGACCGGCATAGAATTCAGTACGATGCCGCCCTTATCATCAAAAATGTCGAGTCCATGGATTTTAAATCCTGCCGCAGGGTGGTGGCCCTGGTGGATGTGGACCTCTTTGTGCCCGTGTTCACCTTTGTCTTTGGCGAGGCAAGAAAGGGGGGAGGTGCCGCCGTGGCCTCTGTTTTCCGGCTTGGCGACCAACCCGAAAGAATTGTTAAGATAACCCTGCACGAGTTCGGCCATTTGTGCATGCTGGATCACTGCCACCAGCAGGGGTGTGTGATGAATTTTTCCAGTGACCTTGGGACCCTTGACAAACTTCCCCCCTGTTTCTGCCGTTATTGCCTGGGTCAGGTGAAGTTCATGGCCCTACGTTAGCTTTTAGCTCTTAGCTAACAACTATCGTATCTCATTGTTCGTTGTGTCGGCAGGACATGTTATTTTTTATATTAAATTCCAACCCAATTGGCCTCCACAAGGGCACCAGTAAAGGGAGCCCCTATGCCGGTCTCGGCTTGTTTTATCGAGTTTCACGTTTCGTTGTGTCCGCAGGACATGGGTTTATAGCAGAGGAGGGTTGTTGTGTCTGGTTTGTTTTTCTTTACAGCACAATTCATTGTCTGATAAAGTCTATAATTGTGCGTTTCATTAGATTTGGGAGGAGACACTACCATGAAGTGGAGGCAGTTTTTTACATCGGTTGATTCAATAAGTGCCGTGGAGGCAGAGGCGTATATTGCCCGGCATCCCGGAGAAGAGATTACCATTCTGGATGTCAGACAGCTTTCGGAGTACAAGAAGAGCCATATCCCGGGGGCACAGCTTATCCCCCTTGGTGAGCTTACGGACCGCATCTCTGAGCTGGATACTGAAAAAACCACCCTGGTCTACTGAGCCATTGGCGGGCGCAGCCGTGTTGCTGCCCAGATGCTGGCAGGCAAGGGTTTTAAAAAGGTTTTTAATGTGGCAGGCGGTATCAAGGCGTGGCAGTCAAAAACAGCTGTGGGAGCTCCTGATCTTGGCATGGATCTCTTTACGGGCAGACGGGAACCCAGGGATGTGTTGATCCTGGCCTATTCCCTGGAGCAGGGGCTCAGGGACTTTTACCTTTCCATGGGAGAAAAGACCGTTAGTTCCGAGGTGAAAGGTCTGTTTGACAAGCTTGCCGCAATAGAGCTTGAACACCAGGCTTCGATTCTCGAGGCGTACAACAGGATGAACGGCGACTCCAAGGACCCAATGACCCCCATGGATCAGGACGGGTTTGAGCGTATGGTTGAAACCAGTGTCCTGGAAGGCGGGCTCACCACCGAAGAGTACCTGGATCTGTTCAATCCGGATCTTAACTCCCCGGTTGAGGTGATTTCCCTTGCCATGTCCATCGAGGCCCAGGCCCTGGATCTCTACCAGCGGGCCAGCCTGAGCTTTTCGGATTCAAAATCAAAGGCAATTGTCCAGGGTATCGCAAACGAAGAGAAAGCTCATATCGTAACTCTTGGACGGCTTATGGACAGCCTGTAACAGAACATTCACGGAGGTCCTAGGATGGGAAAACACCTGGTGATCGTAGGTGGTGGGCACGCCCACATGCTGCTGCTTGAAAATATCGCATCAATTGTGGCAAAGGGCCACAGGGTTACTGTGGTCGGACCGTCGGATTATCATTTCTACTCGGGCATGGGGCCGGGTATGCTGGGGGGCACCTACACACCCGGCGATATCCGGTTTGCAACGGCAGATGTTGTGAGAGACCAGGGGGGTGTGTTTGTTCGGGACAGGGTCGTGGCCGTAGATCCTGACAAGCGAAGTGTCGTTACCGAGGCAGGCGAGACCTTAGCTTATGATGTGATCTCGTTTAACGCCGGGAGTTATGTCCCCATGGATTCGGTTGTCGGGGAGGGTGACCGTATCTATGCGGTCAAACCCATTGAAAAACTCATGGAGGCCGGTGAAAAGCTTACAGGCCTGTTCCGGGAGAGGAGGATAAAGATCGCCATTGTCGGTGGAGGGCCCTCATCGGCAGAGGTGGCTGGGAACGTCTGGCAGCTGGCAAAGAAGGTTAACCGTCACATGCCGGTAATTCAGGTGTTTGCAGGCACAAAATTCATGTCCAGATTCCCCCGGTCCATCCGGGCAAGAATTATTTCCATCCTTGAGGATCGGGGGATTGAGATCGTTGAAAAGGGTTATGTTAAAAGAGTAGAGACGGGCAGGATAACCCTTGACTCCGGGGATAGCTTTACAACCGATTTCACCTTCATGGCCCTCGGGGTAAAACCGTCGAGCCTGTTCCAAAATTCGGGACTTCCCCTGGGACCGGACAGGGGGATTCTGGTCAACAGATTCCTCCAGTCGACAAAATATCCGGAAGTTTTCGGCGGCGGAGACTGCATCCACTTCCAGGATAAGCCCCTGGACAAGGTCGGGGTTTATGCCGTGCGTCAGAATCCGATCCTCGTTCATAACATCATGGCAACCCTTGGGGGTGACGGCCCCCTGAAGGTTTTTGAGCCGGGACCCGACTACCTGCTTATCTTCAACCTGGGGGGTGGTCAGGGGGTGTTGAAAAAAAAGAGCGTTGTATTCGGCGGTAAAATAGCCTTTATGATCAAGGACTACATTGATCGCAGGTTCATGCGGCGATTCCAGGCCATTGAAAAAACATCGGAGAAAAGATAGCCCATGACGATAACGCCGCCGACACCAGGGGGCAATTCATGAATTGCCCCCTGGTGGATTATTTTTTGCAAGTTCCCTTAAGGTCTTTGGGAGCGAGAAACTCGTTCACCAGTTTTTCCCAGCCAATGCCGGGGTTCAAGCCGAAAAAGTCGTTGACAGGCTCCCCACCGGTTGCGGCAAGCCCCTCGTATTCCTTGCCCATGAGACTGTTCAGCCGCAAGAACTCGTCGTTGATAAACTCGATTCCCCGATCACCATAAAAGAGATCCTGGTACTCTTTTACCGGGGACGAGGTATTGACCAGGAGGAGCCACCCATTATCATAGGGTTGGGTGCGCATAAGTTCCGGGTGCTCCTTGACACGCTCATTCACCGCAACCACCCTTCCCGTAACAGGCGAGAGTACGGGGGCAAGATTTCCCTGCTGCTCCAGGATTAATGCCGGTCTGTTCAGGGTAATCCTGGTCCCGATTCCGGGAAGTTCTTTCAGAGCCGCACTTCCGAACAGATGCATGACAAAATCGTCAACCCCCACCCTGGCGAGCCCGCCATGCTCCACCCGTACCCAGGTGTGACCCGTATGGTAGTAGTAGTCGTCAGCCACGGCGTAACCCGAGGCTTTTTGGAGGTTGACTCCGCCCCTTGGCCCGGCCGCCTCAATTTCGTCAAGCATCTGGTCAAACCCGCACCGCCCACAATCATAGCTGCTGGTGCAGATCTTCGGCTGCTGGATCCTTCCGGTTGCAAGGTGGCGGCAGGGGCGGGAGGAGCCGTCATAGGTGTTGTTCATGGCTTCGGCCCAGTCTCTGTTTCTACCGTTGGGACGTCCCATGGCCTTTGTCATGGCCTTGTCAAAGGCACAGTCGTAGCAGTTGTAAGCCTTGTCGCACAGACGGAAGTTCACAACCCCGGTCAGCATCCAGATGCATTGCTCCTCAAGTACCTGGAATCCTCTTACCCTGAATTTCGTGGATGATGGTTTCATTTTCTACCTCCTTATTCTGGGGTTTTTCTTTTCACTCCTGCCAATCTTAATGATTGCAAGAGTGGTGCCCCGTTGTTCCGGCATGGTGGAGGTGTTTTTAACGTTCTGATATTTAAGCTTAAACAATCAACACTCGTGCAGGTTTTAAGGTTGAAGGGGAGAGGTTGGGCGGGTTAAACCTGTATTGTTTTGAAACAAGGTGTGTCGCTTCGGGTCGGTGCCCATGACTGCTATAGTGTGAGAACGGGGTCAGGCATGCCGGCCTGCTACCCATCCGGAAGACCAGGCCCACTGGAGGTTGTAACCCCCGAGCCATCCGGTAACATCCAGCACCTCGCCGATGAAGAACAGCCCCTTTTCACTGTTGGCCTCCATGGTTTTGGAGGAAATTGCATCACAGTCCACTCCGCCCCTTGTCACCTCTGCGGTTCTGTACCCCTCGGTCCCGCCGGGTTTGACCTCCCATTGTGCCAGGCCTGCGACCATCTCTTCAAACCTCAAGTGGGAGACCGAACCAAGGGTGGCCTCGGCAAGATCTCCATGGACCATGGCCTGTACAAGCCGTTTGGGCAGAATGGCTGCCAGCATGGATTTCACCTTTTGCCTGGGCCGCTCTGTCTGTGCCTGTTTGAGAAGGGACAAAAGGTCAACCTCCGGCAGCAGATTCACCAGAATGGTTTGACCCGGCTCCCAATAGACGGAAATCTGCAGGATCACAGGTCCGCTCAGCCCCCGGTGGGTAAAGAGAAGGTTCTCCCTGAAACTTGTTTGACCGCAGCTGACCACGGCATCCACGCTCATGCCTGAGAGCCCTGACAAACGTTCTTTATCCCGGGGCTGGAGGGTAAAGGGCACAAGGACGGGGGCAGGGGGCCAGACATTGATGTTGAACGATTCGGCGATCCTGTAGCCAAGGGGGCTTGCCCCGATTCCGGGGATGGAGAGGCCGCCCGTTGCCACCACAAGGGAGGAGGCCTTGAAATCCCCCCTGTCCGTAGATAACAGGAAGGTCCTGTTTTTTTCCCTCTCCGCTGATTTTATAGTCGTTTCCAGCAGAAATTCGACCCCTGCCCTGCGGCATTCGGCAGCCAGCATCTCCAGGATATCAGCGGCGCTGTTGTCGCAAAAGAGCTGCCCGTGCTCCCTCTCATGAAAGGCAATATTGTGTTCCTTCATCTTTTCTATAAAATCCCACTGGGTAAATCGGTTCAGGGCCGACTTGCAGAAGTGGGGATTCCTTGAGACATAGTTGGATGCATCTACTTGAAGGTTGGTGAAGTTGCACCGCCCTCCGCCGGACATGAGGATTTTTTGTCCGATTTTTTTTTGGTGGTCAAGCATAAGGACTCGTCTGCCTCGTTTGCCCGCCTCAATTGCGCACATAAGCCCTGAAGCGCCTGCGCCGATGATGATGATATCCGTCTTGCCCATGGTGTTTTCCCGGTTTTTACAAAGTAGTTATTGCGGCCCGGGCCGGTGAATAAGGCCCCAGATGAAATAATTTGCTGTCCTTTGGAAGGAACATCGCTTTGGCCATTCTTTTTGTTCCAACCGGACAGCCGTCCCATGTATACAACTTTTAACCGATCGTTACAATATTGCTGTTTGGTCAGATCCCCATTTGACAGGAGTATCTGGTCATGGTAATTTATTTCCAACTATTGCGGCGTCAATGGAAGGCTGGGGGAGTCGAAGGTATTCGGCTGAGAGGAAACAGAAACAACCCTTGTTTCGACCCCTGGAACCTGATCCGGTTCATACTGGCGAAGGAAAGCCCCCATCCCACCCGGCGGCTGTACGCATCCAGAACAGACATTCAATTTTAATGATGAGCCCAGGGAAACGACCATGCTTAAAGTCATTGGTGCCGCCAAATCCTTTGGTAACCGGACCATTTTTTCAAATTTTACCCTCAAGGTTGAACCGGGGGAATTCAAGGTGCTGGTGGGGCCGTCTGGATGCGGGAAATCCACCCTGTTTGATGGACTAACCGGGGTCGTCGGCCTTGACCGGGGAAAGATCACCTGGAAGGGAAAAGACCTTACCCACCTTCGCGGTCATGCTGCCTATATGCAGCAGAAGGATCTACTGCTGCCCTGGTTCACCCTCATGGAAAACAGCCTGCTGCCGGCCATAACCGGGGGAAAAAAACAAGACAGGACCCTGGCCGGACAAAGGGCTGGCCGGTTATTCCATTCCATGGGCCTCCAAGGCTTTGAGAACCATTACCCCGCACAGGTCTCCGGCGGCATGCGCCAGCGATGCGCCCTGGTCCGCACCTTGATGTTTGAAAGGGAACTTATCCTTTTAGATGAGCCCCTGTCAGCCCTGGATGCCATTACCCGGGGGGAACTCCACTCCCTGCTGCTCTTGCTCCAGTCTGAATTCAATCAAACCATTCTCATGATCACCCATGACATCGAGGAGGCATTGATTCTCGGGGACACAATCTGTCTGCTCAGCTCCTGCCCCATGGACGTCATCGAAGAATTTACACCGAAGTCCCCCAAACCAAGGGCCTTTGAAACTCCTGAATTGCTGGATATCCGAGTCCGGGTTCTGGAGCGGCTCAGGACCTTAAACTCCCTGGATCTTATCTGCGATCCCAAAGATCCCAAAATGGCTGATAATAGAGGAATGAAAATTAATGGGATCTGACCGTTTCAAAACCAACGCCATAGCAATGGGAATAGCCCTCTGTTTTATGATCATCTGGGAAATGGGTGTGAAGATAATGGATGTCCCGGTGTTTATTCTTCCGCCGCCGTCTGATATTGCGCTTACCGCCCTGGTCAAGGCCCCTGTTATCTGGCCCCACGCCCTTACCACCCTTGCAGAAATATTGCTGGGCATCTGCCTTGCCCTGGTCACGGCCGTACCCCTTGCAATTTTTATGTTTGCCAATCCCGGGCTTGAGCGGGGGCTGACTCCTTTTCTTGTGGCTTCCCAGGCGGTTCCCGTGTTTGCCCTGGCTCCTTTGCTTGTGGTCTGGCTTGGGTATGGCATGGCATCCAAGGTGTTCATCGCCTGGATTATTATATTTTTTCCCATTACTGTTACTCTTTTGTCAGGGTTGAAGAGCTGCGATCAAGAATTCAGGGTATTGTTTTCCCTGATGGGGGCCACTTTTTTCCAGAAGCTGCATCTTCTCTACTGGCCCTGGGCTCTGCCTGAATTTTTTTCAGGCCTGAGGGTAGGCGTGACCGTAGCTACAATAGGCGCAATTATAGGGGAATGGGTGGGCGCCCAAAAGGGGCTGGGCTATCTGATGATCCAGTCCAATGCACGCCTTCAAACGGACCTTGTATTTGCCGCAATAGTGTGGCTGACAGCCATGGGCCTGGGGCTATGGATCCTGGTGGGTTATATTGAAAAAAAAATCGTACGATGGCGATGACGGCTCTGTCCACTCTTCATTATGATCAAGGTCTGAATGATAAACCAAAAAACAAAAGGGAATAAAATGAAAAACAAATGTATCCTGCTCCTCCTGGCCGTCACCCTTCTTGCACCTGCCCAGGGTTTTGCTGCTGATAGGCTAAAACTCATGCTGGACTGGTTTCCCAATGTGGATCATCTGCCCATTTTCCTTGCCCGGGAATCTGGATATTTTAAAGACCAGGGTCTGACTGTGGAGATAATCACCCCGTCGGAAACTGCGGACGGCCTGAAACTTGCCGCCGCAGGCGAGGTGGATCTTGCTGTTTCCTACCAGCCCCAAACCATTATTGCGGCGGATCAGGGTCTTAAGTTGAAAGCCGTGGCCCCCCTTGTTGTCCATCCCCTGACAACCCTGCTGTTCCTGAATGAAAAAATAAAAACACCCGCTGATCTGTCTGGGAAGAAAATAGGATATACGGTCCCCGGCCTTATGGACGTGCTGCTCAAGGCCTTTGCCGATATCAACAATATAGAAAATTATACTCCGATAAATGTCGGGTTTACCATTTTACCGGCCCTTGTCTCGGGCAAGGTGGATGCCGTAATGGGTCCCTTTAAAACCTATGAAACTGTGGCAATGAAACAGCACGGATACACGGCCGAATTCTTTGAACTGGAGAAAAACGGAATACCCGACTATGAAGAGCTGATCTTTGTAACCGGCTCAAATACCCTGGCCGAAAAAAAAATTCTTATCGGCAAATTTGTTAAAGCCGTAAGGCTTGCCATGGAAAAACTTGAAGCAGACCCGGAAAAAGCCCTGGAACTATACCTTGGGGCCGTTCCTGAAGCCGATGTCACGGTTGAAACCCAGGCGTTTGAACTGACCCGACCCTATTTTGCTGGCCAAAACGTCCATGATCCTGTCAAGTGGCAGGCCTTTGCAGATTTCGCCCTGGAGTACGGGCTGATCCAAAACCATGTGGATACTTCGAAACTTATCCATAATTGGTAGCATTGTGCAATGTGGTTCTTTGAACGATTGAAACCTGTTTTTAGAAAACGGACAAATTATGCAAGAATTCTGGGAATCAAAATTTAAAGATGAAGGAATCAGTTGGGGATTTGAACCCTCAAATTCAGCCCTTCTGGCAACGGATTTTTTCCTCAAACAACAGGCCAAAGACATCCTTATTCCGGGAATTGGATATGGGAGGAATGCATCTGTTTTTCTTGAAAACGGGATGAGTGTGACCGGAATTGAGATCTCAAAAACGGCAATTGATATAGCCCGCAATGAACTTGGACTGGATATCCTCATTTTCCATGGTTCTGTAACCGAAATGCCTTACGATAAGAAACAATATGACGGCATCTTCTGTTATGCTTTGATTCAATTATTAGATGGAAATCAAAGAAAGAAATTTATTGAAGACTGTTATAATCAATTGAGACCGGATGGCACCATGATGTTTACAGTACCGTCGAAAGAATCTATTTTGTACAAAAAAGGCTTGTTATTAAGTGAAGACAGGTATCAGTTAATGGACGGTCTGAGTGTATATTTTTATGATTCTGAAAGCATCGTTCGTGAGTTTAAAGATTATGGCCTGATAGATTATATGAAGATCAATGAACCACCATTAAAGTGTCTCTTGATCAGATGTAAGCGAAACCCTTAAAAGAGATTAAAATGGAAAAGCACTGGCCGGCCTTGAGCCATGTTTTAGGCTTCCTGACGTCATTAACAACTTTTAAGTGTCATTCAAAACAGGCTCTTCAACAACGGCTATAAACGACCAAAAAGATGATGAATCTCGATGTAAGAGCCTGCTGCAGAGCTTCAAGTAGAGGCTTCAAGCACACAAAACATTGACACGAAATGCTTTGGGCGCTGCTGACTTCAAATCATCCAATTCGAAGGAGAGTTTTGCAACAGGTTCAATGACCGGCCGGGATTCTACCGGAATCAGCGCCGGCTTGTTTTGGAATACGCATGCTGCACGGCCAGCAGCACATTCTTGGAGTGGGTCGGATGGGCATGCACCGTTTTTTGCACCTGATCGAGGGTCAAGCGGTTTTCCATTGCCAGGGCCACCTCGTGGATCATTTCCGATGCCCCTTCGCCGATGATGATGGCCCCGGCAATCTGGTTGGCGGCCTCCTCGACAAACAGCTTCACAAAGGCCGGGTTGACCTTGTCCACCACAGATCGGCCGTTGGGTGCCTGGGCCAGGGTGCAGCCTTTAATGCCCGGTGCGGATTCACTGACCCCCAACGCGGCCACTTCCGGGTGGCAGTAGGCAACCCGGGGCACAACCCTCAGGTCCAGGGGGCGGCTGGTGCCCTGGATGAGATTTTGGGCCAGCAGGTGCCCTTCCTTCTCCGCGGCATGGGCCAGCATCATGGTGCCGATCACGTCACCCAGGGCGTAAATGTGGGGTACGCTCGTCTGCAAGAACTCGTTCACGGTGACAGCCCCCCGCTCGGTCGCCACGCCGGCAGCTTCAAGGTTGAGGGCGCTGATGTTCGGTCTGCGGCCGACCCCGACCAGCACCTTGTCGAATTCTTCGCCTGTGTCGGTCCCCTGGTATCGGACCTTAACCTTGCCGTTCTCCACTGCCATGTGTTCAATGCTGGTGCCCGCCTTGACGGTAATGCCCTGTTCCTCGAAGGCGGTCTGCAGCCTTGTTCCGGCGTCCTTGTCTTCCCGGGGCATCAGGGTTGCTAGACCTTCGACCACGGTAACGCTGCTGCCGAAGCTGTTGTACAACGTGGCAAATTCGCAGCCTATGGCCCCGCCCCCAACGATAAGCAGCCGTTTCGGGAGTTCTTTGTTTTTCAGGATGTGGTCGCTCGAGAGAATGTATTGGCCGTCAAAGGGGGCAAAAGGCAGCTCAAAGGGTGTGGAGCCGGTCGCAATAATGATTTGCCCGCCGCGCACCTGTTCGCTGGTGGAATCACTTTTACTGATGCGGATTTCATGATCGGATACGAATGAACCAAGGCCGCGGAACACGGTAATCTGTGAATTGTCCATGGACATCTGCGTCATGCCGCGCAGTTTGTTCAGGTCACCCTCGGTGATGGTTCCTATTCGGTGCAGGTCGACCGGTCCCACGGATATATCCAGTCCATAGTGCTCGCCTTTTTTGGCATCGCGATAGACCTTGGCGGCCTTCAGCATGGATTTGGTCGGCATACAGCCTCGGTTGAGACACACTCCGCCAATGCTGTCGGTCTCGTCCTGGACGATGGCCACTGATTTGCCTGCCTGGGATAGCATCATCCCTGCCACCATGCCGCCGGGGCCGCCGCCGAGAACTACAATATCAAAGGTTTTCATAGTCAATCTCCTGTTGGTTGGTCTGTTTCTGGATGTTCCAGATTGTTTAGTGCGAGGTTGAGGAGGCGGTTGAAGGTCGTCATGTCCTCCGGGGACATGTGCTGGGTCATGCAGGCGATCACCTCGTCCCGTTTCTGCTGCAGCGCAGCAACGGTCGGGCGGATCCGCTCGGTGAGGTGGATCAGTACCTGCCGCTTATCCAGTTCGCTTATGGTTCGCACGATCAGGCCGTCCCTCTCCATGCGCCGCAGGGTGTTTGCCATGGTAGGCTGCTCAACCTGGATTTTCCTGCAGAGTTCCGCCTGTGTCTGGCCTTCCTCCTCCTGCAGGCAACAGAGAATGGATACCTGACCCTGAGTCACACCATGGGGTTTGACTCGTTCGTTCACCTGAAACAGCATTAGCCGCACCAGGTAGTTCAGCTTACAGCATAGGTTATCATCCACTTCGCATCTCCTTGTTAATGGCGTTGTATCGCTGGCTATACATAAGCATAGTTGGCTATGTATTGTCAAGTGGTGATGTTTCAGCGGGCCATACGGGCGGGGGGCAATGCATAACTGTGGTCAACCTTGAGATATGTGCGATACTAGGTTTGACCCCATTCTATTTAGCTAAAGGTGAAAATCAAGGCTTGACCCCATTTGCTCTCATTCTATTTAGCTAAAGGTGAAAATCAAGGCTTGACCCCATTTGCTCTCATTCTATTTAGCTAAAGGTGAAAATCAAGGCTTGACCCCATTTGCTCTATTGGTAAACTCTATCATACTCTTTTTTTAACCCTTTATTAAGGCTGAAAACCATTGCCAGCAGTATTCCGGACAGGGGCAGTCCGGTAATCATGGTTGCTGACTGCAGGCATGACAGGCCTCCGCATATCAGAAGGGCTATGGCGACACATCCCTGGATGATGGCCCAAAAAAAACGTTGGACATTGGGCGGATTGGTCTTACCCCAGGCCGTCATGATGCTGAGGACCAGGGTGGCGGAACTGGACGAAGTTATAAAAAACAGGGCTGCCAGGATAATGCCGGTAATGGAACTGATGCCGGAAAGGTGAAAGTTTTCAAAAAATGTAAAAATAACGGTGGAGATATCTTTGTCCGCTGTCTGGGAGATCCCCATACCCTGGGATGTTATCTCCAGGTAGAGCGCAGATGTTCCGAAAACAGTAAACCACAAAAATGCCAGCAGGGCCGGGGTGAGCAGAGCACCGAGGATAAATTCTTTTATTGTTCTTCCTTTGGAAATTCGGGCAATGAATGTTCCCACAAAGGGCGCCCAGCTGATCCACCAGGCCCAGAAGAAGATAGTCCAGGAGTTTTGCCATTGGGTGTTGGAAAAGGTTTCGGTAAAGAGGGATATTTTCCAGAAGTGGCTCAAATAACTTCCCATGTTCTGGGGGACGGCGTTAAGAATAAATGATGTAGGTCCTGCCGCAAAGACGAATGCCATCAGGAAAAATGCCACAACAATGGTGATAATACTCAGTTTTTTTATCCCTGAATAGACTCCTCCGATAACGGTGAAGATGACACATATGGTGATGGCGGCAACCAGTATTATCTGGACGGTGGAGTTTATGGGTATTCCCAGAATATAGTTTAACCCTGCGTTGATCTGGGATACAGCCATGCCCAGGGATGTTGCCAGACCGAACAGTGTGGCAACGCATGCGAAGATATCAATGGCAATGCCCATTGGCCCGTAAATTTTTTTACCCAGAAGTGGATAAAAAGTGCTGCTGATGGTCAGGGGCAGTTTTTTGCTGAATGCAAAAAAACCCATTCCCAGTCCCGCCAGGCAAAACAGGGCCCAGCCATGCAGGCCCCAGTGGAAAAAGGTCAAAGCCATGGCGAGTTCTGCCGCCTCGATTGATCGGGCGGCGACTCCCATGGGAGGCGGGGTCAGATAGTGAGAAAGGGGTTCAGCAACGCTGTAAAATACAAGGCCGATGCCAGTGCCGGCACAAAAAATCATGGAGAACCATGAAAAAAAGTTGAATTCCGGTTGACTCTCCCGGCCGCCGAGTTTTAATCTGCTGTATTTGGAAAAAAAGAGGAAGAGAATATAGAAAAGAATCACATTGACCACAAGGACAAAAAACCAGCCGGTGTATTCACATACCCATAGCCGGAGCAATGAAATAAAAGGGACTATTTTTTTGCCGAACAGGATCTGAATCGTCATGGAACCAATTATAATAATTGCAGATATCCAGAAGACCGGTGGATTTATTTTAAGACCTGATAGATGTTCTTTTACTGATTTTCCGAATTCCTTACCGATCATATTTTCCTCGTTGGTTAATTAATACCTCAACTTTCGGACTTCAGCCTTAATCTGCGGTCCTGATAATGTCAATCCCGAAGGTTGAGTTAATACTTTTCGTAATATCTGTTTCGATAGGGCTCTTGAACAATTGTTCTCTGTATCTGGTTCTCCCACTCTGTGGCCTGGTGAATTTTTAGAATATCTTCGAGGCGGTTTTGTTTTTTAAGGCGTTTATAGATATCGCACCATGCACAGGTTATTTCATAGGGAACCATGGTGTTGAGCTCGCATTTGCCGTTGGATACACCGCCGCAGGGACCGTTAAAAAGGCTCTTGGCACACCGGGTTACAGGACATATGCCGCCGGTATAGCCGATAACGCATGTTCCGCAGGCACGGCATCTTTCTTCATATACCCCTATATCCCTGTCTATTCCAATGGCTACCGTGTTTACCACCGGGAAAACGGGTATATGGGAGAATTTTTCGGCAAGGAGCTGGGTACCGGCCCCGCATGCCATGGAGACCAGGCAGTCATAATCGGTTACGACCTTTTCAAGTTCAACAAGATATCTGAGGTTGCATGCCCTTTCGACAGTATAGCCGTTCAGCCTGGTCCGGAGATGGTCAGCCTTAAAGGTTAAATTAAGCTCGGTGTTGAGTGCGTTAACCTCTTTCTGACCGCCTCCCAGGCAGACAGATGCGCATCCTCCGCATCCGATATTTAAAATTTTGTCATATTTTTTTACAAAGGATTTGATCTCTTCAAAGGGTTTTCTTTCTATTTTGACCAATTATGCCTCCTGGACAATCGTCCATTTTTAATTGCAGAGGAAGGGGATGAGCCTCATCAATCCCGTGGATTGGGTCTTGAATCTCGAATTTATTGTTCCTGCCGGGCATGAACCTGAAAATTGAGACTTTGATCTCCGGATCAATTTGGAGGCAATGGTCCGGGCTGTATGTGGCACTCTCCGCAGAGGGTGGGAGCCGTGTGGGCCTTCTCAGATATAAAGGCTTTCCATTGAATTCCCTTGCGGGGAATCCAGAATTTTTTACTGCTCTTATCATGGCATGGGATGCATGAACTGTGAAATGCCTCCTCAAGCGCTATCTTTGCCTTGGAATTGTGGCAGGAGCAGCAGGCTATGTCCGGATCCCCCTCTTCAAGATCTGACTCATCTAAAATATTTTTTCCGTCTTTATAAATGTGATGACACTCCAGGCAATCAAATTGATACATGTGGGCTTGATGGGTCAGCATGACCGGAGAACGCTTTTTTGTGCCGTCTGCGGTTTCTTGAAAACAGGAGAGGTCATGATTCAGTAATATGTCTTCTGATTGGGCAAATGATGCTGGAAGATATGGAACAGCACAAAATAAAATCAGAGTTGTCCAGAAATTTATTTTATTAAGATACATATTTATTTGCTCTTTCTGCTTTCCCAGTCCCAAAGCCACACAAAGTGGAAAAAAGACCGTTTATGCTTCATCAAATTGAGGCAGTACACCCTGATCACGGCATATCTCCCTGGTAAGAGCGATCATTCCGGGGATATCAATACCTATGGGGCAGTAACACCGGGTGCAGAGAACACACCTCTCCCAGACGATCTCTCTTATCTCCTCCAGGCCTTTTCTGTCAATATCTCCTTTTTTTTTATGCAGCCTGCCCAGGGAATTTATAAATTTATGGGAAGGCATATAAATGGGGTCTTTCCCCCGGTGCGTATAGAGGAAACAACTTTCAGCACATAGGGCACAATGAACACACAGCTTAAGGGATAAACTGATTTGCGTTTTGTTTTTGTTGAGGGTTCTTCGAATTTTTTTGACATCAACTGCATCTGCTGTTTCGTTCAAGATCAAATCCCCTTTAAAATATCACCACTCTTCGATATCAAACTCATCTTTTCCAAAATACCATCTTTTAAAGCTGAATCTGGGCCCTCCGAAATACCATGTTCTGGTTCCGCACCCGAAACTGTTTTCATGGGGTATGAAAAAACGATAGAGAAAGAAAAATATCATATGTGTAAGTTTAGTGAAAGGTAGCATAATAAGCATCAATTCACCAGAGAGCATGTGCAGGAGAATAAGCGGTTTATAGGCATGGGTTTGATGAAAGGCAAGAAAGCCGGTTATAAAAGGTGCGACCGTCAAAATAAGAATAAGATAATCGGAAACAGTAGTAATGGATCTGACCCTTGCAATCAGTATTCGCCGGAAAAGAAAAAACAGGGCGCAGCCAATAACCACGTGGGTCATGATATCCGTGAGTCTCTCCGGCAGGCTGAAAAGGCTTATTCCCCATGATTCACGAATGAGTTGATTATGTCCCAAAAGCAAGAGCGGGGCGACAACAAGACAGAGATGAAAAATAGACGTTACTATAGTCATTATGGGATTTACACCGACAATGGAGACTTTAAGGGCTGCAAGCCGCTGAGCCCTGGATCTTGTCAAGGGTTTGGCAGTGGAGAGATCTTTGGACAGGCGGAAGGGTCTGGATTTGGTTTTATGAATTTTTTTGCTGAGGGAAAAAAAACGCAATACCTGGAATGTAGTTCCTGTGAAAAAAATAAGGAATGCCGACAGGGCCAAGGGGCCTCGCGCAATGTCATAAAACAACTCTAGGAAGCTCATATTTTACATTCACCAGCCTGTATAATGAGGTTTACCATATTTCACAAACGTTTGAGGCTGTTATCAGCTTTCCTGGTGCTTGTCAACTTGTGCTGCAGCAGAACTCACTATCGTCGTTGAATGGCTTAGGCATTTATTTGTTTTTTTCGTACTTTTCAGGTATCCTTCATATTCCTTTAAAAGGTTACACTTTAACAGCTATTGAAACATTTACTGATTCAGGTAGTCTGCTATTCTATGATTGTGGCCATGACCGAGTCGTCAGTAATGTACACCCATATGGGGCTGACCACTCCTGAATTTATAAGCTGGTAACGAAAAAACAATACTTTTTCATCCGGATTAATTTATCCATTATAATAATCAACAAAAAGGAGAATACATTTGAAAGTTGTTGGATTTAACGGCAGCGCCAGGAAAAAAGGGAATACAGCCTGTTCTTTGAATACGGTTTTTGCTGAATTGAAAAAGGCAGGTATTGAAACTGAGATGATCCATGTCGGCAAGGAAAAGATCCAGGGATGTATCGCCTGTTACGGCTGTGTAAAGAACAAGGATGAAGCCTGTGCCTTTAAGGATGATCCGGTTAATGAATGGATTCAGAAGATGAAAGAGGCCGACGGCATCCTGCTTGGTTCTCCTGTTCACTTTTCCGGTGTTGCAGGTACAATGAAGTCTTTTCTTGACAGAGCCTTTTTCGTCTCCTCGAACAACGGCGGCCTGTTTCGGCACAAAGTCGGAGCCTCAGTTGCGGCTGTCAGACGATCCGGGGGAATTCCCACGGTGGACACCCTGAATCACTATATCAGCTATTCAGAAATGATCATGCCTTCCTCTAATTACTGGAATGTGGCCCATGGCATGAAACCTGGTGAAATGGAGCAGGATGGTGAAGGTAAACAGATCATGGAGGTGCTGGGTAAAAACATGGCATGGATCATGAACGTTATCGCCGCAGGAAAGGAGCAGTTTCCAGCGCCTGGGCCGGTTGCCAAAACTTTGACCAATTTTATCCGTTAGGTCCTAAGATTAAATAAAGGGAGAGGTGCACCTAAACGCTATCAACGGAACGCCTGGCCTGGTCTGCCTCTTCCACCCTGCCTTGCTCCTCAAGGGATCGGATAATTATCTTCCAATTTTTCTTTTTCAGGGAACGATCATCACCTGCCAGGGTATTGGACTTTCTGGCCAGGGATTCAGCCTGGCGGTATTGTTCGTTCATCAGCCTGGCCTTTGCCATGAGGTGCCAGACTTCAGGATCCCGGCCGTCAATTGCCAGGGCCCGTTCCAGAGTCTGGAAGGCAATATCAGGCTTACGGAGCAGGAGCTCCTTTTCAGCCTTTCGGATCAATGTGTTCAGAATGGCCGGCCGCGGCTCTTTTTGGGGAGCCGGGATCGAAGGCTTTTCAGGCTGAGGCTGGACCGGCTTTTCTATTGTCTTTCCCGGTGGGGGCTCCCCGATTTCCGGCACCTGTCTGGGGGGCTCGTGGGTCTGGGGAATGGATGGAATAATGGTTTTGGCGCAGGAGGCCATGAAAAAGGGAATTAATAGTAGAATTGAACAAATGGCTGCCCATCGGACAAAAAGGTTCTGCTTCATTTAAAGATCTCTTTAAACCAATCCATAAGATATTTGGTTTTTTGTTTTATTGGGGGCTCTGCCTTGGATGAAGACTCTGGAAGGGGTTGATCAGAAGGCTGGGTAGGTTGGAAATCAGACTCACAGGGCTGGAATTTTTCCGGAACAGACCCTTTGATGAACGGAACAGACACGGCATTGGGGCAATCCCCGCTGGTTCTGTATCCGGTTATGGAATCAATGATCCCCCATTCAATATTCTCGGGAACGGCCAGATCCAGGGGAGTGTTAGAAATTTTTGACATGAGTCGGCCAAACACCTGGAGGGCACCGGAAGAACCGGTAAGACCGGTAGAGTGGTTGTCGTCCCGTCCGATCCATACCACAGCCAGATGACTGCCTGAAAATCCTGCAAACCAGCTGTCCTTGAGGTCATTGGTGGTGCCTGTTTTCCCGGCAATTGAATAATCCCGGGGCAGCCATTTATTCAGGGATTTTCCCGTTCCCCGGGAAACCACGCCCTGGAGCATTTTATTTACCAGAAAAACAGCTCCTGGATCCATACGCTGTTCAATGGTCAAGGCATATCGCTGGAGGGCTTCCCCTTCAAGGGTATAGATAGTTCGAATGGCCCGGGCCGGCGTGTAAAACCCTCCGGATGCCAGGGTGTGATACATCTGGGCCACCTGGATGGGAGACATATCCATGCTCCCCAGGAGTATGGAAGGCAAACCTGGGGTTTCAGGCTTTGCACCTAATTTTTCCAGGGTGTTTGAGACATTATCAAGACCCAGATCCAGGCCCAGCGTCACCGTTGCGGTATTATAAGAATGAATCAGGGCCTGAAAGAGCCCCACCTGTCCGTGGGATTTTTTGTCAAAATTTTGGGGCTGCCAGAAAGTTCCGTCATGATTTTTGATTTTTACCGGGCCGTCGCTGACCCGGGAGACCATGGTGTAGGAGTCCGGCTGGGCCAAAGCCGTAAGATATACAGCCGGCTTGACCAGGGACCCGATAGGACGCCGGGCATCCAGGGCCCGGTTGAAACCCCTGTACCTGAAATCCCTGCCCCCCACCAGGGCATAGATCTCATTGGTGGCCGTTGCAGAAAATACCAATCCGGCTTCCAAGCTGCTGTTTCTATTTTCCAAAAAATCAGAGACAGCCTGTTCTGCGGCCAGCTGAATCTGGGGATCAAGGGCCGTAAAGATCCGCAGTCCCATGGTTCTCAAATCGTTTTCCGGGTATTCTTTGAGCAGCTGCCGTTTCACCAGATCCAGGTAAAAGGGAAATGGAGATAGGCCCTTGACCGGTTTTTGAATTACCCCCAGGGAGGCGGCCAGGCCTTGTTTTAACTGGGAGGAAGAGATCAGCCCCTGGTCTGCCATTAATTCAAGGACCAGATTCCGCCGCTGCCTGGCCCGGTCCGGATTCGTCCTGGGATTGTAGGATGAGGGGGCTTTGAGCATTCCCACCAGCAGAGCCATCTCATGGGGGGCAAGGTTGGCCGTGGACTTGCCGAAATAAAAATCCGCGGCCAGGCCGAACCCATGGATGGAGCGTTTGCCGTCCTGGCCCAGGTAGACCTCGTTCATATAAGCTTCCAGGATTTCATCCTTGGAAAAATGAAGTTCCAGGGCAGCTGCCATAAAGGTTTCGTTGATCTTCCTGATCAAGGTTTTTTCCGGGGTCAGAAAAAAATTTTTGGCCAGCTGCTGGGTAAGGGTGGAGGCCCCCTGGGAAAGTCTGAGATCTTTAATATTTACCAGTATAGCCCGGAAAATGGCTTTGGGATCAATGCCGTAGTGGGTGTAAAAATTCCGGTCTTCCACAGCTACAATGGATTTTCCCAGCAGGGGAGGGGTCTGATCCAGATTTACCAGAACCCGATCCTCCATGGACGCCGGGTAAAACCGGCCCACCACAACCGGATCAAACCGATCCATCTCCCTTTCCCTGCCAGTCTTGATATCTTTTACCTGGATCACCCGGTTCTCTTTGATGCGGACCCTGGTGCGGCGCAGGGGAAGCGTCTCATCCCCGAAGTCAAAGACCCTCAAAAACAGGTCAAAGGAGCTGCCCATGCGGGCGTAGGTGCCCGGGGTATCCAGTTCAGTTGAACCCTTCCGTCTCTGGTACCCCATGAGGATCAGTTCTTTTTCAAACAACTCAGGAACCAGGTGCATGGAGGGATAGACCTCCAGGGGCCGGGCATAAACCAGGGCCGGAAGTTCCCACAGCCTTCCTTGAAATTGTTCTTGAACTTGCCTGTCAAACTTATTAAAATATAAGAAAAAAAGTCCGGCACATACCACCAGGCCCAGTATAAATATCTTCTTTTTCATAAACCTTCCTTTATTCACCATACCCAACTCTTTGAAAACCTAGAGATGGGTATCAAAATACAGACGCACAATCAATAGACGAGTGAGAAGGAAAGGAGAATCCTAGCATTCAGGCTTTTTAAGCACCTTCCGCTTGAAAGGCGGCACTGACAATGGCCTGAGCCTCCTGCTGAATCCGCTGCAGATGCGCCCTGTCTTTGAAACTTTCGGCGTAAATTTTATAAATTTCTTCGGTGCCGGATGGTCGGGCGGCAAACCAGCCGTTTTCCGTGACCACCTTCAGCCCCCCAATAGGGGCTTGATTGCCCGGTGCCCGGGTATGTTTGGCGAGGATCGGCTCTCCGGCAAGTTCCCTGGCGGTAATTGTTTCAGGGGAGAGTTTCTTTAAAACCGCCTTTTGTTCGGCAGTTGCCGGGGCATCCATACGCTCATAAACACAAGTCCCAAACTGTTCCTCAAGGGACGTGTATATTTCACCCGGATCTTTGCCGGTTTTGGCCGTGATTTCAGCGGCTAAAAGATCCATGATAATGCCGTCCTTATCCGTGGTCCACACCGAGCCGTCCCGGCGCAGGAACGACGCCCCGGCGCTTTCTTCGCCGCCGAAACCGATTTCAGCACTCATCAGCCCATCCACGAACCATTTAAAGCCCACGGGCACTTCAGACAACTCTCTCCCAAGATGGGCCGTCACCCGGTCGATCATCGAGGTGGATACCAGTGTTTTACCCACGGCGGCCGATTGACTCCAGTCGGGTCTGTTTTGAAACAGGTACCATATCGCCGCAGATAAATAATGATTGGGATTGAGCAGTCCGGCGGTTTTGGTGACAATTCCGTGGCGATCGGCATCCGTATCATTGCCAAAAGCGATGTCAAATTTGTCTTTGAGCTTGATCAGCCCCTGCATGGCAAAGGGTGAAGAACAGTCCATGCGGATTTTACCGTCTCTGTCCAGGGGCATAAACGCAAAGGTAGGATCCACGAACGGGTTGATGATCTCAAGGGAAACCCCGTAGTGCTCGGCAATGGGCACCCAGTAGTGTACTGCAGCCCCTCCCAGGGGATCCACACCAAGCTTGAGCCCGGATCCGGCGATCACCTCCATATCGACCACGTTGGCAAGATCCTCCACATAGGGGGTTATGTAGTCATATTCGTGGGTCGTATCGGCTTTGAGCGCTTTTTCAAAGGGCATTCGTTTGACCTGATCCGGACCATTTTCCAAGATTTCGTTAGCCCTGTCAGCAATGCGCCGGGTTATCCCATCGTCCGCCGGCCCGCCATGGGGAGGATTGTATTTGAACCCGCCGTCTTCAGGGGGATTATGGGAGGGGGTGATGACCACACCGTCGGCCAGGCCTCGCGGTTTGTTTCGATTGAAGGTCAGGATGGCATGGGAAATGACCGGTGTGGGCGTATAGCCGAGCCCTTTGGGAATCATGACGGTCACACCGGCAGCGGCAAAGACTTCGAGTGCGCTGGCCAGGGCCGGTTCGGAAAGGGCATGGGTATCCATACCCATGAAAAGCGGTCCGTCGATATGTTGGGATGTTCGATATTCACACAGGGCCTGGCTGATGGCGAGGATGTGGCCTTCGTTGAAACTGTTTTTCAGTGACGAGCCCCGGTGGCCCGATGTTCCGAAAGCGACTTGCTGGGCCGGCTTGGAAGCATCCGGCTGATGGGTGTAGTAGGATGAAACGAGCCTTGGAATGTTGGCCAGCATAGATTTTGGTGCTGTTTTTCCGGCGAGGGGATGAATTTTCATGTTGGATCGCTCCTGTGTGTTTCAAATTTTCTTAATAAAAAACCTGGCGATGAAATACATTGGAAATGTATATTCAAAAGAAATTATGTTCAAGAGATACTTCAAGACATTCAATATAGAGTCTTTTAAGAAACGCCTGGAGGGCCTTAAATCGATTGGATAAAATCAAGCGCGGAAATCGGGTCGGGGGTTCATTCTGATCAGGAGCCTCAACCCACGGTAAATTGCCAGACTGAAATCCACAACGGCATGGCCAGTATGCAGATGAGATACTGAATGAGCATCATGGAACTGATCGACGGAGTATCTCCCCCATAGTTTTCCACAATGATAATCAGGTTGGTTGCCGGCGGGGATGTAGCCTGTATCATCATCAAAGTGCAGAACAGGGGCATTGAAGCATAAACTTTTCCATAGTAGAGGACGGCAAAAACCGCTGAAGGCACCAGAACGAATTTTACCCCTGCGACAATCAGGGTATCTTTTAATGGCGGCATGTTTTTGAGTGAAATTGACCCCATGGTGGCTCCCAGAATAAAAACAGCCAGGGGGACGGTTGCCTGGCCGAGTAAATCCATGGATGCAATCACCGATGTCGGTATGAGCGGCGCCAGGTGTGTAAAAACAGCTGCAACGGAAATAAAAATGGCAGCCAGAGGGGGCGTGATAAAATCCTTCCAATGAATTCTGCCCTGGGTCTGTCCTGAGATCATCACCTTTCCCACGCTCCACATCACGGGGTTCAGTCCCATGGCCATGAGAAAACAATACATGGCAAATCGATCAAACTGATCTGCAAAAAGAACCTGACCAATGGGCAGAACGATATAGATCGCATTTTGCATGCTGGCAAGGGTCATGAACGGTCTTTTCCCGGGATTGAACCGGAACAGAAGTCCGCTGAACATAAGGCCTGCGACGATCAGTAAAACACCTGACACGGGCAGAATCCACCACAGTTTAAATGCTTCGAGGTGGAACTGGGTCAATGTTTTGGCCATGATCAGGCAGGGAAGAAAAACATTTACAGTAACGGCCGACAGGCCCTGAATCTGCGGTTTTGATACAAGATTTTTCCGTACCAGAATGCCTGCCCCAAGGGAAATGAGAAACAGCTGAAAGATCGCACTGAAAACCGTTAGTCCTGTTTGAATGAGCATATATTTGCCTGTTTGCCGTTGTTTTTTGTATGGGCGGCCACTGTATCATAACCGGCATCTTTTCCACAACCAGGATCAGCCCACAACCAGGGCAACCTCGTTCTTGACAAATTACAAAATAAATTTAAACGGTTACCATCAATATTGGATCAAATTACATTGATTTGATTTTTTTTAGACCACGAAGAGCACGAAGGCCACGAAGTAAGGGCTTCTTCGTGGTAAAATAATTTGACGGTCTTAAAGGCCTGAAATAGATAGGGGGGAATAGGGGTCAAACCTTGATTTTGATATTAATTTTTGACAATTTCCATCATCAGTTGATATATGTGCAATATGTCAATATCACTGAGAATAAAGTTTAAGGATTAAATCATTTCATGCCACATATCATAGTAAAGCTTTATGCTGGAAAATCTGCACAGCAGAAAAAAAATCTGACAGAAAAAATCGTGAAAAGTGTTGTTGAAGCCACAGACTGCAAAGAGGCGGCTGTTTCAGTTGCAATTGAGGAATTTGAACCCCAGGATTGGGCTGAAAAAGTCTATAGGCCGGATATCCTTGTGGGTTGGGCAACCTTATCTAAAGAGCCGGGCTACAACCCCTTTTCCGCTAAAGCGGAAGGAAAAAAACAGAATGACACAGCAGGCTTGATGGAATATCTCCTGGGAGCGGCAGAGCGTTCCGGCCAGGAAGATGCCGATGGGATGTTTAATCCCATGTCATGGCTGGATCTGGAACTGGAGGATAACCCCGACTCCTTTGATCCGTTTTTTGATACCCCATGGAATGAGTTGCCCGATCAGGAAAAAGAAGAACGGATGATGACTGTCAGGAGAATGTTGTAATATAACAGTTTGTCAAGAATAAGGATTAAGGGTGACATTAAACCTTTTTTCCCGCTGAGGACCAAGAAATGCTCTTAAAATCGTTTCGTCTTGAAATCGTCAACAACCACTGTATGCCCGGCGCCATGAGCGTCAACGGCATTGCCCGTCTGGACCAGGACGTGGGGTGCGTCATCCCTTATTTGAATACGGCACTTGGAGGGCATCAGTACGTAAAACATCCACCGGCCGTCACTTTTCAGACCGAGGGCCGCTTGATTTCGGTTCAGGCAGACCGGATAACGGTCAACGCGGTGAAGGACCGGGAACAGGCGCGAAAAATATGAATGCCTGCCCGTATTTGGAGGGCGAGTCCAAAACGGCTTTGGAAACATACCTGTCAGAATTTACTTTTGACGATTGACCGGTCGTAATTCGCCAACATAACGGGTTTTCATAACTTCTTTTTAAGCACCTGCCGCTTGAAATGCCCCACTGACAATGGTCATGACGGTCACACCGACAGCGGCAAAGATTTCGAGTGCACTTGCCAGGGCCGGTTCGGAGAGGGCATGGGTATCCATACCCATGAAAAGCGGCCCCGTCGATATGCTGGGATGTTCGATATTCACACAGGGCCTGGCTGATGGCGAGAATGTGATCTTGGTTGGAACCGGTTTTCAGTGACGAGCCCCGGTGGCCGGATGTTCTGAAAACGACTTGCTGGGTCGGCTTAGAAACGTCCGGCTGATGGGTTTAGTAGGATGAAACGAGCCTTGGAATGTTGGCCAGCACAGATTCCGGTGCTGCTTTTCCGGCGAGGGCGTGAATTTTCATGTAGGATCGTTCCTGTATGTTTCAAGTTAATTCTTAATAAAAAGCCTGGTGATGAAATTCATTTTAACCTAAAAGTTGCAAACCTATTATGGTACCCTGAAAGCATAGGCCAAGGGTTGCCCCTCAGCCGGATTTTCGTACTAAGGGAGAGCAAAAGTTAAAGTTTTGGCCCGTATGGGCTATGCGCACATACTTTTTGAGCTACCTATGCCCCAGCATAACTCTGACAAGCAACGTTTAGACGCAGGAGTCCATTGGCTTCCTCCTATTACATTTTTTTGTGTCGGTTGAGCTCTCAGTGAAAATCTAATTGCAAGATGGATTTTTCTAACTGTTGCCATCGGTCCTTGTAAAAATAGTTCTTTGACAGTCGTACTAACCACTGTCGGCTCCTGGTTATTAATCGTGCCGGTACATTGATCAGGCACATTCGGATGGTGTTTGGTTCTTCATTAAAACCATCTTCATTATTCAGCCACATCATCCAAACCAACAGATTGTAAGCCAGAATAGAAGTCTGAAAGATGGCTGAGTTTGCCCAAAAATCTTGCGTCAAGATACTACCTGATGACATTTGATTTTTACACCACTCAATCCAGTTCTCACTAGTGGCTCTTTTCCCGTAATTTTTGTGTGTTGCCCAGGGGCTCAGCTTCAAATTTGAAACATAGCAGAAATAATCATACTTATATTTTTTTGATTCAAACAGGGCATCTTCTTCGATTATAATCTCGGTAAGCAACCTGACAGCAATAAAGGTTCTGGGTCTTGACCATCCTGAACATTTATATTCGAATTTAGTGCTCTCATACCCTGGCCTATGTGCAATCTTTCGCCAGGTCTGCTTTTCCAGAAGGGTGGTGAGCCCTTTAAGATTGACCTTGATTAAATATTGACAGCTTTTAGACTCAAGCAAATCCAGAAGCGCTCCATCAAAAAAAGCACTATCAGCTCTAACAAATACTTTCCAAACACGCTTGGGTAACTTGGCAAAGCATTCCTTCATAAATTCAACACTGCCATTGGCGGAAAAGGCACTACCGGTACGGAACCAATTATGAAGTCACTCTCTACTTTCAGCCACAAAGCACAGAAGGGGGTGGTAGCTTCGCTGACCTCTTTTCTTTGTGTTGTATCCTTTAACTGATCCTTCTTGGGTTCCAAAGACACCTCGAACAGTGGAATCCATGTTAAGAGTGATTCTCCCAAACCATTTCTTGCCCCACACTTTGTTTCTGACGACCGATTCAGCATCGGATAATTCGTTACAATGCTTCGGGGTAAAAAGTCTGAAGATACGGCCGAAGGAGGTGCTAACTGGAAACTTATCCCATTTAAAAAGTGCTCGGAGAACCTCGTCGGTCCTGAGAATTGCCATATGACTCATATGTTTGACACCCACCAAGACACCTAAAGCAAGCATCATCACTACCTCGCTCGCCTGGTAGTCTGCGTTAGGCCCACGTTCGATGGTGAGGTGGTTGGACAGTATCTTTGGAAGACCTAACTTTTCTGAGAATTTACCTATGTTAATTAGTCCAGCGTTGCCCGTCAGGTTCTTTTCTGAATATTTCGTGTGAAACTTCCTCATCATATCGGTGACCTCCATAAAGTAGTTATATATGGAGCTATAGTACCGTATTTACTGTAATCTTGGAAGGTTTTTTACACGAAAATCCATATCTCGATTGCATTGTTTAGGTACGACGTTATTTAAGTCTAACATCCATAAATCTAAATATTTCAACAAAAAAATAAACCGGACAAAGCCGATTTGTTTCACGTTTGGAGTCTGATAGGCCATCACAGATCCAGGTTGCGAAGCTGCGTGTTGTCGGCTATACTTGAATAGAACTAAAACAAAGATGAGGTGAATTATATGACAGCTGCAACGGAGAGATTGCTCAATGATGCGCTTGCTCTGCCGCCCATTGAGAGGGCTGAGTTGATTCAACGCCTCTTCCAGAGTTTCGATTCCTCTGAGGACAGTCAAATCGATACTGCTTGGACGGAAGAAATTGAATCTAGAATCGAAGCATACGACAAAGGATTACTCACAGCTTCCCCAGCAGAGGACGTCCTGGCCAGGATCAACCAGCGATGAGAATACTCGTCCTCTCATGTGCGGAAGACGAATTCGCTGAAGCCGTTGACTACTATAATAAACAGCGCCTTGGCTTGGGTTTTGAGTTTGCTGCGGAGGTACAGCGTACATTCGAGCGGATCCGACGTTATCCAGAAGCCTGGATGGTGTTTTCATGCCGAGCATCGGAGATGCATCACCAACCGATTCCCCTTCGGTGTGCTATACCAAGTTCGTAGCGACTGCATCTTGGTAGGAGCCATAATGCATCTCAAGCGTGATCCGACGCACTGGCAGCAGCGGATAGCTGAAGTTTTCGGCGAATCAAACGCTTAGAGGGACCGGGCTTACAGCTCGATTTCTTGGAAGTATGGTTTACCCCCAAAAAAACTTTTATAAGATGTTCAGCAAAGTAGGGTCTGACCAAGCAAAATTATACAAGCTATTGTTAACGTTTTTTTTGACCCCCAAACCCCAAAAGACAAACAGATGATTGCTCTTTAAATTTTCAGAATGGTTTTCGAATCATTGGTAGTATCCCCTTGCCCTGGGGTTACTGGCCTGATAAATAAATCAAGATTGAAGTCATTTGAATAGGAGAGAGCGGATGGAAATCAGATACCATGACAGAGACAGCCTGGATGACGCCCCCCTGCCCCTGGAGGGAATAAAGGTCGTTGAATACGGCGTATTTCACGCAGGGCCGGGTGGCGGGGCCATATTGGGCGATCTGGGTGCAGATGTTATCAAGGTGGAAGACCCGGTGGGAGATGGAATTCGTTACTGGACCAAGGTGGGAGCCGTGGACATGGCCGGGCCCGATGGACGGAGCATGACCTTAAAAATAGACCCCTGTGTGTCGGCGGACCGTTCCCATCATTCTCCTCTGCGGAATGTGTTCTGCTGCGGGGACGGCCAATGGGTGATGTGCACCCACCATCCCGAGGAGAAGTACTGGAAAACCTTCTGCCGGATCATGGGTGTTCCAGAACTTGCCCTTGATCCGGAATATACCGATGAAAAGGGGCGGCCAGGCTGATGTTTGCCCCCACCCAGAAGGTGACCGATGTGGAAAATGATATCCAGGCAAAGGCCAACGCCTATGTCCGCCCGGCTCAATACCCTGGCCTGGGTGACGTGAATATGCCGGGCTATACTGCAAGTTTCGGAAAATGCCGTCCCGGTATCCGCACCCGGGGGGTAGACAAGGGAGAGCATACCGACTCTATCCTCCAGGGCCTGGGATATTGTGCCCTTGATATTGAGGCATTGAAGGAAAAAAGAGTGGTCCAATAGCGCTTTTACCCGGGATCGGAGGACACTTTACTTGATTCAGGCTAAAAGTTCAAAAACTAATCATGGGTATGGGGGAGATTCCCGCTGAGCAGATCATGTCGAATAGGCTGCAGGGCTTATGGAAGGAGAGACTCTGCAACTGGGCAGGCGGCCGAAAGAAAAATATACACAAACGTTAGGAATAATAAAAAAAATGATTTGTAGATTTATCATTTTCATGGCATTCAATTTTGCGGCACTTGCAATAGGGGGATTGTTTACAAGCAAAGGCGTGCCGTCTGATTGGTATGTCGGTATTGTTAAAGCCCCCTGGACCCCTCCTGGTTGGGTCTTTGGGGCCGCATGGACTTTAATCATGATTTGCTTTGGTGTTTACATGGCATATTTATGGCAAGTTATTGAGAACAAGAACATCCTTATCAGCCTGTATGCCGTTCAATGGATATTAAATACAGGATGGAATCCAACTTTCTTCTATTACCACAATGTTTTTGCAGGACTGCTTCTAATAATCGGGCTTACTGCACTTGTTGGATTCTTCCTGTTCTTTTATTGGCCTGAATTGAAACTAAAATCCACTCTAATACTTCCATATTTCATTTGGTTGATCATTGCCACATCATTGAACGGGTATATTTTATTAAAAAATTAAATTCATTGAAATAAAATCGGAAAATGGTAAATAAAATCGAGTCTGGCCACCGCAAAGGGCGACCGCAAGGGATCGCCCCTACACTGGGCTCGGCTTATTTTATCGAGTTTCATCGTTCGTTGTGTCCGCCATGACATGTGGGTTTATAAGGCAAAACTAAGATATGTTCTTGTGGTGCTGGATTATATTGATTACATTAAACCACATACACCTCTTGGTATCAGATGAAGGGGATAGTGATACAATACCGAAGTCAATGCAGAGACTTGCTGGTCAAACCGGGCAGGAATATAACCGATGAAAGAAACTTCAAGGTTCACAGGATTTGCCGGAATAACCAATTGTAAAATTTTACAAGGGAGTACTTCGTGGATTATAAAATTATTGACGTGAAAATGGAAAATGAGTTTAAGGTATGCCCGTCTTGCGGATATAAAGATGGTTTTCATTCTATGTTTAAAAAAGAAGGGGATGTAACCAAATGGCTTTTTATATGCCCTTCCTGTCACGATGTCTTTGATATAGGTCAGACCGTAAAAAATGAACAGTAATATACTGTGAGAAAGTGGGTAAAAAACCCCGGACTCGGCCAAAAACTCATATTATCATCTTGAATGAGACTTAATCTGTGATTTTAAAACGCAGTTTGGTCTGGTGCTGGCCGCTTCTTAACCGAGGCAAAAGTATGTTGCACTTTCCTGAACTATGAGGAGGCAGCTATGAAAATTACGACCATCTTCAAACTGTTCCCGGAGCTGATTATTATCCCTTGTTTTGTTTTCTTCTTTGTGTTTAATCCACAGCCTGTTCAAGCTCAAGAGAGCGGTTCTCAAGGCCAGGCTGCAAGATACAGCGAAGATGACCTCGCACAGATGCTGGCACCCATCGCCCTTTATCCCGATGTGCTCCTGTCTCAGATACTGATGGCTTCTACCTTCCCGATTGAGGTGGTTGAGGCCGATCGCTGGCTTAGGGAAAATCGGGGATTAACCGGGGATGTTTTCGATGGTGAGCTGGTAAACAAGAAGTGGGATCCCAGTGTTAAGGCTCTCTGTCACTTTCCTTCAAACCTGGCTTTGATGAGTGAGCGGATCGTTGAGACCACCAATCTTGGCAGCGCCTTTTTTGCCCAGGGAACAGAGGTCATGGGCATGATCCAAAAGCTTCGTTCCGGAGCATATGGACAGGGAAACCTCAAAACCACTACTGAGCAGAAGGTGATTGTCGAAAATGAGACAATTACCATCAAACCGACAAACCCGCGAGCTGTCTACGCTCCCTATTATGACCCCTATTATATATATGGTCCAGGGTGGTGGTCACCAGGCTATGCACCCTATTACTGGGTGCCGGCAGGGGTAAATGTCGGTTTTGGGATTTCATTCTTGCCTGATGTTTACTACGGAAACGCCCTTAGTAATCGGAATTGTTTTGATTCAAATCCCCGTTATGTCTGTATTGATTTACACAAACGGCCGAGATTTGTCAGGCATGACCGCTGGATAACTACCTCTGGCCGGTGGCGGCAAACTCCCAGGCATCGGATGGGTGTCTTTTACCGTGATATGGGCACGGCAGGAAAATACGGACACTCTTTTCGACGACCTATGTTTTTTCGCCATGACGTGGGATGGGATCCAAATTATCATCGGCTTGAGCAGATTATGCTGCCGTGATTTTTCATGTACTGTTTCTGTTTACCACTGGAATTTGAGTGTTATCCTGTGAGAAAGTGGGTAAAAAGTAAAATTTAAAATGAAAACCGGGTCGTTGGAATTAAGTGCAAGTGCCGATGCAAAAATCATTAAAACTCGACAAAACCGTATTTAAACCCAATATTATAGCTTGCAATAAAAAATAAACTTTGGCTCATACCATTGAATCATTACTTACAAGCTGCTGGGTCAGCATATCAGGGAGGCTAATGGATTTAATTGCAGAGAAATTCCCAAAAACCGTGGAAGCAGCCGTTGAGATACTCATGGATAAATTGACTCCTACTCCCAGAGAAAAGGTGAAGTTTGCAAATATGTCGAAACGATCTTTGGTGGAGTATCATAAGTCCATTAAGAATTATATTGTAACCGAATTTCGTTTGCCCGGCAATGAACCCCTTATGAAATCCTGTTCTTTGTTTGCAAATTTGCCCCAAATAGACAGCCATCAGGCATCGTATATTATTCTGAATGCCATGCAGGTTAAATTGCTGGAAACGGCCTTTTTAAAAGTGGTGAGGTGATAATGGCAGTTCCTTTACAGGCCAGGCTAATCATGCAGATACAAGAAA
Organism: Desulfobacterium sp.; assembly: GCA_034006945.1. Classification (GTDB taxonomy): domain Bacteria; phylum Desulfobacterota; class Desulfobacteria; order Desulfobacterales; family Desulfobacteraceae; genus Desulforapulum. The sequence continues at coordinate 18,073 of JAVERV010000014.1, read as the reverse complement.
AGATACCGGGGCTGGATAAAATATATTCAGCCTTTGCCGAAACCACCAGGGAGTTTAAAAAAGACGCCGCCTGTACAAAGGGTTGCGGATTCTGCTGTAAAGAGGCCGGAAGCATCGATATTACAACCCTGGAAGGCCTGGTCATCCGGAAGGCTATGGAGGGTTTTTCAAGATCCCGCCAGAAAAGCCTGACGAAAATTTTCCAGCAGGAAATTAAAAAAAGGGAAAAAGGACTCACGGTCCCCTGCCCATTTTTGATGAAGAACAATGCATGCATGATTTATCAGGTCAGACCTTTTTCCTGCCGCAGAATCTATTCGGTCCATGTATGCACCCAAAACGACCATCCAACGGTGAACCGCTATGTAATGGAAGCCGCAGACCAATCGATTAAAGAACTTCAGCAGCTGGACAATACGGGATATTCAGGGCATCTGTCCTATATCCTTTATATGCTTTCAGTTCCCGCCTTTATGGATTTATATAAAACAGGGGAATTTAAACCTGAAGAGATCATGGCGTTTGGAAAAACCCATAAAATCGTCATTAATAATATGATGGATAGTGCCAGGTAAGGCTCGTATATTTTTCTTCGTTTTTAAATGAAAATCCATTCCTCCTGAAAAATCAAATATTGGCAAGATCCCAAGTATTATGATATCAGGAAAAGGTATTAAGGGCTGAAACAATCCAATAAACAAAACGATTAAAGCAGGAGGTGTCACGTTGAAAGACGGTAATTGCCCCAAATGCGGTTCTGGCGAAGTCTACTCCGGTGTTGAGCTTATCCTGAAAGGAGGACCCTTTGCCAGTAATTCCATTCCTGTCAGCCTGACCAGCCTGGCCCCCATTGACAATTATGTCTGCGTCACCTGCGGATATGTGGAGCACTATATTTCAGATCATGCAAAGCTTAAAGAGATCGCTAAAAAATGGGACAGGGCAGGATCTGAAAAAAATGAAGAGCAATCCGGAGAATGAAACTGCTTAAATTGGGCTTGAATTTAAGGCTCCTCCGGCGGTTTTTTACCATCACGGGGGTCCTTACGTGGTTCGGGATCAAGGACATCGCCTCCCTCCTGGTCAGGCCGGTTCAATATATTTTCAAGCCGTCGGACAGGGGAAGCCGGGTGACTGAAACCCAGTTTCCCTCCCCGGAGATGATCCGTGTTGCCATGGAAAGACTGGGCCCCAGTTTTGTCAAGCTCGGACAGCTGCTCAGCACCCGGGATGATCTCCTTCCCCCTGAATATATTGGTGAGTTTAAAAAACTTCAGGACCAGATCCCACCCCTGCCCCTGGAGATAATTGCCGGAGTACTGGAACGAGAACTTAATCGGCCCCTGGATGAGATTTTTAAAACATTCAATCCGGAGGCGATCGCAGCAGCCTCGGTTGCCCAGGTTCACGAAGCCTGGCTTTTTTCCGGTGAAAGGGTTGCCGTAAAGATCATCCGACCCGATATTGCCCCGATTATCCGTAAAGACATTAGTCTGATGTACTATATAGCGGAAAAAATGGAAAAATGGCTTGAAATCGGTCGGATACTGGGTGCGGTCAATCTGGTGAAAGAATTTGAGCGGACAATCTTTAAAGAACTGGACATGTTTATTGAAGCGGGAAATATAGAAAAATTTGCCGCAAATTTCAAAGACACGCCCACCATGCATACCTGCAGGGTATATCGGGAATTTACGACAAAATCCGTCCTGGTGATGGAGTTTATTGACGGGCTTAAGGTGGACCAGGTTGACGCCATAAAGGCCCACGGCATAGACCCGAAGGAGATTGCCGTGATAGGTCTGCACTCCTTTTCCCGCCAGCTAATGGAGTTTGGTTTCTTCCATGCAGACCCCCACCCCGGCAATACCATTGTCATGTTTGACGGCCGGGTAAGTATTATCGATTTCGGACTTGTAAGCTATATAGATGATGAGATGATGGAACAGCTTGCCAATTTGTGTCTCGGTTTTGCAGACCGGGATTTCGATCTGGTGGTAAAGGCTCTCCAGGCCATGGGATTCCATGAGGCAAAAGGGGTAAACCTGAAGGAGTTCAGATCTGACCTCAAGGAGACGAGCGAGCCGTTTTATGGGCGGTCGCTTACGACCATCTCAGTCAATGAAATCTATGACAAGGTGATGACACTGGTTCGAAAACACCGGATCACCATCCCCCGGAAGGTTCTTTTGATCTTGAAGACAATTGTTCAGAATGAAGCCATCGGCAAAAAGCTGGGCAGCAACACCAGCATTCTAAAGGTTGCCAGACCCTATGCGGAGAAGGTTTTCCAGGAGCGTATTTCGTCTAAACGACTGTTTAAAGAGATGGGCAATGAAGCAAAAATTGCGGCCGGCTATTTACAGAGTATGCCCAAAAGCCTTAATAAAATCCTTGAAGCTGCATCTGAGGGAAACTTTTCCATCAAAGTTATGCACACCGCAGAAAGCAAACTTCATCAAACCCTGGAAAAGGGTCTCAACCGTGTAATCGTTGGTATTCTTGTCGCTGCATCAACCATTGCAGCCTCCCTCATACTTAACTCATCCCGGACAGTCATGGAAATTGATCTGCTGGGGTTCTCAGGGATCCCCCTTACAACCCTGCTTGGGGTGACAGGATATGTTATTTCCACATTCCTAGGACTATGGCTGATCATTTCCATATTGAGATCAGGCCGGCTCTGACAGCAGGAATGCTATGACAACAGCATCTTTCACATCACCATTAAATGGACCTGGACAAGAAAATGATCTTCAATATTGATAAATGGTACAATAGAGAAAAACGGCTCGAACAGTTTGAAAGGCATGTCTCTGAAACCCGTACGGCAAAATTCGGGTTTACCGCCTATGCCGAATCGGAAAAACGCCACCGGGTCAACCGGCATTTCGATACCATTGCCACGCGATACGACTTTATGAATACCCTCCTGAGCTGTGGAATTCACTATGCATGGAAACGAAGGGCCGTTGAAACACTCATGATAAAACCCGGAGAAAAAGTTCTGGATGTGTGCGGCGGGACGGGGGATATCGCCTCTTTGTCCGCAGCGAGAACAGGCGAAAAAGGAATGTCCGTTGTGTACGATATGAACCTGAAAATGATCGAACAGGGGCGAATAAAATCCATAAAAGGGGTAACCTTTGTTCAGGGGGATGCAGAAAGCATCGCTTTCCCTGATGGATCATTCGATGCTGTTTCCATTGGGTTCGGCATCCGGAACGTCACCCATCTTGAAACCGGTTTCAAGGAGATCTTCCGTGTGTTAAAAAAAGGCGGCTCCATGTGCTGCCTGGAATTCTCAAAACCTGACAACACCTTTTTCAGATACCTTTATGATCTCTATTCATTCAGGATAATGCCGTTGATAGGGGGACTCTTTACCGGTTCAACAGAAGCCTACACTGCATTCCCGGAATCCATAAGAGCCTTTCCCCTGCCCGACGAGTTAAGTCTGATCTTAAAGGATATCGGTTTTAAGGATATCAAAATCAAGAAACTGACAAACGGAATCGCGGTGATTCATTCAGCACACAAGTAAACAAGTGTTTATGTGAAACTCCCACCGAACTGGCCACCATGTAGGGGCTCCCCTTGCGGGTGCCCTTACGGATAAATAGACCCAGCTATCGTGAAAACAGCCACAAAGTGCGACCGCAAGGGATCGCCCCTACACTGTCCCTGGCTTGTTTTATCGAGTTTCATCGTTTGCTATGTTCGTGAGGACATGTGAGTTATTGACAGTTAAAAATGATTGACAACTAAAAACTGTTTCTATAAATTCAGACCATAGCATTTGGCCGATCTTTTATCTGTTTTTACAGACCGATGGCCCTTCGATCCAAAACCGTTTTACTCAACGGTCCCGCTGTATTGGAAAAATGTATAAAAATCTATCAGCACCATTACGATAAAAGGACGCATAATGGATAGGCGAACATTTCTCAAAACTGCTGGAATCGGAAGCATCGCTGTTGCCTATGGCTGCAAGTCAGACTATGATAAAAATATTTTTTCCCTGGTAACAGCCCCGGAAGATTTTGTGACAGGGCAGGGGGTATGGTATGCCACAACCTGTATGGAGTGCCCGGCAGGATGCGGTATCCTTGCAAAAAACCGGGAAGGCCGCGTCATTAAACTGGAGGGAAATCCCGCCCACCCGGTGAACCGGGGAAAGCTGTGTATCCGGGGACAGGCCGCCCTGCAGTCTGTTTATGATCCAGACAGGCTTATGATGCCGCAGCTCAGAACAGGCCGGACATTTGAGACCATCTCCTTTGATCAAGCCTTTGACATCCTGAAAGAACGGATGCACGCCGCATCAAAAAAAGGAGGCAGCAGGGTCAAACTGTTGACCGGCATTACGTCTGAACCCCTTAACACCCTGTTTTCAGCCACCCTGGAAGCATTTGGCGCAGGCCCTGCCGCCGTTGCCGTGTACGAACCTTACTCCCACGACGCCTTGAGGGCAGCCCATCAGGCCCTGTTCTCAAAGCCCATGCTTCCCTCTTTTTATATGGAAAACGCCGATTTTATCCTGGGCTTTGGTGCGGATTTTATAGAAACCTGGCTGTCACCTGTTGAATATATCCGGAAATTCAAATCCATGCACAGCCCTGAGGACGGAATAAGAGGGATGTTCGTCCATGCCGGGCCCTACATGTCCCTGACAGCCGCCAATGCCGACAAGTTCCTTCCGATCAATGCGGGAACGGAATACATGGTAGCCCTGGGGTTGATCCGCCAGATTCTGGAAACCCGAACCACTAATCATCTACCTGGTCATATACCTGATCATCTGCCTGGCCCGTTTTTAAGGGAACTTGCCGCTGTAGTAAAAACATATGATTATGAAATCGTCGAAGAACAGACCGGGATTCCGGCAGCGGATCAAAAACGCCTGGCCGAATCACTTCTCGCATCCCGCAGCCCCCTGGTCCTGGGATCTACAGCCACCACAATGGCAGACACCTCCTTTGCCCTGGAAATGGCCGTTACACTGATGAATCTTTTGCTGGACAAGGACCTTTCCCTGTACGATTTTGAGCAGAGGCATGCCCTTGAAAAGGTGATGACGGCAAAACAAACGGCTGATCTCTTTAAAAAAACCGTCAATGATTCCACAGAGCTTTTTTTGTCTTACAATACCAACCCCCTGTTTACGTTTCCCGAAAATCCGGATTTAAAAGAGATTTTTAATCGCAAGGATATCTTCAAGGTCAGTTTTTCAAATTTTATGGACGAGACGTCCCAAAACGTAGACCTTGTGTTCCCGGTCCAGCTGTCCCTTGAGACCTGGGACAGTTATGAGAGCAGCACGGCATGTATTTCAACGCTTCAGCCCGCCATGGGAAGGCTCACCGAGGCTCCTTCCATTGGCGATGTTTTCCTTGACCTGCCAGACCGAGATCGGCTTCGGGACCGGCAGTTTGATGACTACTATGAGTATCTTGCCGACTACCTGTATGCCAATATGGCGGAAAAGAGTAAAACCAGTTTCATTCAAACAATTCAAAGAGGGGGGATCTTTGATTCTGATAAAAAATCCGCCATCCAGAGACCGTCCCTCGATCCCGGATCAATCCAGGCGCTCAAACGAGCAATTGATTCCATCGAGCCTTCTGAAAAACCGGAATTGAAATTCCTGGCTGTTCCGTCAATTCGCCTGTATGACGGCCGGGGAGCCAACAAGTCCTGGCTAAATGAGATACCCGACCCCGTGACCAGTATCGCCTGGGAAACCATGCTCATGATTCACCCTGCAACCCTTGAAGAGCATGGATTTGCCCACGGAGATATCCTTACCATTGAATCCGGCGCCAACGCCATTTCAGCCCCGGTCTATTCCTATCGGGGTGTTTCTCCCGGACTGATGGTCATGCAGACAGGTCAGGGACACAATGCCTACGGCCGGTATGCCGCAGGATTCGGGAGCAGCCCCATTGATCTTTTGTCGGGCACTCTTGCAGGGTCTGATTTCCTCTCCTACCTTGTCACCCCCACTTCTGTTAAGCGGACAGGCAGGGTTGAAGCCCTTCCCCAGACGGACGGCAGCCGGTCCCAGTATAAAAGGAAAATCGCCCTGTCCATGATCGTGGGGAACGGCCACAGCGACAAGGGCCACGGCGAATCTGCCAGCCATGGGGAAGAGCAGGGCAAGGGCCTGGATATGAACCAGTTCCCCTTAACCCTTCCCATCGAGGAAGGATACGATAAAAAACGGGATATTTACGCACCCCATGGGCATGACGGCTACCGGTGGGGAATGATCGTGGATCTGGACAAATGCGTGGGCTGCGGTTCCTGCGTGGCTGCCTGTTATGCGGAAAACAATATCGGCGTTGTGGGAAAAGACCAGATCATAAAAGGCCGGGAAATGGCCTGGTTGAGAATCGAACGATACCAGGATCAAAACATCGAGGACCGGTTGATTTTCCTTCCCATGCTGTGTCAGCACTGCGATGCTGCGCCTTGTGAGGCCGTATGCCCGGTGTATGCTCCCCACCATTCCAAGGAGGGGCTCAACAATCAGGTTTACAACCGCTGCATCGGCACGAGATTCTGTGCCCAGAACTGCCCGTACAAAGTCAGGAAATTCAACTGGTTTGACTGGGAAAGACCCAAACCGCTCAACCTTCAGCTCAACCCCGATGTCACCGCCAGAAGTAAAGGGGTAATGGAAAAATGCTCATTTTGCGTGCAGAGAATAAAAAAAGCCCATAATCAGGCAAAGAACGAAAACCGAAAGATCCGGGACGGGGAGGTTCAGCCGGCATGCGTGCAGACATGTCCTGCCAATGCACTGACCTTCGGCAGTTTCCTGGACAAGAACAGTGCTGTTTATAAACTTGCCCAGGATTCCCGGGCCTACCAGGTGCTGGGCTATCTCAATACCAAACCTGCCGTTATTTATCTTAAAAAACGGATACAGGAATTATAACCGGCACGGCCGGAGCGAGAGACACATCCGGCCATAACGAAGCATGAAACACGATAGCAGTTAGCAATTAGCTAAAAGCTAACAGCTAAAAGCTGCTTCTTATAAACCTTCAACCAGAGGTTTTAAACGTATGTCTCAATTGACCTTTGAAACAATCAATACCACGGTTCTGGACACGCTGTCCCGCCCGGGAAAGACCTACTGGTCCATTATAGCCCTGCTGTTCTGCGGGACACTTCTGGGGGCTTCATGCTGGATCTACCAGATCTTTGCGGGCGTGGGTGTGGCCGGCATGAACACACCGGTCCACTGGGGCACCTATCTGATCAACTTTGTCTTCTGGGTGGGGATTGCCCATTCAGGCACACTGATTTCAGCCATTTTGTTCCTGTTCCGGGCAGGATGGAGAAACCCCATTGCCAGGGCGGCTGAAACGATGACCGTATTTGCCGTTTGCATCGCGGGGCTTTTTCCCCTTATTCACCTGGGACGGGTCTGGCTGGTGTTTTATATGCTGCCCATTCCCAACCAGCGAACGCTGTGGCCCAACTTTCAATCGCCCCTGATCTTTGATGTCGTTGCCATCAGCACCTATCTTACCGTGAGTGTCCTTTTCTGGTATACCGGACTCGTCCCGGATCTGGCCATTATCAGGGACCGCTCCCAGGGTGTACGCAAAAAGATCTTCAAGGTGCTCTCCCTTGGATGGTCCGGCAGAACCGGTCAATGGATAAACTATTCAAGGGGCTATCTTCTGTTTGCAGGCCTTGCCACCCCCCTTGTAATTTCCGTTCACAGTGTTGTGTCCTGGGATTTTGCCCTGAGCGTGGTACCCGGCTGGCACACCACCATTTTTGCACCCTATTTTGTTGCCGGCGCCATTCATTCAGGCCTTGCCATGGTTTTGACCTTAAGCATCCCCTTGAGAAAAATCTTCAAGTTCGAAGCGCTGATCACCATGGATGTACTTGAAAACATCGCAAAAACCATTGTTTTCACCGGAATCATTGTGGGGTTCTCCTATGGTACAGAACTCTTTATCGCCTGGTACAGCCGGAACATCATTGAAATGGAAACCTTCTGGTGGAGGGCTTTTGGTCATTATGCACCGGAATACTGGGTCATGGTTATCTGCAACACCGTCATCCCTCTTTTGTATTTATTCAAAAAAATCAGAACCCATATCATCCCCTTGTTTGTCATCTCCATTTTCATAAATATCGGCATGTGGTTTGAGCGATTCGTCATCATCGTGGGCAGCGTTGCCCATGATTTTCTTCCCAATGCCTGGGGTCATTACCGCCCCACCTTTGTTGAGGTAGGAATCCTGGTGGGGGCTTTCTGTCTGTTCTTTTTTCTGTTCCTGCTGTTTGTAAAGCACCTGCCGTCCGTTTCCATGACTGAAATGAAAGAAATAATACATAAAACGGAGTAATTCATGACTAGGGACGCCATCATTGTCACAGGTCTTTTCAAAACCCAGGAAGAAACCCTGGCTGCTGTGGAAAAAATACAGGGAAAAGGGTTTCAGGTAACGGAGGTACACAGCCCCATTCCCAGCAGCTCCCTTGCCCGGGCCCTGGGAACAAAAAAAAGCAAGGTCGGATGGTTTACCCTGATCGGCGGGATCATTGGGTTTTTTTCCGGATTTTCCCTTGCCGTGTTCACGGCCACCCGGTGGAGCCTCATTGTCAGTGGAAAGCCCATTATCTCCTGGATACCGTTTTTTGTCATCGGCTTTGAATTCACCATCCTGTTTGCCGTGCTGGGCAATGTGCTGGGCATCGTGGCCCAGGTAGGGTTTCCTGACCCAGATTATGAAAAAAATTATGACCCGGAATGCTCAGGCTCCATGTACGGGATTGAAGTTGTTTCAACGCCCGAAGATGCCGATCGCCTGAGAGATCTGCTCGACCGTACAGGGTCTTTAAAACAACAGAGGGAAAACAAATGACTTCCGATACGGCATTACCAGAGGGTACTGCATTACGAGAAGGTACGGCATTAGCAGAACCTTCAGCACCTTTGAGAAAGAGTGTGTTCCTCATTCCTGGACTCATTGCAGGTGGAGGGTTTATATTTTTCATCGTTTGGGCAGCAGGCGTTCACCCGGAAAAAGCCTGGCTGGCTTTTCTGACAAACTTCATGTTCTTTACCATCCTCTCCTGTGGAGGGCTTTTATTTTCAACCCTTATGCACTTTACCAAAGCCCGATGGAGCCGCACCCTTGCGGCAGTTGCAGAGGCATTTTCCTCTTTTTTCCCGGTTTCCTTTGTTCTCTTTATTTTTCTTTTCATCGGGCAGGACTATGTATTCCCATGGCTGGGACAAGAGCTCCACGGCAAAGAGGTGTGGCTGAATATCCCCTTTTTGTTCGTCCGGGACGGTGCGGCGTTTCTGATCCTCTACAGCCTTGGGTTTGCCTACCTGTATCACTCCCTCAGATTCAGGTTAAAAACAGCTCCAAAAGATACCCGGCTGAAAACTTTTTTATTCAATCGGTTTGAACAAAGCCTGCATGATCCTGAAACCATCAAGCGCCGGATGACGGTTTTTGCCGGCTGGTATATGTTTGCCTTTGCCATCTGTCTATCCCTTATCGGATTTGATCTGGTCATGAGCACGGACCCCCACTGGTATTCCACCCTGTTTGGCGCCTACACCTTTATCAAAGCAATTTATGCAGGATTCGGTGCCATTATCCTGCTGGCAGCGATTCTTCACCTGAACCCGAAGATTCCCTTTACCCTTACCCCAGGAAAGCTGGCCGACATGAGTACACTTTTTTTCGGTTTCAGCATTATATGGGGGGATTTTTTCTATTCCCAGTTCGTAGTCATATGGTACGGAAACATTCCCGAAGAAACCGCCTATATTATCGAGCGAACCATGACCCACCCATGGAGTTATCTTGCATGGACCGTATTTATCGGCAGTTTTATCCTGCCGTTTATAATTCTTTTAAACAGACGAATAAAACAATCCCCCAGATGCATGATCGTTCTCAGCTCCTGTGTTCTGGCAGGACTCTGGATCGAGCATTTTCTACTTCTGGGGCCAAGTCTCCTGGAACACGACCCGGCCGTGGTTCCCATCGGCATCAGTGAAATCATCGTTACCCTTGGATTTCTGGGCCTCATCAGTATCTCCATTCTAGCCTATTTCAAAGAATTTCCTGAAACACTGAAAATCGATTCAGGGGAGGTGATTCAATGGAAATAATACTTGCCTCCCTGACGCTCTTAACCCTTGTCATACTGGTGATTCTGGTGGGAACAAAGGGCAGACCCCTGACCCTTGTTTCCCGCTTTCACTCCTTTTCAGCCCAGGTGCGGGCGAATAAAATCCAACTGTTTGTTTTAAGCGCTTTGATCATCCTGCTCGCCCTGTTTGTCTATTCGTTTTATATTATGCCCCATGTGAATGCAGGGCCTGTCCAGCCCATCGCTTTCAGCCACAGGCTCCATGCAGGTGACAAAAAAATTGACTGCCGGTTCTGCCATCCATATGTGGACCGGTCAGTTCATCCCGGGATTCCGCCGGTGGAAAAATGTCTCTACTGCCATAACTTTATTATTCCCAATCACCCTGAAATTAGAAAAGAACATAATTACTTTGATACCCAGACGCCCACACCGTGGGAAAAGGTGTTTTATGTGCCCGAACATGTCATGTTCAACCATGAACGCCACATAAAAAAAGAGTTTGAGTGTGAAGCCTGCCATGGAGATATTGCAGGGACCGACCGGCTTAAACACCATGAGTTTAAAATGGGGTTTTGTATCCAATGTCACAGGAAAGAAAAAGCCAACCTGGACTGCTGGCTTGCCTGTCACAATTAATAGAGGAGTATTTGTTTTGTCTGAGAACCCGACCCGACCCGATACCGCCACTTACCTGACTGCCAAGGGGTTTTGTCTGACCTCCGCCGCCTGGATGATAATGGCCACCCTGGTAGGATTTACTGCAGCCATAGAGCTTGTGGCCCCTGATCTAACCGGCAACATTGCCTGGCTCCTCTTTTCAAGACTTCGTCCCATGCATGTCAACCTGGTACTTTTCGGGTTCGTGACCTCGGGTCTCCTGGCCAGTGCGTTTTATATGGTTCCCCGGCTGCTGCGGACCGAGCTTTACAGCGAACAGCTGGGTGTTTTCACGGTTGTCCTGTGGAATGCTGCCATTGCGGCCATGGTGGTCACCCTAGCTCTCGGGTATACACAGGGCCGTGAATATGCTGAAATGATCTGGCCCATTGATGTGGGTATCGTTGTTGCATTCAGCCTGGTTTTCTTTAATTTAATGATGACGGTAAAAAACAGGCAGGAAAAGATTCTGTATGTCACTGTCTGGTATGTGCTTGCAGGAACCATTCTCACCATCTGCACATACAGCCTGGGAAATGTTATCTGGCAGCCCGACTCCGGTGCCCTGGCCGGCATTCCCGATGCCATTATCCTCTGGTTTTACGGACACAACGTGTTCGGGCTTCTGTTGACACCCTATGCAGCCGCCGTTGTCTATTATATAATCCCCCAGGTGTGCCGGACACCGTTGTACAGTCACACGCTTTCTTTGCTGGGATTCTGGTCCTTGATTGTCATTTACACCCATATCGGGACTCACCACCTGCTGCAGGTGCCGGTTCCCACCTGGCTCAAGGTGGTTGCCGTTGTTGACAGCATTGCCATGGTGATTCCGGTCATGGCCTTTCTTATCAATATCTGGTACACGGCCAGGGGAAAGATCGGGCTGATCAGCGGGGATATTGGTGGAAAATTTGTCTTTGTCGGGACCATCATGTATTTTATCGTCAGTATCCGGGGGGCGATGATGGCGCTTCCCGATGTTCAGCGGGTGACTCACTTCACTCACTGGGTGGTTGGCCATGCCCATGTGGGCGTCCTCGGGTGGGCTGGGATGGTTGCCCTGGGGGGGATCTATTTCATTCTCCCGAAAATAACGGGCAAACCGCTTTTCAGCCAATTCCTGGCCAATTTTCAATACTGGATGATATTGATCGGGGTGGTCGGGTTTACCATTGTGCTGACCATTTCCGGGCTCATCCAGGGCAATGCCTGGCTTAGCGGGGAAACAGTGTACCGTGTGCTTCCTCAGATCCACATATACAATGTTGTCCGGGCGTCCCTGGGGCTGTTAATCTTTATATCCTCTTTGCTAGGGTTTTATAACATCTTCAGATCACTTTTTTCAAATTCCGGAGAAATCCCATGAAAATGACACCCGCAGTCGTTGTCATCGGCAGCCTTATTATCCTTTTTACAGTGGTATCGGTTGTCATCATCCTTCCCTATGCCGATACGAGTAAAACCATCCCTTCGGATCTTCTCAGAACCCGGACGGTCATGGAAGAAAAAGGGCGTGCCCTGTATATCAGCAACGGCTGTGTTTACTGCCATACCCAGTCGATTCGATCTATTGACTGGGGACTGGGCGCAGAAAGGCTGGCCCAGGCCGGGGATTATTTAAAGGACAGCCCCATCCTCCTTGGCTCCCAGAGAACGGGTCCAGATCTCTCCCAGGAAGGAGGAGAGCATCCGGATGACTGGCACCAGGCCCATTTTACCAACCCCAGATATACACGGCCCCTGTCCATCATGCCCCCGTTTCAATTTTTAAAACAGGACAATCTGGACATGTTGATCCGGTATGTCCAGAGCCTCGGGCTCAAGAATGCAGACCTGAGGATGGAGAGACAAACCCTGTGGAAAAAGAGATCTGTTGACGCTTATGAGTCGGGTGTGAACGAAAACGTGGCATGGCTTCATGAGAATGTCCCCAGGGGCTGGCGGGAAATCCCTACACCCTATCCGGCTTCAGAGGCGGGTCTTGCAAGGGGTGAAAAAATCTACCAGGATTTTTGTTTCGGCTGCCACGGACCCGTGGGAGACGGCATGGGTCCGGCCCAGCCTTTTCTGTATCCGCCGCCGTTGAATTTTACCATCTTGAAAGGCCGGGGGATCAGCGGGGGGATTATCTATTATCAGATAATGAACGGCATTACCGGAACCGCCATGCCCTATTTTAAACGGGAACTGGAATCTGAAAAAATATGGGATGTGGGAAATTATATTGCCAAATATTTTATTGATCAGATCGATGCAGACCAGGAACCCAAAGGAATTGATGCCGCATATGAATAACCAATTTGTAAGCATATAGAGGTCGATCCATGTATTATCCATTTTTTCTGGCATATATCCTGACCGGACTGTTTATCGGCGTTATTGCGTTTGTATGGGCGCTGAAAAACGGACAGTTCTCCGAACAGCAGCGGGCGAGGTTTCTGGCCCTGGAGGAGACCACGCAGCCGGCAGCGACACCGCCGGCAAAGGCCGGACGTGATCTTTATTTTGTCCTTTACCTTGCCCTGGCAGCGATTGGGGCAAGCTTTGCCCTTGTGGTCTATGCCCTTTTTTTCCGTTAGGCAGCAATTGGCGGGGAGACGGATATAAAACCTGAAACAGGAGGATCTTCAAATGAGATTTTTCGAACTTTTAAATACTCAGCAGGTACTGGCCCTGACCCTTCTGGCCGCTATTTTTGCGATCCTGTTTGGCACGGCCCTGTGGGTTCTCCCCATGTTCGGTGACAAATCCCGGGTCTCCAACACTAAAATCGTCCAGCGCTTTGCTGACGGCATCGAAAAGGCAAACGGCCCATTCCCCATGTTCATGGCCCTGCTTATCGGCGCTTCCGTTTTATGGGCACTCTACTATATCCTGTTTTACGGCCTTTCGGAGGTAAAATTATAAAATGACTGACACACCCAAATCCAAAGAATCCCTTTTACGAACCTTCGTGTGGATCACCATCATGGTGGCCATCATCCTCGGTGTCGGCTATTTCTCTTTTGTGGTGGTGTCGGACAAAGGCCCGCCTGCCTGGGACTACCGGCCCGTGAAAAGCCTTCCTTCAGAATCTCCCTATGCGGTATATCCGAAAAATCCCCAGGGCCAGCATGTCAGCGGCAAGGAGGGCAAGTAGATGAAAAAAGTGTTGTTTCTTGTCGTTTTTGTATCGTTTGTCTTAATGGGAGTTTATGGGGTCGTTACCCTGTACGACACATACCTGAAACCCGGCAGGATGTATCAAACGCCGGCCATCCGTCCCCATGAGGAACCGGAACTTATAATGGACAAACGAACCATTGCCGATAAAAAAAGTGAGGTCCTGATAAGGGAACTTTTGAAAACCGGTTTTACCCCGACACCCATTGGCCCTGGCGAGGTCGTGCTGGCAAGAGGAGAAAAGGATTACCAGGCGTTCTGCTCCCATTGTCACGGTCCCAGAATGGACGGGCTTGGAACCGTGGGACAGAGTTTTTTCCCTCTGCCTACGGACCTGACCGGCGAGCAAACAGTTGCCATGAGTGACGGGGAGATGTTTGCCTTTATCAGCTATGGGAGCCAGCGAGCGCCGGCTCTTGCAAGTTCCATGTCTGTTGAAAGCCGGGAAGCGGTTATCCGATATGTCCGGCACATACAAAAAACCGCCCCTTGATCATCTCCAGATGTATGATTCACCCCCATCGTATCCCCTGCATAGAGAACGGACAATGAAAACACAAGTCCCATGCACCCTTTGCGGCCTGGCTGTCAAGGTTTCCGCAGCCCCGTCAAAAGAGATCTTCTGCTGCCAGGGCTGCAAAATGGTCCATGCCATGCTCATGGAATCGGATCAGTACAAAGATACACGAGATTTCAAGGATACCGATCTGTACAAACAATGTGTTGCCGCAGGCATCATCCCGGACACTTCTAAAGAGAATCCGGTATCATCGGGAATAATTCCTGAGACCCCTGACAGAGAGCTGTCCGGGACCGATGGTAAGGATGAGTTTCCCATTGATAACGGCAATTTTCTGACCCTCAATCTCCAGATTCAAAACATGTGGTGTCCGGCCTGTGCATGGCTTATTGAAACCACCCTCACACGGTCAAAGGGCGTCATAAACGCCTCGTGCAATTTTTCAAGTGATAGGGGAAGTGTAGTTTACGATCCTGTAAAGACATCCCCGGATAAAATTTATGCCGCCATTGAAAAACTGGGATACCCCTCTGCTGATATTGATCAGACATCCCAAAAAAACAGAAAAGAATTTATCCGTATCTGTGTGACCCTGTTTTTAACCATGAATGTCATGATGCTCAGCTGGTCCATCTATTCTGGATTCTTCATTGAGCTGTCACCCCATTCTGTGCAGCTTCTGGCCTGGCCTGTTTTCCTGATGGCCACCGTTGTTGTGTTCTACGGCGGATATCCCATACACAAACGGGCCCTTGCCGGTATCACTTCCGGATGGCCGGGAATGGAAACCCTGATATCCACCGGTTCATTCTTAACCTATACCTACAGCCTGTTTCAATTTTACAGGGGAAGCATCCATCTATATTTTGATGCCGCATCCATGCTGATCCTGCTCATTTTGACGGGAAAAATGCTCGAACAGTCCGCAAAGAACAAAATTTCTGAAGGCCTGTGGAAGTTTTTTTCCCTGGTTCCCCAGAAAGTCAGGATCTGTGCAGAAAAGTTTCCCAGGGGACGGTATGTTTCCATCAAGCAGCTGTCCCAGGGGGACTCGTTCCTGGCCGAAGAAGGAGAGATCCTGGCTGCAGACGGCATTGTCACCCGGGGCGCTGCCGTCATTGACGAGTCATCCATCACCGGAGAGGCAAAACCTGTCAATGTCCGGCCCCAGGATAAGGTCAAAAGCGGCACCCGGGTTACTTCCGGCAAGATTCAGATCAAAGCCGTGAAGGTGGGGGATGAATCCATTCTAGGCAGAATGCTTGCCATCATGGAAAACAGTCTTTCGGAAAAAACCGCCCAGACCCAGCGGTTTGAGAACCTCTTAAAGTTTTTTGTCCCATCGGTTATCGGGTTTTCCGTTGTGACCTATTTTTTCTGGATGCTGTACGGGCTCACCTCCTACGAAGCTTTTAACCGGGGAATATCCGTCATGGTCATCTCCTGCCCCTGCGCCCTTGGCATTGCCATTCCCCTTGCCCTTGTGGCCGGCGTGTCTGCCGCCGGGAAAAAGGGTATCCTGGTAAGAGATTTTGAAGCCTTTGAAAGGGTTGATGGGCTGGATACCGTTGTTTTTGACAAGACCGGCACACTGACCACGGGCAGACTTAAGGTGCTGGGCATGGACACGGCAAAGGATTTTCCAGCCCAAAAGGCCTGGCAGATAATCCATGCCATGGAGCAGGGGTCGGACCACTACATTGCCCACACCATATCCGCCTATGGGACGGTCCGGAAGATACCGCCCCTTGATCTGGAAAAACTCGTTTACCACTCCAACGGTATCAGCTGCCGATACAAGGGTGAAACCTACTGTTTCGGCAGCATGGATTTTGTGAATAAACCGGCACGGCCGGAGCGAGGGAGGCATCCGGCCGCAACGGATATTGAAACTTCGTCAATAACAATGCCTCGGCGGGAGCTTCATATAAAAAACCATCAGGCAGAACCCTCTTTTGTGTCGTCGTCCAGGCAGGGTGCCCAGGTCATATCAACGGTTTTTTTATCTGTGGATGATAGGATTGCAGCAGCTGTTCACCTGGGGGACGCAATGAAAACCGGCGTAAAGACCCTCGTTGCAGATCTTTACAAAATGGGGCTCACCTGTTTTCTGATTTCAGGAGATGCTGAACGCCCAACTCTCGCCGCCGGAGCCTTTGTGCAGATCCAGGCTGAAAATACCCATGGGAGTTTGCTGCCCCATGAAAAAGCCGAATTTATCAAACGTCTTAAACAATCAGGCAAAAAAGTTGCCATGGTGGGCGACGGCGTAAACGATGCACCGGCCATGGGTCAATCCGATATTGCCATGGCCGTTCATTCAGGCCTCAACCCTGGTGAAGGCGTTGCCGCCATTACCCTGATGCAGGAGACCCCGGTCCAGATCCTCGATTTTATAGCACTTGCCACACGTGTAAACCGGAAAGTCAAACAAAACCTCATATTTGCACTGGTTTATAACATTATCAGCATCCCGGTGGCGGCCGCCGGGTTTTTAAATCCCATCATTGCGGCAACTGCGATGCTTTTAAGCAGTCTTTCTGTGACATGCAACACCCTGCTACTGGTAAAAAGAGAATCCAGCAACAAACCGCAATCCCATACTTAATTGCAGCGACCAGAAATCATCTTCACCCTTCATAGGTTGAAAATTATGATATGCAGCCAATGAATTTCCCATCAATCATAAAATGTCAGGCATTAATTTAGAAAACCCAAGATTAACAATAAAAATCCACCTATGTTGAAGTTTTTATTTTATATATCGTTTGCTATCCAACCCATATGAAGTTATAAATATCTCTTAGTTAATACCTAAAAAATGCAATCGTCCTGGGATTGTCTTTTAAGAACAATAACTTATGGAAAATTTAACTCACCAACGATTTTCCTTTAAACACTATGATTCCAGGCATTTAAGAGTGCGTTTGCAACATTTAGGTAATATAGAAATTCTTGTTTCTCGAGCATTAAAATAGATCTGGCTGTAACGGTTTTGGGGGGAGAGGGGGAGTGACCTTTTGACTGGACAATAAGTGACCTATCGTCTATGGTTGAGCTGGAAAAGTTAACCTGAAAACGAAAGGAGGCTTAAAATTCAAACATCAGAATTAACTCCCCACAAAAAACGTACAATTGTTCTCCCTTTTGATCAAGGAAAACATATTAACAATATCGACGATCCAATAAAGTTCAGAAAGGAATTGGCGCCGTTGATTGACAAATTCCCGGAACTTTTTCCAAACGCAATCAAAAATGGTTTATATGAAACTCTCGCCAAAGTGTTGTTATTGGAGGAGTTTTCATGTTCGTTGTGGCCGGATGCCATCTCTCGCTCCGGCCGTGCCGGTTATACGATGAAAGAAATTCGGTTTTCAAAGAAACCAGGGATTCCAACACGTAGAATCCTTGTGAATGGCGTTTCGTACACCATCAGACCATCCTTCGTCATGCCCTATCATGTAGCATTTTCGGCCGATGTTGAAAATGCATTGTTTCTCAGAAAATTCAACGTACCTTTTTGGGCCTTGAGCCATATCTTCGGTAAAGACTCTATGTACTGGCATCGAATGGAAAAAAGCC
>JAVERV010000089.1:0-13241 GCA_034006945.1 Desulfobacterium sp. | reverse complement strand
TTGGATCGTCGATATTGTTAATATATTTTCCTTGATCAAAAGGGAGAACAATTGTACGTTTTTTGTGGGGAGTTGATTCTGATGTTTGAATTTTAAGCCTCCTTTCGTTTTCAGGTTAACTTTTCCAACTCAACCATAAACGATAGGTCACTTATTGTCCAGTCAAAAGGTCACTCCCCCTCTCCCCCAAAAACCGTTACAGCCAGTTATTATCGGCTTAAAAGCAAAATTTCTAACCGTTATTTTTTGTCCTAGCAAATTTCTATGGAAAATTAAAAGAAATAATGTTGTAATCAACAATTGACAAGGATATGTGCATAAAATGCATGACCTGCCAGGCACGGTGTCTGTTTGATTCAATTCCATAGGCTTAGGCTTTTTACAACGACAAAATCTGTACTAAAAGGAAATTATATGACCGACCATATGGGCAGTGAACCAGCGGACAGATTGAAAAATCGTGTACAGACAGAGTGTAATCAGTGCGGTGTCTGCTGTGAAAAGGGAGGGCCTGCACTGCATGTTGAGGATCTTCTGCTGGTAAAAAATGGTATAGTGCCGTTTAATAGCATCATCACCATCAGACGGGGCGAGTTTGTCCATGATCCAGTTACAGACACGGTTGTACCTTCAAAAACGGAGCTTTTGAAAATATCCGGATCAAACGGCACCTGGACCTGCCTTTTTTATGACAGGGGGCAAAGGGGCTGTTCGATTTATGAAAATCGTCCCCTGGCGTGTAAAACCCTCAAGTGCTGGGACACGGGGGAAATTCTCAAGCTGTCGGGCAGTGATCTTTTGTCAAGGCTTGATCTGGTTGGACCTGAAACTGAGCTTGGCAAAAGGCTGATCCACCATGAGTCCTTTTTCCCCTTTCCCCATGTCAAGGCCCTTGTGGGTCCTTTGCGACGGATATCTAAAAAGGTTTTGAAGAATCTTGAAAGGACGGTCAACGGGGATCTGAACCACAGAGCCGAATCCGTTGGTGAATTTCATCTTTCGGTTGCACAGGAACTCTTCTATTTCGGGCGGCCCATATTTCAACTCCTCGAGCCCTTTGGGTTTACAGTGAGGGAGTCAGGTTCAGGAATCAAGCTTAAATTCAAGGGATAGGCGGTGGGAGACGCCCAGATAGAGCGTCTCTACCAACCATCGCCGGTGGATTCACTTGATTGCGGTGGATGACGATAATGGGGGTGACAATATAGGGGGCAATTCATGAATTGCCCTTGCGTGATTGTCCTTAAATCAATGGGCTTAGGGTGGTTATTTCTCGTTTAAATCCAGAAAACGCCGGGCAATGATTTTAAATGCCTCTGGGATGGTTGCAGGGTCATCAAACGGCCGAACCCCCTTTCTGTCTGCATTTATGATCTCCTCCATTTCAGGAAGAAATCCAATGATCTCAAAATCGGACAAAGAATTGCGGATCAGATCTTCATCCTCTTTGTCTTTAACCCGGTTTCCAAGGACAACGATCCTTTTTATGCCTATGTCCTGGCCAAGCTTTCTGATTCGTTCTGCCGCCACCCTGCTTCTTTTGCCCGGGTTGACAACAGCCACAAGGGCGTCCACCGATCCAGATGTGGCCCTGCCAAGGTGTTCAACCCCCGCCTCCATGTCCATGATAACAACTTCGTTTCTTGCAAGTACAAGATGGTTCATCAATGCCTTTAAGATTGTGCTTTCAGGGCAGATGCAACCTGATCCCCCGCTCTGAACCGTTCCCATGACCAGAAGCTTTACACCGTCCCGTTCAAGGGAGAATCGGTCGGGGATGTCGTCGACCTTTGGGTTCAGGGTGAAAAAACCGCCCATGGTACCGGGTTTGGCACCGGTTCGTTCGGCAATGAGATCGGACAGCTCTGCAATGGGGGTTATGGGGGTTGTCTCATCTATTCCAAGGCCTGCCGCAAGGTTAGCAACAGGGTCTGCATCTATGGCTATGACCCTTGTGTTGTCAATCTGTGCAATTGTCCTTGCAAGAAGTGAGGTGATGGTGGTCTTTCCAACCCCGCCCTTACCGCCTATGGCTAATTTTAAGCTCACTTTGTAACTCCTGTTTTACAGATCCTGGATCTATAGTTTTTTCTTGATTCGGCTCTTTTCATCCATCAAAAACAGGTCAAACCCGCTGTCTCTGGCAGTTAAAATAAGGTCGTCCCTGTGGATGGCCTGGATCTCGTACTTGTTTTTCATCACATCCTTCGGCATAAGCAGAAAGCATTGTTCGGCCTCCTGACGGGTTTCAAAGGCTGGAATGAACTCCTGTTGATCTTCTTCGGTCTTGAATCCCATAAACTGCTCAGATCCGGTTCCAGGGTTCTGAACAACAATATACAGCCACTGGTCTTTGATCGTACTGTCGGGTTCCTGATTGGTTTTCATGTTGCGTCCCCACTAAGATTAAGAAATTATCAATCAAAAGCATCAATTAGAGTTTCTAATATATCCATAAACCGGTCAATTGCAAATAGAAAACCCCGAATTACCACTGCCCCTTATCCAAAAAAAACCCCTTTAGGGCCATGGCCGAAAAGGGGTTGCAAATCGGGTGAGCTTTTTTTATTTAGAGCTCAAGCCATGAATCTGAGTACAGGGTGTTGCCAAGGATTACGTTGACCGTTTTGGCATAGGCCTTTAACTCATCGCTCAGGGTTGCCATATCAGGCTGGTTCCCGTCCTGGATGGCGTAGATAAGGTCCACTATGTCCGGACGTTTGCCCTTTGCAATTGCTGTGAGCTGGGTGTCAAGGGGGTCTGAGATCACAGAAGCCATGCCGTATTTCTGAAGCATGACCATGTAGGTCTGGTTCAGGATCGGCCGAAGGTGATTCGGGGGACCGTTGGAGATGTTGGAAAGACCGCAGGTGCTCATGGCACCGGGGGCTATATCCTGGAGCATTTCCTGGAACAGCATCAGGCTGATGGCCTGGGGCTGCTGGATGTTCACCGGGGTTACGATTCCGTCCACCCAGATTTTTTCGTTGGGAATGCCTGCCTCATTGGCATAGTAGAGAAGCTCTACGGCAAGGGCAGCACGCTCGTTCTCGTCCCTTGGAAGGCCTTCTGGTCCCCACATGAGGGCGACAAAATCGGCATCATACTTCTTTGTCATGGGAACCATAGCCTCATAACGAGCTGTCCGGGCCATGATCGAGTTGACAATGTGGGGCTTATCAGCAGGTTTTGCAACCTTGAGGCCAGCTTCAATTGCGTCGATGTTGGAGGAGTCAAGAAGCAGAGGCATTCCTGGAACAGCCTCCTGAACCACATTGACCACCCATGGCATGAGCTCTGTACCGAATTTCTTGGCAGGTCCCAGATTGATATCAATGTAATCCATGCCCTTTTCTTTCTGCATAAGAACCTCTTTCTGGATAGGCTCAGGATTTCTTTTGGCAGGGTCTGCTTGCTTAAATTCTTTTCCAATCACATTGGAAATAACGTTCAAGCTTTCTCCAAAAAGTATCATTTCATCTCCCTTTACATTAAAAATTGGGTTCATCTACAGATGAACTATAACCCCTGAGTGCGGGATGTCCGCCTCGCCGGGATTGCTGATCGCCATGGAAACTTCCTGCCAGGATGCTTTTTTCTGGGGAAGTTTCCATTCTGGTTATGGCCGGACAATGAGACCTTGCAGGGTCATGCCGGTTATATTTTTGTTTTAAGAAAAGCAGGAAGATGGGCTGCTTCCCTGGGTCCGACCGTGATGGTCCAGCCCGGGAGTTCCTCTTCAACATCGCCTGCAATGGCAGCTGCATAACCGGGGATGATAACCTCCGTATGTTTTACCTTGTCCATGATGCCGGATTTTTTGATAAAAAGCCCCACATCATCTCCGCCGAATTTTCCAGCGGCCCAGGCCGTGAGAACCGAAAGTCCTTCGGCATCCTTGATAAGAAGCCATGTGGGAACCCTGCTTGCCTCGACCTCACCGGATACGATAAAGTAGGTCAGGGCAAAGTTGGTGGTGACAACCACGGGTGAGTTCTCATCCGGGTTACCAATTGGATAGATTCCTTCAACCACAGTCATGGGTCTCTGGGGATCGGTAAAAATGTTGAGACGCTCAAGCAGGAGCGGGAACAAAGACTCAGCAGAAAAGTCTGACAAGACCACGATTCCGCCATATTTAGCCACAAACATGCTTGCGATGAGGGTTTCCATGTCAAGGTTTGAAGCCATTTCGCTGGGGAAGGTGATGGTGGGGAACCCAAGGGCCTTGTTTCCAGCCTTGAGGGCCGCACGCCTTATGCCCACCTGATCTTCCAGGGCCTGTTTTATCTCTCTGGCGCCGGAATCAATCACAAGGTCTTTGAGCCCCATTGCCGTTAGCTTTGCCGTCAACGGCATAAGGGCATCCACCGAATCTGCCTTGACGGCCAGGGGAAGGTTATTTTCCTTGGCAAGGGCACCCATGGCATCAAGATTGGACTCAGTTGCCCCACAGAGAAGGGGTCGCTTGAAGCCCGCCGCTTCCACACCTGCCGCCATCACATCCACATCTTCGGTCATGAGGATGAGGTTGAATTCAGATTTCTCTGCTATAGTCTTGGCGCAGGCCGCAAAGGCCTCTTTGCCTGCACCGGTATCCTTGAGGGCGATAAGTTCCGGTCTCAGGTTGAAGCCCACCCGCTCGTACTGGAAGGCATTGAAGATTTTAAGATTTTTCTCAAGGGTAGCGGCATCTGTATCGCTTTTCACCGTGCCAGCAAGAAGGGTGGGGTTGAAAAAGGTCTTTTCATGGCGATGGAGAACTGTCTCACCGCCTGTAGTGCATTTTCTTACACCCCTGCCAACGACCACGGGACGAATGGGGGGGGCCGATGCTTCGGCAAGTTTCTCCCGTGCTTCGTCAGATACATAGGGGCATGAATCAAGCTCTGCTTTGCCCGATGCCAGGTTCATGGCAAAGGCAAGGCAGGTTGGCACGCCGCACTCCTTGCAGTTGGTTTTGGGAAGGAGTTTGAAAATCTGTATACCGGTTAACGCCATTTTTTCACCTCGTATGTTTGTTTAAGATGACAGGCCCCTGGCAATGGTTCTGGTGCTGCCTGGGCCTGTCATTTTTTTTCTAATAGTTTATATTATCCGTCAACTATCCAATGAGAGATTCCATGGTAAGAGCTGGATGCCCTTTTTCCTGGAGAAATGGAAGAATCTCCTCTTCAGTTATGCCCACAGTCTCATCGGCGATCATGTCGTAGAGGTCGGGACAACCCATTTCAGCCCCTCTTTTTTCTATACGATCTTTCAGTTCTTCCTTGAGCGCCTTGGGCATCCAGACCATTCTTAAGAGCCCGCCGTCGCCCAGGATGAACTTGCCCTGGGTGATGTTGTGCTTGGAATGGCCCACAAATCCGGGGGAAGAAGCACCACCGCCCATGACACCGGCAAGGGTGGTGAACTTCATGCCGCAGGGAGTTTCTCCGGGATACTCACGGCCAACGGTCATTACCCCGTTGCACGATGGAAGCATTGCAGCGATACACTCGCAGCAGCCGCAGGTTGTCATGGGGTCTATTACCATGGAGTAGAAGTTGTAATGGGTAACAGCACCCCTTGAAGCCTTGTAGACAAAGTCGTTGACGCCCTTCCACTGACCAAGTACTGGATCAAGGCATTCACCCTTTTCAATGGGCTGGTTGGGGCCTGTTGGGTTGATCTCAAAGGCGGCCTTGCAGTCCATCCAGTTGTAGGCACCGCATAGCCCCGTTCTTTCTGGGCTTACCGAGCATACATGGTTTGGGGCAAAACTCTGGCACAACGAGCAGGAGTAGTAGATCTCTACATCCTCGTCCTTCATTTTGTCTACCCTGGAATCACGGGTCTGGTACTCGGCCCTGGCCGTTTCCGTAAGTTTCTTAACATCCTCGGCCTTTGTATAGAGGGTGACCTGGACCTTGTCCAGAATTTTGGTGAAATCCTGGTGGAATTTGGCATGGAGAACCACACCTATATCCTTGAGGCTAAATCCTTTTTCCATGGCTGCCTTGGATACCCGAATCCAGGAGATGTCCCTCTGGCCTATATGCATGATACCCTGGATGTAGTTGACCAGGTGATGGATCTGGCGCTCCATGATCGGTTCGAAATCTTCCTGGAATTCCCGGCCTGCGATCTGGACAAAGATTCCAAGGGGGAAGGTGTCCCCGACCTTGAGGTCTGTCACGTCCGGTCCCACAAGAATTACCTTGCCGTCTTCTATTTCGCTCATCTGGGCCATCTTGACAAGCTCGGTGCACTGGGTCTTTCCACCGCCGCACTGGGCGTGGAGATCGGCTCCACGAACCCTTTCTCCCTCAAAGGCCGGACCAAAGGCGAGGGGGATATCTATTTCAGATACCGTTACCTTGAGACCTCTTACCTCAATGGATTTCTGGCAGATCTCGTCATGGGGTACGTTTGTAACCACATGCTCGTAGGTGCAGATACCCGTGGGAAGAATTTGAGGAATATCCGTGTCTGCGATGGTGGGGAAGCCCCAGTTGACGCAGCCTGCCGCAGCAACTCCCCACTCGGTTCCAATGTCTCCAAGGGCGTTTACAAAGGCAAAGATTCGCTCCTTGTTGTACATGAGGATCTTTCTGTGATCGCCCGGCTGAACCCCGCCAAAGGCCATGGCCGCCCTGTTTGCAAAACCAAGGGCAAATACGGCGGAAGAGATGTCCGGCCCAAAGGGCACGATACGGGTGTTCCACCCTATCTGAACACCTTCTTCAATCAGCTGTTCAATCACGGTTTTACCATTGTGGTTGGCGGCGCAGAAGATATAGAGACTCTTTTTCTGGTAATCTTCCACAATCATCTTTGCAATTTGAGAATTTGGAGCCGCCCCTACAATGGCTGCAAATCCAGGTGCAGAGCCGTCAACAAATTCAACGCCCCTTTTCCTGAGGATTGTATCATCCGCAGGGCCTGTCCAGAGCTTGCCGGCTTCGATGTCTGGATCTTCCTGGGGTACGTAGAAATCAGGCTCATTTACGATCCTTAATGCCTCTTTGATCTCGTAGGCAATGATGCCGGCCATTCCAGCGTCAAGGAGTGGTCCAAGGTAGGGAAGGTGGTTCGTGCCCTTTACATGGGGGGGGAGAAGGCCCCTTGCAAAGGCAAGGGGTTTTTTGATATCTTCCAGGGTTTCGACCTTCATCCCGGTCAGGGAGTAAATGACAGGAAGGTAATAGGCCGTGTTGGGGAATTCAACTTTTGTATCTGCACTAAAGGTGGCAAGGGCTTTATTATAGAGGCCTTCAACCTCTGAAACTACTTTATATCCACCCTGAATAGCTGCAAATGCTATTAATTTTGACATTCGTTCCTCCTTCGTTGAGGATTTATCATTATTATTAGATTAAGCTTTACCTGCATGGTCCTTTTAAGTCTACGCCTCCAGGGCCTGGCGATCAGCCATATCCATGAGGACCCTTTCCCTTGCCTTGTCAATGCCAAGTTCCTTACGCTTCTTGTCAATGTGGGCAATCATCTTATGGGCGTGCTTGATGGGATCAATCTCAAGGTCCCACATTCCGCCTGTAATGCCTTCAAAGCCCTTGGTCAGGTAGTCGTGGAACACAGGTGCACCAGAAGTGGGCAGAGTCACTCCGAATACGGTGTAAACACCGGAAGCCACAAAATAGTGGCCGATGGAGATCGCCTTTTCGCTCATCCACTCAGGGGCGCTGCCTGCAACCGGGAGATCACAGATATCGTGGCCAAGACCGCCTGCCTTTACAACTTCTGTTGCGGCAAGGAGTATTCTTGAGTTGTCAACGCAGGATCCTAGATGAAGGACCGGTGGAATACCCACAACCTCACACACCTCGGCAAGCCCCGGTCCGCAATGGACGGCGGCAGCTTCTGGGGTCAGGAGACCCGCCATGGCGCAGGCGATTGCATTACAGCCGGTGGTGAGAACTATCACGTCGTTTTTGATCAGCTCCTTAACAACCCTTACATGACCGTCATTGTGCTTGGTCCTTGCGTTGTTGCAGCCTACGACGCCTGCTATACCCCGGATGCGGCCGTTGATTATGTTGTCGTTCAAGGTGTAGTAGGTCCCCCTGAAGGTTCCGCCCAGATGGTACTGAATGGACTCAACACCGAATCCTGCGATCTGGGTTGCTTTCTGCTGGGGTATCATCACTTCACGGTTGCGGTTTTCAAAGTTGTCTATGGCGATTTTAACGATGCGTTTTGCATCATCAAGGGCATGGTGCTCGTCAAACTCGATGTGGAGAACGCTCTTCTCCTCCATTCTTGCGATGGGGTGGGTGGTGATGATCTTTGTGTGGAAACATTCTGCTACGTTGGCAATGTTTTCCATGATGCACTGGATATCAACAACCATGGCGTCACAGGCACCGGTGATGATGGCGAGTTCCTGCTGGAGGAAGGTGGCCGCAGTTGGGATGCCGTGGCGCTGGAGGAGCTCATTGGCCGTGCAGCAGATACCGCTCAGCTGGATCCCTTTGGCGCCCTTGCTCTTGGCATAGTCGATCATCTCCTGGCTCTGGGCAACGGCAACGACAATTTCAGAAAGAATTGGCTCATGGCCGTGGAGGATCAGGTTGACATGATCCTCCTTCATGACGCCAAGGTTGGCCTCGCTCTGGAGGGGAAAGGGGGTTCCGAACAGAACGTCCTGGAGATCGGTTGCAAGCATTGAGCCGCCCCATCCGTCTGCAAGGGCTGCACGGGTTCCCTGTTTCATGAGGTTCTTGTAGTCCTGGTCAACGCCCATGTGGGTCCGGTGCATGATCTCGACGATCTCACGGTCGATGTTTCTGGGAAGGACACCCAGTTTTTTCCACTTTTCATAGAGTGGTTTTGGGGCCCGTTTGAGGTTGAGAAGCTCTCCCTCAGGTTTTCCCCACTCTGCAAGGGCTATCTCGCCAACCTCAACGGCAATTTCATAAATATCCCTGTCCTTTGTCTCACCGTCAACCTCAACGGTTGTTGCTACACCAAGGGTGGGGGCAAGGGCCATGAGTTTTACCGTATCTTTGATCTTGTAGGCATCGGTTTCCTGGCGGGCTGCGGCAAGGAAAACTTCGGCAACGCCCCTGCCGTGGTCTGAGTGGGCGGCCGCACCGCCTGCGATCATTCTGATGAAGTTACGTGCCGCAATTGTATTGGGCGTTGCACCGCAAAGGCCCTTTCGCGTGTCTTTGCCTTCAATGCCAGCCTTGGGAAGGGGCAGCCTGCAGGGGCCCATTGAACAGTTCTTGCAGCAGATCCCCTGGGTACCGATATTGCAGGCCTTCATGGTAACCGCTCTGTCAAAGATGGTGTCGATGCCAAGCTCCTGGGCCCGGGCAATCATCTGCTGGGATGCTACGTCAATGGTTGCTTCCATGGGATCTGCGAGTTTGGTTGCCTTTTCGTTCTTAGCAACCGTTGTTTTCTTTGCCTCTGCCATTAGAGGTTCCTCCTCCTATTGTGTGTAATTCCATGTGTATAAAATATGACAGCCATGTTAATGAACCTAGGCGGTATGCCTTCTGTGTGTCCTGTTCAGGCTTTCAAGTATCTTGTCAAGGTCTGACAGCTGTACAGTAGCCGCTGTCATGGAGACCTGCTTCTTCTTTGGTTCAGCTGCTCGTTTCGCAGCATGATCGGCCCTTTCCTGGGCTCTTTTGTCCCTTAAGGCCTGCTCTTCGGCCTCTAACTTTGCAGCGGCATCAGCCTCGGCCTTTGCCTTGGCCTTTATTTTTGCCTCAGCCTCAGCCTCAGCCCTTGCAGCAGCATCAGCCTCGGCCTTTGCCTTTGCAGTTTTTTCAGCCTCGGCCTTGGCCGCAGCATCAGCCGCAGCCTTAGCCTCGGCCTCGGCCTTCGCCTTTGCCTCAGCGGCTGGATCCACGGCAGGCTCTGAGCCAAAAAGATCCTTGGGTGCCTTAGGTTCGTTTGCGAAAAGATCTATAGCCATTGTGATTCTCCCCCTTGAAATTAAGCGTTTAGTTTCTCAATGACTTGGGCAACGGTCATCTTATGTTGATCTGCCGTATGCTGAATGTCCTGTTTGGTGCAGCCTCTTTTTGTCAAGAGAGCGGCAAGGTCGATTCCGAGGCTCTTTGCTGCGGCCTCAATGGGATCTTCGGTGGCATCAGCGGGAGCCGGAGGTGCGGCCGGTGCAGCAGCCTCTTTTTTGGGAGCAGCAGCCTTTGCAGGGGCGACTTTTTTCTCCTCCTCCATGGTGAGATCAGGAGCAGGAGCCAATCCGGCAAAGTCAATCTCAACGTCATCCAGCCGTTTTGTAATTGGAGCCACATCCATGGCTGAACCGCCGTCTGAGATGATATCAATGAAAGATTTAACAAGCTTGATCGACTCTGGATGACGCATGATAAGGATGCTGGAGCCTGCCATGAGGTAGGTTACGGCACCGACGGCCTCCATGAGGATGCCCCGGCGCTCTGGATCTCCCAGTGTTGGTGCCTCTTCAACGGGTTGTTTTGCCTCTTTGCACTTCCAGATTTCGTTGGCAAGGTTGTTGATCATTGGCAGTTGAAGCTTGTCATCCCCCTGGGTCAGGGCTGCCATGTTCAGGCGCTCCATTACCGAGTAGGAGTATTCCATGCCGTATCCAAGACCACCTGTGGTCGGGTCCACAATGACCTTATCAAGGGGCATGCCAAGGTTCTCAAGGAGGATGTTGACCTGTTTCGCAAGGTTTACATCAATGGGGGATGAGGAGATGATGGTGTGTTTGTAGCCCATGGCTGCTGCACCGATGCCCTTGTGGTTCTTCTCTTCCACAGGGCCCAGAATCAGGTTTTCTCCATCGCACTCAGCCGCAATCTTTTTAAGTACCTCTTCGTCCTTGGCAGGGGCAGTGCATCCCCATACAATCAGGGGTACCTTTATGGCAGCCAGTACTTTTTTTACCGTTGCAGCGGCCTCGTCAGCCGTTGCGTTCTTGTCGTTTGGATCAATGCTTTTCAGCTGAAGGACGATAAGGTTTGCTCCGTATTCCTCCACGCATTTTTTGGCCCAGGCTGCGGGGTCGTTCAAAACGTCCTTAAAGGGTGCGATAACTGAAGCCGGCCACTCTTCGGGTTCAATATCCCAGATCTCCATGGCAATAATGGGCTTGTGGGGCATCTTTCCTTCAAACTGATAAAAGGGATAGCTGGTCTGACCTCCCACGGTGATGGCACTATTCCCCTTACCGATTGTGATTCCCTTTATCGCTCCGGCATAGGATTCTTTCATGATTTCAAATCCCACTTTTACCTCCTTATAAGTGATAGTTGTTGGTTGCAGATTGGATATAAAAAAAATGATCAAATGTAGATAAGATCATAGGAAATACAAAACGTAAAAAGCCAGGACCTGTGGGTCGGCATGGAACGGCAACTGAGTCAGTCAGTTGTATTGATGATTTGATAACGGCCATTTCTCCTTTCAAAAAAGGTTATTGCGCTCGTTAAACCAAGTTGACCTTTGGTTTCTATCGTACCATGATTTATAACCCGGATCTGCTTTTGTCAATAGTGGAATAAATTAATTGTTGCAGGGCATTGAAAAAAATAGAGAAAAAAAACAGGGGCGAAATAGATGCGATTTCCAAATTAAATAAATATAATTTATTTAATGGAAAATGATTATTATTCGGGTCGTGAATCAGTCCAAAACAGGAGCTCTGTTTTTTTGAAAACTTCTAAATAGTGCTTGACTCATATGGTCTATTATTGGAGTATGATCATTTGAAAATAAATGGTGATTCAGATCATGTGTTTAAGACCTAACGGGCTCGGTTTCCTGAGCCTCAACAACTAATAAAGGAGTTAACCATGGCATTAGATCCAACCAAGCATGCAGACTGGGAAATTGCCCAGGACGCAGAAAAAGAGATGCTCACGATTTACGAGATTGGCGAAAAACTCGGATTGACCAAGGAAGAGCTGCTTCCCCAGGGCCATTACATCGCAAAGGTTGATTTCCGTGCGGTCCTTGAACGCCTCAAGGATAAGCCCGATGGTAAATACATTAATGTAACCGCCATCACTCCCACCCCCCTTGGCGAAGGAAAATCCACATCTACCATGGGGCTCGTCCAGGGGCTTGGCAAGCTTGGTAAAAGTGTCTCTGCGGCCATTCGTCAGCCTTCGGGCGGACCTACCATGAATATCAAGGGTTCTGCCGCAGGCGGCGGTCTTGCCCAGTGCATCCCCCTGACTCCTTTTTCCCTTGGTTTTACCGGCGACATCAACGCCATCATGAACGCCCACAACCTTGCAATGGTAGCCCTGACATCCCGTCTCCAGCACGAGAGAAACTACACGGACGAGCAGTTGGAACGTCTTTCCGGCATGAAACGCCTCGACATCGATCCAACCAACGTGGAGATGGGCTGGATCATGGATTTCTGCTGCCAGGCCTTGAGGAACATCATCATCGGCATCGACGGAGTAAATGGAAAATCCGACGGTTACATGATGAAATCCAAGTTTGGTATCGCAGTTTCGTCTGAAGTCATGGCCATACTCGCCGTTGCCAAGGATCTCAAAGACATGCGCGAGAGAATGGGCAAGATTGTTGTTGCCTATAGTAAGAAGGGAAAACCCGTTACCACCGAAGACCTTCAGGTTGCGGGTGCCATGACGGCATGGATGGTTGATGCCCTTAATCCTTCGCTAATCCAGACCCTCGAAGGCCAGCCGGTTTTCGTCCATGCAGGACCGTTTGCCAACATCGCCATCGGTCAGAGTTCGATCATCGCAGACAGGGTGGGGCTCAAGCTTGCCGACTACCACGTCACTGAATCTGGATTT
Source organism: Desulfobacterium sp. (assembly GCA_034006945.1). Taxonomy (GTDB): domain Bacteria; phylum Desulfobacterota; class Desulfobacteria; order Desulfobacterales; family Desulfobacteraceae; genus Desulforapulum. The sequence continues at coordinate 462 of JAVERV010000089.1, read as the reverse complement.
GGTGCAGATATCGGTTTTGAGAAGTTCTGGAACTTAAAGTGCCGTTTTTCAGGGTTGGTGCCCAACTGTGCCGTTATTGTCGCCACCATCCGTGCCCTTAAATGCCACGGCGGGGCGCCTGTTCCAGTTCCTGGTAAGCCCATGCCGGAAGAGTATAGCTCAGAGAACGTAGAGTGGGTTGCAAAGGGATGCGCCAACCTCGTCCATCACATTAAAAACGTGAAAAAGGCCGGCATCAGCCCAGTTGTCTGCATCAACGCTTTTTACACAGATACCGATGCTGAGATCGCCAAGGTTCGTGAACTCGCAGAAGCGGGCGGTGCAAGAGTCGCCCTTTCCCGCCATTGGGAAAAGGGTGGTGACGGCGCAATCGAGTTTGCAAAAACCGTTATCGAGGCATGTGAAGATAAGACAGATTTTAAGTTCCTTTATGAGCTTGACATGCCCCTTAAGGAGAGAATC
>JAVERV010000088.1:0-13563 GCA_034006945.1 Desulfobacterium sp. | reverse complement strand
GGTGAAGCTTTTCTTCCCATCCTTTCATGCTTTCATCTTTCCAATTCCCATAGGCGTTACGGATGTTGACTTTTCCATATTTGGAGAGTTCATCAATAACGCCCTCAATGGATTTATGGCTGACATTGTCACAATCTATCAACAGCGCCATTTTATTTTCCTGGGACATTTTTTCTCCCCTTATTTTTTTATATGAAACTCGCTTCGAAGCGCCATAGGTAGCGGTGTTTCAATATTCGTTGCGGCCGGATGCCTCTCTCGCTCCGGCCGTGCCGGTTATATGAAACTCCCGCCGAAACATCACTGTACGAGTCTCGACTTTATAGCCCTCTTTGGTTATCCTGACCGGAACATTCAAAACCAAAGGGGCGAAACATTTAAGAAGGGTCAAAATGACCTCCGACGTTTTGCGGTTCCGGTCAGGATAACCAAAGGGGGCGGGATGACACTCTTGTTCCCCTTCCTTAGAGAATCGACCTTATATAATCCACGCCGTTCTTGAAAATCTGAATGCCGGGTGTTAAGGCCTGATCAGGGGGTTTGCCACTGCGCTTCAGCATCTCTTTTGTCCGGGGCCAGTCAGGGTGGTTGGACGGATGGTTGAAAGCCTCAGGGTGGGGCATGAGGCCGAAGATCCTGCCCGTTGGGTCGCAGATGCCTGCTATGTCGTCCATGGAACCGTTGGGGTTCATGGGGAAACGCCCCCTGGCCGGTTGATCGTTGGCGTCGGCATAGCGAAGCACCACCTGGTTGCCCGCAACAAGAGTTGCAAGGGTTTCCTCGTCGGTGACAAACTTGCCCTCCCCGTGGCGAACCGGAAGTTCAACCGTTGCCATTCCCCTTGTGAACACACAGGGAGTGTCTTCGGCGGTTCTGAGGTTCACCCATTGATTTCTAAAATTACCGCAGTCGTTAAAGGTCAGGGCTACGCTTCTCCGGGTGTAGTCTCCCTCCAGCCCCGGCAGGAGTCCCAGATTTACAAGGGTCTGGAAACCGTTGCAGATCCCCATGACAAGGCGTCCACCTTTAACAAAGGAGAGAAGCTCATTGCCCAGATGTTTTTTCAGCTTTAACGCCTGGATCACCCCGGCCCCGTGGTCATCGCCCCAGCTGAATCCACCGCCAAACACAAGGATGTGAAAGCCTTCAAGGTCGACCTTTCCAGATACCAGGGAGTTGATGTGAACCCTTTTTGCAGATGCGCCGGAAAGTTCAAAGGCCCGGGCAGTTTCCATGTCGCAGTTGAGTCCAAATCCAGTCAGTACGAGAGCTCTTACCTGTTTCATTACATATCTCCCAAGGGTCTTTGCCATGCGGTTTCAAGGGTATGGATGGATGTGTCAACAAGGGGTGTTCCATCCATGGCCTTGATTTTTAAATTTTTATGCTGATCGGTCACAACCCCTACACAGGCTGCGGCCATACCCTTGAAGAGCTTATCAAAGGTTTCCCTGTTTTCAGGGGCCACCGTAACAATAAACCTGCCCTGGGATTCGGAGAATAAAAGGGTGTCGTTTCTCAAAGCCCCGCCCCTCTGGGGAACAGCACCAAGGTCGACTTCCATGCCAAGACCACCGGCCATGGCACAGAGGGGAAAATGCACCCCTAATCCACCCCGTGCGACAGCATGGGCCGATGCAACAAGGGCCTTTCCCATGGCCCGGGTAAGGGCCCTGTAAACGACCTTGAAGGGTTCAAAGTCGACCTTTGGAACGTTAAGGCCGGTTGCTCCATAAAGCTCGTAATATTCAGACCCTCCAAGTTCGTCAAAGGTGTCGCCCAGCACATACACAAGGTCACCCGGGATCTTGGGATCCATGGTAACCACAGATTCAATATCATCGATAACACCGGTCGTGGAGAACTGAACCGTTGGCAGGGCCGAAACCTTGATTGTTTCACCGTACTTGCCGGTCAGATGACCGTCCACATACATGGAATCCTTGCCCGAGAGAAGGGGGACACCATAGGCCATGCAGGCCTGCTTCAACGCCCGGCAGGCCCTCACGAGCTGGGCCGCCTTGAATTTGCCGTCGGGGTTGTCCACAGGATCATAGCCTATGTGAGGCCAGCAAAAGTTGTCCACCCCGCCTATATGGTCGAGAGTTCCGCCAACTGCGATGATGCGGCGAACCGCCTCGTCGATGGTGCAGGTCATCATGTGAAAGGCGTCGATCTTTGAGTACCAGGGAAGAATTGCCTGGGCAAAGGCAAGGCCTTTGGAAGATTCAAGCACCGGCCGGATCACCGAGGCGTCCGAAGGGATGTTGCGATTCAGGCCCACAAGGGGTTTAACAACGCTTCCCCCCTGGACCTCGTGGTCGTACTGGCGGAAGATGTACTCCTTTGAGCAGATGTTGGGCCGTTGAAGCATGTCCCCAAGGAGGCGTTCATAATCCTTTGGTTCGCCAATCACGGGCTCGTACAATCCCCTTGTTTCAGGCGATCTCCACACGGCGTCAAACTCCCACCTGGGAAACCCCTTGTCCAGAAGATCCATATCCACAAAGGCACAGGTCTTTTCCCCGTAACGGATGTGAAGCTTTCCAGTGTCGGTATAGGTGCCGATCACCGTGCTCTCAACTGCATGGTCCCTTGAAAGGGCCAGGAAACGATCGATATTTTCCGGCGGAACTGCAATGGTCATGCGCTCCTGGGATTCAGAGATCCAGATCTCCCACATGTCGAGACCCTCGTACTTCAGGGGTACCCTGTCAAGCCATACCTCGCAGCCGTTGCTAATCATGGCGGACTCGCCCACCGACGATGAAAGCCCCCCGCCTCCGTTGTCCGTGATAAACCGGTAGAGCCCCTGATCCCTTGCCTCTAAAAGAAAATCATGCATCTTCTTCTGGGTGTAGGGATCGCCGATCTGGACGTGGCCTGCCGGAGTGTTTTCCGACAGCACCTCGGAGGATGCCGTAACCCCGTGGATGCCGTCCTTTCCGACCCTGCCGCCGCTCATGACGATGAGATCCCCGGGACAGGTCTTCTTCTCGTGGCTTGGAGCGCCTTTAACCATGGCCGGCATAATGCCGAGGGCAGTTACAAACACCAGGCTTTTCCCCATATATCCGCCGTGAAACAGGGTCTGGCCGAAGGTGGTGGGAACCCCGCTCTTGTTACCGCCGTCCTTTACCCCCTCAACGACCCCGTCAAGGAGCCTTCTGGGATGGAGGGTCGGCTTCAAGGGCCCTTTATAATCAAGCTCGCCCACGCAGAACCCGAAGCTTCCCATGATCAATCTTGCGCCTAATCCGGTTCCCATGGGATCCCGGTAGACACCCACAATGCCGGTTATGGCGCCACCATAGGCCTCCATGTTTGACGGTGAGTTGTGGGTCTCGCCGGTGATGACATAGTTGTTTGTGTCGTCAAAACGGCCCACTCCTGCGTTGTCCCAGAGGACCGAGACCACCCAGGATTTTTTCTCCTTGAGCTGGAAGGTCGGATCCTTGATGTACAGCTTAAACAGATCCTCCTCAATGCACGCCTCGCCGGTGTCGGCATCCACATAGCGAAACAGCCCCTGGAAGGTGTTGTGGTTGCAATGGTCGCTCCTTGCCTGGGAGATATATTCGAGCTCAAGATCCGTTGGGAGCCCAAGACCTGCTTTGGCCCTGGATTCCAGCACCTGGGGATCTAAAAAGTACTCCCGGATCACAGGGATATCCCTGGGGTTTAAGGCAAGGTTTCGTTGGTCGCTGATCGTCTGGAGCTCTTCGTCTGAACCGATGCTCAGGACGGCAAATTCAGGCTCGTGGTTCAGGCTGACCCTGGCAGGAGTCGTGTTGACGCCCTTTTCCAGGTCCCACTCGGCCCTTTCAAACACCTTCCACTGCTGAATAATGGGATTTGACAGAAGTTCCCCCGCCAGGATTTCCATCTCTTCTCTGGTGAGGCCCTCCCCCTTTACGGCATACCGCCTTGAGGTGTAAACTCCATCACCAGGTCCCAACCTTTGGTTCAAAAGATCCTCCACCGCCTCCACTGCCGTGCTTGCAGGGTTGTCCCTCACCCCGGGCCGCAGACCGATCCAGATGCACCAGTCAAAGTCAATGTCAAGGGGCTTTAAAGAGGAGATCTGGGTCACGGGATTTGTCAGGATCTCATCCTTTATGGTGCAGAGCTCAGGAATGGTGAGATCCGCCTCCAGGGTGATAAGGTTGACGGTCCTTACGTCCGTTAGACGGATGTTAAAGTAATCCAAAGCCTTTCGTGTGAGACTTGCGCCTTCGGCATCAAACAGATCGGGTTGCAGGGCTATCTCTATACATGAGATCATATTATTCACCATAAAATATTCTTAGGATATCGTTATAAAAGACAAACACCATCAAGGCCAGGAGCAGCATCATGCCAAACTGGTTGGCCTTTTCCCTCAGCCTTTCCCCGGCGGGTTTCCCGGTAATGGCCTCAATGCCGAAAAAAACAAGGTGTCCCCCGTCAAGAACAGGCACGGGAAAAAGGTTGATAATGCCGAGGTTTATGCTGAGCATTGCAATGAAAAAGGCAAGATTGGCAGCCCCGGCCCTTGCCTGATCACCGGCCATCTGGGCGATCATGATCGGTCCGCCAAGGGTATTTGCCGACACAGATCCCGTAAAAATTTTCCCAATGGAAAGCACGGTAAGCTTTATTATCTCCCAGGTCCTTACAAATGCTTCACCCATGGCCTCGATGGGATTGAGCCGTTCGTGCACCACTTCTCCTGCCGACGAGATGCCGACCATGGGCTTTTTAATGGTTTCGCCAAAGATATTAGTTGCTGTGGTCTGCTCTGGGACAATGGGGATGTGGAGATTCTGGCCGTTCCTGTTGATGAAAAAATCAAGGCGTTCAGCACCTGATTCAGATTTGTTTGACTTGGAGATAAGCAGCACCATGTCGTCCCAGGTTTCCACAGCCTTACCGTCAATGGCCTTGATAAGATCGCCGGGTTTGACACCTGCGATCAATGCAGGAGAATCATCTGCAACCGCTCCAACCACGGGCCGCACATAATAGCTGCCCGCTATCTGGAACAAAAGATAAAATATGAGAATTGCCAGAACAAAATTAAAAACCGGTCCTGCCGCAACGATAAGGCTCTTCTGGAAAAGGGGCTTGTGGGTGAATGAAAGGGCTCGATCCACGGCGGAAATTTCACTGGCCGGGTCTTCTCCAACCATCTTTACATACCCCCCAAGGGGAATGACGGAGAGGCAGTACTCTGTCAACCCGACCTTTTTTCTATAAATCTTTGGCCCGAATCCCAGGGAAAAAGTTTCAACCCCCACCCCGAAAAATCTTGCCACAAGGAAGTGTCCCAGCTCGTGGAAAAATATCAAAACGCCCAGAACAATCACAAACGCAACCAATGAATGACCCATAAAACCTCGCTTAAATAAGGGCCAAAGCCATCTGCCTTGCCCAACCGTCTGCTTCTATTATATCGGAAAGGGCTGGATCGTCAACCCTTTGGTGAAGAGTCATGGTCTTTTCAACCATGGAAAATATGCCTGAAAAACCGATCCTGCCCTTTAAAAACGCCTGAACCGCAATCTCGTTGGCCCCATTCATCACGGCAGGAAGTGTGCCGCCCTGGCGGCAGGCCTCCACGGCAAACCCGATGGATGGGAAACGGCCCATGTCCGGTCGTTGAAACTCGAGCCCGCCAAGGGCCGTAAAATCGGGAAATTCAAGGTCAAGGGTCAAACGGCCGGGCCAGGAGAAGGCCAGGGCGATGGCCGTCCGCATGTCCGGCACCCCCATCTGTGCCATAACCGAACCGTCGTTGAAACCCACCATGGAATGGACAATGCTCTGGGGATGAACCACCACCTCCACCTGGTCGATGGTAAGATCAAAAAGATGAACAGCCTCGATAATCTCGAGCCCCTTGTTCATGAGCGTTGCCGAATCAATGGATATCTTGTGCCCCATGTTCCAGGTGGGATGACTCAGGGCGTGTTCGGGTCTTATTTCCGCAAATTTTTCCCTGGGTGTATGGAGAAACGGACCACCCGAAGCCGTTAAAAATATCTTTTTGAGATCCTTTGCCCGATTTCCGGCGAGACACTGGAAGATCGCTGAATGTTCGCTGTCCACAGGCAGAATTGCAACCTTGTTTTTCCTGGCAAGGGCCATGACAAGTTCGCCCGCCATCACAAGGGTCTCCTTGTTGGCAAGGGCCACCTCTTTTTTTGCCCTTATGGCAGCCAGGGCCGGCAGAAGACCTGCGGCACCTACCATGGCAAGGAGCACTAGGTCCACGTTCTCGTGACTTGCCCCCCTGGCATACCCGGATTCTCCAAAAAGAATCTCGGGGAGAGGTTCGCCGTTAAGAAGATCCTTTAGCCTTCGGGCGTGGATTTCGTCAAGAACCACCACGGTTTCCGGCTTAAAGGCCCTGACCTGGCGGGCAAGAAGATCGATATTGGTTGCCGCACTGAGCACCCTTACGTCAAACCGATCGGGATGCATAAGAACCACGTCAAGGGCGCTTGTTCCTATGGAACCTGTGGAGCCCAGAATGGACAGACGTTTTTTCATCCCAGCAGCGACTTAAAGGCAAAGGCAAGGGGCAGGGCAAATATAAGGCCGTCAATGCGGTCAAGTATGCCTCCGTGCCCGGGAAGAATCGATCCTGAATCCTTTATTCCTCCCCTCCTCTTTAACGCCGATTCAAAGAGATCTCCCACCTGTCCCACGGCTGCTGCAAGGGCTGAAAAACTGGCCGCCTGGAGCAAGGAGACATTTTCAATAAACAGCAGATCAAACACGACACCCACGACGATTGCGGCAAGGATCCCTGCGACAGAGCCCTCAACGCTCTTGTTGGGGCTGACCCTTGGGGCGAGCTTATGCCTGCCGAAATGGGTGCCCACATAAAAGGCACCGGTGTCGCTTGCGGCAACGATGAGGAAAGTCCATATAACCCACACGGCACCCTGGTGGGAGTTTCGCATCAGGACAAGGAACGAGAGAAAAAGGGGAAGATAAACAATGCCCATGATCTGCTTTAAGGCAAAGGTGAACATGGTTGAATCCTGGGAAAAAGTCAAGACCACAACAAGGGCAACGATCAGGAGATTGACCGCAACCATGGCAAGGGCTCCTCCTGCACCAGCCGAGTGTGCGGCACAAATGATAGCTGCGCCCATGACATGGGTGAGGATCAGAAGGGGAATAGGGGTTTTATGGCTGCCGCTGGAATCCCTGGCGGCTGTGACAATGGCCAGATATTCGTTGAGGCCTGAAAAAGTCACCAGAATCACAACAAGGGTGAAGGCCAGGGCTGGACCCTTCAAAAGAATCAGAAAAAGAACAGGGACAAGGATTAGTGCTGTGATCCATCGTTTCAGGTGCATACAACCTTTCCATACCTGCGCTCCCGGCTCTGATATTGTCTGACAATATCGAGGAATTCTTCCGGAGAAAAATCGGGCCACAGGGTGTCTGTGATAAATATTTCAGCATAGGCAATCTGCCAGAGCATGAAGTTACTCAGGCGCATCTCCCCGCTGGTGCGAACAAGCAGGTCAAGGTCTGGTTGCCCCCCGGTATAAAGTCTTTCTGCCACGGTCTCTTCGGTGATATCCCGGACATGAAGTTTTCCCTGGGCGACCTCGTCAACAATAGTTTGAACCGCCCTTGTGATCTCCTCTCTTCCTCCGTAACTCAAGGCGAGATTCAAGATCATGCCGGTATTGCCGCAAGTTTTCTCCATGGCCCCATGAATCTGGTTTTGAACATCCAGGGGAAGCCTGGAACGCTGACCGATAACATTGAGCCGAATATTCTCGCGGTCAAGCTCATCCTGCTCCTTTGCCAGGAAACGTTTGAGAAGAAGCATCAGGGCCTTTACCTCGGCAGCCGGCCTTGACCAGTTTTCCGTTGAAAAAGCATAAAGGGTGAGCACCTCAATTCCAAGTTTACGGGCACAGGTGACAATGGAACGAACCGTTTCCACTCCCCTCTTATGGCCGTTGACCCGGTTCATCAACCGTTTCTTTGCCCAGCGACCGTTACCGTCCATTATAATGGCCACGTGGCGGGGTAGTTTTTCAGGGTCGACCAAATGCTGTTCAGCAAGGTTAGAGTTCAAATTAGAGTTCCAGGATTTCCCTTTCTTTGGCGGTAAACACAGCTTCGATTTTTCCGATGAAATCATCGGTGATCTCCTGGACCTCTTTCTGGGCCCTGAAATTTTCATCCTCGCTGATATCGCCATCCTTTTGAAGGGCTTTCAAGGTGTCGTTACTGTCCCGCCGTATATTTCTTACGGCGACCTTGAACTCTTCGCAGGTATTGTTAACGACCTTGGCAATCTCCTTTCGTCTATCTTCAGTCAACGGCGGAATGTTGATCCTGATGATCTTTCCGTCGCTGGAGGGGGTAAGGCCAATATTTGCCTTGAGGATTCCCTTTTCCACCTCTTTGATGGCACTGATGTCCCAGGGCTGAATCGTGATCATCCGGCTTTCTGGAATGGCAATGGAAGCCATCTGATTCAACGGGGTCAATGTTCCGTAATAATCCACCCTGACGCCGTCAAGCATGGTCGTAGTCGCCCTGCCCGTGCGTACCCTCTGCATCTCTTTTTCAAGGGCCTTGACAGACTTGGTCATTCTGTCCCGGGTCTCCTTGTATATCTCGTTGATCATAGTAGGTTTTGCTCCATTAAGGTTTATCTGCAATCCTCAGCTGTTATAAATTCTGGTGCCAATCCCCTGTCCGCACACGGCCCTTACAATGTTGCCCGGGGTGTGGAGATCAAAGACCTGAAGGGGCAGATTGTTGTCCATGGCAAGGGATATTGCGGTCATGTCCATCACCTTCAGCTGTTGTTCCAGCACCTCCATATAGGAGATCTTTTTAATGAAACTAGCATCCCCGTATACGACCGGGTCCTTATCGTAGACCCCGTCCACCTGGGTTGCCTTGAACAGGATCTGACAGTGAAGTTCCTGGGCCCTCAGGACCGCTGCCGTGTCTGTTGTAAAATAAGGGTTGCCCGTGCCTGCGGCAAAGATAACGGCCCTCCCCTTTTCAAGATGACGTTCGGCCTTTCTGCGAATAAACGGTTCTGCCACCTGGTTCATGGTAAGGGCAGACTGCACCCGTGTCGGCACCCCCTGTTTTTCCAGGGCATCACACAGGGCAAGGCTGTTGATAACCGTTGCCAGCATCCCCATGTTGTCGGCCGAAGCCCTGTCCATTCCGGCAGAGCTTCCGGCAACACCCCTGAAGATGTTGCCGCCGCCCACTACCATGGAGACCTGGACACCCATTTTGTGAACCTCTGCCACCTCTTTTGCAACATAGTTGATCATCTCGGGCTTGATGCCAAAACCCTGATCTCCCATCAATGCCTCTCCGCTGAGCTTGATCAGAATTCTATCAAATTCGGGTGTCCTGTCCAAGTTTTATTCTCCTATCTGAAAACGTGCAAATCTCTTAATCTGGATATTTTCTCCGATCTTGGCGATGGCCTCGGTGGTAATCTCGGCGATCGTCTTTTTAGGATCACGGATGTAGGGCTGACTCATGAGGCAGGACTCTTTGAAAAACCTCTGAATCTGACCCTCCACGATCTTCTCCACGATGTTTTCCGGCTTTCCCTGTTCCAGGGCCTGGGAACGGTAGATCTCTCTCTCCCTTGCCACCGTCTCCTCCGGTATATCTTCGGGATTGAGGCCGCCGGGGTTTGTCGCTGCAATGTGCATGGCAACATTTTTTGCAAATTCAAGGAAATCATCCGTCTTTGCAACGAAATCAGACTCACAGTTGATCTCAACCAGCACCCCGAGCTTTGATCCTGTGTGGATATAGGGAAAGACAACCCCTTCCGACGTTGCCCTGCCGGCCCTTTTCTGGGCCTTGGCAAGTCCCTTTTTTCGAAGGTGATCAAGGGATTTTTCTATATCACCGGCGTTTTCAGCCAGGGCTCTTTTACAGTCCATCATGCCGGACCCTGTCTTATCCCTGAGCTCTTTTACCATTGCTGCTGTTATATCAGCCATCTTTAAAACTCCTTTATATCTAACTCGCTCTGAACCGGCAGACGGCAGCGAATAAGGGCACCGCCCCTACTCTTGCTCCCGCCCGCTGTTATCGAGTTTCATGCTTGGTTGTGGGGTGTGCTTATTCAGCCTTTTCGGCCGTCTGCTCGGCCGGTGTAGTTTTCCTTCTGATCATTTCCACGACAGGTCCGTCTGAGCCGTCGGATTCTACGGTGCGCTCAACCGCCCCACGAGTATCGGCAAAGGCTGCCTCATCCATCTCCTTGTCCGATCCTGCGTTCTGCTTCTCAAGATAGCGCTGACGGCCCTCTATTGCGGCGTCGGCAATCTTTGAGGCAAACAGCCGAATGGAGCGTATGGCGTCGTCGTTGCCGGGAATGACATAATCAATATCATCCGGATCGCAGTTTGTATCCACAACTGCAACAATGGGAATACCGAGCCTCTTCCCCTCTTTAACGGCAATGGATTCGTTCTTTGGGTCGATCACAAAAATGGCACCGGGCAGACTTTTCATCTTAGTGATCCCGCCAATGCAATCCTCAAGTTTGACACGCTCCTTGCCCATCTTTACGCGTTCCTTCTTGGGATAATCTTCGATGGTCCCGTCGTTGTCTATGGTAGTCAAGAATTCAAACCTACCGATGGTCTTCTTGATGGTCTGAAAGTTTGTGAGCATTCCGCCGAGCCAGCGATTCTGAACGTAAAAACTCTCTGACCTGTTGGCCTCTTCGTAGACAGACTCCCGTGCCTGCTTTTTAGTTCCCACAAACAGAACGCTCTTGCCCTGGGCCGTCACGTCTGCGATGAAATCATAGGCATCCCTGAACATCTTGACCGTCTGCTGAAGATCGACGATGTAAATACCGTTTCTTGCACCAAAAATGTACTTCTTCATCTTGGGATTCCAGCGCCGGGTCTGGTGGCCGAAATGGACACCTGCCTCAAGAAGTTCTCTCATTGTAACGTAAGCCATAACTTTCTCCGTAAATCTTTTAAATGGTTTTTCCCACCACTCCTGTCTTGTCCCGCATCAACATTCCATCCAATATCATTAATTAGGTATCATGCAATGAATCAAATAAAACGCACCCGACACAGGATCAGGGAGTGTGTGTAATGGCGGTGATAATTTCACCGCTGACAAATCTTGCTTCATATATCAAACGGGCGGTTTATTGGCAATCTTTTTTTCCCAACCTCACCACCCGGTTAAGCCCTGCATAGTCATCGAAGAACTCGATGGATGAAAATCCCGGACATTCCCTGAAGGTCTCCTCAACCTTCCCCTGCTGGTCTGATCCTGTCTCCATCAGCAAAAATCCTCCAGGAACGAGGTAGTCACAGGCCTGCACCATGATGGTGCGAATGCAGGCGAGCCCGTCCTCTCCCCCGTCAAGGGCAAGGGACGGCTCAAAAAGGCTCACCTCGGGCTGCAACCCCCTGATATCACCGGTGGGAATGTAGGGAGGATTTGACACTATAAGATCAAACTCTGCCCTTAAACTGAATGGCGCAAACCAGGAGCCCGCCACAAACGAAACCTTCGATACATCAAGCTCCTTTTGTGCATTCAACGCCGCAATTTCCAGGGGGATGAGGGAGATGTCGCTTGCAAAAAAGCTTAGCTCCGAATTTGTCTTTGCGAGGCTGATTATTACCGCACCCGACCCCACGCCTAGCTCAAGCACACGACCCCCCCGGATATTTTTTCGGGACAAAACTTCAAGGGCGAGCTCCACAAGGCGCTCGGTGTCAGGCCGGGGAATAAGCACCCCTGGTTTAACCTGGAATTCAGACTCCCAGAATCCTTTAATGCCCGTAATATACGCCACGGGTTCACGATCAACCCTGCGTTCTATCAAACGGCGAAATGTGATAAGCTCATCCCTGTTAAGGGGCCTGTCGTGCTGGAGATAAAGATCAAGGCGCTCGACTCCTAAACAATGGGCGAGCAAAATTTCAGAGGTAAGGCGGGGACTGTCGATCTCACTCCTGATAAAATACCCTTCGGTCCAGGCAAGTATCCGCCTTATCGTCCAGAGATCCCTGGCCGTTTCCACCGGTTAGTTCGCCTCCTTGAGAGCCTCGGCCTGGGCATGGGTCTTGAGTTCGTCAATGATCTCCTGAATGTCTCCGCCCATGATACTGTCGAGCCTGTACAGGGTAAGACCTATCCTGTGGTCGGTCATTCTGCCCTGGGGAAAGTTGTAGGTCCTGATTCTACCGGAACGGTCACCTGTTCCCACCTGACCCTTGCGCTGGGCTGCCCTTTTGGACTCCTGCTCCCTCACCATGGCATCGAGGATTCGGGCCTTGAGAACCTTCATGGCGGCAACCTTGTTCTTGATCTGGGATTTTTCATCCTGGCAGGTTGCAATGATTCCAGTGGGGAGATGGGTTATCCTGACCGCAGAATCCGTGGTATTGACCGACTGACCGCCTGGCCCTGAGGATCTGAAGACATCGACCTTTAACTCGGACGGCTCAATTTTGAGCTCAACATCTTCAGCCTCCGGCAGAACGGCAACGGTCACGGCCGAGGTGTGAACCCTGCCCTGGGTCTCGGTCTCAGGCACCCGTTGTACCCTGTGGGTTCCGCTTTCATACTTGAATGCACTAAAGGCCCCATTGCCCTTGACCATGGAGATAACCTCCTTGAATCCGCCGGAGCTTGAGTGGTTGCTCTCGATCATATCAACGGTCCAGCCCTTAATTTCGGCGTACCTCGAATACATGCGGAATAGATCTCCGGCAAAGAGCCCTGCCTCCTCACCCCCGGTGCCCGCCCGAATTTCAAGAATGACGTTTTTGTTGTCATTGGGGTCCTTTGGCATGAGAAGGAGCTTGAGGTTTGATTCCATGGAATCACACCGTTCACCTAGCTCAGCAGCCTCTTCCTTGGCCATATCTCTTATGTCTGGATCAGCATCCTTCAGCATCTCTTTAGCTTCCGCAAGTTGCTTAAGAATCGTCTCATAGTCGGTAAAGGCCGACATCAAGCGGTTGAGTTCGCCGTGCTCCTTCAGATATCGCTGGTACTTCACCTGGTCCGCCATGACCGCAGGGTCACTCAGAAGATGCTCAAGCTTTATGTAACGTTCTTTTATACCGTGTAATTTATTTATCATGTTCTGCAAATCCAAAAAGGGAAAACTTCTGCAAATCTAAACTTCTGCAAATCTAAAAAGGGGAAACCAGACATATAAGCCCGACCTCCCCCTGATTTTTTTTTATGAACGGCTCTACTTTTTCTTTGCAGCAGTTGCGGCGTCAAAACTCGCATACTTTTTCTTAAAACGGTCAATCCTTCCGGCTGTATCAACAAGCTTTTGCTTGCCCGTAAAAAAGGGGTGACACTTGGAACAGATCTCCACCTTGATATTTTCCCTTGTGGACCCAACCTCAAGGACATTGCCGCAGGCACACGAGGCCGTTGTTCGTTTGTACTCTGGATGTAAATCTTTTTTCATAACCCTAACTCCTTGTTATATATCTTCTTTTATTACTATTATGAATTCATTGAATCAAGAAACTCTTTATTATCCTCTGTTCC
>JAVERV010000087.1:0-13909 GCA_034006945.1 Desulfobacterium sp. | reverse complement strand
TATTTTATTGGGTAAATAAAAAAAAATAGATAAGTATGACCATTTTTTAAAATTTTACAAGTGCAAATTCAAGTGTTTCATTCTTCGTTGTGTCCGCAGGACATGTGGGTTATATGAAACTCCCATCGAACTGGCCGCCATGTAGGGGCTTCCCTTGCGGGTGCCCTTGCGGACAACTCGACCCAATTATCGTGAAAAACAGCCGCAAAGGGCGACCGCAAGGGATCGCCCCTACACTGGTCTCGGCTTATTTTATCGAGTTTCATAGTTCGTTGTGTCTGCAAGGAGATGTGGGTTATATGGATCCTTCCATTTTTTTTACTACAGCCGTGTAGGACAAGGTTCCCCCAAAAATATCAAGGGCGCTGCCAATGGTAAAATCCACACGGCCCTGCCCCAACCCGTTGACCGTGTCAATGTCCGCCATGGTGGAGACCCCTCCGGCATAGGTGACGGGTATGGAAGAGTGTCGCCCAAGCATCTCCACAAGCTCCGCTTCAATCCCCTGCATCTTTCCCTCCACATCCACCCCATGGACAAGGAACTCGTCACAGAAACCGGACAGGCGGGCCAGGGTTTCCGGATTTACGGCCACATCGGTAAAGGTCTGCCACCGATCCGTTACTATCCAGAATTCGCCACCCCGCCGCCTACAGCTGATATCGAGCACAAGGCGTTCTTTTCCAACGGCTTTAACAAGCAGCTTTAACCGATCCATATCCACCTTGCCCGCTGAAAAAACATAGGAGGTGACAATCACATGGCTTGCCCCAGCATCGAGGAAACGAAAGGCATTATCCGGCGTAATGCCCCCCCCGGCCTGGAGACCTCCGGGATAGGCTGAAACAGCATCGATGATTGCATCCTGATTCCCGGGCCCAAGACCAATCACATGACCACCTGTCAAGTTGTCCAGCTTGTAAATCTCGGCAAAATCCCGTGAAGATTTTATACTCTCAAAATTCATAACAGGTTTTTTACCCTTTTTATCGGCCAGGGTCCCCCCCACAATCTGAACCACCTTGCCGTTGTGCAAATCAATGCATGGCCTGAACCTCATCGTCTTACCTCCCTTCATGAAATCCTTGAATCTTTCGGGCTATTAAAAAAACATGCCATAGCAGTTATTTTTCTGCAACCTTGAGATTTTGATTTTCCGAGCTAATGGCATTATAGCTGTACTTACCTGGAAACCCTTGTTGTACCATCTGCGGCGGTGATGATCCTCACCCTCTCCCCGGCCAGAAATGTGACATCGGCTTCCTGCACAACAACGATGGTGTGACCGCTGTCTTTTCTCACGACTATTTCAAGGCCTTGTTTTCGGGTAATCCCCTCTTCAGCGGCCGTTCCTGCTGCAGCTCCGGCAAGGGCACCAACAACAGTGGCAACGGTTCTGCCCCGGCCACCACCCACAGTACTGCCCACCACACCGCCCGTCACAGCACCTGCAGCCGCTCCAATGGGGGTTTTTGTACCTTCTATCATCACCTGCCTGACAGACTCAACGGTTCCTGTTTCAACGGTCTGAACCTGTCTTGCCTGGTCCCGGGAATAAACCTGACCGGATCTGCTCGATGCACACCCGGCTAAGCTTAACCCGACCAATGCTGCGAACAAAAACGATGCTGCTTTAAACTTTAATGTTTTCATGAACGAATCAACTCCTTTTTCTAAAGATGAGAGACTTAACTTAAACATTGTATAATACCTTAACCCTGGGTTCAACCTCAAATGGAGAGTTATCCCTAATTAAAGAAAAGGTGTCCATTTGGACTTTCCCATGGTAAGGAAATTAATGGGAGTATAAAATAACTTTTTAACAGAAAAACAAAACCCTAAAAAACAAGGAGTTGCAAAATAAATGAAAAAAATAGGCTGGGTCGGAACTGGGGTAATGGGGCAATCCATGTGCATGCATCTTTTGGATGGGGGACACAAAATTCACCTGTACAACCGAACAAGGGCAAAGGCATCTCCCTTGATTGAAAAAGGAGCTGTCTGGTGCGACACACCTGCAAAGGTGGCCGAAGAAGGCGAGATTATCTTCACCATCGTTGGGTTCCCCAGGGATGTGCGATCAACCATCCTTGGAACCAACGGCATTATAGAAGGTGCGAAGCCGGGAACCGTGGTGGTGGACATGACTACCTCAAGCCCCGGGCTTGCCCTGGAGATCCACAAGACCCTCAAGGCCAGAGATATCGAATCCCTTGACGCTCCGGTTTCAGGCGGAGACATGGGTGCCAGGCAGGCCACCCTTGCCATCATGGCCGGCGGTGACAAGTTCGTTTACGATAAGGTCCTGCCATTTTTTAAAATCATGGGAAAAAAGATCGCTCTCATGGGTGGTCCGGGCGCAGGCCAGCACACCAAGATGAGCAACCAGATTCTCATTGCCGGCACCATGATCGGCACGGTAGAATCCCTTGCCTATGCCTACAAAAGCGGACTAGATCTTGAATCAGTTATCCGGGTTATAGGTAGCGGCGCTGCTGGCTCCTGGAGCATCAACAATCTTGGCCCCCGCATTGCCAGGGGCGATTTTGATCCGGGATTTTACATCAAACATTTTATCAAAGATATGGGCATTGCCCTGGACGAGGCAAAGCAGATGAACCTCGCCCTGCCCGGACTGGCCCTCGCCAACCAGTTCTACGTGGCAGCCGCAGCCATGGGCCATGAAGAGCTTGGCACCCAGGGTCTTTACAAGGTGTTTGAAAAAATGAACGCCCTTTAAACGGACGTTCATTCCAATTTACCAATCCTCCCCCGTTCATCGATCCACCCTTACCTCGCCAATCATAAATTTAGCAGCTCCTACTCCTAGAGACGCCCAATCTGGGCGTCTCTAATCTGGGCATCTCAGGGCAACCCAAGATCCTTAAATCATTGCATAGCCCTGGTCAAAGGCCTTGAGGTTGAGAGTCACCTTATCTGGGGAAAATTTTGATTTAAGGTTTTTTTCAAACAGGGATCGTTCTAAAGGCAGGTCCCCTGTGGCGGCAAGGGCCCCAGCCATGATGATATTGGCAAAAATGGGGTCTCCGATGCGGGTGGCCATGGATGTTGCGTCAAAGAACCAGGATTGTCTTGAAAGTTCCCTTATCCTCCCCTCCATTTCAGCCATGGACGGGTAATCAAGCCTTCCGGAAATGACTCCGATGGGGTGGGTGGGTCTTGTGTTGCATATAACGCAGATATCCTGGTTGCCGTAGTCTTCAAGTACCCTCAAGGTTTCCATGGGTTCCAGGGATACGACCATGTGGGCCCGGTGAACGGGAATCTGGGGCGAAAGGGTTGCCTTTGAACTAATGCGCACATGGCTCATCACCGACCCGCCGCGCTGGGATGCACCAAAGGTCTCACCGATGGTCACCTTGAAACCCTTTGCCGCAAGCATGTTTCCTATCATACGTGAGGAGATGACATTTCCCTGCCCTCCAACGCCGGTGATGATGAGGTTGTAGGGATCGTGGAGCAGATTTACCATGGAATGCTTTGCAGGTGGTGTCATTAAATCTCCTTTAGCACGATGGCGTTAGAAGGGCAGATCGAGGCACATACGCCGCATCCTACACAGAGCACCTCGTTGATTTCTGCACGAAGGCTTTCACCGTCCCAGATAAGGCCGGGACAACTGAAAATCCGGGTGCAGATTCTGTTGCATCCACAGGCGTCTCCGATGCACAGCTCTTTGTCAACCTTTACCTCAAATGACCGTGTATGACGTTTTTGAGGGCTGAGTGCACAGGCCTGTTTCAGGATCAGCACCTTTACCCCCTCTGGATCATTAATGCAGTCAAGCAGATATTGCTGGGTGGTTTCAAGGTCAAAGGGATCGCAGGTCCGGGTCAAGGCTCCCATGGCCCGGCATACCTTTTCAATGTCGATGGATGGCACCTGGTTGCCGATTGTATCAACGGGCAGACCGGGATGGGGCTGGAACCCGGTCATGGCCGTGCCGCTGTTATCCAGGATCACAAGGGTAAATGCGGATTTGTTGTGGATGGCGTTGACAAGGGGAGGCATGGCCGAATGGAAAAAGGTGGAATCACCGCACACGGCAACCACGGGCTGGTTCATGCCGAACCGGCCCAACTTGCCGAACCCGCTCGCAAGGCCCGATCCAGACCCCATGGAGTGGAGGGTCTTGAGGGTGGAAAACCCTCCTGGAAGCATTCCCATGGAGTAGCATCCAATGTCGCCACAGGTAAATCCCCGACGGTTGTCAAGGGCCAGAACCATGTTGATCGAAAAAAATGAAGCCCTGTGGGGGCATCCAGGGCAAAAGGAGATCTCCCTGGGGGGAATGGGAAGAGTCTCTGCCTGCCCAACCGGATAGCCCCCATTCAACCCAGGGGCAAGATCAAGAATGGTTTCAAGGGCTCGGGTGATACGTTCGGGGTTCATTTCTCCGGCCATGGGGATATGGCGGCTCAGTTTTCCATAAAAGGCAATGCCGGGTCTTGCCATACCAGACCCAGCCGTACCAGATCCTGGGGTACCAGACCCTGCCTCACCTGATCCTGCCATACCCTGCCCCACCATATCTGACCCTGCAAAAAGGACCTTGACAGCCTCCTCGATAAAGGGCTGGACCTCTTCGATAAACAATACCTTCCGGGTTGTTTTCAGCCTTTCCAGAACCGTTCTGGACGGAAGGGGCCAGGTTGTTCCGAGCTTTAAAATCCCCACCCGATTTCCCAGGTCATAAAGGTTGACAACCTCCCGGCTGTAAAGGTCGCAAATGGAGGTGGTGATGATGAGCAGCTCGGGCGCTTCCGGCCCTTCATAGGTGTTGAAGATCGAACCTTCAAAAATTTCGGCAGCCTGATCAAGCTTTGCTAACTGGGAGCGGTGTTTTATTTCAACCGGAGGGGTCATGATCGGTCCCTCCATGGGGTCGAGCACCTCCCCGTCAAACCGGAAAAAGGCCCGTCTATCCGGGATGGTAAGAGTGCCGAGGGTGACACTACCGCTTGCATGGGAGAGCCTTGTCACGGTTCGGACAAGCACCGGCATGTTGAGACGTTCCGACAGCTCAAAGGCCCAGCAGGTCATGTCCTTTGCCTCCTGGAAATTTCCAGGTTCGAGCATGGGGATTTCCATGAGCTTTGCGTACAAACGGGTTTCACCCTCGTTTATGCTTGACAATGCCCCGGGGTCATCGGCCACGATCAGCACCATGCCGGCCCTTACCCCGGACAGGGCCAGATGCATCAGAAAATCAGCAGCAACGTTTACCCCGGGCTGTTTCATGACGGCAAGGGAACGAAGCCCTGCAAACGAAGCTGCGGCAGCCACCTCAAGGGCCACTTTTTCGTTGACCGACCACTCTGTATAGATGTCCGGATAATTGTCCGGATCAGTATTTGGGGAGAGCCTGGCAAGGGTTTCGATAATTTCCGATGAAGGGGTGCCGGGATAACCTGCGGCAACGCTGATACCCGCCTCAAGCGCTCCCCTTACAATGGCCTCGTTACCCATCATCAGATGGGTGTCACCGGGGTTTCCCCGAATCAGTACTGACATGATGTATCTTCCTTATCTGAATCCCATGATGGTTTTTTGGGGTTCCGGTTTAAGGGGTTTTTGAAACTCAGGGTCAAGCATTCCCATGCTCCGCTGGGCCGAAACGGCCCTCTCCCTTTTATTTTGTGCGGCCAGGGCCAAGCCGTCCATACTTTCCCCTGAAATAGGGGCCGTGGTGAGCAGGCCCTTTTCAACGGCGTAATCCACGAGGCGTTCCCCCTTTTCGGTTCTCACAATCAGGGTGTTCCATCCGGGATCATGCTCCAGGGCACCCACGGAAATGTCGCAGTAAAGGGAGGTCATATCCGGACAAACAGCACACCCTGGAAGAACGAGCTTACGAAGATCCTCCAGGGGGATCTTCACCTCCCGGCGGGTCATATCCTGCCGGTTTCCAAGGGTCAGGATCGCAGCTTTTGCCGGCGGCGGCGGGATGTCCATGAAGGAAATATGGGCAGGGTCGATTTCCTTCCCCTTGAGATAGATCAGAAAGCCATCCCCATCAAGGGCCCAGGTGCAAAACAGCCCGATGGCAATACCTGTGGGATCCTTGAAATCTGGAAATTCCAGGGGGTTGGTTCTCAGGTTTGCAAGACCTGCCATCTGGCAGGGGGTGCCCACCACACCTATGTTTTCATCCCCCTTTGATGCGGCTCGGTTGAACATTGCCATGGTGGGAACGGCAATGTACCTTGATCCGGCGCATTCCAGGACATCTTCAGGGGTAGTAACTGTCCTGGGGTCGGGAATGATGCCATGGCTTCCAGTCAGGATTGCACTCTTAATCATCCCCATTTGAAGGGCTGCGATCACGAGGACAGACACGCTCCCGCCATTTTGAAACTCTTTTCCAGGACCTTGTTTTTCCCTGGTGATCAGGGAGCCCATCCTCGCCATATGAACGGACCTGTAATGGCCAAGGGGATTCTCTGTCAGGGGTTTATGAAAAAGAGAGCTGGAATTTTTTTCCTGGTCTACACCTGTCTTGGGGCAGGCTGCATGGCACCGGCCCGTTTCTTTGTCGCAGGAGAAAAGACGGGCTATTTTTCCTTGATGGGATTTTACATAGGGGCATAGATCGGCACATGCACCACACAAGGTGCAAAGATCCCTGGCAAGGATTCGGTTTGACAGCTCGGCAGGTCCAAGTATCTGCATCAGTATTTCTCCTGTTAATCATCCCAATATTTGTTGTGGCCGGGATTCACCCCAGGCCCCCTTCTTTTGAAACTTTTTTCTTCTGCCTGTCAACACTTAAAACTTTTATTTTTTTGACCTGAATCAAAGTCGTTACCATATTAATCATTCATAATGAAATTCACACTGTCAGATCTCGTTCAGACCTGCACAACCTGTGATCGTTGTAACATGAAACAACCCCAGGTAAAATTGAGGAGGAAATAGCATGAATAATATGGAATGGAGTGAACAGGCAGAGAACGCAATTTCCAAGGTGCCTTTTTTTGTGAGGAAAAAGGTTCGCAAGAGGGTTGAGAGGGAAGCAAGGGAATCCGGCAGAGACCGGATAACCCTCGTGGAGGTAAAGTCCACCCAGGCCAGGTTTTTAACGGGCATGGACGCTGAAATAAAAGGGTACCAGATTGAGACCTGCTTTGGCGAAAATGAGTGCCCCAACAAGATTGGTTCGGCAAACAAGCTGGTTCAAAGATTGGAGGCCCTTTTAAAACAGGCCGATATTCTCACACTCCTCAGGCAGAGGGTCAAGGGGGATTTGAAATTTCACCACGAGTTCAGGGTGACCGTTGCCGAATGCCCCAACGCCTGCTCCCAGCCCCAGATCAGGGGAGTCGGCATCATTGCGGCGGCCCGACCTGCAATAACCGGCGAAGAGTGCACAGGATGCGGTTTCTGCGCGGATGCCTGCCCTGAAGGTGCGATAACGCTCACCGATGATCCAGAACGACCTGAAATCGATTTTAACCGGTGTCTGATGTGCAAAAAATGCATCAGGGAATGCCCAAGCGGCACCCTTGTGGCTGGCGAACAGGGATACAGGGTTCAGTTAGGAGGGCGTCTCGGCCGCCATCCAAGGCTTGCCATGGAGCTCCCAGGAACATATAATGAAGACCAGGTGATTGAGATCGTTGAAAAATGCATTCAGCTTTACAAGGAAAAGAGCCTCCATGGCGAACGCTTTTCCAACATTTTCACCCGGGCTGAATTTGAAAAAATAGCCCTTGATCATCCAGGCCAATAACAAGCTTACATTGGAGGAGCCATGAAACTTTCATCGTACTGTTTAATGATTGTAATCCTGATAACATCCCTGCTTGCAAGCTGTGCCGGCATCATGACAGGTAGAGGCAAAAAAGAGGTAAAGCAAAAAAACCGGATTGAGCTTGTAAGGGAATCTGAAGTTAAGGGTGTCTGGAGCGGCAAGGATCTGACCGTCTCCTTTCGGTACAGCTTGACCGAACAGACCATGAAAATTAACGGCACCATAACCCTTACCAAGCATCTCAACAATTACAGCGCAATGGACCGCCTGCATCTCTATCTCCATTTTGTGGATGCTGAGGGTATGACGGCGGGCCAAAGCCTTGTGTACAGTGCGCCCCATAGAAGGGGGATTTCCATGCTTGACCTGAACTTCAACCGTTTGATTACCGTTCCTCCAGGCGTCGAGGCAATCGCCTTTACCTATGCTGGAGAGGTGAGCGACGGCATGGGCAGTGACAATGGTGCGATCTCCTGGACCTTCTGGAACTTCCTCTAAGGGCTGCGGATTAGATAAGGTGGAGAGAAACAGCTCCGAATTTTGGTTCGCCTGCAAGGTGCATTAAAGGTTCAATAGGATGCCTAGTGGGCCTTTGATGCAACGGAGTAGATGGGCCAAAAGAGAAGCTATTCCGTTCAAGCTATTTAATCTTCCCCCCTAAGGAAACCTGTAAAATCGTTTGACAATCCCGGCCAGAATCTGGTTTGATACACCCCTTGACATTTAAACATGGGTAAACACCCCCTGGCAATGACCAGCTGAAAAGGATAGAAATGGATCCCAAATCTTTAAAAGCAGCCCAATGGATAGACAGGGGCAAAGACCCCAGGAGCGCCCACTGGCAGGCGGGACTCGAAGCTATGATAGAACTCTTTTCCCCCCACGTGGAACCTGGAGTGCTCACCCCGGTAGCCCCCCTTACCGAGGCGGATTTCTCTGTTTTCCAGTCGGCTCTGGGAGCGATTGATCTTACACCCGAACTCATTGCCGTGTTTTTACCCCCCTCCATCGCCCGGTCTGTGACCCCGCCTGAAGCGGCCGGCGAACTCCATCGAATCGATGAAAACCACCCGTCATACAAGGTTATCATTGCCCGGCCAGGGGATGAGATGCGTATCATCTGTGGAGAAATTTCACCGGAAGCAACAAGGCCCGGGGTGGACATTTTTCAATCCGGGGCCCTGCTTGGCTCCTATGACTTCACCTCCCAGGAGATCTGCCTTGCCGAATTTGCAAAAATTATCCGGTCCCATGCCTGGAAAAAGGGGACCTGGAGCCGCAGGAAAAACGAAACCTATACCCTGAGCTGGTTTGAACGTTCCCTCGAACTTGCAAGGAAAGATTTGAGCGTAGATAAAAATCATTCTTTTTTCCACAGCCCCACCCTGATCAAGAGCAACCGGGTGGACGCTCTGTTTTTCCTCATCTCAACCCTTGTTGAGCGCCGATTTAAAGAGCCTGATGATCCCCTGAATCAGAGGGTAACCGCCGCAAAGTCCCTGGGAACTCCTCCCCTTGTCCGGGAACGGCTTGCCGACCTTGTTACCAGCGGCATCCTCGAGCTTTTGAACCTTGTAAAGGAGCTTGAATTGATTGAGTTCAACGAACTGTCCAAGGTTGAACGGGAAAAATTCAAGAACGAGACAGAAAGAAGTGTTCAGATCCTGGTTGACTCTCTTTTAAAATAGATCAAGGAAGGCCTTCTCTGCCTCGGTTGTGCCGATAAGAATCAACTCTTCGTTTTTTTTTAAAGCAACCAGAGGATCAGGACTGACAATCATATCCCCCGGTGACCTGATGGCGATCACCGAACAGCCCGTCCTTTGCCTGATGTGGCTTGCCACCAGATTTTTCCCCACAAGGGAGGTGGGCATGGGCCGCCTGAAGATGTTCAACCCTTCGGTAAACATGGAGATCTCGTCACTTTTCAGGACATTGATAATAGCGTTTGCCCCCATGGAGGCATAGGACAGAACCAGATCTGCCCCGGCCATGTGCAGCTTTGCAACGCTCCGCTCGTTGGTTGCCCGACTGATGATCTGAACCTGGGGTCGTAACTGACGGCAGTAAAAGGCCAGGTAAATGTTCATGGCATCATTGTGGGTGGTGATGATGATGGTCCTTGCCTCCATCACTCCGGCACGCTCCAGAACCTTGATATCCGCAGCATCCCCCTGGATATATCCTTCCCCTTTACCCTCCGTCAGAACGGCACGCTTCTCAACGACTCTGTAGCTGATACCATGTTCTTCTAGGGTTTCAACAACCGCAACCCCCACACGGCCGCCCCCAAGAACAAGAACCGGAGCATCCTTTGCATGCATCCCCTCTCGAATGGCATACCTCTCCTCGAATCTACCGAGCTGTCCTTCGGTTCCTACAAGCAGCAGCAGGGTCGTTGCGCTGATAACCGTCTCCGGCCGGGGCAGATGAAACATGCCCTTTTCCCAGAGCCCAACCACCGTGACCCCGGTCTTTTCACGCATCCCGATGTCAATCAGATTTTTACCGCAAAGCCGGGTCTGGACCGCCGGAATCTCAGCGACGTGCAGCTTGTCGAAACTGATCACAAAATTTACAGGCCTTCCCAGCCCGATCGTTCGACTGCCCAGTGCATGACCGAGCATTCTGGCAAATTGAAAAACGTGGATATTACCGGGGAACTGGAGAATATCCAGCGAATTCTCATGGTTAGCGCTGGTGACGATGGGGACGCTGGGGGAAGTTTCTCTGACGGTAAAGGCAACAGAGGTGTTGATCATGTCGTCACTTGTTGCCACCACCAGGGCGGCCTTTTCAACACGAAGGCGGTGATAGGTTTCAGGATCATCCGGCTCACCCACAACGACCCTGTACCCTGCATCATATAGCTCCGCTGCCTGCTGCAACTCACCCACGACCAAAACGTACTGAAAATTCCTCCTCCTGAGCTTGGCAACGAGTTTTTCCGTTATGGGGTCGAGGTTTGTAATTATGATGTGGCCCGAGGTGTTTTCCGGTAGCTCCCTGGGCGTCCGGCTCTTTGACTGTGCTTCCAGCCAGGGAGAATAAAAAAACTGAATAAAGGTGAACGGCAGCATGATCAAAAGCAGCATTACACCGGAGCTGAGTACCACAATCGAAAAGAGCAGTCCCAGATCCGTGGAAAAGGTGATATCACCGAACCCCAGGGTTGACATGACCGTAAGGGTCCAGTACAGACCCGTAACCCAGCTGTACTCCCTGCCCTCATAGAGCATGAGCTTATGGAACAAAAGACTGTACAGGATAACGATGGTGAGAATAAAAGCGATGAACTTGGCAAGAAGGGTTAGATTTTTTCTTGTGGTTTTATTCTGGAAAAAAAACAATAACTGGGAGGGTAAAAATTTCATATTACGACTCTGAATATATCCATTAACGGCTCAAAAGAATAAAAAAACAAAGCTTAAAACTTAGGCTCGAAACTTTCTGTATATCATATTTTTCTCATTTTTAAAGACAAATCCAACTGTTTTAAAATTTGCCTATGCCTTGCCAGTGCTTATTTTAACTTTTAACTCCTTAGCCTAGAGGGGGAAATATGGAGACTAAAAAAACAATTAATGGGCGGAATGGACTTGAATCGCTGACCTTTGACAACAGCTTTATCAACCATCTTCCCTGTGATACAGAAACCGAGAACTATCGCCGCCAGGTGAAAAATACAAGCTACTCGATTGTCAATCCTACCCCGGTTAAAAATCCCGGGCTGGTGGCAGTATCATGGGAGGCGGCAGAACTCCTTGATCTTTCCATGGAGGACGCAAATTCGCCCCTGTTCCTTGAGGTCTTTTCCGGAAACAGCCTTGTTCCGGGTATGCAACCCTTTGCGACCTGCTACGGGGGGCACCAGTTCGGCAACTGGGCAGGACAGCTTGGCGACGGCAGGGCGATCAATTTAGGAGAGATCATCAACCGCAAGGGGCAGCGATGGGCCATCCAGCTCAAGGGAGCAGGCCCCACCCCATACTCACGCAGCGCAGACGGCCTGGCCGTCTTGAGATCCTCGGTGCGGGAATTTTTATGCAGCGAGGCCATGTTTCACCTGGGTGTGCCCACAACCCGGGCCTTGAGCCTGATCACCACCGGGGAAAAGGTCATGAGGGACATGTTCTACGACGGCAATCCCAAAATGGAACCAGGAGCCATTGTCACCCGTTTGTCACCGAGCTTCACCCGATTCGGCAGCTTCCAGATCCACAGCGCAAGAAACGAGACCGATCTTTTACGACAACTTATGGACTACACCATTGAGACCGATTTCCCAGACCTTGGGCCTCCGTCACCCGGGGTTTACCTTGAGTGGTTCAACAGGGTGTGTAAGACAACGGCGGAGATGATCGTCCACTGGATGCGGGTGGGATTTGTCCATGGGGTGATGAACACGGACAACATGTCCATACTCGGTTTGACCATTGACTATGGCCCCTACGGGTGGCTCGAGAATTACGACCCAAACTGGACACCCAACACCACGGACGCCCAGGGCCGACGATACAGGTTTGGAAACCAGCCCGGCATTGCCCTGTGGAACCTTGCCCAGCTGGCCCGTGCCATCCAACCCATTGTCAACGACAATGGAGCTTTGGAACAATCCCTGAAAGCCTACAGCACTCTTTTTGAGGAACGCTGGAACTCCATGATGGCTGAGAAACTGGGGCTGGACCGGTTCAGGCCGGAGACAGATGAAATGTTGATCACAGAGCTTCTCCAGCTGTTACCCCTTGTGGAGACTGACATGACCATTTTTTTCCGTGACCTTGCAGCCGTTGACCCAGCCAGACAAACCCCATCCAGGGATCTTGCGGACGCCTATTATAGACCCGAACAGCTCACGCAAACCTATGGGGACCGACTCGACAGCTGGATCAAGCTCTATGGAGAAAGACTCAAAATCGACACCGGAGATCCAGGAACAAGACAAGAACGGATGAACCGGGTCAATCCAAAGTATGTGCTCAGGAACTACCTTGCCCAGCTGGCCATTGATCAGGCCGAACAGGGTGACTTTTCCGGAGTCAGGGAGCTCCTCCAGGTGATGCGCAACCCCTATGACGACCAGCCGGGCAACGAGCGGTTCGCCGAAAAACGGCCGGAGTGGGCAAGGAACCGACCTGGTTGTTCCATGCTTTCCTGCAGCTCCTAGGATTAGGGGCTGCCATACACCACCTCCGATCGATCCCTTGGAAAAACACTGAGATCCTGGCGTTATTGAATCGCCTGAAATTGATATTGATGAAATTAGCGCTTCCCCCAAGTAAATGCCTAATTTAACAGACCTGCTGACTTACCCAGAAATGAATCAGTTCAACATTGAGGGGCGCTATCCTGAAATGTAGGGACTGGTTCCGTCCCGGGAAGAGGCAGATATGCTGGTAATATCATCCCGGTATGATGAATCATACAGCCGGGAAGATATAAATATGCTTTGGCGGACCGCCGTTCGCACAGACAACCGGATAGAACCTGTCCCGATAGGTCTGAACCGCTGGGAGACGGACTACGGAAGTACGATTATTGAGGCTGCCCGGCGGGAGGGGATACTGATAACCATATAAACCGGCACGGCCGGAGCGAGAGATGGCATCCGGCCACAACGAACATTGAAACGCCGCCAATACCAACGTTTCGGTGGGAGTTTCATATAACCGGCACGGCCGGAGCGAGAGAGGCATCCGGCCACAACGAATATTGAAACACCGCCAATAACAACCCTTCGGCGGGAGTTTCATATAAAAAGACAATGAAGCCCTTGGTCTTACGACCTGGAGAGCGAGCCGTGAGGCAAGCTCAACTCTGGCAGCATCAAACCGGTTGGGAGCTAAGAACAACGGCATGCTTAACACATGTGAATTGTTGATAAACGCCGTGAGCGTTGAAAGGCCAAAAATGCTGATAGGCCTTGACCAAAATGGTAAGGGGTATGGTTGTGATGATAAATGAAGAATGGTTGAGGCATCAAATGGACAAAAAAACAGGAGAATAAACTATGAGCGCAAATGACGGTTGGCATCATTTTTGATGTCCGTTGAAAACAATGAAAATATTTTCATTGTCAGGTCAGCATTTTTTATCACTTTCCTAATTGCAGGCAATATTTTTTCACTACTTTTT
>JAVERV010000086.1:0-14109 GCA_034006945.1 Desulfobacterium sp. | reverse complement strand
TCAAAGCCCTGACTCTCTTAGAGTGCCCTTTTTACCCCCAAAAACCACAACCTAAGACCATTTTACCCCATTATTTATGCAGTATTTGTTGTAAAAACGATAACTTGCTGGGGTCAGACCCCGCTTTAGTCTGCAAAACCCAACATCCACCCCCTAATACCCAACACCCAATACCCAACACCCACCCCAATCATATTTCCCACGGCATCATTAACATTCCAGCTCCGATAGGGCAGCAGATACTGCACCCCTTCCAACCCCACCGCCAGAACCACCCCCACGCCCATAATCTTCCACAACGAATGCCCGGGAAACCCCAGCCGCCACAACACAACCAACGGCGCAAACGCCAGCACATGCATCAAATAATCCAGCCGCAGCTCAAACACAAACGTATCGCTCAGGATGGTGGTACCCAACGGCACAGTCACCATCACAAGAAGAGCCAGCAGGTATAAAATCAACAATATCCTGAATTTCATGATTTCAGCTTCACCAGCCCCCACTTCACCAAATTTTTCATATTCTGCCACACCAACTCCTTTACCCAAGGAAGCACCCGTTCCTCCCACCGCTGTGGATGCGTATTGATCATAATCCGCTCCGGCAACCGCCTCTCCCGGGCCAGCGCCATCAGATGCCCGGTACTCTTCACCTGAATATCAAACCCGGAATCCACCCGGTCCCGGATGCTGGCCCCTGCATGGTTCCATCGTCGTCCGGTATCGGTAAGGTAAAACACCTTTGTAAAATTCACATCCAGATAGGGTTCGCCCACAATGCCCAGGGCCTTGTAATCATGGGTGTGCCAAAGGTCCAGGTTGTTGATGCGGGACAGGGGACTCCCGTGCATACAGATGGTGGTCACAGGTGCCAGATTTCGCAGCCTTGTCAAGTTGGCTTGAAAATCCTCCCAGGCCCGACCTGGATCGCCCTTGCAGGCAGACAGGTTTTCATAATGGTACCCGATCTCATGGCCCAGGCCGGCGATCTTCTGGATAATAGCCTCATCCCAGCTTTCCGGCACCGCCCGGAAATAGTAGGATGCCGGGATGCCCAGATCATGCTCCAGCCGGGCGGTTTTCAGGGCATTGCCCGGTAGCCGGTCCACATCATGACGCAGGATGATGACCCGATTGGCCGGGGTTTGCATAAATGCGGCAAAGGGCTGAAACTCGAAACCCTGCGCAAGCAGGGTTTCAAGCAGGGCTTTGTATGTATGCAGCGTAAAATCCATTTAGCTGTCCTGATATTCCAAAATCGCCCGCAGGCATCTTTCTGCGGTGTTTCCGTCCCACAACTCGGGCCGAACTGGCCTTCTTTCAGAGGACAAAGTATTTTTATATTCCTCCCGGATACGATCCACATTATTTCCCACCAGCACACTGGCACCCCCATGCTCCCGAAGCGTCACCGGCCGTTCCGTGTTCCAGCGCAGGGTCAGACAAGGCGTTCCTAAAACCGTGCATTCTTCCTGAAGCCCTCCGCTGTCCGTAAGCATGATCCGGGCATCCATATTCAGCCTCAGCAGTTCGTGGTACCCCAAAGGTTCCATCATCACCAGCCCCGGACATGCCAATGCCCGTTGCCACAGCCCGAAGGCCTGCATCTTCTGCCTGGTCCGAGGATGCACGGGCCAAAACAGGGGCATATCACCAGCCACTTCTGTCAGTAAAAATTCAAAAATGCCGGTAAAAACATCAGGCTGGTCCACATTTGACGGCCGGTGCAGGGTCATGACCCCATAGGGACTGCCGGCTAATACGCTAAGGCCGGGCTGTCCGCTCAGCGCATTCTCCTTGACGATCTGATTGATCAACAGCTTTTCCGCCTTTGACCGCTGGGCCTCCAGCGTATCGATCATGATGTTGCCCACAAATTTGATTTTTTCTTCAGTCACACCTTCTCTTCGCAGGTTTTCAGATGACAGCAGATCCGGGGTCAGCAGCAGATCTGACAACCGGTCCGTGACCAGGCGGTTCACTTCTTCAGGCATGGTCATATCCCCGCTTCGCAGGCCCGCCTCGATGTGACAGCATCGCACCCATTCTTTTTTGGCAGTTACCGAGCACGCCAGGGTGGCATTAACATCTCCCACCACCACCACCCAGTCAGGTTTTTCCGCCTGCACCACTGTTTCAAATGCCATCATGGTCTGACCCACCTGTTGCGCATGAGTTCCGGACCCGACCCCCAGGTTGATATCCGCCTCGGGAATATTTAAGGCATCAAAAAATGATCTTGACATCTGATCATCATAATGCTGACCGGTGTGGATCAGCAGATGTTGGATTCCGTCAGCATTTGCTTTGTTATACGCCTCAACCGTTCGGATGAACGGAGCGATTTTCATGAAATTGGGCCTGGCCCCCACCACAGATAGGATTTTCATGGACTGTCCTGTTACCCTTTAGATCGCATTGATCACATTTTTCAGTTTGTTCAACACCTCGGATTTGACCGCTTTGCAACGTTCAATACCGATGGCCCGTCGTCGAGTCTGGGGAAGATGATTTACAATTTCTTCTGGGTTTCGTGAAAAAAACGTCCAGCCTTTTTCAATCATGGACTGGTCCACCATAAGTAATTCTCTGCCCGCATAAAACGACACGGCCGGCACGCCCAGGCAGGCGGCCTCCCGGGCAAAAGTTCCAGCACCGGTCAAAACTGCATCTGCAAAATAACAGGCATCAAGCCCGTTCACTGGAGCAGACGGTATGTGTACATTTTTCAAGCCCTCGGCATAATTTCTATCAAACGCATACCGGGGCAGATATAACACATTGTATCCCTTACCGGTCAGAAGCCTCAACAATTCGGGCGCAATACTTCGCACATTTCCGTTGCGGATATAATTGGCCTGGATGTTTTCAGGGCGCACCAGGACATAATTGTTAAACGGCAACTCCGACAAAAATTGTTGATCCGGCTGATAATCGGCGATGTAAATATCCTCTTTATAGCCGTTGTACTGGTACAGTTTATTTTTTTTTATTCCCTGATTTATCAAGATGGTTTTGTTAATGGCAGAAGGAAAAAAGCAGTAATCGACAAACCGGCTGTAGGTCCATTGACGGGCTTGATCATTATCACCAAAGGCAATGGCACGTTTTCTTTTTAACCATGATGTCCAGATGGCGCTTTCGCTGCCATTGGATATGGATACATCAAACTCCGGCGATTGTTGATAGACTGACATCGCTCGTATTGCCAAGCCTGTGATCTTGCCAAAATAATTTTTCCCATGATGCCCACCCAGAATTTTAAATGACGATCCCAGGTGCGCCTTTAACAACCGGGTGGTTTCGGAAAATTCCCGTGCGGTAAATTCAAAGGTGTATGCATCCTTTTTAAGGCCTCTGTACAAGGCTAACTGAAAGTGCACGTGGGGTGTATTGGTGATATCAAACCATATTTTTTTCATTTTATTGACTACGCCATCTCAAGAACAATAATATTAACATTTTTTGAAAAGGGGTCGGATCCGACTTGGATCTAACAGCATATACCATTTTTGATCTCAGACTTTTGCGATAGTCTGAATAACGCAAATGGCCCTGAATCATATATTTCATTGAATAGATCATATCCGTCCAGAAATTACGCCAATAAAGGTTCTTTTCATATGTAGCCGGATATGTTGTTTTTATGTTGTGCACATGATTGTAGATATATAAAGGAAAATTAATGCCGCAGGCAACCGCCAGCCCCACCCACAGCCAAGTCCTGGCATTGATCTCAATCAGTTTGTATTGCCCGTCCCGGGGATCTTTCAGATACTCCACCTCACACACGCCGGTGTAATCCAGGGCCTTGAGCAGCTTCTTCGACTGGGTCAGACAGGGTTCAGCATACATGCTTTTGGCAAAGGTGGCGGTGCCGAATCGGACCGGGTGTTCTCTGAGTTTTTCTCCCATCCAGTATGCCTTGATCTCTCCTGCCACGCAAAATGCGGCAAAGGAGATGGTCTTGTTGGTCCCGTCATCCGGGATCAGGTACTGGGTCAGGGTTTTCTGCACGGGAAAGGTTCTTGCGATCAAAGCCAGCTGCTGGTGCAGTTCTGCCTTGTCATGGGCCAGAAAGGCTTTACGACCTGTGGCCTTGTAAAAATCAAGTCCGAACCGCCCCCGGGTCAACACCGGAAATACCGGCGGCACATCGGCCGGTGCGGCATCCTGTGCATAAAAAGTATCGGGAATGGGCACACCTATTGTCTGGGCCAGGGTCAACAGCCTGGATTTATCATAAATGTTTTCAATGATGTTCAGCCCGGGGGTGATAATCTTGAAATAAGCTTCCAGCCTGGCCTTGTTCCGGGACAGGGTAAGCACGGCATGGTCGTTGGAGGGGAAAAGCAGCCAGTCTTTCAGGTTCCTTGCCTCGGCCAGGCGGATCAGAAAATCGGCCAGCGCATCAGTATCATAATCCGGGCAACGGAAAAACACGGTGCAGTACCGGGAATAACGGGCCACGCAATCCCCCTTGTCCACTACAATGACGGGGATGCCGGCCGCTCCAAGGGATCGGGTGTTGGACAGGCCCTGGACATGTCCTTCGATTATAATGACGCCGGGTTTCATGTGATCAGAAAAAGCCTGTGCTCCTCCTATACCTCAAAAGCCTTCAGTAAATCGGCAATCTTGTTTTTCAAATCATCGCGGCTGAAAGAGGAAAACGGCTTTACAAACACATGAAGAAACATATCACCCTGCTCCTGGATTTGATCCTCGTCAACCCCGAATCCCAGATACTCGGCAACAGGAATCTCCTGCCCGGAATCTTCTTGAACCAGCAGCTCTCTTTGTACTTTGCGATCAAAAACAGGAACAATGATTTCTTTTAAGCTGAACGGCGCATGTCCCAGATCATGGAGCAGACCGGACCATCTCGCACATTGGACAAAAAAATCTCGGAGGACTGCCTGTGTACTGAATACGTTTCTCAATGAAGGACTGTGTGCATCCACAGCTTCATCAAACCGGTCTTGTGAATTTTGAATCAACCTTTCTGCGGCAATACCGGCCAGGTGCATCACCCCCAGGCTATGTTCGAACCGGGAGTGTTGAGTCGAAGGATACACCAGTTGTTTCAGCGGCAGCTGGCTTATCCATCGAAGGCGGTGAACCAGTTTGTGATCGATAATTTTCAGGTCCAATCCGTCCACACGGATGAAACCATACAACGGATCACGTATGCGCTTGCCGGTCATGAATCAGTGCCTGAAGCCTCCACCAGTTCCGCATCCATTTGTTCAGCCAGAGAAAGATAGTTTTCAATCTCGGTTCTGGAAATTTCCGCAAGGCCAAGCCATCCCAAAAACCGGGATTGATTCTTGATATAACCGGGCAGGTCTGAAAGGGCATCTTTTCGATTTGTTTTGGATAAGAAGTGAACTTTTGCCAGATAGGCAATGGTGGAGGTGTCCACCTGCCCATTTGCTGATAAAAAGTCCACCACATTTGATATCCGATCAACCACCGAATCTTCTGCCTGACTTCGTTCCCAGTCTGTTTTCAGGGTAAAACCGTTTTTGGGTGACGGAACCAGGATACTGTTTTTCAGCAATGCATTGACCGACTGCTGCACCTCGCTGCAATAAGGGCCGTAATGATAAGGGTAGTAGAAAGTCTTTCTCTGGTCTTCGGGCAATGCAAAATAGAGCACTTTCTGAATATTGGTTTTTCCCGCTAAAATGCCTTTCTGACACAGTTTAGTGACTGCGGTGGCTATGTATGTTCCAAGTCGCATATACTATCCTTTATCTTTATCCCTCCGTTTTAGATGGTTTCCCGGCCATAATGCTGAAACTTTATATCATTGATGTATACACATACCCGCTTCGTGCCAATGGTTCCCTGATATTGTTCTGACAGATGATCCCTCATTTTTTTCCCAACACGGTTTCATACACGCCCACAATCCGCCGGGCCACGGTTTCTGAGTCCAGCCCCAGTTTCCTGATTTTCTCCCGGCCCCGGGGTTTTCCTTTTTCTTGGGCAAATGCCAGGGCCATCCGGATTTTATCCGCCACATCACGGGGATCGAACCTGGTGAGAAAATACCCCGGCTCATTGCCGAACAGCCACGCCACATCCCCCACATCCGTTGCCACCACCGGGCAGTTGCAGGCCATGGCTTCCTTGACCACGTTGGGGGAGCCTTCCCATTTTGAAGTGAGCAACACGATATCAGCAGCATTCAGGATCTGAGGTATGTCCTGTTGCGGCACTCCATAGCGGACCTTTAACTCAGCATTATAGGTATCCAGCAAATGAAACGCATCCCGGGCCAAGGTAAAGTTTTTCGATTCCCGGGCCGGGTCGGCCAGAAACAGAATAATCTTTTTGTTTTTTAATGTGTCTTTCTTCATCGGTCTGAATTTGTCAAAATCTACCCCGTTTGGAATGACAAAACATTTTTTACTGCAATTTACCAGCTGCATAGACGAAGATTTAATGATGACCCGGTCCCAGAAAAATTTGAAAAAAAAACGGATCCCGGCTTTGGAAATCAGCCCGGTTTTGGTATCGCTGCCCATCAGGGAAACCACCAGAGGATTTGTGGCAAATGTCAGAGCCGCCACAATGCCGCACAGCGAATAATGGGCGTGGACAATATCTGGAGACGTTTTCAGGATATGTTTGCGCAATGGAAGAATGTTTGACAGATAGCCCCTGGCCCCTTTACCTGTAATCCCATAATAATCAACCGCAATGCCCAGCCAGCTCAAGGACTCGCCCTGGGCCTTGACTATGGGGCCGATGCCGCCGCGATTTGCACTGGATACAAAAAGAACCTTCATGAGGTTTCTTTTTTATATAGGGAAATGGCCGTCTTCAACCGCAGGTCATAAGACTCATTAGTGTTGAAATCACCCGGTTCAAACACCCAATGGTTGTCCTGGAAAATATACCGGCCGGGTGTGCCGTCTACCTCCATGATATGATCCTGCACATGGCCGAAAATTGTTTGCAGCTCATTGACCAGAAAACCACCATTACCATCATCAAAAAGATCGATTGCCATACATGAAAAATGGTTTACTTCACAAATATTTTTTACAAAATTCAGAAGACTCAATGGGGGATTCACATAATCAATGCCTTTACTTCCGCTGGCTTTATCCTGGTATTTAATCTTTTTGTGTGCAAAGTATGAATCCTCGATTCTGACTGCTCGCCATTCAAATTCATGGGGAATATATTCCTGGAACAAGGCGAGATCGCGTTCTCCATGACCATAAATGGTCATATATTCCTTCAGTTTTTTGAAAAAATATGACGGGCTTTTAACTGCCTTGATAAACCATTTACCAGGCGTTCCTATCACCCTGTTAGGACCGAACCGTCTTTTAATCCCCTTATTTGAAAAAGCGTTGTTTATATACTTTCTGGCTCTGTTCTTATCTTTGAGAATCTGAACCCCACTGCCTGAAGCGCCTATGGTCGTTTTGGCCACAACCGGAAAACTGGTTTGATCAATAAACGCGTTTGCTTCTTCCCTGGAATAAAAAACCCAGGTTTTGGGATGGGGGATATTTTTGGCAGGTAGATAATAACTCAACAGTTTTTTATTTTCATAAATATAGGATTCTTCATAGGATGGAAATATTTTTAATCCCAGCACCTTGCAGATGATATATATCCGCTCATCATATAGGGTCTTATAGTGTTCGAGCATACCTGCCGGTTTGAGAAGAAAAAAATTCGATTGAGATGCCTGGACTTTGTCAAGCCAGTTAGAAGCGGTAAGATCAATAATATCATATGCTATATCATGACGTTGACACGCCAATAACCATTTTTCAGCCGACGAGGGGTTTTCATTTCTCAATATGGATACTTTGAGTTTTTTCATCCGCAAAACTCCTCAATTAAAAAACGCATCATTATCGGATTTGTGTATTTCAGCCAATATGCCTCATTCTTACCATGTGTTTCATCCTTAAAATCCTGCAACAACCTATCAATATTAAAAACCTGATTGACAGCCTCATTCTCGTGACACAATGATAAGTTGTTTTCCACAAAATCAGCCATCCATGTGCCTAAAAGGAAATTCGGCGGGTAGTCCGGGGTGATTTTCTGACGAATCCCCTTTAAAAGAGCTGCCAGATATTTATTGAAACACACTTCCGACGGCTTGTGTTCACCGCTATATTTAAAATACATAAGTGACGGATAAGTGACCTTTAAAAAATTCGAGGCATACACAGGATTTTCGATTTTTCTCAAATACCAATTCTGAATTTCTTCTTTTTTATTGAATGTGAATTCTGATGAAAACAAAGTTTCAAGATAATCGATATCCAGAAAAGGCGTATAAACCCGGTCCATGACGGTTGCATAAAGATTAACATCCTGAGCATCGTGCAGATGGGCAGTAATATGGGTCAAGGACAGATGTTTTCGGGTAATTTTCGGACCGTTCATAAACGATTCTGACTGGAAATATGCCAACAGATCATCGGCCAGCTCGCTTGAGGCTGACAGCCTCTTTGTTACAAGATATCTTTCCAGTTCCTGACGAGTCGTCAGGTTTCTGTCCCAATTTCCAAATACAATGGCAGGAACAATATAATGGTCTTCACTCACTCCTTTGACAAACTCTCCGCCCAGGGTTCCCAGGTACATCTGATTGGCAAATTGGTTTTCAAATTCCACCGCCAACAGCCTGTGCACACGATGGATGGAAGCCAGGCCACCGCCCTGGCGAATGATTCTGCGGGCATTGTCTTCAAATAACGTGGCTGTCATTTTTATGTCATGAATCTGGTGATCGATCCCAAGCCCTCTGGCAATGGCGGACGCTTTCATGCAGTCATTGGAATCTGGATTTCCATAGGAGTAAAGATGTGGTTTTTTACCCATGGAAAGAAAAATACTGAGCAGGTTCCGGGTGTCTGCCCCACCGGTTAGAGAGAGACTGATTCGCTCATTTTGTTGTAAAGTTGATTGAACTGCTTTTTTCAAGCTTGCCGAGATCTCTTCAATGGAAACCGAAACTTCGGGAAGTTGTAAAAGTGCCTGTGGTTCCCAATAAGAGGTTACATGCAACTGATTGTCTTTATATTCGATGCATTCAGCTGGTTGGTTATGAAACGTGTCTTCAAAAGCGGTAAGTCCCCCCGTAAAATGATATGCCAAAGCATATACAGACATACCCAGAGGCGAAGGTGTTAACCGTGTTAAATTTGACAAGGTTTTCAAATCGTTTGAAATAATGAATTGTCCATTTTTTTGCCAGTAAAAATATTTTTTAATACCAAAATGATCCGAATATACCCTGAACTTATCAGGCATTAATTGAATTAGATTAAAATGTCCTTTAACATAATTGATAAACTGGTCTTCATATTCACGAAAGATCGCATCAGCCAATTCTGCAGAAGTATGGGAAGAGAATGATCCAGAGAGATCTTTTCTGGGCAAAAGATAGCCATCACAAACCCATGCGTTCTGTCCTTGCTTTGGATCCGGCAACATTTCATCTGAAAAAAAGGTATAATTCTGATAAGAGATCTGGTGAATATTGCTTGATTCTGGCACCGATAAATTGGTTAATCCCCACATATTTTCGCCTTTAAAAGTTTTTATACTCGTTATTTAGAATCTCAATCAATTTTTCCCTGTGTGAATCACACCGCACCAAATTCAATAAAATACTGAGTTTATAGGGAGACATCCTTGACCAGAGCATCGGCAACCGTTTTCTGATCCTGAATTCCATCCGGCTGCCGGATTTCAAAAGAGCGATCGTCCGGTCTGCTTCATCCTGAAAGACTTCATCCCAATATTTGTTTATTTCAATGACATTGCTGATTTTAGACGAAATGGTGTCAATGTGCGCCATCACTTTTTGCTTTTCATCATTTAAAAGAACATCGACGGCGGTAAAATTCCGGGCCATTTTTGTGGGCACCATCTGATATTCAATAGCATCACCGTCAATGGATATCATCGCCATGGCACCGACCAGCCAGTCATCTGTAACTTTGGATATCGTGGATGCAAAAAAATTTCCCAGCCCGAAAAAGATCGGTCTTTTCCGATATTTCATCGTTCCGCTGTATCGATGGGTATGATGGGAAACAACTCCGTCCGCTCCGGCATCGATCAGAAATTTAAACCGTTTGATGATGCCGGGAGTCGGCAGATAATGATATTCAAGTCCTCCGTGATAAACCACAAACACAAAATCACATGCGGATTTTGCTTTTTGGATCTGATAAAATGCATCAATGGTGTCAAAAGGGTTGGCACCGGGAGTGTTTTGACTGGCAATATTAAATTCTTTTTCACAGAAATTCAGAAATCCCATTTTTTTTTCTTTGATTGTAACAATCAAGGGGCCACCGGCCGTCTCCAGATTTTCGCCAGCCCCCATAGTCAGGATATTATTTTTTTGACACGTTTCCAGGGTATCCAGCACTCCCTGCCTGCCAAAATCCCGGATATGATTGTTGGCCAGTGCAACTGTATCAAATTTGCCGCCCACGATATGCTGGATTGTCTCCGGATGGGATTTGAAATTGTTTCCGGTTTTTTGAATCTTTTCTGACGACCGAGTCAGCGGTGCTTCCAAATTGACAATGGAAAAATCCTTGTCTGAAAGGACGTTCAGCAAATCTTCCGAATAAAGACGGCTATCATCCGGCTGGGGAGGGATAAAGTCGCCGGCAAAAAGAATTTTAATTGGAGGCGTGTTCATTCAAACAGTCTTTCAAGAGCATATTTCATAGCACCCTGATTCGCTTCCAGGCTGAAATATTTCCTTGCCGCCGCTTTTCCCAACGATGCTGTTTCAAGCGCTTTTTTCTCATGCAAAAGGATGTATTTAATTTTTTGAATCAATTCGTCGGCAATATTGTCCGGGGAAATAAAATAAACTTCATTTTCTGATAAATATTTGGGAATCTCGCCCACCCGTGTCACAATGACCGGCCGGCCGGCTGCCAGGTATTCTCCAAACTTTGTGGGAAACCCGCCCCGGGCCTGGAGACTGTCCGGGCGGGGTAAAACCACCATTTTTGCGGCACATAGGTATTGGGGAATTTCATTTCTGTCCACAAACCCCAGAAGCGAAATCTGGTTTGATAATTGTTTTTCTGATATCATATCGGACAGCCGCTTTTCCAACGTGCCGGTCTTGGTTCCGCCGGCTATTTTCAAACTTATTTCTGGAAATTCATCCGCAATTTTACTGAATGCACAGATCAGGCTTTCAACCCCATCCTTGGCTTCTGACAAACTGCCTGCGTAAAAGATATAAGGATCATTCTTCGGGGAAGGAGTGTTATTTTCAAACCTTGAAAAATCAACGGTCATCGGCAATTTCTGGATGATACATTCTTTCTTGGTGTACTTGCCATAAAACTGTAACAGCTCATCCGTCATCAGAAACAATACATCAAACAGCCGGTAGTGCCAGGGTAAGATAAAATATTTGTAAAACATCGTTTTGATCAGGCTTGTGCCATTTTGGATAAAAACAGATGGAAACTCGTTTCTCTCCAATGCCAGTTTGATTCCTTTCGCACGAGAAAACAGCCAGATGACCAATGCAACAAATGGATTAATAGATCTTAAAAAAATCACATAATCTGTCTGACCATCACATGAGGCAATCGCTTTTTTCGCTGCTTTGACTATCAGATACCTGTTGATGATGCCGGCTATAATTCTGTTTTTGAACCTTGAAAACAGTTTTTCCGGTGCAATCAGTTCATACTCAAAGACGGTTCCGACCATTTTCTCAACCGCAGCGTTTCGATTGAACGCCGCAGTATTTGTCTGGGTTGCATATCCCTGAACCAAAAGGACTTTTATTTTTTTATTGTGTGTATTCATGGCGTTTTTAAACAAACCGATATGGCTTTACTTCTTATGCCAAACATATTGCCTGATATAATCCGTGTAGCTGACAATCACCCGCAGTACCTTGTCGGACACATTGGGGGCGTTGTAATCTTTCACCAGCTGAAAACTGCGGTCATTTCCCCTGGATTGATTTTTTAAAATCTCCAACCCCTGGAGAATGCGGTCGGGATTCAAACCGGTCATCATCACGACCCCTTCTTCCATGGCTTCAGGCCGTTCATGGGCATTGCGGATATTCAGTGCCGGAAAATTCAAAATCGAGCTTTCTTCACTGATGGTGCCTGAGTCTGACAGCGTAGCTTTAGCCTGAGTTTGAAGATGAACATAATCGAAAAATCCCAGTGGTTTCAGAAAGATAAGGTTTGATGGGAGCGGTTTGTTTGAAGATCCAGTCGCCGAGCTTTCAAACCGGATACGGGTCCGCGGGTGGGTAGATATGATCACGGGCAGATTGTACGTTTCAGCAATGGCAGTGAGGCAGGTTTTCAGATTGTTGAATTGCGTTGGATCATCGATGTTTTCCTCCCGGTGGGCGCTGACCAGAAAAAATTCACCGGATTTCAGGTTCAGGCGGTTCATGACATCGGAAGACTCGATCCGCTCCCGGTAATGGGTCAACACCTCAAACATGGGAGAACCGGTTTTGATGATCCGGTCCGGGGGAAATCCTTCCCGCAGCAGGTATTCTCTGGCAATGGAGCTGTAGGGTAAATTGATGTCGCTGATATGATCGATGATTTTCCGGTTGATCTCTTCGGGCACACGCTGGTCAAAACAGCGGTTGCCCGCCTCCATGTGGAATACCGGAACTTTGCGGCGCTTGGCAGGGTAGGCGGCAAGACAGGAGTTGGTATCTCCCAGGACCAGCAGGGCATCGGGCTTTACTTTGGCCAGGACCTCGTCCACTTTGGCGATGACGGCGCCCACTGTCTGGCAGGCGGTGTTGCCGGGCTGGGCGCTGTCGAGGAAGTAGTCGGGTTTGCGGAGGCCAAGGTCGTCGAAAAAGATCTGGTTCAGCTCGTAGTCGTAGTTTTGGCCGGTGTGGACTATGGTTTGGTCCAGGTGCTGGTCAAGTTTGGCCATGACCCTTGAGAGACGGATTATCTCCGGGCGGGTGCCGATGACGGTCATTATTTTTAGTTTGTTCATTGTTTTTGGTTCTCGCTGATGTACGCAGAGTTAAGCGCAGAGTTGCGCAGATAACTTTATTGTTTTTTTTTACAGGTTGTTTACTATTCGGATTATGCCGGTTTTTAATGATAGTACATTGAAATTGATTAACAGGCCGAGTTTTATACCTGAGAGTTTCAGGTATGTCAGGAGTTGCTTTTTATGGACGTCACGCAAGGTTTCAACTGACTTGATTTCAACAATTACCTTGTTTTCCACCACCAGATCCGCCCGATACCCGACATCGAGCTTGATCTCCTCGTATTCCAATCCCATGCCCACCTGGCTATGAACCCGCAATCCTGTTTTTTCAATCTCATATTTAAGCGTTGCCTCGTAAGCCGATTCAAGTAACCCCGGACCTAATGCCGTATGAATCTTAAACGCAGCCCCTCGGATAATAAACGAAATATCATTCTCATGCATATTTTCATTCTCTCCAAACCCCATCAGCGAAACTCTGCGTTTCCCTCTGCGCCCATCTGCGAGAACCCCTGTCTCTAAACCTCTTCAAAAAAAGTATCCCCATCATCAGGATCATAAAATTCATTAATCCAAAACAAAGTATATAGCTCATCATCACCAATATTGGTGATATTGTGAGTAAACCATATAGGCATGTCCACAAAAGAAGGCGCTTCACCGTTCATCTCAAAGGATAAAACTTCCTCTGTGCCGATTCTGCGCAGATCAATTCTTGCCTTACCCTTTATTACAGCAAATCGCTCAAACTTTCTTGTATGAAAATGATTCCCGCGAATAATACCAGGAACTGTGGTGGAAAAAGAGACCTGACCGCCAGTGTTGTCAAGTTTCAGCACCTCCACGAAACTGCCCCGCTGATCTGTGTGCGGTACAAGCATTCCCGGATAAAACGATTTATGATCGATGTAGCAGACAAAGGTGTTAAAAAGGTTCCGGTCAAAGGGCTCTCGGATTTCCGGGACGATCTGCTTGTCAAAATACGTGTGCTTAAAGGCCGTAAGTTTTTCCAATAGCCGGGATACTTTAATGGTAGTTGTGTGAGAAATCTGGTGACTGGTGGTTGTGGATTGAGGAT
>JAVERV010000085.1:0-14156 GCA_034006945.1 Desulfobacterium sp. | reverse complement strand
TCGGCGATATTGTCGGGGCACAACAGCGGGGAGATATGATGACCCTGCCCCTGGACCGGGCATCAGAGATCTATTTTAAATTGAGCCATGGCCCCCGGTCAAAGGCCCGGATCTATTTCAAGCCCACCCATCAGGGAACTGTGCTGCACAGGGCTGACTGTTTGGAATACTTTGAGGTTCAAAATTTTGAAGCCGGGACAAAACAGGAATCGTTGAAATCAAAGCCTACAAAGGCAAATACTGCTGCAACCCTCTACCCGGATACCATTCCAGGTGAATTTCACACGGCCCTGGCCCACCTTGAAAAGCATGGCTCTTTAACAGAAAAATTCCTGGTCAATACCCTGGGCGGTGACGGCGCTGCCGCAAGAAAAGGACGGCGGTTTGCCAATAAGATCGGTGAGTGGGTCGCGGCCCTGCCGTTTGATGTCTACATCGAACAGACCGCCCAGGGAAAAGAATATCGAAAAAAATAAAAGGATGCACCCATGCAAGAGATAGAACATATTTTTGAAAGACTTCGCAGTGGCACAGTACCGGAAAAGGGGCTGGACAAGTTTGCCATCGGTATTGACAAACCCCTTAATGAGATCCGGCGGCAACTGAGCCTCATCTCCTCGGGGGAAGGTGCCTTCAAGTTTTTAAGGGGGGGATATGGCTGTGGAAAAACCTTCATGGGCCAGTACAGTCTATTGGAGGCTTTGAAGGAAAATTTTGCTGTTTCCTTTGTGGTGGTTTCTCCCAATGATACCCAGTTCCACAAGTTTGACGAGGTGTATCATCGCATTGTATCTGGCATCCGCACCCCCATGGCGGCAGGAGGTGCTCTGGAAGATGCCATCGACCGGTGGATTTCCCGCATTGAGGACAGTCTGGCCGATGAGATCGGGGATGATGCCGACGATTTTGATGATCAGGTAAAGGTTCGCTTTGAGTCTGAATTGAGCGATCTGACAAAAGAAAGTTTTGGCAACGAGTTCATCAATGTGCTCAAGGCCTATTTTGATGCCAAGCAGGAGGGAGACTATCAAACGGCTTCCAGTCTGATTGCCTGGATCAGCGGCTCCAAAAACGTGGCGGCAGGGGCAAAGAAAAAGGCCGGTATCAAAGGGGAGGTCTCCAGCGCTTCGGCCCTCCTATACCTCAAGGGGATTTTAAATATCATCAAAAAGGCCGGGCACAAGGGGCTTGTTATCATTGTTGATGAACTGGAAACCATCCTGAGAACCCGCTCCGATGTAAGGGGAAAATCCCTGAACGGACTCCGGCAGATCATTGATGCGGCCAAGGATTTTCCCGGCATGTTGTGGCTATTCACCGGAACCAGGGAATTTTTTGACAGCAGAAAAGGGGTGCGGGGCCTGGAACCCCTCCATGACCGCATTAAGTTCACGAGCTCCGGCGGTTTTGTCAGCCCTAAACAGCCCCAGCTGGAGCTTCAGCCGTTTGACAAACCACGACTCAAAGCCGTGGCGTTAAAACTTCGTGAGATATTTCCCTGTGAAAACAAAACCCGGCTTTATCAACTGGTGGATGACGGGTTTCTGGATGATTTGTGTGATTCTGTCACAGAAGGCCTTAAGGGAGATGTGGGAGTTATTCCCCGGCAGTTTTTGCGGGAGCTGATCACTGTGCTGGATCTGGTGGAGGAACATGACGGTTCAGATGGCGGAGAGGAGTATGTTCCCCGGAAGGTGTATAATTTTTCTTTGGATGGATTGTCTGAGGAGGAACGGAGCCTTGTGGATGGGAAGGGGGTTGGTGATGGTTCTGCTGATAATGATGACGGGGGGAATGGGTATGTGGAGGAGACTTTGGAATGGTGATTGGGATGACGGGGGATAGGGCTTTCATGTCGTTCAGATTTATTGACATTTTTTTGCTGAGGGATTGCTAGTGTGGGGTTGTCTCTCTATTAAAATTTATTTTTGTCAGGATATCTTTCGTATTGTAATGGTATACTGATCCACACAAAACTTGTTATGCAATACAACTATAGGAAAATTGGATGTCAAAACTCAATGTAGATCAAAAAATTATATTCGATCTGCTTTCGGACAGAAAAGCAGATTTTCTTATACCAGACTACCAACGCCCTTATGCGTGGAATGAAGAACAATGCCAAACCCTTTGGGATGATATTTTTTTATTCTCATTTCCTGATAATAATTACGAATCATTTGATAAAAATGAAGAGTATTTTCTTGGCTCTATTGTTACCTATAAAAACGAAAATGGTAAATCAGAGGTTATTGATGGTCAACAGCGACTTACAACATTAATGCTTATCTTGCGGGCTTTTTATGACAAGTTCGCTAATATGCAAGACAGCAACTCAAAAAGTACCCGCGCTCGGATTGAAAAGTGTATTTGGAAAACAGATGAGTTCGATAACGCAGATAAAAATACGCTTAAAATAGATTCTGAAGTAGCCACAGATAATGACAAAGAAGAATTTCTTGATTTGCTTCGTACCGGAATAGTTAAACAAGGCAGTAAGAGTCAATATGTTTTGAACTATCAATTTTTCCAGAAAAAAATTGATGATTTTTTGCAAACATTTCCGGCTTATTTCCCCTATTTGCCTGCCCGTATTTTGGGCAATTGCATCCTTCTTCCTATTGAAGCTGAGTCACAGGACACGGCACTTCGTATTTTCTCGACTCTTAATGATCGTGGTCTGCCACTGTCAGATGCGGATATATTTAAAGCTCAATTCTATAAATACTATGGCTCCCT
Organism: Desulfobacterium sp.; assembly: GCA_034006945.1. GTDB lineage: Bacteria > Desulfobacterota > Desulfobacteria > Desulfobacterales > Desulfobacteraceae > Desulforapulum. The sequence goes on along the minus strand of JAVERV010000085.1, from coordinate 11,417 downwards.
CGGCAATAAAGATGAGTTTATTACTGAGTGGAAAAAGCTTGAGGAAATAACAAACTCAGTATTCAAGCCAATCACTGGAACACCGATGGATGATTTATTTGCACGTTATATGTATTTCTTACGTGCTAAAGAAGGAAACAAAAGCTCAACAACTGAAGCCTTGCGAAAATTCTATGAGCGTAATAAATACCAGTATCTAAAACAATCCCATACAATTGATGAGCTGAAGGCACTTGCGTTGTTCTGGGAAAGTGTATCCGATCAAAATAAAAAACGCTTTTCGGAAAATGTTCTCAAGAAGTTTTTTGTACTGAATTATGCTCCGAATGGGATGTGGCAACATATAACATCCGTATATTTTTTGCAAAACAGAACTGAAGATGGAATGCTGGAGGACGCAAAGTTCCGCAAGTTTTTGGATAAAATTACCGCTTTTGTTTTTGCTTATGCTATCACTAATCCCGGTGTAAATGCTTTGCGTACACCTGTATATGATGAGATGGTTAATATCGTAAATGGTGGTGAAGCCACATTTTCTAAATATAAATTTAAAGGAATTCAAGCACGTACTTCTTTTGAAAATTACGTCTTCACTAATCAAAGGGGCGCAACACGCTCAATGATTACTTGGTATGCCTTTACTTTTCCTAACCAGAATCTTCTAGGCTTGAGTGAAATTTTTCACTTAGAACATATCTATTCGAAAAAGCGACAAGAAATGGAAAAAGGCTTAAAAACTGAAAGCAATCTTGATTCATTAGGAAATAAAGTGTTGCTTGAAAGCAGTATTAATATCAAAGCTTCAGACTACCGATTTGAAGACAAAAAGAAAATATACAGCGGTGAGCAGCGGCGTGGAAATTACAAAGACCCGAGTAAAATCGCTGAGATAATCGATCTCATTGGTTACGATAAATTTGAAGAGAAACAAGTAATTGACCGTAACAAGAAAATCTTGGACAGGTTCTTTGAATTTCTACAGTCAGAAAATTTAATAGCATAACGATGCTAATTCAGCCGACACAAAAAGTCGCGCGGCTGATTAGCGGGTTAAATGTAGAAAGGATAAATAATGACCGATCTTTTAAAAATAAATCCCACTGCTCTTATAGATCCTCAAGCTCAAAGAGTTGTTGAGTTCCTAGAACAAATTGGGTTGCCTGCAGACAATATAATTGCTGAGCAATCAGAACGTAATATAATTGGTCAAAATCTGCCTGCATATATACAGTCACTTCCAGCAGAAACGAAACGAGACGCGAGATACTTGTCAAAATTTGTGGTTGGAGCCGGATTTGGTTTATTTGATTATTCTTTAAATGCCATATGGAACGAAGTTGTTCTGGACCTTAGAAAAAAGGCAATTGGTTATGGCATTGATATTTTCTATGATTCTGCGGTAGGTGGAAAAGCAAGAGAGTTTTATAAAACGGAAGATGACCTTGCATCACTAAAGGATTCTGTATTATTAGACACTTGTAGAAAACTTGAGTTGATTTCTGACACAACCTACAAAAAACTCAAACACATTCTTGAAATGCGTAATGATATCGGCATTTCACATCCAACCAATTACACCATAAATGCATTTGAACTTATGGGTTGGCTGCAGACCTGTATTCAAGATGTACTCAACGACCGACCGACAGAAGCTGCATTACAAGTTCAAGCATTTATAAAAAATTTAAAAACCTATACTGCTCCAATTGATCCAGCAACGCTTAAGACTATCGAAGTTAAGGTTATTGAGTTAGCAAGTCACCATCTGGCCAGCATCATTAGAACAACGTTTGGTATATTTGTTTCTCCTGATACAGATCCGCAAGTTAGAAAAAATATATCACTTATTGCACCTGCAATCTGGAAAAACTGTACTGATGAACCAAAGTTCAAACTTGGCATTACTCTTGAGGGCTACAATACAAATTTATATAAAGAAAAGTATGAGTTAGGTGAACAGTTTTTTCAAGTTGTTAACGGCAACCCGTATCGGTCTCAAAGCGAAAGAGTAATTATTGTCGATACATTGCTTGACCAACTTTTAGAAAAACACAATGGCTGGGATAATTTTCACCATGAAGCCCCTGTTGCAGACTCAGTGTCATCATACATACAAGATCAGAATGATATTCTACCTAATAATGCTGAAAAATTGGCAAAAGTTATCCTTATGTGCCGTATTGGGAAATCTGTGTCTTATTGCAACGGTATTTCCCCAAGAGGAAAAATTTACTATGACCATATTCTCTCAATATTGGGAGATAAATTTGCTCCACATGTTATGGCTGCATTAGCACATTTTGAAATACAAAGAAAATTAGAAAATGCTTCATGTCGAGTAAAGGCAAAAGAAGCTCTTGAAATAGTGAAACAAAGTGTTGTCAATACAAGACTTATTGAGTGTTTAGATTTTTTAATAAACAATATTGAGAATACAGGTAAAAGTGTCTTCGATAGTCGTTTTAAAAAGCTCTCAACTGGCTATATTAATTGGTAAACATTTAACCAGTCGTTTGAGCCGGATTGCGGGAACAGCCCCGCAACCGCTCAACTCAGCGTTAAATTTACAGGCAGGCGTTCATATGTCAAACGAGTTAAAAGATCATATCAACGAACATATGCCATATATCGATCAAATTTTGGCGGAACAGAATATCCCAATCCATAAAAGATTTTTTATTGCGGGAAAATTGTTTGTTGAGGCTGCAATTGTAGATTCCAGTTTCCAGTCTAATGAGGAATTACTTGGGAGCGAAGTGTATTTGGAGTGTATGCTTCCTCTATTTAATGACTGGTATCATGAAAAATATGGAGACCTTGCTAAAGGGATAGGGAAGGAAGTCTATTCCGGAATTGCTTTGGCTTATGGGCAACCTGTAAAACTTAATATCCCTGCTACAACTAATGAGGTTATAGAAGAAGGAAAATTGGCGAAGATGACGTTTCCTCATCACTTGCAAGAATCGGAAACTTTAGAGAAATTAATCCAGCCAAAGTTTGAGCTTAGCAAAATGGAAGAATGTTCAGTTAAGGCACTTCGATCTCAAATCGAAAAAGTTGTTGCTCTAACACGCTCAATCAATTTGGACTTGAACATGGCGAGCAATATCAATCAGCCAGCCTCCGATATGGCTCAGGGCATATGGAGTCATTTTGAAAAAGGTATAAGCGACATACTGAGTTTCAAAAGTGAGCTTGCTTCTATTGCATGCTGGGAGTTTCATTTAGCAATAGAGAAATCAATTAAAGTGTTAATCCATTCAAAATCAGGAAACAGCAAACATGGTCACAACTTGGATGATCTAATTGTGTCTTTGAGTAAATATGAGGATGGAGTTGACTCATCTTTTTTGTCAGGTTTGCCTTCTGATAAAGATGCAATAAAGCTACGATATGCAGAAATGAAAAAGACCCCCATTGATGCTTTTAACTATTATCTTATAGCTCTTGAGTTTGTAGGGGATATGGTTTCTAGGTTAGAGCACAAGATCGGTATCAAGAACGGGTCTATTACTTTAAAGATGGCTCCATGGGCAAGATAAATTTAACAAAGCATGGCGGCTTAGCCACGTGTTATGCAAAAATGATTATATGAATTGAACGAATAAAATTCGAGGAGAATAATATCATGGGAAAAAAAGATTTCGATGAGTTCTTAAATAAACAGGTACAAGAAAAAGATGCCGACAAACAGATTGATTGGAAGGCTAAACGCGATGAATGGATAGCGTATCTTGACGAATTCTACAAAACGGTCGAAGGATTCCTTTCTGAATATTTGAAAAGTGGTAAAATCAATTACGGATATTCCGAAAAAAAGATTGTTGAAGATTTTATAGGGGAATATTCGGTAAAAGTGCTTCAAATTAAATTCGGTCCGCATACAATTAAATTAGAACCAATAGGAACCAATTTAATTGGTGCCAAGGGACGCGTTGATCTTATGGGCGCAAACGGGAAAATTAAATTTGTATTAGTCAATAAATCATCTTCAGGCCCAAGGATCAAGATGAAAATTTGGGTAAGTGGTGAGAAGCCGCCTGAAAAAGAGGAGGAAAAAAAGGATATAGAGTGGGGTTGGAAAATCGCAACTCCGCCTCCAAGTATTAAATACATTAATCTGGAACAAGATACTTTTTTCGATGCACTAATGGAGGTTGCCGGTGGTTAAAAAAGATTTTTTTTCTAATGAACACCTGGATCTTAGTGATATATCGCTACATCATTCCGATTCTGAAATTTCATTGAGAAAATATTTTTTAAATGCGAGAAAGTACCCGGAGCGTTTTTCAGCATACACAAACGATGAAATACAATCAGAGTTAGGAAAAAGAATTCATGAATTAAATATAACATCGTCTTTATCTTTACTTGCTGCGATAGAAGCAGTGTTTAGAATTGATTATTTGCAGCGTAATTCTAAAAAGAAAAAAGACGCTCTTTCTGTCGCATGTAGGAACATCTACAAAGAAAAACAGACAAAAGCATCATTGGAAGATGATATTCTAAATGCCTGGAGGTTAAACACTGAAGGAGCCAAACAACTTATTTCAGATTTAAAAGGCGTCTTTAAATATCGCCATTGGCTTGCACATGGGAGATATTGGAAACCCCAAATGGGTAGGCCGTCTTATGATTATGAAGCTATATATGAATTAGCAGAAGTTGTATTCAATAACTTTCCATTTGAAGGACTGAATGCATAACAACACATTTGTAATGCAAAAGGTAAAAAACTTGTTAAGAAGAGGAAACATTACAGTCTGGAACGATGAAAAGGGATTCGGCTTTATCACACCCAACGCCGGAGGCGACAAGCTTTTTTTCCATATCAAATCCTGCATCACCCATAACCAACGTCCGGAAATAAACCAGTCCGTTACTTATTCTTTATCCGTTGACAAACAAGGTCGAACATGTGCCACCAAAGTAACCCTGCCCCATGATGACATCCCTCTGAAGAACAAAAAAACTAAAGGGGGTATTATTGCACTCATTGGAGCGGCATTGTTTATTGCTGCCGTTTGTATTTCTGTTTTTGCAGAAAAAATCCCCCCTGTGATCCTGGGGTTTTACCTGGTCGTCAGCCTGCTCACTTTCATCGTATATGCAAGGGATAAATCAGCTGCCCAGAAAGGAGCTTGGCGCACGCCTGAAAACACACTCCATTTATTATCAATTATCGGGGGATGGCCCGGCGCTCTCATTGCCCAACAAAAACTTCGCCATAAATCCCAGAAGCAACTTTTTCGTTTCATCTTCTGGATAACGGTTTTAATGAATTGCGGTGCGTTGATCTGGCTTTTTACCCCAACCGGTGCAGCTGCCCTGCAATCCTTTATTGATAGTAACTTTTAGTTTTTTGGATAAATAATGAATGATCAGAGTTTTAGTTTTTTAAATTTGATCCCTGATTTCGGCCTTTTATCAAACGGGAACATAACATCATCAGAAGGTATCAGTGCCTTATTTTGTTCCATCTTGATTTTGGTATTCGCTTCTTTCCTTTTATTGGCATTGTTCAGTGCAGGCAAAAGCCTTCGCAAGATACTTTTTCATTTCAGAATTTTGAAAAATATCACAAAGGAAAACCTTGTCAGCAAAAGAGAGCAAATAAAACAGGATATGTCTAAAAATAAATCCTACGGCGCTCTGTGGAAAGAATTCGATCAAACCCTGGTATATTCCACAAAAGAAACCAAATTATTTAATACAGTGGATGCTGATTATTTTTTCAATACAAGCACCCTTGCCAATGGTATTTCAAACAGCCGAATGATGGCGGCAGTTCCCAGTTTTTTAACCGCCATAGGGGTTCTTGGCACCTTTACCGGTTTGCAGCTAGGTATCGGCGGTCTAGATCTGGATAGCCAGAATACAGAAGTCCTTAAACATGGAATTGCCTCGGTTGTTCACGGTGCATCCATTGCTTTTACCACCTCTGTCTGGGGTGTTTTTCTGAGTTTGATTTTTAATTTTATAGAAAAAGGGCTTGAGGCAGGCCTTCAAAACGGTATTACAAACCTCCAGGAAAAAATAGATCACCTTTTCCCAAGGATCAACCCGGAACAATCCCTCATCGACATCTCCAACTCCAGCAAATCCTCCGAAGAAGTCCTCATGGGACTTGCTGAAAAAATTGGAAATACCATGCAAAAGGCAGTGTCTGAAATGGGAGAGCATGTTCAGCAGGGGATGAAACAGAGCATGAGGGAAATTATGGGGCCTGGTATTGACAGGCTTGTGGGTGCTTCCGAGGATCTGGCGAAAAAGCAGGCCGACGGCTCCCAGCAGTTCTTGCAGGATTTGATTGGCAAATTTACAGAAGGCCTGGGTGCCGAAGGGAAAAGACAGCAGGAACTGATGGCATCAACATCAGGGGAAGTCAAGGAAGCCATGAGTGCCTGGGGCAATGACATGAACACCTTTCTTGCCCGGCTTGAAACCCAGTTTTCCGCCATAGAAGAGGAGAGCCGAAAGCGAAACGATCTGGTTGAAAAACAGTTACAGCATAATTCTAATTCCCAAAAGGAGAATGCAGAAAAATTAACCACGCAATTGAGTGATATCATGACCCAGTATGCCACGGATCTGGAAAAGAAACACGAGAACATGACCCAAACCGACGCTATGCGGCAGAAGGCCTTTGAAGAGCAGGTCGCCAAGCTGAACGAAAACCAGAGTACAATGATGACCTCAATGGAGGAGTTGATCGGCAAGCATACCATTGCATCAAAATCGGTAATCGCCCAGGGGGTAAGTCTGGGTAAGGGAGTCATGGGCATTCAAACCTCATTAAAAACGGTATCCACCCAGATGGAATCCGCTGGAGAAAATCTTCATCAGGCGGCAATGGCCCTGCAGAAAACCACGGACAATGTGAACCAGTCCAATGCCACCCTCACCGGTGCCATCCTGGATGCTACCCGGAGCAACACTTCCCTGTCCAACCAGAATAGAGAGGTCGCATCTGAAGTTAAAAACCTGCTGACATCGATCATATCCCTTAAAGAGGATTATACCCACACCACAGATTTATTAAAACAAGCTGCAGAAAATGCGGACTCAACCTTTGATCACCTCTCCAAACATCAGGAAGACTATAGGGTATCACTCAAAAAACATATTGATGCGACAATGGCGCAGGTGGATCATTTGATGAAAAATTATGCCGAGCAAATGGATGAGGCTCTAACCGGCTATGCAGAACAACTCAACGATGCGTTGGCCAATTATGGCAGACATGTGGAGGGGCAGACCCACAGCCGAATGCAGGCATGGGATAAGGAAACCCAGAATTACACCTCCGCCATGCTGGGTGTTGTCCAGGCAATGGAAGCCCTTGTGGATGATATGGATGTAAAAAATGCACGTTAATATAACTGCCACGGACAGACCCCATTGGAAGGATTGCCCCAAACGAAGTTTGAAGGCCCTGTATGGCATGTACCGGGACTTTCATGTAAAAATTGGATTTAAATCATGAGAATAGGTATCAGCCGAAGCAAAGGCAGGCGTGTTGATGAGGAAAATCCCTATTGGATGTCGTTTTCCGATATCATGTCTGCCCTGCTTGTTATTTTTATACTGGCATCCATGAAACTCATCCTTGATTTGACGGAAACCAGAAACAAGGTGGATCAGCAGATAGAACTCCTTGCCCAAGCCAACCAGGTAAAGGCCCTGATTTTGCTTGAAATGAAAAAAGAGCTTGATAAAAAAGGCATTACAGTGGAAATCGTGGACAATGATTCCATTCTCCGGGTACCTGCGGATCAGCTATATTTCGAAAGTAACGAATATCACATCCCAGATGATAAAGCCTATGCCGTGACCACCATTGGAAAGATACTATATGAAACCATCACCCGGGATACCCGGAATCAGTATCTTGACACCATTTTTATTGAAGGGCATACGGACAGTCTGCCCATGAACCATGGCATGGGAAACTGGGGGCTGTCCACCTACCGGGCCATTGAAGTATGGAACCATTGGCGAAATGATGAAGATATCGGAAAGGCCATCAGCAGCATAAAAAACAGCTCGGGCAATTTGATGTTTTCCGTGAGTGGATATGCAGCCACCCGCCGCTTTATTATAGATGATGATACCGATGAAAAAAGACGTCATAATCGACGGATTGATATTCGCTTTACGGTGAAACAACCCAACATAAAGGATTTAAGCAGTATTAAAGACAGCATTGGATTGTAATATGAATCCCTTAATTCTGAAAATCCCGGAATGCCGATTGCCTGAGTTTCCCTTTCGGCATTCCCTTGAAACCATTGAAAAGGCCACTGTGCAATTAAAAGAGATGACCCGGAAGGCAGGGGTGGGCTCCACGGCATTTCAACAAAAAATTAAAGAGTTGAAAAGCAGTGCCTACCATCCAAATTCAATCGCAAAAAAACTGCAAAACGGCAGGGATATTCGGGCCATGGTTTACCTGTGGCTTACCGATGAGCATTTTTTATCAAGGGTTAAGGTTTCTAAATCCATATTGCAACGTTTCAGTAGAATCAAAAAAACGCAAAGTCATCTTACCCTGTATAATCTGAGCCAGGTTTTTTTTAAATATTTTGATAAATGTGGTGATTTTGAATCCCTTGCACTGTTTTTGCTGGCAGAATACGAAAAAAGACCAGTTCCGACCTTTGACAGTGAATTGGGAAAAATTCAAAACAACAAAGAAATTTTATTTCATGTGGAAGCACCTCATACGTTGGCCCGGAAATCCATTCAGGAATCCATGGATCTGCAATTGATCATGACTAATTTCGGTGTCCCTCTTTTCCGGAAAGGACGCTTTCAGGACAAATGTACAGCGTTTTATTATCTTGAAACCTTAAGAAGTCTCTCCCTGGGAGAGGATAGTGTTGTTTTCGGTGAATTGACAAAAACAGATGTCGCAATGAGTCAATATAAGAATGGACCGGCCATAGGACATGAGGTGATACGGATATTGACGGGAAAAGCCATTGACAAAGGAGTTGAACTTCCAGAAAACTGGCTGAAAATCGTTTTAAATATCGCCGGTGATCCCCGGGTTCCGCCATCCTCCAGCAGTTATCGGATCTGGTGGAGCCAGTTGGAACAGGAGTTTACGGATTGTGTGCTCCGGGTGCTGTCTCGTTTTGATCTTAAATTGTTTCTGGAAGCACTGGATGAATTTGCCCAGCGAAACAACAACTATGAATTAGAGCGAATGTTTCCTGCCCGTAAAAAATTTCTGGAAGGCCTTTTTGACTTAGAACTGGTTGGAAAAACCCGCCTGTTTATTGGTCGAGGTGCAAAGTCTTTCCTGCAAAGCACCTATGATGAAAAAGAACTTCCCCTGTTTGCAAATCTGAGAGATGCCAATAAAAGCATCATTTATCTCCAGGTGGGGCACTTACATATGATTGAAGGCAGCCACAACTCATACCTATGGATTTATGATAAACTGCCTGAATCAAATCTTTTAAACTATTCCATCAATGAATTTGCCGTTCGTGAACTGGGTATGAGCATGAGAGAGCAATATGAAGATCAATTTGGAATTGCAACGTATTTTCCCCATCGAATTACCCATAATCCCAATGGATTGGGGTGGCAGCGACGGGCAATACAAGCTTTTCATGAGCAGGGAATCCAAATTCAACCGGAAAAGGTTTTTTCCACCGACGATTATCTTTATTATAAAATTCACCATGGGTTGGATTAAATGAAAATAACTGAACGTATCGCCAGCATATTCAGCAAAGATGATCTCAAGTTCAAACATATTCCAGACAACAACAGTTTGAATTTTGTGTTACCCCATAACCTATTTGAAAAATGCAGTGCAGGTATGGAAGGGGGTGAAGTATCACAAGCAGCCCTTCATCAGTTCATTGCCCTGCAGATGCTGGCGGAACAGGGCCTTGCAACACAAATTGCCAACGGATTTTGCCTGGAAAATGAAAATGCTGTAAGGCTTGATGAAGAAACCCGCCAGCTCCTGGAATTACCGATGCCCTGGCCCGGCTCATTTGACATTACCTTTGAGCATCACACCCAGCAGGCTTCCTTTAGTCTAAATTTGCTTCTCAAAACACTTCAGCATGAATCGATCCTGCACTATGATCTTCAAGGCTCCTTGCTTAAGTTGACTGACACAGAAATTTACCTCCCTTCTCCGGAACAGTGGGTGGTGTTGAAAACAGTTGAAGATCATAAACATCTCAAGCCTGACCAAAGGAACGAATACCAGAACCTGAAAGCCATTCATCAATTAAAAACAGCCCAGGAGCAAGGGTGTAAAGTTGCCCTGCATCATTTTGAAAAATTTAAAACCAAAATACCTGAAAATATAACGGTGACCGGGCGCATATTAGAAACAGGGGATATGCTTCTGTCTCCCCAGTTTGATGACATTGCCGAACCGGATGAGATTGAATCCCGCCTGCATCAGCTTGACCCCGGGAATCATATTCAAAGTCTCCGTGTGGGAGACACATTTATTTTGCTTGATGAAAACAAATTAAATGCCGTCCATGAAATCCTCACCAACCGAAAGATTCCCAAAAACCAGATAAAAGACTTTTTCAAGACCCCCACGGCCTTTCTGGATGCAAACCTTGTGGATCTTGACCTTGGTTTTTCCCTTCGGGTACGGGGTGCAACCCCTTTTAAACATGCGTATTTTGGTGAAACCGATGCATCTGAGATCAGCTGGTTTGAAAGAGCCTTACAGGAACAAAGCATCCAGCCCGTTACAAATCTAAACAAAGTCATTCCAGATATGGAAACACTGCAGGATGTGGAAAAATGCATCAAAGACGCGGAAAAAACAGGGGCTGACGTCGTTGAAATCAAGGGGCTGAGTTTTGATATTTCAGATTCGCAGCAAACCGGAGAAGCCCTGCGCAATATCAAGGAAAAGCTGACGTTACCCGCTTCTGATGCAGGAGATGCTGAAGTTAAAGATGAAAAGGAAAAACCAGATACAGAACCCTCTTCTGAAGAGTCCTGGGTGGTGGATGTCATTGAAAATGACGAAACAGTGGAATACAGTGCCCGGGAAATTCAAAGCCTCATCGAAAATGCTTCCTATAAAGGAGAACTTGATTTTACAGTGTACAAACGCTCGCCTTTCCCCCACCAGCAAGAGGGTATTCGCTGGTTACTTGGCCTTGCCCTGAAGACTTTAGATAACAATGGTGCACAAACCAGCGTGGACAGTACCCATGGCGCTCTTCTGGCCGATGATATGGGGCTTGGAAAAACCTACATGGCATTGGTATCAGTTGCGGAATATTATAAAGCCTGCAGAAAAAAAGAAATTTTAGAGCGGCCGGTGCTGGTGGTTGCCCCGTTGAGTATTCTGGAAAACTGGCAGGATGAGGTCCATGAAACATTCATTGAAAGCCCTTTTCGGGATATTGTGATTT
>JAVERV010000084.1:0-14475 GCA_034006945.1 Desulfobacterium sp. | reverse complement strand
TACAGCAAAACCATCAAAAAGGGTTGGAACAAACCCATGCCCCCAGACTTTATACGATCTACATCGGGGACAGTTTGAGGGCCGTTCCCACAAAAAATTACGCTCTTGCTCAAAAACATCCTTGAGTATAACCGCTACAAATTGTATCATATTTACGCTTTGGGAGGGCGAATAGCCCCCTTGTTTTATGGGCGGATGAGAGCTGCGAACTCTCTCCGCCTAATTTTTTGCATAAAAAAAGGCCCTTGCCAGGGCCATTTAATCTGATAATATCTCGAATAGGTCAACACATTTTGAAAATTTCGGCCTTCATCAAGTCAATTTAACGTGGCACTTAACACTTGGCAAGAGATTTTATTTCCTGTGCCACAACAGCAAACCCTTTTCCTGCTTCTCCGGCCCTGGCGGCCTCAATGGTAGCATTGAGTGCCAAAAGATTGGTCTGGGCAGAGATATCGGCTATAGTTTCCGTGACTTTACTGATTTCCAAAGAAGCCTTTCCAAGTTCATCAACTTTCTTTGAAACTTCCTGAGCTGTCATAACCGCATGGGATGTTGTTTCAGTGGCTTTACCCGTATTCTCTGCGATTTCATTGATGGTGGCACTCATCTCTTCTGCAGCAGCAACAATCATCTGGACATTGGTTGTGGTCTGCTCAGTGGCAGCGGCCACACTATTCATATTGGTAGCCATCTCTTCAGATGCAGCGGCCACGCTGTGTGATTTTTCTGCAGTTTGTTTTGAATTTGTGGAAATTTGCTCTGAAACAGCTGAAAGCTCCGTAGAAGAAGCGGTAAGGGTTTGTGTGCCCGATGCAATATCAGTGAACATGGCTCTCAAATTTTTTGACATTATATTTAAGGCTTTTGTCAGAGTTCCAATTTCATCTGCCTGATCAATATCCAGGGTCTGGGTCAAATCACCTTCTGACATGGCTTTGGCAAATGCGACTCCCTTATTGATCGGCCGGGTAATCCCTAGGGTGATTAAAGAACCTAACATCAACCCTAATACAATTGCAGCTAATGATACGATCAACATTGTACGGTTGGCTGTTGAAATCTGGTTTTTCATCTTTGTTTTCTGATTGGCCCAGGCTTGAGCAATTACTTTTACAGCTTCTTCAGCTGAAGTTACCATTGTTTTGTCGTATTCAGCCTGTTTTAACATCAATGCCCCAAAAAGCTTAAACTCCTCACTATAGAGCTTGACGGCATCCATAAGCTTGTTAATCTGTTCGACATTCCGGGCCAGTTTAAACCGTGATTTCAGATCACCGGCAAGATCAAGTATTTCTGTGACCCTTCCATTTACGTTTTCCATCCACTGCTGCTGGCCTTTGGAAATAATGAACTCCTTTTCGTTTTTACGGGCATCAATGAACCATTCGATCATGCGATTGGCATCGTCCACATTGGCCAGTTTTTCTTTCATAAACGTTTCAGAATCCATCCGGTCCTTGGCTAATTGATCTTTCTGATCCTCGCGTATTATCTCGGCTTGGGTAAGCGCTAACCTGGCATTAGCTCTCATTTGATCCATGGTTTTATCTTTTTGAACCTCTAAATCCACATAATCATCGAAAGCAACCTTGTATTCTTTTACTTCAACCAGAATCTGGTCCATCTGGTCTTGATTCGATTTTTGTGTGAATTTTTCTTTGACAGCCAGACTATGGGCAATAAGCGTTTCAACACCCCCATCCACCATTTTGATATATGTATCGTCTCCCTTGATAATATAATCTTTTTCCTGCTGTCTTATATTCTGAATCTCCTCAACCAGATGATTGACGTCATCTGCATTCTCTACCCTGTCTACGACACCCGATAAACCATTATAGCCAACATAGGCGACAACAACTAGCAAAAACAGAACTATAATAAAACCACCCAGTATTTTTACAAACAACTTTAAATCACCCAATTTCATTTAAAAATCTCCTTGATAGTCAACAAGCCTCCGGCAAAGTCGGAGGCTTGTATTGTGAACCGCTTAAGGCGGTATTAAAAGCGTGAGCCACCTGAAGGTGGGTAGAACAGTTATATTCCCGAAAACGTCAAACTTTGGGAATCTCCCCGGCAAAGCCAGGGGGTTACCTTATCTCCTTCTTTTCTTGTTAATTAACAAATCTCCATCCTTTTTTAAATTTATTTAAGCTGTCATCCTATCCCGCGCTTTTGTTATGCCAATGAGTATGGGTATCACATCAAAGCCAAGACTGTATGGACCATTTCAGCAAGTTCACGGGCAATAACGGGTTTCATAATCATGCCCAGTAGTATCCGATTAGAGTTTTACCTAATCGGCAGGGCCGGAACAAAACTTAAATCCCGTACCACTGGGTATGTGCTTTTAACGTTCCACCTTGTCCCCTGGACAAAAATAGATACCCAGGAGGTTGTGGAGGATGCAACTGCTCTATAGATGAAGTTGGCGTAAAATTAATTTTTCACAAGGAGTTGTTTCACCTTTTGGGCAAGGCCGAAGGATAAAATTCAACACCACCCCGAACCTGGGGAACATTTAAATGAAGTTTACCAAGTTTCAACAAGACACATTTATCCTTGAATCCATTGGCATGACCAGTCCGGTTCTATGTGCGTTCCCAGGGACGGGCTTCAAACACATTAGAAAGGGGCAATTTTAGGTTGTAATTTCTATCTGAGTCCCTATAAAGCAAATTACTTTGAAATTCCTGCTTCATTATCCATTGCAGGTCTTTTTCATAGATTTTTTTGAAAATCTTTTTAGAATTGTTGTTTGGAAATTGCCGTTGGTCAGGCAAAGAGGCGGGATACAAGATAGGGAACCGCCGTTTCAAGGCGGAGAATTCTGGGACCAAGGGTGACGCAGGTAAATCCCAACCGCTCAAACGAGTCGATTTCCTTCTGGATGAATCCCCCCTCCGGCCCCATTGCAAGGGTGACGCATGTCCCGGGATGGCAGGGGCAGGTTGTGACTCCTTTGGGGTGGGCCGCAAGCCTTAGTGTCCTGCCTGCAATCGTGTCAAGCTCCTCGTTGACAAAGGGGGTGAAGAACCTGCGCAAATGTACCCGGGGCATGGTGGTATCTCCGGCCTGCTCCAGGCCCAGCAGAAGGGCCTTGTCTATATTTTCCTGCTCCAGAACAGGGGTTGACCAGAATCCTTTTTCCACCCTCCAGGAGTTGATCAGATATATTTGTTTCACCCCAAGACTTGCCAAGGCCTCAAGGATCCTCCGGAACATCTTGGGTCTGGGTAATGCCATCACAAGGGTCATTTCCAGGGCCGGGGGCGGATCATGGTCCAGAACGAGTTCCATTTCAAGGTGGTCCGTTGAAATGTCTGTGATTGTTCCGGTTCCCATCCTGCCGTTAATGATTCCCGCGGTAAGGCTATCGCCCAGGCAGGCCCGGTGCACCTTTGTTATGTGCTCAAACCTTCGGCCATAAACCTTGACCCTTGTCGGGCTCGTGAAATCGTCTTTCTCCCTGTCTATCAGGATGAGATTCATTAGAAATCGATCACGTCGGCGTTGGCCATCATACCCCGAAGTTCTTCCTCCCAGGCGGTCCCCGATGTAAGCTCGGCAAGTTCTGCGGCAATGTGAATGGGTATGACGCCAAGGGGTTGGTTGCGGCCCAGTCCCTGGAGGCAGGAGGGGCAGTTGGTCAGCATCTTTACCGGTAAAATCCGGTCGGCCAGCCTGGGCTTTAGCAGCGACTGTTTTCTGTCGAGCATGGCATTGGAGATGTCGGGTCTTGACATGGACATGGTGCCAGCCTCAGAGCAGCATTGGGGGATGGTTTCAACGGTTTTTGTGGAAAGGGGAGCGAGCAGAGTCCCGGCTCTTCCTCCAAGGGAATCGTGGCAGGGTGGATGGTAAAGGTAATCTTCGCTTAGCTCAATTGACGGGTTCATGGCAAGTATGAATTCAGATATGTCCCTTATCCGGCAGTGGAAAATAGTCCCTGCGTCAAGGGTTTCAAGGGCCTCCTTGCAGGTGCCGCAGCTTATGATGCAAGCGTTAAAGTCAATATCGCTGAACATCTCCCTGATCTGGCTGAAGATGATGGTGTTCCTCAGGGAGAGACGCTGGTGCTCTTTTCCCTTTGCATTGATTCTTGCCGGAAACCCGCAGCAGAGAAAGGGGGGCGGCAGGATCACCCTTACCCTGTTTTTTACCAGAAGAAAGACCGAGGCCCTGCTAATCTCGGAGAAGAGACGTTCTGATCCGCAGCCGGGAAAGTAGAATACTGTTGCTACTGCTGGTTGTTCTGGTTCGATCATAACCACCTGGCTGGGACCGCACCTGGGCAGAACCGAACGTAGGGTTTTTCCTGAAGCCTGTGGCATGGGGCTCTTTAGCATCTCAAGGGTTTTTACCCTCCCGGCTGCCTTGATCTCTGGCAGAGAGGTGAAAAGAGCGGATGCACCCCTTTGAATGCGGCTGCCCATATTAACCAGCATTGTTCGCATCAATGAATTTTTCAATTCGTTCCGGGTGCCAAGGTAGTTGAGACTGAGGCTCGTGGCAAGGGGTGTGTGTTTGAAGTTTCGTTCTGTCAGGATTTCCCGCTCAAGGATCGATACTTCGCCGGAATCGATGTTCACCGGGCACTGGGTGAGGCAACGGTGGCAGATGGTGCAGTGGTCGGCAATTTCTTCTAAATGCCGGAGTATCCGGAATTTGGTGGAGCGGGTGCGCTGGGTTATGTAGAGCAGGGCTTCGATCAGGGCACCCACGGCAAGGTTCTTGTTCCTTGGGTGGAAGAAGAGGTCCTTGTGGGGGAAAAAGACCGGGCAGCTTGCCTTGCATCGGCCGCAGCGCACACAGTTGGCAATGCTTCCGGCAAGAGTACCGAGGCTTGCGTGGCAGAGAATGTCTGCCTCTATCCCCAGGAGGTTGAACGACGGGGTAAATATCTTTTCCATGACCAGGGGGTCAACTAACTTGCCTGGATTCATGAGGCCCGTGGGATCAACCTCTGTTCTGTACCTGGTGAATCTTTCCACAATTCCGGAATCGAGGTGGGCGAACTTGGTGATACCGATACCATGTTCGCCGCTCACCGCTCCTTCAAGCTCGATGGCCTTGTACATGATCCTGTCGGCCGTCGCACCTGCCCGCCGCATCATATGCCGATCGTTGGAAAGCACCGGGATGTTCACGTGGACGTTGCCGTCGCCTGCATGCATGTGGGTGGCGATGACGATGAGCCTCGACATGGTTTCCCCATGGATCTTGTGTATGTTCTCGGTGACAAGGGTGTAACCCCGCAGCAGTTGCTCAAGGGCTTCAAAAAACTCCCGAGCATAGGTCTCTCTTTCGAGGCTCTCCCTTGCGGCCTTTGATATTTTTATCTTTGCCTTGGTTGCAAGGGTTCTTGCGTGGGTAACCTTGGCCACGAGCCACTGGGGGTCTTCAAGGGGTATTGCTGTTTCAAGGTAGGCCATGAGGTTGGTGACAAGACTCAGCTGGGTGTGGCGTTTTTCCTCCATGTTTGTCTGGTCCACAAAGCTTGCAAATTCTGCAAGGGAAGAAATGGGCAGCACGATGTCCTCGTTGAGCTTAAAGGCATTGGTTCTTCGTGCAATGGCCCCCAGTTTTTTTCTGTCCCTCCAGAACCGTTCTGCCTCTTTCTCGTTTTCTGCCGGGGTAAGGGCTGTCTTGTGGTATGGGATGAGGATACGTTCCAGGCGGTCCTCTCCCTTGACGAGTTCCTCCCTGGTGCGGGCAACCATGTCGATGAGAAGGACGGCCTTCAGGGGGTCCGGAGTCGCAGCCTTTGCCTTGTAGTCAATGGCCTTGATATACTCTTCGTCAAAGTGTTCGAGGGCGATGAGGCATGCCTGGCCGTCCCGGTTTCTGAACCGCTTTGAGATGTCGCTGATCACCTTGCCTGCCTCGGTCATGTCCCGGCCAAAGAACTCCAGGCAAAAGGTCTTTTTTAACTCAAACTGGGGATGGAGAACAAAGGTTGCTGAGGTTATCACCCCGTCGCACCCCTCTTTCTGTATGCCGGGAAGGTCGTTCAGGGTCTTGTTGGTCACGTCCTTGCCAAGGCCCGGTCTTCGTATCTCATCACCGGTGAGAATTATCCTGTTCACCACTTGGTCCTGTTCGTCAATTACATGGAAGATCACCCGGTCGTCGGGTGAAATTTTCCTCAGAGGATGGTTCGGTTGGTGGCCACGGGTATGGTCCGGTTCATGGTGCTGATGGTCCTGGGGGTAGTATTGGCGCTCAACCGTCAGGTGCCTGCCGTCGGGCATGGCGATTTTGTAGGTAAGAACGTTGTCAATGGCCGTTCCCCATAGAACAGCCGTTTTCCCCCCGGCATTTTCGGCAAGGTTGCCTCCAATGGTCGAGGCCCAGGAGCTTGTGGGGTCGGTGGCAAACACGAGGCCCGACGCCTTGGCACAGGCCATGGCGTCTTCGGTGATCACACCAGCCTCGAGATCTATGACGGCAAACGAACGACCCGTCCCATCCTCAATCTGCCGGATGCCGTGGATGGTGTTGAGTTTTTCCGTGTTGATCATGACGCAGGTCCGGGTGAGGGGAACACTGCCTCCGGTAAGCCCGGTACCTCCACCCCTGGGAATGATGTTGAGGCTAAGCCCCTTGATGGCAAGGATCAGGGGTGCCACCTGGGATTCGTCCGAAGGACGCACAACGGCAAGGGGCGGATAGCGTCTCCAGTCGGTTGCATCTGTGGTGTGGGCCGTGAGTGTAAAGGGGTCAAAAAGAACGCTGCCCGGGCCTGTGACGGCCTCGATGGCCCTGGTTATCCTTCTACGCTCGGCCCCCGTTTTTTTGATCTGACCCACAAGGGAAGACAGATACCCCCTTAGTCCGTCCACCACCTGGGACACCAGGGGATCTGAAGGACCCTGTTCCACCGTGGCAAGATCCTTGTATATTCCCTTGAAAAAGCCGTTCCTCCTTTTTGGATGGTCGAGCAGTTCCTGGAGTATAAAGGGGTTTCGGTCGATGATGAACATATCCCCCATGAGTCGGAACACGAGCCTTGCGGAACGGCCCGTGATCTGTGATTCTTTCAGGGTCTGGATATTGTTGACCATGGTCCGGCCAAAAAGATGGCGGATAACCTGGTCATCCTCGGCGGATGTATAGTTGTAGGGTATCTTTCTCTCTTTTTCTCCCATGGGGCGTTAAAGTTCGAAGGTGACCATGGAGTTTACAAGGCCGAGTCCGCTGACCTCCTGGGCGATCTCGCTTGAAATCGGGGTGTCGGTCTGGAGGAAGATGATGTTGCGATCCCCGTCATCCTCCCTTCCCACCGTCATCCTGGCGATGTTGATATCGTGTCTGCCAAGGCAGCTGCCGATGTTGCCGATGGAGCCCGGCTTGTCAATGTTGTGAATAAGGGCAAGGTGGCCCTCCGGGATAACCTCAAGACGGAACTTATTGATGCGGATGATTCTCGGCTCTTCCTTGCCGAATATGGTTCCTGCAACAAGATCTGTGCCGGATTCCGTTGTTACGGTCATGCGGATGAGGTTAATATAGTTTTCCGTAGCCTGGCTTGTGGTCTCCGTCACCTTGATCCCCATGGTCTTTGCAAGGGTGCCTGCATTGACCGAGTTGACCTCGTAGCTCACAAGGGGTGTCAGAATTCCCTTCAATGCGGCAAGGGTGACGGGTCTAAGGTCAAGGTCAAAGAAGTTACCGGCATATTCGATGGCAATCTCCTTGAAAGGTCCCTTTACCAGCTGGGACTGCATCAATCCCATTTTTTCGGCAAGATAGAGAAAGGGTCTGAGCTTAATCAGGAGTTCGCCCGTGACAGAAGGCACGTTCACGGCATTGATGATGGTGTCCTGTTTGAGATAGGCTATGATCTGGTTGGCTACGGCCACGGCCACGTTGGTCTGGGCCTCTTTGGTGGAAGCTCCTAAATGGGGAGTTGCGATAACCTCGTCAAGGGTCAGGAGGGGGTTGTCCACGGGGGGTTCCTTCTCAAATACGTCAAGGGCCGCCCCTGCAACCTTCTTAGACACAATGGCGTCGTAGAGGTCCTGCTCCTGGATGATGCCGCCCCTGGCGCAGTTGATAACCATCACCCCGGTCTTCATCTGGGCAAATGCCTCTTTGTTCAAAAGATGGGTGGTGGCTTCTATCTTGGGCACATGGATGGTGATGTAGTCGCTTCTCTGGTACAGCTCTTCCAGGGAGACGCTCTCAAAGCCTTCCTTGCCAATGTGGTCGGCTGCGATGTTGGGATCAAAGATTATCACCTGCATCTTGAGGCCCTGGGCAAGCCTTGCAACGATGGAACCTATGTTTCCGAATCCGATCACCCCAAGGGTCTTGTTGAACAGCTCCCGGCCCTGGAGGTTCTTTTTCTCCCACAGGCCCTGTTTAAGGGTGGCCGTGCCCCTGGGGATGTTCCTTGTCAGGGCCATCATCATTGATATGGCGTGTTCTGCCGTTGTGACCGTGTTGCCTCCGGGGGTGTTCATCACGGCAATTCCGTGGCGGGTTGCCTCAGGGATGTCAACGTTGTCAAGGCCTATGCCGGCCCTGCCCACCACCTTGAGGTTTGTGGCGGCATCCAGGATCTCCTTGGTAACCTTGGTGGCACTCCTGATGGCAAGGGCGTGGTAATCGCCGATTATTTCTTTCAGCTCTTCAGGGGTGAGACCGGTTATCACGTCAACGTCAATTCCCTCTTCACTCTTGAATATATCGATACCCGCCTGGTCCATCTTGTCGCTGATAAGCACTCGCATCTTTAATTCTCCTTTTCGAAAATCTGCATGAAATCCACAAGGGCCTCAACTGCCTCCAGGGTAGTTGCGTTGTAGATGGATGCCCGGCAGCCGCCAACCGAACGGTGACCCTTGAGCCCCCCAAGACCCTTTGCCGTGGCCTTTTCAATGAAAGAGCGTTCAAGATCCTCGGTGGGCAGTCTGAAGGTTACATTCATGAGGGACTGGCTGTCAGCTGCGGCCGTTGTCCGGTAAAAATCGCTGTTGTTGATGAAGCCGTAGAGGAGCTTTCCCTTGGCAATGTTCCTGGCCTCCATTTTTTCAAGGCCTCCCACGGTCTCTTCCAGCCATTTTAAAACCAGCTGGATGGTATATATGCCAAAGCAGGGCGGGGTGTTGTACATGGAGTTCTTTGACGAATAGGTGGAATAACGCAGCATGGATGGAAGCTCATCCGTGGCAAGATCCAGCATATCCTTTCTGATGATGACCATGCAAACGCCTGAGGGGCCGATGTTCTTCTGGGCCCCGGCATAGATCATGCCGAACCTGTCCATGTCAAGGGGGCGGCTCATGAAATCAGATGACATGTCTGCCACGATGGGCACGTTGTTTGTGTCGGGAAAGGTCTGCCACTGGGTGCCCTTGATGGTGTTGTTGCTGGTGATGTGCACATAGGCGGCATCCTTGTTGAACTTTATCTCCTTTGGGATGTAGGAGAAGTTTTTGTCTTCGGACGATGCCACCACCGAGTAGTTTTTCTTGAGGATCTTTGCCTCGTTGATGGCCTTGGTGGACCAGGTGCCGGTGTTGACAAAATCGGCGGACCTGTTTCCGGCCAAAAAGTTCATGGGGGCCATGGCAAACTGGAGGCTGGCCCCGCCCTGGACAAACAGCACGTGGAATCGATCGTCAAGCCCGAGGAGTCTCTTGGTCCTTTCCACTGCATCGTTGATAACAGCATCAAACAGGGGGGATCGATGGCTTATTTCAACAATGGACATCCCCGATCCGTCAAAGTTGAGAAACGAGGATTGGATTTCCTGAAGAACTGGAAGGGGTAGGGCTGCCGGCCCTGCATTGAAGTTGAAGATTCGTTTGTCGGTCATGGTGTTCTCCTTTGCTTGCTCGTATTATTGTTAGTTGTACTCCCGGGTCTTGTGAAATTCAATATCCGGCCACGCTTCAACGGCAAATCCAAGCTGATACTCGCTTGTGGTTAGAAAGGTGATCCACCCTTCGGAGTCCGTTGCTATGGTTGACTGGTTTTCTCTTACAAATCTTTTAAGGATTTCGTTGTTCTTGCAGGTGACCCACCGGGCCACGCTGAGGTCCACTGGTTCGTAGCCTGCGGATACGCTGTACTCGGCCTTGAGCCTTGCCATGGTCACGTCAAACTGGAGGGAACCTACTGCACCAAGGATGTAGTCGTTGCCAATCTGGGGCCGGAATACCTGGATGGTTCCCTCTTCTGCAAGCTGGAGCAGACCCTTTTGAAGGGCCTTTGTCTTGAGGGGGTCCTTGAGGATAACCCGTCTAAAGTGCTCAGGGGCAAAGCTTGGGATGCCCAAGAACTTTAACGGCTCCTTGTCCGTGAAGGTGTCTCCTATCTTGATGGTTCCGTGGTTGTGGATGCCGATGATATCCCCGGGGAATGCCTCGTCAACGTTGCTTCGTTCCTGGGCCATGAATATGGTGGCGTTGGACAGGATGATATCCTTGCCGATTCTGTGGTGGCGCACCCGCATTCCCCTGGTGAATTTGCCCGAACAGATTCTGAAAAATGCGATTCTGTCCCGGTGGGCCGGATCCATGTTGGCCTGGATTTTAAATGTGAAACCTGAAAATGCAGTTTCTTCAGGCGAAACAATCCGTGTTGCGGTAGCTCTTTTACCAGGAGCAGGAGCCATTTCAACAAAGGCGTCGAGCATCTCCCTCACCCCGAAGTTGTTGATGGCAGACCCGAAAAAAACCGGTGTCTGGCTCCCCTTGAGGTAATACTCCTTATCAAAGGGATCGGCCGCTCCCTTTATCAGTTCGATATCGTTCCTTAGTTCATCGGCCTGGGAGCCCAGCTGGCGGTCAAGCTCTGGATCGCTAAGATCTTTGATCACTACGCCGCCATCGTCCGTGGGTACGTAGCCGGGTGAAAAAAGCCTGAGCTCGTTTCGCTCAAGGTTATAAACCCCCTTGAACCGCTTGCCCATGCCAATTGGCCAGGTCATGGGTGTACATTCGATCTGGAGCTTGTTCTCGATGTCGTCAAATATATCCAGGGGCTCCATCCCCTCCCGGTCGAGCTTGTTGATAAAGGTGATGATGGGGGTGTTACGCATGCGGCACACCTCCATGAGTTTTTTTGTCTGGGGTTCGACACCCCTTCCCGAATCTATGATCATGATGGCGCAGTCAACGGCAGTCAGCACCCGGTAGGTGTCTTCGGAAAAATCCTTATGTCCTGGGGTGTCTAGAAGGTTGATCTCATATCCCCGGTATTCGAACTTCATCACCGACGAGGAGACGGAGATGCCCCTCTCCTGCTCGATGGTGAGGAAATCGCTGGTGGCGGACCTTGCCGTTTTTCTTGATTTGACGGCACCGGCCTGCTTGATTGCCCCGCCAAAAAGAAGAAGCTTTTCCGTAAGGGTAGTCTTGCCCGCATCCGGGTGACTTATGATCGCAAAGGTGCGGCGTTTTGCGATCTCTTTTGCCGTTCGTCTGTCCGTGGTCTTTGTCATCTAAGCTGCTGTTTTCCTCGTATTTTCCCTGGATAATGTCAGTGAAACCTGTATATATAAATCAGATAAGGCTATTAATCAAGAATTATTAATTAATGATCTTTGCTAAGGGATGCAAGGAGGGTGGCTGAGAGGATTATGGTACCGCCCACAACCATGCGTAGGTTCGGTATTTCTCCCAGAAGAATGACGGCAAGGACGATCCCGTAGAGGGGTTCAAGGCAGGTTATGATGCTCACGGTGGCGGCCCTGAGATTCCTAAGCGATGAGATGAACAGGGTGTGGGCAAGGGCTGTAAATACGACACCCAGGATTGCGAGTAAAAGGATCTGACCCGGGGTGGGAACAGCCTGGGGGACCAGGGCAAAAACCGGTAGAATGGCTGCTGACGCAAAGAGGTTCTGGAAAAAGGCAAGGCGCACCGGCGGCTCGAGCACAAGGTTTCTTTTGTTGAAGATGGTCAGAAGGGAAAAGGTAAGACCCGAGAATATTCCCCAAAGGGCTCCCTGGACTGGTCTTTGTGAGAAGTCAAACGAGGGCAGAACAAGCACGAGGCCCGCAAACAGGAAAAGAGCCATAATCACGTCTTGCCGTTTGATCCGTTGTTTGAAAAAAAGGGGTTCTAGCAGGGTCACGAACAGGGGAAAGGTCGAAAAGGTGAGAAGTCCAAGGGCCACGGTGGATATCTGGATGGAGAGGAAAAAGGCGCTCCAGTGAACCGCAAGAAGGGCTCCCATGAGCATATAATTCCCCATCCGTTTCCGGGTCAAACAGAGCTGGGTTGTTCCTGATCTGAAGACGAGCACCAGGGGCAGCAGTGCCAGGGCCGCAAAAGAGGTTCTGCCGAATACGATCACAAGGGGAGAGCAGAAGAGAAACTTGCCAAAAAGCCCGGCAAAGCCAACAGAACGACGGCAAGATGGATGGCGGCAAGGGAGCCCATGTCCGAGCTCCTGGTGTTTAGTTTTTCGGCCTTGGTCATAATGTCGCCCCATTAGTTTTTTTAAAACCCACATGTCCCGGCAGGCACAAGAAAACATGAAATTCGATAAAACAAGCCCGGTCCAGTGTAGGGGCTCCCCTTGCGGGTGCCCTTTGTGGCGGCCATAAAGGGCGACCGCAAGGGTCGCCCCTACAACTAACGTGTCAGCTGACGGTATTTAAAGGTCTCAGACTGGTCAGCCTTGATGCCGAGGCGTTTTTTTCGGTCCGCCTCGTAATCCGAGTAGGAACCCTCAAAGAAGAGGACCTCTCCCTTGCCCTCAAAGGCCAGGATATGGGTTGCGATTCTGTCCAGGAACCATCGGTCATGGCTGATCACAATTGCGCAGCCTGCAAAGTTCTCCAGGGCCTCCTCAAGGGCCCGCATGGTGTTGACGTCAAGATCGTTGGTCGGTTCGTCAAGAAGGATGAGGTTGGCCTCCTCCTTGAGTACCCGGGCAAGGTGAACCCGGTTGCGCTCGCCGCCGGACAGCATCCCGACTTTCTTCTGCTGGTCAGAGCCGGAAAAGTTGAACTTCGAGACATAGGCCCTGGAGTTGATTTCCCGGCCTCCCAGGAGAATGTTGTCGCTTCCGCCCCCGATGGTCTCCCAGATGGTTTTTTCCGGATCAAGAACGTCCCTGTCCTGGTCAACATGGGCGATCTTTACCGTGTCACCGATCTCAAGGACGCCTGAATCAGGAGTCTCCTTTCGGGTGATCATCTTGAACAGGGTCGATTTTCCCGCCCCGTTGGGACCGACCACGCCGATGATTCCGCCCGGTGGAATGATGAAGCTCATGTTCTCCACTATAGTCTTTGAACCAAAGGATTTTTTGACATCCTTTGCCACAACCACCTTGTCACCAAGCCTTGGTCCTGGGGGAATGAAAATCTCAAGATCCTTGTCCCTCGTCCCTGAGTCCTGGTTTAACAGGGTGTCGTAGGCGCTGATTCTTGCCTTGGATTTACTCCTTCTTCCCTTGGGCGACATCCTGATCCATTCAAGCTCTCTCTCCAGGGTCTTCTGGCGTTTGCTCTCCTGTTTATCCTGGGTTTTCAGGCGGTTCTGCTTCTGTTCGAGCCAGGACGAGTAGTTGCCCTTCCAGGGAATTCCTTCCCCCCGGTCAAGCTCGAGTATCCAGCCAGCCACGTTATCGAGGAAATAGCGGTCATGGGTCACGGCAATTACCGTTCCGGGATATCTGCTCAAGTGCTGCTCAAGCCAGGAGACCGAAGCTGCATCCAGGTGGTTGGTCGGTTCGTCCAGAAGCAGGATATCCGGCTGCTTCAGGAGGAGCCTGCAAAGGGCAACCCGCCGTTTCTCACCCCCCGAGATCACGGCTACTTTTGTATCGCCGTCAGGGCACCCCAGGGCGTCCATGGCCATCTTGAGCCTTGAGTCAAGGTCCCACGCCTCCAGGTGGTCGAGCTGTTCCTGAAGGTCTCCCTGGCGTTGGATCAGCTTTTCCATCTTTTCATCGGACATGGGCTCGGCAAATTTTTCATTGACCGCCTCGTACTCGTTTACAAGATCCACCGTCTCCTGAACTCCCTCTTCCACGACCTCGCGCACGGTTTTGTCCGAGTCCACAAGGGGTTCCTGCTCAAGGTAACCCACGGTAAACCCCTTGGAGAGAATGGTTTCGCCGTTAAACTCCTGGTCGATGCCTGCAAGGATCTTCAGCAGGGAGCTCTTGCCCGATCCGTTCAGGCCGAGCACTCCGATCTTTGCCCCGTAAAAATATGAAAGGGAAATATCCTTGAGCACAGGTTTTTTGTCGTAAAACTTGCTCACCCGGATCATGGAATAGATCACTTTTTTGGTATCTTCTGACATTTTTTTTGCTCCTGATATGTTTTATCTCTGGCCTTGATTATAATTGACCATTTATTATAATTGACGGTTTTTTATATGAAACACCCCCCTAATTAAAGGTAATAGTGTCCCGTTGGTTTTTTGGTTCTTTTTTTCCCAAATAACACTTTAATTGTCGGTACAAATTGAAAGTTATAAATCGATATAAATTTTT
>JAVERV010000013.1:0-71250 GCA_034006945.1 Desulfobacterium sp. | reverse complement strand
GGAAAACTTGGTCCTGCAGGAAAAATTAGTGTTCCATTTAAAGATATCTGGGTGTACCCTTTAGATAAAAAATTTAGAAAACTGTTAAAAATTTGACTCATAAATTACTAACCCGAATATTTACTTACCTATGATAAATTTTCTAAGAATCCCCGGACATTATCTTCTGAGGCGGCATTTCAGGGCAGGACTTCGCTCCCAATTGCTCGAATTGATCCCCGCCCAGGATCTTGAAAAAGAGCTCCATGGCATCCTGGTCAACGGAATTCGTACATTTCCAAGGGCAAGGCCCATAAAGATGGTGAGGATTCTCAAAAACAGATTCAGCTCTTGTGCCACTGCTCTGGAAGAGATCAAAAGATACAGAATACTTCTAACCTCCCTTGGATCCGATTTTGTAGCCCAGAGCGAAGAGTTTATTGTCGAATACCGTGAAAAAGAGCAGAATCATATCCTGTTGTGCGGACTCCAGGAGTATATTGAGGGAACAATCCTCGACCCCTGGCACCTTTCCGACCAACGCTCCCTGGAACATTTTCACATTTCAAACTCTGAAACAACCACACAAGAGTTTACCAGACAGGCCGTATCCGACATCAAGGGATTTGTAGGGGCGATCACCGCCATGGTCAAGCAGACGGGGCTGATCCCCGACCTTGCAGGTGATGGAAATCTAATGCTCTCCCACCGGGGACGTTTAAAGCTCGTTGATATCAACAACATCATCAAAATCAAACCAGGTCCGGAGATACAGCTGGACGACAAGGGATATCCCTGCTGTGACAAATCAATGGAGGTGCTGTCCATACTCGGGCATAAAATCGCCCGCATTCCACCGCCATTTGTTGACGATCCATTCCTTGGAAAATTCTTTGATCTGGAACGAAAACAAAGGGTCAATGAGCTTGAGCAGGCCTTTTTCCAGAACCTTTGAGGTCTGACTCCGACACCTGCCTGGCATCTGACATCTTGCGCTTTTTACCCGAAAGCCTGAAGATCCGGCTAAATGGCATTTTCATTTTAACTCAATTATCAAGTTTATCTGGCCTCTTGTTCGGGATAACGAGGGCGGGTTATTCGCAAGGGCATTCGCAAGGGCACCCGCAAGGGAGCCCCTACATGGACACCACCCGTCAGAATTTCATGATCGAGCACCATCTCTCGTACTCGCTCCCAACTGGAAGATCATTCTTTTCCATAAGTGAAATAAGGGCCGGGGTGTTAAACCTTAAATAGGGATTGACCCGCATTTCATCTTTCAGGGTTGAAACGACCTTAGCCGGATCATAGGATTCAAGAAAAAGGTCAATATGGGGATTTTCTGGATCAAGGCTCCTTGCAAAGGTCATGGAGTCCCGGACATAATCATGGCCCGCATACACAAGAGTCTCACCCGGAAAGTCCGTTAAAAGCTTGATAGAGGTAAAAAACCCCTCCAGATCTCCTGAAAAACAATTTCCAACGGTCCCGTTAAAAAGGGTGTCTCCTGTTATCAGACTGTCCCCAGCCTTAAATGTGAAGCTGTCTGCCGTGTGGCCGGGAGTGTGGAACACAAGGAGCGGTTCGCCATCAATTTCAATCGACGCCCGTCCCATTAAATCGTTACAGGGTAAAAATCTTGCCCGGGTATTTTCCAGCATCTTGGCGTTGCCAGACACATGGTCATGGTGGGTATGGGTGTTGGTCACCAGGTCAATGGTAAGGTTTTTTTCCCTGGCAAAGGAAATCATGGGACCCGGAGCGCCCGGATCAATGGCAACGGCATGGTGTTCACCATGGACAAGGTAGCCAAGGTTGTCCCGGCTGTAGAAAAACTGCTTTACCTGGAGTGACATAAACTTATTTCTCCTTAAGAAGAGTCAAAGCGACCTCCAACGTTTTGCGGTTCCGGTCAGGATAACCAAAGCAGGCGTAATGAGACTATCTTGGCGGGTGGAAACGTCTCAGCTGTTGCTGAACTCGGGTTCATATCCCACAGTAAACGATGCCGCGGCTGTGTTGCCAAGGGCCAGGAAGTGACGGTTGTCCTTGTCAAAGGGGCATAGGGGCATGGCGCACTGCCTGAACCCGAATCCCTGGTAAAATTCGGGATTGCCAAGGACAAAGATGGTGCTGGTTTTGATCGGCTCCTGGCGCAGGACAAACCTGATAAGTTCGCTTCCGATTCCCTGGCGTTGAAATTCGGGAGCCACGGCAAGGGGGGCAAGGTGCAGACCGCAGATCTCTTTGCCGTGGTAGGCGTTTGAAAAGGCAATATATCCAATGAACTTGTTCACATGGATGCAGACCCACTCATGGATAGGGGTCTTATTTGCATGGAAATTTTCCACCACTCTTTTTTCAAATCGGCTTTTGGGAAAGGCGGAACCGAGCAGGCCCGATACCTTACCGTAGTTTTCAGTGGTCGGTTTTCGTATCTTCATCTTTCTCCTTTGCCTGGGGCAGGCATAAACTCCCTCCATATACCATAATTTAACCCCTTTGACAACAATGCATTATGGGCATTCCCGGTATGAACAGCGAGGTTGAGTGGGCAAGAAACACCCCGAAAACAAGGCCAAATCCGGTAGCCGGCAAATTGCAGAGTCTATGGTCAATCGCACCTTGGGCAATAACGGACAATTGATAAAATCCTTTATTATCTATCCAGGATAAACCTGCAAAATTTAGCAGGCCCTACGGGAATTTTTCGACTATACATTAGGGAAGCGGACACCTCCGTTGGAGGCAGGGGCGGCGAGCACCCCTTTACCACTCTTGTCGTCGACGGGGGTAAAGGTCAACGTGTCCTTGGACAGGCTCACGTCATACCATCTGGGTTCCTCCTTCGAGGACCTTCCGATAAGAATACGGGACATTTTTCCGTCAATATCATGGGAAGCACGAACCCTCAGGTTCGTCCGCAACGACTTCGGCATCACACACCCTTTAAGGTAATTTTCCGCCTTCATATTGATGCTCGTCTGGGTCGATTTAACGTTCAGTTTGAAGGACTGGATGGTCGAACCGGTCTGCATTATCGCCTGATGCAGCCCATCGAACTGGGCAATAAAATTCTCATGTTTCTGTTTATCAGGGATAAGATCATCCAGTTTCAAGCCTTTGTCAGGGATTAAAACATGCTCGCTGAACAGCCGTTCAATGGAGCGGGCCACGGCGGGATCAAGCCCCAGGGTTTTAGCCTCGACCAAAGCGGTCGCCAAACCCCGCATCTGGGTGAACAGTTTGGTGGTCTGCTTCTCGTTATTCATATAAAGCAAAACGTTCATCCCAGCTTTGCTTTGCTCCATCATGGAGGCAGTCACCTCGGTCTGGGAAGAGGGATTTTCAGGATCCACCTTATGGGACATGCCGGCGTATTTGGATGTTTTGACAATTTCACCAAGGGCATCATTTTCACGGCTTTCAAGGGCCTCATCTTCCAGGGAGAGGCCTTTAAGCAGATACGAAACATCCTGCACATCGTCAAGGCCCAAGGTTCCGACATTACGGGCAATGTCAAACACCGCCGTATAGGCATGGAACAGGGTCTTGCGCAGGTCCGTCACCTGCCGGGTCTGATCCACGGTAAACTTGGCAGGCTTATCCAGATAATCCGCTTCCTTCCCAGCCAAAAACTCCATAGCCGGGAAGAAAGAGTACATCGTCTTGCTCAGCGATTCCTGCGCTTCCTCACGCATCTGGGACAGCTGCTCCGTTATTGTTTGGTCGGTGCGGGAGATGCCGTCGGCCAAGAGCATCAACTTGTGCGTATATTCGGAAAGATTGGACCGCAGCTCGTCGGCGTGGGAGTTAGGCAATCCGGCTTTGGTCAAGGCAATGAAGGAGTCCCCCATCAGATTGACCATATCGGAAATACGAATACGGGCAATGGTCATCTTTGACACACCTTGAAGCACATCGTCCATATGTTCCATGGAGTTCAGGCTGTCACTTCCCATGCCCATTATTAATCCATACTCTTTCCAAGAGTTTAAATCCTCCTTCAGGTTATTGTACAGGTTATTGTGCAGTTTAACTTTCTCCTCATCCTTAATCTTAGTGCTTGGAGATTGGTTGAATTTACCCAGCAGATCTTCGAACACGGCCACGGTCTTTTCGTCGGGGACATCTTTGGGGTTTTCCATGATAAAGTCGACAATGGTGTTGCAGTCGCTTTCCCATGCTGCCCGATCTTCGTTTTCTGGACAGGACTGGCGCAACTCGGCAAGTCCTTCGGAGGCAAGACCGCCCATGACGCGCATGTTGATCATGCTCTGGAGGTCGGCTTCCAGGGGCATCAGCCCTTGCAGTTCGGTCTTCAGGGCAGCAAGCAGCTCCGTCCGCCGGTCGAGCCTGACCTGTTTGTCGTCGATGCCGCTGAGATGCGAAGCAATCTCGTAGGAATACGCAGACTTGATAGTTTCAATCTGCGTTTGCAGGTCGGAAAGTGTGTTTCCCAGTGACTTTCTGCTCAGTTTGGCAGGATCCAGCGTGAGCGGCGCAGCACGAACCTTGTCCAAGCGGTTGTTCAACTCGGTGATGCCGGTGTCGGGTACCGACTTCCGCCACTCCTCCAGGTGCTTGCCGAACTGTTCGGCATTTTCCTGCATGAATTTTTCACCGGTCTGTTTGAACTGTTCAATCTGTTCCGGAGTTGGTTTGGGCAATAGAACCGTAAATGCAGTGTTGACGTCAAGCCGGGTGAACAGCTTTCCAAGGCGCTTCACTGCGTCACCTTCCAGGCCTTCTGTGAACTGAGCCGCATTCGCCTTGACGAGATTCAGCGCAGACACATCCTTTGCTGATATCAATGAACCCGGGGCTTTCAGCAGGTGTTCGGTCATCACGGAACAGGCATCGCTCCACGCCTTGGCATCCACGCCCCCAGGCGGCGTATCGCCCTTGACTGCCAACTGTTTGGCCAGCACAATGGCACAAAACTCCATCTCAATGTTCTTTAATTCCTGCTGCGCTTTAACGAACTTACCGGTCATGTCCTTGGTTGAGTTGACCGCGATCTGCACCACGGCTCTTGCTCCCTTGGGTAGTTTCTTGCTTTGATTCCGATCGTTGATAGCTTCGGTGATGACATCATCCACCTTTTCATCAAGCTGACTTCGCAGGCTCTTCGTCTGTGCCAATGTCGTGTTTTTATAGATAAACAGTTTGGATAAATCGCGGTTTGCAATTTCAGCCGAAACCAGCTGGGGCCGGTACTTGTCCCCTGTCAATTCTCCTGGCAATTTTGGCAAATCCATCTTGATCGCATCTTGGGCAATTTCCTGTCCCCGCCGGATAGTCTCTCCGATAATGGAGCCCAGTTTCTCTTGTAGGACTGCAAAGTCCCCTATGGTCTTTGTGTTATCAAAGGTAATGTTATTTCGCAACTCTTTGAGTTTGAAGTTGATTTCATCCATCTCGGGTCCGCAGACATTGCACAATTCCTCCAGGCCGTCCAACTTTTTATTCAGGTCCTTCTTGACACGCTGTTCTTCCGTGCTGAAAAGATCCTTGAACCCATCGAGCAACTTTTGCGGAATAGTTCGTACATCCAGGGGTGGTAACACAACGCCATCCATGTTCGCTTCCAGCATCGCATCGAGTTGCTTAACCAATGCTTCGTGATCGCGCATCACGGAGTTAGCCTTGCCAGGCACTGAGGCCATCACTTCAACGGCCGCTTTCAGCCTGTTCAGGGCAGCGGGGTTGTCCTTTTTCAAGTTGTTTATCAGCCGCTGGAGGAACTGTGTCTCCATTTTTTTACTGTTCAGCCCGTAGGAACGGACCAGACTTTCTATTTCAGTTTTAAATGCACTCAGCTCCTTTGCAATCCCATTGGTTAGACTACCCTTTTCCTCCGCAATTTCTTTTGAAAAATCGAGATCGGTCTTGCCGGCAAGCGTATGGAGATTGACAAACTTCCCGGCCACCCGGCCCAGGTTCATCTCAATGGCGTCCTGGGCCCGGTTGAGCTTCCCGGTTGTACGCCACGAATCGACCTTATCGATTGTGGCTTTGAACAGGCCCTCAAACCCTGTGTTTGCCCTAAGGGCTTTGTGCTTGGGGCGGTTCGGCGGTTCCATAATTTCGGCCTTAGTAATATCAATTTTGTTGTTCTGCCCGATGGTAATGGATAGCTCGTCGCCGAGTTCGTTCATCTTGAAATTCTCTCGCCCATTGATCAGGCGCTGCGCAGTATTAAGGCTGATGCTCATATTTCCTCCCTAGGATCTGTGTCGGTAATGTTTACGCAACCCCCTGTCAAACTCTGATGAAATTACCCGAAGGCAGACCTGGCAGTTCGTCGTGGGATAGAGGCTCTTCGGCAGCCCAGCCGGACAATTTTTCTTTCCATTCGATGTATGAGGAAAAAAAGACTTCAAACATTTCCACCCAGAGCTCTTCCGCAATGCCCGGAACCGGAGCACGCATGAAGATGCACAGACGGCCGTCGGCATCAAGCCCGAAGGAGGTATGCCCGGTATCGTTGAACAGGTAATGGGCCTGGAGAAGTTTAAGGAAAGTGCTGCGCGACAGGTTTGCGTCATCATCCGTCAGCCCAGCGTAAACATGCAGCCAATCCTTGGTATCATCCTCTTCAAAATCGATGATAATGCTGTCGTTCAGCCTGATTTTGCACAATCCATGTTTATTAAGGCTTAACTCTGGAAGCCCCAGACGTTTACCGATAATTTGCACCATTTCGTTCGCAGTCATAGAACTCCTCCGTGATATTGTAAGCACAGCATGCACCAGCCTTAAAACATCTTTTAGGATAGGAGCTTTTTTTTGTCAATGGGGAACAACCGGATAATAAGATTCAAACACTGTAACGCCCAAAGTCGTATAACTCATCCTCTTCATCTCGTCCCAAAACAGGATAGACCGGGTATTGAATGGATTTTTAAGACAGGGTAAAACTGCGGGATGCTATTTCTTTAATGCGTAAGTGCTTAATTGACAACCCTGGATAAGTTTTTTAAAATTCTTCCCTTCTTATCTGTTAGACTGCGTATTTCAACACGGCGATGAAGTGACATGCGGTCCCTGCGATAACGAAGAGGTGCCAGATGAAATGGGCATACCGAATTCGATCGGCTGCATAGAACACCACCCCCGCAGTATAGACCAACCCTCCTGCCAGAAGCCAGAAAAAGCCCCACGGGGGCATATTGATATACAATGGCTTGACTGCAATAATAATGCTCCAGCCCATAGCCAGATACAAAACAGTTGAGAGTTTCTGGTACTTCATCCCGCCGATAGACTTAAGGATGACCCCCACAACGGCTATACCCCAGACAATTCCAAACAGCACCCACCCCCAGACACCTCGAAGCACTCCAAGTGTGAAGGGCGTATACGTTCCCGCAATAAGCAGGTAGATGGCGCCGTGGTCAAGGATTTGAAATACCCGTTTGGCCCTGCTTCTAGCCAGCGCGTGGTAAAGTGATGACGTGATGTAAAGAAGCACCATAGTAAACGCAAAGACACTCGCACCCACAATTCCTGCGGAGCTGCCATGCTGAACTGCTGAAAATATCAGAACGGGGGAGGCAGCTACTGCTGCCAGGAAACCGACACCGTGGCTGATGCTGTTCGCTATTTCCTCCCCCCGGGTCTGTGTACGTTCTTGGGATATAATATTCTTAGTCATATTAGTTCAAGCAATTGTATCTGGCTTCCTTGAATAATTTTATTGAAGCATTTTTCCTTACAAATCCCTTTGCTTCTTTTTTAATTGGTAACCCGCCCTTTACTGCTTTAAATGGATCAAAATCAAATTTACGGTCAGAAAACGGCAATGAATATTAGAAATCCATTAATTCTCCATCTGTCGGAATCATCACTTTATCGGCCAATCCTTCTTTTGAAACAGCATTTCTAAGCATATCCCGTGTAGTTAAACAATGATTGAATGCATCCATATGCACAGCAATAACCTTGCCAGGTGCGGTTCTTATAAAATCCAGCTGCTCTTCAAGGGGCATAAGAATGGGTCTGCCAAAATCAAGGAGTGCCGTTCCCGCATTCAATATGGAAATATCCGGTTGAAGACCATTCAATACCTGCCTGACTGTCTCTGTCATAACCGTATCACCGCTGATGTAAATAGATTTTTCCCCAGGCAGTTCAATAAAATATCCTGCTCCGGACCCCATGAGCATACCGGCTAAACCGCGTCCATGGGCAGTAGGAAAAGGGGTGATAT
This sequence comes from Desulfobacterium sp., assembly GCA_034006945.1. Classification (GTDB taxonomy): domain Bacteria; phylum Desulfobacterota; class Desulfobacteria; order Desulfobacterales; family Desulfobacteraceae; genus Desulforapulum. Next base: position 63,056 of record JAVERV010000013.1, on the reverse strand, counting down.
CTCCTAAAACAAATGGATTTATCCTCTTCATTGCAAGGGGATTTGTCTTGATTCTGTGGCGTTTCAGATATGGCGCATCAATTGAGCTGCAATATACAGGCACCTGTTTCTGTTCCAGTAGGCGTAAGCCTGATCGATCAAGATGATCAAAATGACCATAACGAAAATGTGTAATGAGTCCACAGGTTACCTGACTTAAAAAGACTTCCGCATTAGGGGGCAATTCAACTAGAGGATTAAATCGAGGTCTCCTACGAAAAAATGTATATGGAGGCAGGCTCCCTTTTGGATTCAGACAGGGGTCGACTAATATTCTGTGCCCATTGCAATATATTATCATGCAGGCATTTCGGATGAGTTGAATTTTCATAAATTGACTTCCAAGCTTCAGGCCAACGCTGAAATGAGGGGCGCAACGTTTTGCGTCCCCTGCATTTTTTTTGCTGGCTTTTATTGTTCTTTACCCCTCAGAGTCTCTTGGCTGTAGCCCCATCCCTTGCAGGAAGGAACGTCAATCAGGATAAAATCAGAGGGGTGCTCAGCTTTGAGAACAAGGTGTTCTTCGAGGTCAATGCGTACCTGGTCCCTGGCATTCAACGTTTCATCGTTTATTGAGATCAGCCCCACGGAAAGATAAATAAAAACCCTGCGCCCAGCGGTTGCCCCATGGGTCACTTCCTTTCCTGCATCCAACCAGCACCGATAGATTGTTGCGTCAGTATTAAAAGATACTGTATCTGGTATATTTTGGCCGGATGCCACAGGTAAAAGTCGATTTTTCCATTTGGCAGCTTCGTATCTTTTCTGATCATATGTTGGTTTCAGTCCAGACTTGTCAGGCAATATCCATATCTGATAAAAGTGCACCGGCTCCTGGGCCAGATTGAATTCAGAATGGGTAATTCCTGTTCCTGCCGACATGCGCTGCACATCACCGGGTTTTATAACGGTTTTGTTACCCATACTGTCCTCATGGGTCATCTCACCATCTAAAACAATAGTGATGATCTCCATTTCTTCGTGTGGATGGGTTGGAAAGCCTTTTCCAGGTTCAACGATGTCATCATTAAATACCCGCAAAGCTCCGAACTGAATGTTATGTGGATCAAAATAGTCAGAAAAAGAAAATAACCAGTAAGTCTTGAGCCACCCAAAGTCTGAAAAATGACGACTATCTGCCTTGATGATTTCTATCATATTAATCTCCTCTTTAACAGCCAGCAGCATTACCTCACAAGCCCCGCCACAATGCTTACAACAGGTAAGAAAAACAGGGGGTTTTGTGAACCAGGAACCTCAGATAAAAGTTCTAATTTTCTAAAACCACATATTCTCGAAAAGCCACCAATACGCCCGGTCCCTTTCGAGCGACTGGTTATACCCTTCGTTGCTTTAATTGTTCTGTTGTTTTATTGGGATTTTTTCTACAATCTAAAACGGCATGGATTTTGATCATGTTGCTTTCAGAAGTATAATACACGGCAATCAGCTTGAGCTTCATCAAGGATCTGTATTTTCATTTGAACTTAGATCTTAATTCAGATTTCACAGATTCGAAGTCTTTAAAATGAGCGTCACCTTTTTTAATACGTTCGGCTCGGGCAGATAAAACATCTCTATGCCATTCAGGGGATGGAATCTCGTCTGGATTGCGTAGAAGATCGTCCCAAATTTAATTTGTCACAACAAGTTTTTCGGTGGTGGTCATTTCATCTAATGGTAAAGTTTTTTGCATTACACCCTCTCCTTTTTATGTTCCAATTTTATCGTACATTTTTTTTAAAGGCTCCGCAAGGTGAAGAAAACTTTCAAGGGTATAACGGTAAGCTAACCTGCCGCGCCAATAGCCTCCGAGGAAACCGATGAGCTGCTCGCGGTCAGGTTAAGCGTTGGGATCGGCCATTCTTTCTTCTTGTTTTTTCATAAGAGATGCTAATAACCGCAAAGCTTCATTTACGGATTCATGATCCGGAAAATACTTAGCGATGTCAGATTCAATCACAACAACATTGCATCCCTCAGCATACCGCTTAGCATATTTCCCTCTCACACCTTTACTAAAATCATATTCTTCTAACATGTCTGGATCATTAGACATTACTTTCATAATATCTCCTTTCATGGTTGGTTGCTTTTCTGGCGCTAACCACTCGAACCTTATTTTCTCTCTCAGTATGAACCACTACTAAAATGCAATTTTTGTGTGACATCCCAATAATAATGAGCCTTTCTTCATCCGCAGAATGTAAGGGATCATCAATAGTCAATGATAATGTGTCTTGAAATACTGTAGTAGCTTCATCAAATGTAATTCCATGTTTATTTAAGTTACTTACGGCTTTGTTGGGATCCCACTCAAATAAAAGCATTGATACGTCCTTTCTTATTGGATGCTACTATAACTCGATTATCAAGTTTTTTAAATTGCCTGGAAAGCCATTCGACCTAACTGCTTGATTCTATTAGATCTGTGTTTTTCATATGGCTTTTGTAGGCACCAATGATTTCAATGCTCCTGAGAAAAACTTGATAATCAAGTAACGGTAAGCTCACCTGCCGCGCCAATAGCCTCCGAGGAAACCGATGAGCTGCTCGCGGTCAGGTTTAGTGCTTGGTTATGCCATGGGACTATTTTCGGCTATTACCTCTGAATTTTTTATTGGAATAATTCGTCGCTCAATGTCAGACCAAATTTTCCGTTTCATCATTCGTAAATTATATTCTGTTTGTAAATTTAGCCAAAACTGAGCTTCGACACCGAAATAACGCTGCAACCTTAAAGCGGTGTCTGTGGTAATGGATCTTTTTCCGTTAACAATCTCACTAATCCTGTTGGGAGGGACAAAAAGATCCTGAGCAAGTTTATTTATACTGATAAATTGTGTGTCCATGAAATCTTCTCGCAAGATTTCACCCGGAGTTATTGGATCAAGAAGTTTGTTTGTATTCATAGAAATACCTCAATGGTAATCGACAATTTCAACTTTATGTGCATCACTATCATGCCACTCAAAACAGATGCGCCATTGCTTATTTATACTGATTGCGTATTGTGTTTTTCTATCTCCTCCCAATGAGTGGAATTTGTTTCCTGGATTAAGCATCAACCCTTCAAGGCTCGGAGCTGCATGAAGAACCATTTCAGAAAAAAATCGTGTCTCTCCTGGAATTGCCAGAAAAAACTTATGACCTTTCCTTCATGGTTGGGAAAAAAGAATTAGGTGTACAAAAATGAGCGAAACCCAAGTTATGATGTTTTAAGCTTTATTTTTCCACTTATTCCGATAGGACCAACTTAAATATGGAAAGTCAATTAAAACTTCATCCCAATCCGGAATTAAAATTAATGGATCAGGTTCGTGAGGTTCTGCGATACGATCATTAAGCCTAGCGGACTGAACAGACCTATTGTCAATAGAGATTGCGGGATATCCGGTTTTTCGGTGGTAACACACATCCATGCGATCTCAAGGCCCACCATGGGGGCGTTTTTTGTCCATTTTGGTGGTTAGAGGTGAGGTGTCTGCATCCACCTAGAACCAAACACTGAATTAGAGACGCCCAGCCTGGGCGTCTCTATGACACTAGGACATACGTGATGCCCTGCCCCTTGGCACCTTTAAGACACAAGCATCTCAACCGAACTAATTACCTACCCACTACCTACTGACCACTGTCCTTCACGACACAAACTTCTCAACCTTAACAGCACCGACCTTGAACTCGGGAATTTTTGCAATGGGGTCAAAGGCCGTGGAGCTTGTCAGGGTGTTGGTTGGATTCTCTCCAAAATGGATGGGGAGAAAGATGGTTTCCGGCGGAACGTCCCTGGTTATCCTTGCAGGGGCCTCTATTTTCCCCCGCCGTGAAGTCAGAAGGACCATCTCTCCGTTGGCAATGTTGAGTCTTTTTGCGTCCTCAGGATTGATCTCCACGTAGCCTGTCTTCTGCTCGCCATCAAGGCTGTCTGAAACCCTTGTCATGGTGCCAGTATGAAAATGGACGAACATCCTGCCCGTTGTCATAAGCATGGGAAATTCAGCGCAGACCGATTCGGCAGGGTCATTGTATTCAATGGCGTGGAACTTTCCCCGTCCCCTTGTAAAGTTAGTCTTATGCAGATAGGGGGTGCCTGGGTGCTCTTTTGTGGGACAGGGCCACTGAAGACCATCGATGCCCAGCCGGTCATAGGTCATGCCCTGATAACTCTTGGTCAAGCTGGCCATCTCGTTAAAGATCTCTTCAGGACTATCGTAGGACATATTATACCCGAGGGCCGTTGAGAATCGTGAAATTATCTCCCAGTCGGGCCGGGTGTTGCCAACTGGTTCAACGGCCTTTCTTGTGAGCATGCATCTTCTTTCTGTGTTGGTAAAGGTTCCCTCCCTTTCACCGAGAGCTGCCGAGGAGAAGACCACATCTGCGATCTGGGCGCTTTCAGAGAGAAAGATATCCTGAACCACCAGGCAGTCGAGCTGTTTAAGGGCGTGGTCCAGGTGATTCCTGTCTGGATCACTCAACTTGGGATTCTCGCCGATGACGTAGAGTCCCTTTATCTTACCCTCGGCAATACTTTTAATCATGTCGGTCATAGTCAGGCCGGGAGTCCCTGAAAGTTCACAGTTCCAGGCCTTTGAAAACTTCTTCCGGGCCTCTTCGTCTGTCACCGGCTGGTATCCTGAAAACACATTGGGCAGCCCACCCATGTCGCAGGCGCCCTGAACATTGTTCTGACCCCTCAAGGGATTGACACCGCCGCCTTCGACACCAAGGTTGCCGCAGAGCATGGCAATGTTGCAGCAGGACTTGACGTTATCAACCCCCGTTGTGTGCTGGGTTATGCCCATGGCATAGAGGAGCGCCCCTGGTGCGTTGGTTGCGTAAAGCTCGGCCATCTGCTCGATCTCCTTTACGCTGACCCCCGTAATCGTTTCCACCCGCTCGGGGGTGTAAGTCTCAACCGTGGCCCTGAGGGCCTCAAAATCCTCGCACCGCCGGTCAATATAATCCTGACTGTGCCAGTTGTTTTTTATAATCACATGCATCATGCCGTTTAAAAGGGCAACGTCCGACCCCAGACGATGGTGAACCGTCAGATCGGCAAATCGTGCAAGCTGGATGTTTCTTGGATCTGCAACAATGAGTTTTGCTCCCCTCTCCTTTGCCCGGATGATCCTTGTTGCGATAACCGGATGACAGGCCGTGGTGTTTGACCCTATGACAAAAATCACCTTGGAGTGAGTTTCAAACTCGGCAATGGAATTTGTCATTGCTCCACTTCCAAATGCAGCGGCAAGCCCTGCCACTGTAGAGGAATGTCACAGCCTTGCGCAGTGATCCACGTTGTTGGTTCCAATGGCTGCCCTTGCAAGCTTCTGGGCCAGGAAATTTTCCTCGTTGGTCACCTTGGCAGAGACAAGGACTCCAATGGCGTCGGGGCCGTAGGTCTCTTTTATTTTGTTGAACTTTTTTGCTGCATGGTTAAAGGCCTCGTCCCAGGTGGACTTTTGCAGCTGGCCTCCCTCCCTTACAAGGGGGGTCTTGAGGCGCATGAAGCTGTTTATATATTCGTGGAGATTCCATCCCTTGATGCAGAGTTTCCCCTGGTTGACCGGATGGGACTTCAGGGGCAAGGTGGAATTTATCTTTCCATCGATCACCTCAAAAAGAACTCCGCACCCTGTTCCGCAGTACGAGCAGACCGATGGTACAAACTTACAGTCCATTTTTTATCTCCTATTGTTCAGGCATCCATTGGTTTTGGCACCAATGTCACCTTCTCTCCTATGATGGTAAACGGTGATTTTTCAATGCCGCTCCCCGGCGTGTAATCAAATACCTGTTCAACGATTTCGTTCATCTGGCGGTAGAGAAATCTAAGGGGAATATCGGCCGGACAGGCATCCTCGCACAGCCCGCAGTCCACGCATCTTCCGGCCATGTGCACGGCCCGAATAAGGTGGAAGATGGGAATTTCCGGCGGAAGGGTTCCAGGCTCCACAAGATCGGGGTTTTCAAGGCTGCAATCGGGACAGAAGCATACTGGACAGATGTTTCTACAGCCGTAGCATTTTATACATTTATTGAACTCGTACATCCATCGGTCGAAACGCTCGCCATTGTCATAGTTTTCCAGGAACTCGCCAGGATCTGCGTTAAAATCGACGCCCTTCTCATGCTTGAAGCTCCCTGTTTCCCTGGGTTCGAGCAACGAGCAGTCCGCATGATCCCGGGTCCGTGAGGGACAGCAGTTGACACCGATGGTTTCTATGTTTTCAGGTTTTAACTGCTGCCAGGTGTAGAGCACATTTAAAGAGCGCTCGTTGCAGTCCCTTGCGATGATGCCGATCTTCAGATCCGGATTTTTTTCCACAAGGTGGATAGCCACCTTTTCAAGGCTGTAGCGAACGTTGCTGGTCTTGAGCTCTTTAAGCTCGTCAAGGTTCTCAAGGGTATACCCATGGGGAATGAGGTGACCACAAAAATCCCTGTAGCCAAGAAAAATATCCACCTTTTTTTCTTTTAAAAGTCTTTCAACCCGCCCTGTTATATCCACGTTCCCCTCCTGTCCGGTTTTCAAGGGCCGCCATGGGGCTTGGTCCAAGGTTCCGTATCTTTTCCGTAAAAGCGGTTACCACCTGGGCAAACTTCTGGGCCTCGGCCGAAGAGATCCACTCAAGGTGCAACCTTCCTTCAAGTCCCATGAATTTGAGCATCTCCTGGACAAAGGTGATCCGTTTGATCGTCATGTTATTACCATACAGGTAATGGCAGTCGCCGATGTGTCAGCCGCCGACCATAACCCCGTCGGCCTTGCTCTGGAATGCTCTCAATATATGATGGGGGCTCACGCTTGCCGAGCACATGACCCTTATGATTCTCATGTTCGTGGGATACTGCATGCGGCTGACACCGGCAAGATCTGCGGCCCCATAGGTGCACCAGTTGCACATGAAGGCGACTATTTTCGGTTCAAACACCTTTTCCGTCAAAGTCTTTTCCTCCACCGCTTTTTCTTCTATTTCCTTTTCTTGTCCCAGCTTTTCCAAAAGATACTCTCCTTTATGCTATACTGTCAAAGCGCTCTTGATCTGCGCATATAGCTGCTCATTGTTAAACCCCATCAGGGAAGGCGCTTCTGAAGGACAGGTTGCGGCGCAGGCCCCGCACCCCTTGCAAAGGGCGTCGTTGACAACGGCAATAAGTTTTACCGGGTCCTTGGTGATGGCGTTGTACGGGCATACCTCGATACACCCGCCACACCCTGCACATCGTTCCCCATTGATCACGGCAACGATTCCGCCGATGTTGATGCTCTCCCTTGAAAGAACGGTCAAGGCCCTTGCTGCAGCAGCCTTGGCCTGGGCGATGCTCTCGTCCACAGACTTTGGATAGTGGGCCATGCCGCAGAGAAAAAGTCCATCCGTGGCAAAATCCACAGGTCTCAGCTTCTGGTGAGCCTCAAGGAACCACCCTGAGCTATCCGAGGTAATCTTAAAGGCCTGGCCGAGGGTTTTATTGTCAAGGGCATCGATGCGGGCCGCAAGGCATAGAAGATCTGCGTCAACGCTAAGCCTCTGTCCAAGAACATGGTCGGTAAAGGTAACGGTGACATGGTCTTCCTCAGGAACCACCTCGGGCTTATTATCAAGGTCATACTGGAAAAAGAGTATCCCGATATCCCTGGCCTTTTTATAGAGGAACTCACGTTCACCATAGGTCCTGATGTCCCGATAAAGGATATATACTCCCCTTTCCGGATTACTCTCCTTCAGGGCAATGGCGCTCTTGATGGAATGGGTGCAGCACACCTTGGAGCAATAGGGGTGGGCATCGTCCCTGGATCCGACGCACTGGATAAAAACCACATTCTCGGCCTTTTCAATCCTGGGCGAATCTTCCATGAACCCTGCATCAAGCTCAAGAAGGGTCATCACGGCATCGTGTTCGCCATGGAGATATTCGGATGGTTTTGATTCAACGGCACCTGTTGCAATAATGGCAACCCCGTGGTCCACCACCCTTTTTTTATCGCCCGTGGCAATGGCGGTCTTAAAATTTCCCACAAACCCCTCGACCCCGTGAACAGCAGAACCTAAAAGCACCTCAACCCTTTCATCTGCCTCGATTTCCCCCATGGTCTTTTTCAAAAACAACGGGATACTCTCATTTTTAAAGGTGTTGCAGAGCCTCCTGCCATTGCCCCCAAGCACCTGATCGCGTTCAACAAGGGTGACGGGATAGCCCTGGCGGGACAGGGCGAGGGCCGCTGTCATGCCTGCAATGCCGCCGCCCACCACAAGGGCCGACTGGGTCACGGGGAGCTTACTCTCAAACAGCGGATCAAGGCGATAGGCCTTGGCAACGGCCATGCGTACAAGGTCCATGGCCTTTGTTGTGGCAAGTTCCGGCTGGTTTGTATGGACCCAGGAGTCCTGGTTTCGGATGTTGGCCATCTCAACAAGGTACTTGTTGAGCCCGGCATCAATGAGTGTCTCCCGGAACATATCCTCATGGGTCTTGGGTGTGCAGGCGGCTATGACGATGCGGTTCAGCCCCTTTTCCCTGATCACCTCGACGAGCTTGTCCTGGGTATCCTGGGAGCAGGTAAAGAGATTCTCCTCCACATAGGTCACGCCCTTAAGAGTTTTTGCATAGGCTGCAACGGCCGGGACGTCAACAATGCCGCCGATGTTGGTGCCGCAGTTGCAGACAAAGACCCCGATTCTGGGGGGTTCGTCTTCCACCCGCCTCTCCTCCGGGAAAGTCACTTTCCGGGTTTTTGAGTTCCTTGCAACGGCAAGGTTCTGGGTTGCAGCCGATGCTGCGGCACTCGCCTCCATCACCGACTGGGGGATATCCTTGGGACCTGTGAAAACACCGCAGGCGTAGACGCCGGGCATGGAGGTTGACACAGGATTGAAACTGTCGGTCTTGATGAAGTTGGATTGATTGAGCTCAATACCCATGCCCGTTGCAAGGTCAAAGCTCTCGGCGCTTATTTCAAGGCCGGTGGAGAGAACCACCATGTCAAACGACTCGGTTACCATGGCACCAAACTCATCCACATATGCCATGGTAAGGTTGCCCTTTTCCCGGTCAGGAACCACGGAGTGAACCCTGGAGCGGACAAACCTGACTCCCTTTTCCTTTGCCTTTTCAACGTAGGAGTCAAAATCCTTGCCCTGGGTTCTCATGTCCATGTAAAAAATGGCGCAGTCCAGGGGTTTTTTGCTGTGATCCTTTGCCATGACTGACTGTTTTACCGCATACATGCAGCAGACAGACGAGCAATAGCCGTTGCCGGTCCGGTTTTCATCCCTTGAGCCAACACACTGGAGCCAGGCGATCTTTTCAGGCTCCTGTTTATGTTTTTTATCCGAAGGAAGGACAAGGTGGCCGCCCTGGGGACCGGTTGCAGAAAGTACCCGTTCAAACCCCATGGAGGTGACAATATCCGGGTGACGGCCAAACGAGAGAAAGTCAAGCTTTGAAGGATCAAACGAGGTAAACCCCGTGGCAAGAACCACAGACCCAACGTTAATGGTCAGCTCCCGGGCCGTATCAAGAAAGTTGATTGCGTTGGATGGACAGATCTTTTCACATACCCCGCATCGTTCCCGTGTGAGATAAATACAATTCTCAGGATCAATGGCATACTTTAACGGGACTGCCTGGGAGTAGGGAACATAAATGGCCTTTCTTTTGCCAAGCCCCTCGTTGTATTCGTCATCCACCTTTTTGGGACATTTCTCAGCGCAGAGCCCGCAGGCGATGCACTTGTCCGTATCCACATATCTCGGGTGCTGGATAAGGGTGGCGGTTATGTCACCCTCCGGCCCTGAGATGCCCGTAACCTCGGTTAATGTCAAGAGTTCAATGTTTGTGTGCCGGCCGACCTCGACCAGTTTTGGTGAGATAATTCACATGGCACAGTCATTGGTTGGAAAGGTCTTGTCAAGCTGGGCCATTTTACCGCCAATGGCCGGAGAACGTTCCACAAGGTAGACATAAAATCCGGAATTTGCAATATCGAGGGCCGCCTGCATTCCAGCAACGCCTCCTCCAACAACCATAACCGCCCCCACGACCTCGGCTTGTGAATCCTTACTTTTTTCCATAGAACCACTCCATATGTTTTTTTATTGGAAACTCACTCCGACCGGGCCAGTTGCTAATCTTGATCTAATTGATCTTGATTGAATAGATCCTTTACAGCCTTAATGAGTTCATGGTCGGCAAAGGGCTTTGACAAATAGTCATTGGCCCCGAACTTCATGGCCTTTACCGTGTTTGCGATGGTGGAGTAGCCTGTAATAACTATCACATAAAGATTAGGCTTCTCTTTTTTAACCCGTTTCAGGATCTCCATGCCGTCTATGTCCTTGAGCTTCATGTCTAATAAAAGCATGTCATAGGGTTGATTCAACACCCGCTCGAGCCCTTCAACACCTGACAGACAATGGTCGCAGGAAAACTCCTGTTCGCTTAGAACCATTTCACATGCCTTGCAGATCACATTTTCATCATCGATAATCAAAATTTTACGTTGAAACATTCCATTGCCTTTTTTTATCTAAAAATGGTTCTCTTCCTCCAAAACAGGCAGAATCAATGTGATCAAGGTGCCTATACCTGGCTCGCTCAAGATCTCGATCCTGCCCTGATGGTTTCTGACGATTCCGTAGCTCACGGAAAGACCAAGGCCTGTTCCATCGGACCGGGTGGTATAAAACGGCTCAAAAATCTTCTTTAAATTATCCCCATGAATGCCGCACCCATTGTCTTCAACCTCCACTAGAACTGATTTACCATCCTCACCGGTTTTTGAACGTATGGTGATCACTCCGTTTTCATTTACAGCGTGGACGGCATTGAACAAAAAGTTGATCAGCACCTGCTCAAGCTGATCCGGATCAAGGGAAAAACTTCTGATATCATAATCAAGGTCACGAACCACCTTGATCCGCCGAATAAAAAGCTCATTGTCCATGAGGGCAAGGGATTTTTCGATCACCTTGTTCATGTTGGCAAGAACCTTGTGGGGTTTTTTTTCTCTTGAGAAGTCGAGCAGCCCCTGGATGATCTTCTTGCACCGCTGGGTCTCCTGCATGATGATCTCAAGCCCCTCCCTGGTGGGGCCTGCAGGGGCCTTTTTGGAGAGATTTGAACTGTAGAGAAGAATTCCGGTCAAGGGATTGTTGATCTCATGGGCAATCCCTGCGGCCATGCGGCCAAGGGATGAGAGGCGATCCACCTTGGTGGCAAGGCGGTTATACTTTAAAATGTGGGATTTTATCTCCTCATCATGGTCAATGGCGCAGGAGGTCTGCTCGTTAACGGCCCAGGCAAAGTCCAGCTCATCCTCGGAGAACTCACGTTTTTCTGAAAAATAAATCCGGGTAAACCCAAACATCTGCCCCTTGACCTGGAGGGGGAGATCCATCATCATGCGAATCCCCTCATCCCAGGCCTGTTTGGGAAACTTCACCCTGGGAGCTTTGAAAATATCGTTGATAATATAAATCCCACCATCGGGTTCAGGCCAGGTCAGGAGCTCTTTTCCGGTCAGGGGTTTCAGGGCAAGGTATTGTTCTGCAACACCGTAGGAGGCGCGGATTCTGAGATCCTTCAAGTCCTTGTCCATGACGCAAAGCGCCCCCCCGTCTGCACCAATCCCCTGAACTACCCTTGAGACAACAAGGTTGAGCACCTCGTTAATGTCGTTTTTGGCGTGAACAACCCTGCTGACCTCCCTGAAAAACCTGTAATAATCCTTGAATTTTGCGAGTTCTGTCATTGATTATCCCTGCTGATTTTTATGGCTGACTCCCACCGCCCATCACCATCAAAGTAGCTCCATTGCCTGTTGCTGCTAAAGACCGCAGACTTTATCGCTTCAACGAAACAGCCTATCTCATCTGCGGTCCTAAATCCCTGACTCCGGCGGTGCGGGTATGAATATTACCATGCCTCTAATTCAAGGCGTTTATACACATACATGAGCTGCTTCTGGGTCAATTCTCCCACATTTTTATTGATCCAACCAAGGTCGCCTGAACCAATGGCAGCCTTTGCCTCGTTTGAAAGTACATACTCTCCCAGGGCATCCCCGCCCATTTTCATGAGGCTGTTTGAGAACCGGCTATCCTCGGTGGTTCGATTGAGCACCTTTAAAACCTCGCGCTTCTGGATAGAGAGATCTCCGGTAAAAGGCTGAAAAGCGACCCCTGCACTGCCTGTACGCTTCAAATTAACGGCCAGGGCCTCGTTAATGGCGGTCTTGATCTCATCTTCGGTAAAGGGCTTTGCAATGAAATCTTTGACCCCCATCTTGAGGGCATCCACGGCAAGGGCGCTTGTGGCGTACCCGGTCATCACGATAACACCCGTTTCAGGATTTGACTGCCTCACCCTCTTGATGACCTGCATGCCGTCAATGTCGGGAAGCCTCAAATCCGCCATAAGAAGGTCGTATGCATGCTGACCGATGGCATCCAGAGCCCCATACCCTGTATCCCTCAAATCCACATCATACCCCTCTTCATCAAGTATCATCTTCAATCCCCTTGCAACATGCAGATCGTCCTCCATAATAAGAATGTGGGCAGGAGTTACTGACTCTGACCTTTTTATCTCTTTTATTGCGCTCATGTCTATCTCCTTTTTATATGGTTTCCATGATTGGGCTTTTGTCGGTTCTTAGAAACACCCTACTGCATGGATCATACCAAGGAGACAAAACAATCAAATTAAACCCGAAAATAAAAAAAATACCTTTAAATTCAAATAACTTACAATATCCAGCACACATGGGCCTTTATCCCCACATCGGGCTGAAACATGAAAATCGAATAAAAAACTATACACACACCAGACACAAACTCAAAATTTACGGTCAGTCACGGGGCTATCCTGTCATATAAAAAAACATACATCAACGATTATATTGTTATCGCCTCAGGCTTGAATATCATTTTTCTTCATCATGGTGGAAAAGTTTGACCGCTGCATCCCAACGGCAGCGGCAGCCTGGGTGATATTGCCCTTTGCATTCTTCAAGGCATTAATTAGAAAAGATCGTTCAATGGGGCTGAAATGATCCTCAAGGAATTTTTTCTTGGCACACTTTAGCTCGTCAAGGCTCAGGGGAATAGAATGAACAAGGGTTAAAGGTTTTATCTCGAGGTTGTCCATCAGAACCCGATGGTCAAGTTGATCCTTATCACACATGATAACAAGGCGTTCAACCACATTTTTTAACTGCCTCACATTGCCGGGCCAGTCAAAGTTGACAAGGGCCTCCAGGGCATCATCGGAAAAACCATGGATCTTTTTATGGGCCTTACGGCAGAACAGCCGTAAAAAATGATAGGCAATTTTAGGGATATCATCCCGCCGATCCCGCAGGGGAGGAATTTTGATGGGAAATACGTTCAACCGGTAAAAGAGATCCTCACGAAAGGTTTCATCTTTGATCATCTGGGCAAGATCCCTATTGGTTGCCGCAACAACCCGGGCCCGGCTTTTTTGTATCCGGTTCGAACCTACGGGTTTATACTCTCCGGTCTCAAGAACCCGCAGGAGTTTCCCCTGGATATCCAGATCAAGGTTGGCAACTTCGTCAAGAAAAAGGGTCCCATCACCAGCAGCGCCAAAAATCCCCTCATAGGCGCTTTCAGCACCGGTAAAGGCACCTTTAGCATGGCCGAAAAGTTCACTCTCCATGACTGAGGATGCAAAGGTGCTGCAATCAACGGCCAGAAACCGGGATGATGCCCGGGCGCTTCTCACATGAATCGCCTTGGCAAACAGCTCTTTGCCCGTCCCGCTCTCTCCGTCCAGAAGAACGGTGCTGTCCATGGGGGAGACCCGATCAATTCGTTCAAAAACCCTTTGAATCTCAGGGGTTTCGCCAATTATATTGCTGAAATCAAACTTGTCATAAAGCTGTTTTTTCAGCGAAAGATTTTCCTTTACAATCTTGATGCTCTGAAGAGCCTTGGCAACGGTACACACAAGTCGTTCTTCGCTAAAGGGCTTGGTGATAAAATCAAAGGCCCCGTTCTTCATGGCTTCAACCGCATTGCTCACCGTTCCATAGCCGGTCATGATCACCACAGCAAGATCCAGGCCCTCTTTTTTGATGGTCTTCAAGATATCAATCCCGCTGATATTGGGGAGCTGAATATCGAGGAGCACAAGATCAAAAGGAGTGGTCAATAGCTTTTCCAACCCTCGTTCCCCCGAGATTTCAGACTCAACCTGATACCCATGCTCTGCAAGTATCATCTTACAACCACTTACAATGGCAGGCTCGTCATCAATCACCAGAACCCTTGAATCAGTCATTTTAAATAGCCCTCTTTAGCCAACCTGTTTCCATTAGTTAAGAACTAACTGCTCATACTAACAACAAGAGCCCAATGGGACAACAAAAAACAATGGAAGCTGAAAGAGCTTGAAATGATAAGAATATAACGAGGTGAACAGTTGGGGAGGTCAAATTTGCGGTCATCACCCATGTCAATCCGATTGAAATGATCCAAGATCCTTGTTTACCTGTCCATAGCTTTGCTTGAATATTTTCACATGGATCACAAACAGATACCCGACGATCACATAGGTGAAAATCGTCTTTAATGTCTGGCTCATGGGTATGGTATTCTGGGTCCAGAAGGCCATCATAAAATCAACCGTCAAAAGAAAGGCAAACAGAATAAGGATATTTCTGGCACCCAGGCGAACGGCAAAATAGGCGGCAAGAAAAAGTCCCGCAAATGTCACCCCGGGCACCGCAGAATACCACAGGGATATGGGCACCGAGCTAAAGATAAAATTTAAACCAGTCCCTACAATCGAGAGACCCGCCATCAAAGAAATACTTGTGACAATTGCCATGGCAGGATTTATCCGGTACCCAAAGGTCAGGAGAAAATAAAAAATTGTGTCGATCCCAAACCCTATCCAACCCGTAATAATGCCGCCCACAAAGGAAAAGATAAAGAGGATCACAACGTTTAAGGGGTTTAAATCAATCGTTAAATTCGGATAGGAGTGCCTGAGAAGAATCGACAGGAAAATCACCTGGGTAAATACAAAACCTATGACGTTGAAAATAAGGGTCAATATTTCAGGCTTTTCAATGGGGACAAAAACCATGCTTGTCACAATACCAATGGTGCCACCCAGCATGCAAAGGGGAAGAACCCGGATCATAAAAAGTTTTTTGTTAAAGAGGAACCATTTAAAGCTTCCAAGGCCCATGCCATAGGCCTGGATAATAAAATTGAATTGAACGGCCGTTAGGGGATCAATGGAAAGTCTTGTCAAGATGGGAAAATAAACGATCCCTGCAGCAGCAGGGGTTGTGTTGGCAACGGTGGCCGCAATGATACCAAGGAAAGGCATATAATAAAACTGCTTTAAAAAATCCTCCTTAAAAACAGGAAAAAAAATCAACCAAATCACTGTGACCACAGCTGCCACACCATAGAGCAGATATTTATTTTTATTCATTTGGACTGTTTAGCGCCTCATCAGACATTTTTATTCCAGGGACTTTTCCGAGTTGCCAAAAACAGTCGCTCAACCTTTTTCCTGGCCCAGGAGGTCTTACGAAGGAATTTAAGGCTGGATCGGATGGAAGGATCAGAGTTGAAGCAACGGATATTAATCTTTTTACCCAGGTCTTCCCACCCGTAATGATCGACCAGAACATCCATGATTTTTTCCAGAGTTATCCCGTGCAACGGGTCTTTGTCATCTTGTTTTTTTACCATGATTCACGGGAACTTACCACAGGGGTAGAGAAAAACAAACCTGTTCTTGACCTATTTCCATATTTGTTCACTACCTTAAAAAGCCCTGTATAATTTGATTTACTGCCTCGTCATAGTTGAGCCCCAGACTCATGAGCTTCATCAGTTGGTCATTGGCAATTTTACCGATGGAAGCTTCGTGGGTAAGCTCTGCGTCGGGATGAAGGGCCATGAGGGCTGGAATCGTCTGATTGGTACCATTGTCCATGATAATGGCATCACACTCGATATGGCCGAAACAACGGTTTTTCGCAATCAAATTCACATAAAAATCCTGGGATGAGTCACCCTTTATAACCGACCTGGAAACGATATTGGCCTTGCTGTCTTCTCCTGAAAGGGTGATTTCATTCCTTGATTCGGCAAACTGACCTCCTTCGGTCATAACCCTTTCTGTGACTGACAACACGCTTCCGGCACCTAGGGTTGCCGTATTGACACGTTTTGCCTCATCCACACCCCCAAGCTGGGTTAACTCCATATGGACGTAGGCGTTTTCCTGCATAACCACATTTGTGGTCGGGTTCAAAATTCTCTTACCCGTTCCGTCACCAATGGCAACGTGTTTTTCAATGTAGGTTACCCTGGCATTGTTCATCACTTGAAATTCATGGATACCAGAATGACCTTCAGATTTATCGCTGCCGCAATGGATGCCGCAACCCGCAATGATGGTGACATCCGATCCCTCACCAATGATAAAGGTGTTATAAACCACGTCATGGAGACCTGCCTGGGAGAGAATAACCGGGATATGAACCGACTCATTTTTCGTACCCGGCTTGATATCAATCACGATTCCATCGCCTTTGGTATTGGTTTTAATATTTATATTTGCAGAAACTTCACGGCCCAGGAGTTTCCCGTCCTTTCTTATGTTATAGGCACCCTTGGGGATTTCTTCCAAATCGGCAACCTGTTTCAAAATTTGTTTATCGATAGCATTCAGCATTGTCTCCTCCCTGGCATAGGTCATCAAATGTACATACACTTAAATCCTCTAACATGGGTATGGCACCGGCCAGATCACCGGTATATGCAATTTTACCTTCTTTAATCAAAAGCAGAGTATCGGCCGCCTCAAGGAATGCCCTGTTATGACTGACCACAATGGTTGTGGTGTTGTTTTTTTTCTGTTCACGTTTGAGCAGTTCCACCATGGGACCAATGGTCCAGAGATCAATCCCGGTATCAGGTTCATCATAGATTGCCACTTTTGGATTCCTTGCAATCACCGTGGCAAGTTCGATTTTTTTAATCTCGCCGCCGGATAGCTTGCTGTCCACCGGCTTATCCAGAAAATCCATGGAACAGACCCCGACCCTGGAAAGGATCTCAACGAGTTTGCCCTCGTCGTCAGATTTTGCGGAGATGGAGAGTAGATCCCTGAAGGTTGTGCCCTTAAACCTGGCTGGATGCTGAAACCCATAAACGATACCGGCATTGGATCGTTCATCTATTGAAAGCTTGCCGATATTGATTCCGTTAAAAAGGATCTCGCCCCTGGTTATCGGATTGATGCCCATGATCAGCTTTGCCAGGGTGCTTTTTCCCGATCCATTGGGGCCGGTGATTGCATAGAATCTACCCCGTTCAAAGGTAAAGCTGATACCATTGATGATTGTTCGTTCAGACAGCTTTTTTGTGTCTAAATCCGATTCTGAAACTTTGAATACAACATTTTTTAGTTGCAGCATAATTACCCTCTTTTTTTATGTTAACACCTAAAACTCGACGATCAAGTTTTGGTCTTGACCATCGTTCCGGCCAATAAATCGTTATCAGTAAAGGGTGGGACTTGGGTTATTGACGCTTTTGCTGATTTTGTCGTTGCTAATATGTTGTTGCCAAAAGCATGATAACACAAGCCTGCCCCCGTTATCCACTTAATAGACCAAAAAAGATCCAATATCAACAAGACATAAAATGCAATCGCTCCACCGGCCCGTTCCGTTGTATTGTAAAAAACGATGGTGTCCTTTCAAACAATCGCACTCTTCAAGATGAACCTTGACCCATTGAACATTTGTGATAAACTTAGCACCGGGTTGTTTTTCTCTGCTAAAAAGCCGAACATAGTGACCACATAAAACCCTGGATCATAATCAGGACGATGTGCCTTACAATGCTGTTTTTTTTAGAATAAGGAGATATCATGTCATCAAACCTAAAAAACCAGATCTATGAAAGAATTGTAATGAACCGTCAAAGCGGCAGAACCTATACCTTAAAAATCAAGGACATTCCCTCCCCGTTGGTCGGGATTCCGGTTCCTTCGAATAGAGATCCCAATAAATTTCTAATGGACGTAACCAATGCAGATCCTAAAACTAAAAACAGGATCATTGAGGCAGATATTGCAGACATCGAATGTATGGAAGAAAACTGATCGCCAATTTATGGCCTGGAGAGCTGCGAAATGAGTGTACCAACAAACGAACCCAATAAAAAATCAGGCAAAGAACCTGATAAAAGCCCAGGCGAAAAAAAAACTCCCAACCTAGGCGAAATTGTAGCAATCAGGGGAAGTGTTGTGGATGCAAGATTTTCTGAATCCCTCCCCGCAATGCACAATATGCTCACCTGTGGCAATGATGGCAAAATCAAAATTGAAGTTGTCCTGCATCTTGATGACCACACCGTTCGCGGCATAGCCCTGACAGCCACCCAGGGACTTGCCCTGGGTTCTGAAATCCATGACACCGGCCGCCATCTTGAAGTGCCTGTGGGTAAATCATTGCTGGGCCGAGCCCTTAATGTGTTTGGGGAACCAATTGACAAGGGAGAGCCGGTGGACGAAGATTCGTTTCGCACCATTCACGGATCTCCCCCGTCAATGGACAATCAAAGGGTCTCCACCCGGATCTTTGAAACAGGTATCAAGGTGATAGATGTTCTCTCACCCCTGGAACTTGGCGGCAAAAGTGGGTTGTTCGGCGGAGCGGGTGTCGGGAAAACCGTTCTGATCATGGAGATGATTAATAATATGGTGGGGATCCATGAGGGCATAAGCATGTTCTGCGGAATTGGCGAACGGTGCCGGGAGGGAGAAGAGTTGTACAGGGAGATGCAGGATGCAGGAGTTATCGACAAGACCATAATGGTCTTCGGCCAGATGAACGAACCGCCTGGCGCACGTTTTCGCGTAGGGCATTCTGCCCTGACCATGGCTGAATATTTCAGGGACGATCTGAATCAGGATGTTTTTCTACTCATCGACAATATTTTCCGGTTCATTCAGGCCGGCATGGAGGTTTCAGGACTTCTGGGACGCCTGCCGTCCCGCCTTGGGTATCAGCCGACCCTTGGCACCGAGCTTGCCGAACTGGAAGAACGGATCACTAACTCCGCCACCGGTGCCATAACATCTGTCCAGGCCGTATATGTGCCTGCCGATGATTTTACAGATCCCGCCGCAGTCCACACCTTTGGCCACCTCTCCTCAAGCATAGTCTTATCCCGGAAAAAAGCGGGGGAAGGACTATACCCGGCAATTGATCCCCTTCAGTCCAACTCCAGCATGCTGACCCCCGACATTGTTGGTCAGGAACATTATCGCATAGCCGGTGAGATTCGCAGAAATCTTGCCGAATATGAGAATTTCAAAGACATCATCTCCATGCTGGGCATTGAAGAGCTCTCCCGCCAGGACCGTCAGACTGTCTTTCGGGCAAGACGTCTGGAACGATTTTTGACCCAGCCTTTTTTTGTGACAGAACAGTTCACAGGTTATAAAGGCCGCACCGTGGGTATTGAAGATGCTTTGGAGGGATGCCGCCAGATTCTGGACGACAAATTTCCAGACCGGTCGGAAGAGGCATTTTATATGATCGGCGGAATTGATGAGGTAAAAACATGATGAACCTCAAGGTGAGGCTTCCCACCCACATTTTTCTGGACATCCAGGTAAAAAAAATCGTTGCCGAAGGGCTGAACGGTTCATTTGGACTGCTGCCCAGGCATGTGGATTTTGTGACGGCACTCACATCGGGCATCCTGACCTTTGATGACGAAAACGGACACGAACAGCACATGGCGGTAATGGGGGGAGTGCTGGTCAAAAAAGAGGATACGGTTTTTGTTTCCACCAGAAGGGCGGTTAAGGGTGCAGATCTCGCCTCCCTTAGAGACACTGTGGAAAATGATTTCTTTAAACAACGACAAAAGGAAAAGGCCATGCGCACCTCATCCTCCCGTATCGAAGCCGGGTTTATCCGGCGATTTATGGAGTTCCAGGATCATGTCTGAAAATTCTCAAGAAAAGCGTTCTAAAACACCTGAAGAAAAAGATTTTTCCAGAACCATCAAACAAAAGCAGCAACGCAAGCTCATTGCCCGCAAGAAAGCGGACGACACCGCATGGTTTGGGCTCGGCATGTTCGGTTTGGTGGGATGGTCCGTGGCCGTACCCACACTGGCCGGCACATTTTTGGGAATCTGGATAGATCGAACCTGGCCCGGCAGACCTTCCTGGACCTTGACCCTTTTATTCATCGGCGTGATTGCTGGATGCTGGAACGCCTGGTACTGGATAAAACATGAAAGTAACAGGAGGGATTAAGAGATAAATGATACCATCCTTTTTTGGAACATCCTTTACCACATATTTTGGTGCATCCTTTGGTCAATACCTTGATTCGGATATTCTGCAAAAAATCCTGCTCTGTCTCGTTGGCGGGTTGGTGTTGGGATGTTTCCACTTTGGCGGTCTCTGGTTTACCCTGCAAAAACTTTGCAATGCAAAATCCTACGGCCTGATTTTCATCGCAAGCTTTCTATTAAGGTCCCTTGTAACGTTAGCAGGAGTCTTTATCGTCGGAAATGGTGAATGGATGGGCATGACCGCCTGCCTTGGGGGGATATTGATCATGCGCCAAATTTTTATCAACCGAATAAAGTCACCTGGGGTTTCCCAGGTAAAAGGATCACCCACATGAATTTTATGAAGATAGGTCAGATCAGCCCAGACCAGGTAATTTTTTTCCAATACTATTTTATCAAACTAAACCTGACCATCCTCTTTACCTGGTTGATAATGGCCCTTTTGGTTATCGGATCATGGTTTATCACAAGAAATCTCTCCACAGGTCCACGAACAGGCTACGGACAGAACCTGCTGGAAATTCTGGTGACCGGCATCCAGGGCCAGATCAATGAGATCAGTCGCCAGAAGGCTGGGAGATATATGCCCTTCATCGGCACTCTTTTTATCTTTATCGCCTTCAGCAACCTGCTCACGGTGGTGCCGGGGTATGAATCGCCCACAGCATCCCTTTCTACAACAGCAGCCCTTGCAATCTGCGTGTTTGTTTCAGTTCCTCTGTTCGGCATTGTCCAAAGGGGATTGATCGGTTACCTCAAACAATATATCGAACCCACCGTATTCATGCTCCCCTTTAACATCATGGGTGAAATAACCCGAACCCTGGCCCTGGCTGTCAGGCTTTTCGGCAATATCATGAGCGGTGCAAAAATTGCAGCCATCCTATTGGCCATCATTCCGTTTATTTTCCCTGTCATCATGCAGCTGCTCGGGCTTTTAACAGGTCTGATTCAGGCCTATATTTTTGCCGTCCTTGCCATGGTGTATATTGGTTCAGCAACCCAGATACAGGCCAAGACACAGGCCGAGCCCCAGTCAAACATTCACAAAAAAAACGATCATTAAAGGATCATTAAAGGAGGTTATCCCATGACCAGTATCTCTCTTATCGCTATGACATCTATTATTATAGCCGGCCTCACCATTGCCATAGGTTCCATTGGCCCTGCCCTTGCTGAAGGCCAGGCCGTGGCAAGCGCCTTAAGCGCCATTGCCCAGCAGCCCGATGAAAAGAACACCATTACCCGCACCCTTTTTGTCGGACTTGCAATGGTTGAATCAACGGCAATCTATTGCTTTGTTGTTTCCATGATTCTTTTGTTTGCCAACCCCTTCTGGAATTACGCGCTTTCAACGGTAAATTAAGGGGGAATTCCATGTTGATAGACTGGTTTACCGTAACAGCCCAGATAATTAACTTTATGATCCTGCTTGTACTGTTAAAAATATTTTTGTTTGACAAGATAAAAACCGCCATGGACCAACGGGAAAAAAACATCCAGGAGCGTTTTGACAAGGCTGAACAGCAGGAGAAAGAAGCACAGCAGGCCCTTGAAAACTACAGGGCATCGTCAAAGGCTCTGGAAGAAACGATGGCTGCCAAACTGGAAGAGGCGGAAAAAGAGGCAAAAGAACGACGAAAAACCCTTGTAAAAGAGGCCCGCCAGGAGGTGGATGCCTTAAAAGCAAATTGGCAGAGTTCCCTGGACAGGCAAAAAACCTCGTTCTTTGAAAGGTTTCAAAAACAGGCTGCCCGGCTGATTTTTAATACGGTCAAAAAGACCCTCTCCCTTCTGGCAGATACCGATGCCCAGGGTCAGGCGGTGAAGCATTTTTTAACCCGTTTTCAGGATCTTGATAAGGACCAACTGCCCGACACACTGGAATCGCCTCCCCGGGTGAGCAGTGGATTTGAGTTGTCTGAAGAACAGAAAAAATCCATTCAGCAGGCCGTATCCCAAAAGCTGTCCAGTGTGAAGCAACCAGATGTGAAGCAACCAGATATGGATCACCCAGATGTTCAACAGCCATATGGTCAGCAAATTAAATTCAACGTACGACCGGAACTGATTTTTGGGATTGTGCTGTTTGCAGGAGACAAAAAAATAACCTGGCATGCCCAGGACTACCTTAAATCCCTGGAAAAAAAGTTGAACCAGGCCATTGAAGGCAAAGAAAATGAATGATAAAAACAGTGAATTAGATCCAATAATGGACAGTTTGGTTTCAACCATGGCCGAGACTCTGGAGAACAATGCTCCGACATTGAAGGTGGGTGATTTTGGCCGGATTGAATCCATTGATTCAGGGATTGTAACGGTTTCAGGCCTCACGGGTGTTCAGTCCGAGGAACTGCTGGAATGCGGTCCCAATACCTTTGGCATGGCTTTTGATCTGGATATGGATTCCATCGGCGTGATCATGCTGGATGAAAACGATAATCTCAATGCAGGTGGTGAAGTCCATAGAACACGAAGGGTCATGTCCGTACCTACGGGTGATGCACTTATCGGACGGGTGGTCAATGCCAGGGGAATTCCCATTGACGGATTAGGCCCCCTCACCAGAACCACCCCCAGGGCGGCGGAACAACCGGCCCCGGAAATCATGGATCGGGCACCGGTGACCGTTCCTCTGGAGACGGGTATTACCGTCATAGACACCTTGATACCCATTGGCAGGGGACAGCGCGAACTCATTCTGGGCGATCGCCAGACAGGGAAAACCGCCATTGCCCTTGATACCATTGCCAACCAGAAGGATAAGGACGTTATCTGCATCTACTGCGGTATCGGGAAACGGGGAGCCGCCCTTGCAAAGGTAATCGAAGAACTTAAATCCCATGATGCCATGGCCTACTCGTTTGCAGTTGTTTCCACCGAGGATGATCCGCCGGGGCTTCAATACATGGCACCCTATTCAGCCACATCCATGGCAGAACATTTCCTGGAGCAGGGAAAGGATGTGCTCATTGTTTATGACGACCTTACCCGCCATGCCAGGGCCTATCGTGAGCTTTCTCTGCTCCTGCGGAGACCCCCGGGCAGAGAGGCATATCCCGGCGATATTTTCTATATCCATGCCAGGCTCCTCGAGCGATCCACGCAACTTTCCGTTGACAGGGGAGGGGGATCCCTCACGGCCCTTCCCATAATTGAAACAGAGGCAGAAAACATTTCCGCATACATTCCCACCAACCTCATTTCCATTACCGATGGTCAGATTTATCTTTCGCCCATGTTTTTCAGAAAAGGAATACTCCCGGCGGTGGACGTGGGAAAATCCGTATCCCGGGTCGGCGGTAAAGCTCAGCTTTCAGCCTACCGAACTGTGGCAGGAGACCTGCGGCTGACCTACTCCCAGTTTGAAGAGCTGGAATCATTCGCACGTTTTGGGGCCCGCATGGACAAGGAGACCCGGAAGAAGCTCGTCAGGGGAAGGCGGGTGCGGGAAATTTTAAAACAATATCGCTATTCTCCGCTGCCGGCAGCCGATCAGATTGCGCTTCTGATCGCCCTGACCAATGGTGTGTTTGACGATATACCCCTGTCTGACATGACCACTGCCCAGCAGAAGATTCGCCAGGCAGCCAATGCAGATCATCCAGCTGTGATCGCCGATATAGCGGCGGGTAAAAAGATTGAACAACAGACCATTGATCAAATGGTGAAGACCGCCCTTAAAGCCGCAACACCATATACAAAAGAGGCCCTTGATGCAGACACTGGCACAGCTTAAGCGCAGGATAGACAGCACGGGGGAACTCCACTCGGTGGTGCGCTCCATGAAGACCCTGGCCGCCGTTAACATCCGCCAGTATGAGCAGGCATCCCTTTCCCTTGTGGGCTACAGCCAGACCGTTGAGATGGCTCTCGGTATCGTACTCGGTCATAATCCAGACACCCGGCTTTATACCAGGAGATCTACCAGAAACCGGCCCGGAGCCGTGATATTCGGATCCGACCAGGGGATGTGCGGATCACTCAACGAACAGGTAACATCCCATGCCATTAAAGAACTGAACCAGACGGGCCGCAGCCTTGGTGAAATCCCGGTGGTGTGTGTCGGAGTAAGAACGGCCGACTTTGTTTCTGAGGCAGGTATCAGCAACCAGCAGGTCCGGGAACTGCCGGGTTCGGTGCACGGCATTACAGCCCATGTGGGAGATATTCTCATGACCATAGAAACCTGGCAGACCCAGCCCCAGACCCATGTGGATCATGTTATGCTGTTCCATGCCAGACAGAAGTCTGCCGCCGGATACACCCCTCAAACCGTCCATATCCTGCCCATTGATTCCCAATGGATTGAACAACACCAATCCCAAGCCTGGGATTCTTCAAGCCTGCCAATGTTTACCATGGAGCCAGACCGGTTGTTGTCCAGCCTTATCCAGGAGTATCTCTTCATTACCATATTCAGGGCCTATGCTGAATCCATGGCAAGTGAGAATGCCGCCCGCCTGGCAGCCATGCAGGGAGCCCAGAAAAACATTGAAGAGTTGATGGATGATCTTCAAAGCGACTACAACCAACTCAGACAGATGTCCATTACCGAAGAACTGCTGGATCTCGTATCAGGCTTTGAAGCCCTGAAACCCAGGCGGAAACGACGTGAAAAATGAGGCCTCCCCCGCAATCCCCAGGTGGAAAGACTACTCTTTTTTACCGAAGAGCAATCGAAAAATTGCCTTACGGTGTGAAATTAGAAGCAAAAGAAGAATACCGGCAAAGACATATTGAATTGCGTGGAACCGATCCTCCAGAAAGTCAAAACAGAAAAACCATACAATTATGGCGGTCAGGGTTCCGCTCGCCGTGGCGGTGAAATTTCTGACCAGACTGATTCTGAGCATGTATCCTATTATGGAACCCATGACCGGACCTGTTGCGGGTAAGGGCAGCATCACAAAGACAAAGATACCGATCCATCCAAATGAACGGACCTTTTCCCTTTGTTCCAGGGCTTTTTGGGAAAGTCGCTCCATGAGGTTTGTCACCCATCGAACCCGCACATAATTATTTGCGGTCAGCACAAAAAAAGAATAGGCAAAACAGACAATCAAAACCTCAAGATAAAAATTATAGACGATGGTAAAAGTCGGTCCATATCCATTCATGATGCAGAGCCCGATCCCGGCGGCACGACCTCCAAATGTATGTGCAATAAAAACCATACCCAATGTTTTTGCAGTTTCAATGTCAACTGCCGCATAGTAACCGGTCACCACTAAAAGCAGAAAGAAAAGTATGGCACCTATAATCAAGATTCGGCCTTCAACGGTGGGAAACAACCTCTGCTGCTTCATATGACTTCCATACTCTCCCTAGGATTAATCAGGTCATCAGACTAAACATGATTCTATAAAAGAAGTGGTCAATAAAGTCAATGATGATCCGCAACCCCTGGATATTTGCCCTTGACAGCAGAGCACCCGAAAGTTACACTTTTCAACTATTGACGAATTCGGGAAGGAGAGCCACAACCTGCGGTCCTAAACCAATAATTATGACAAACAGCCGAAATTATTATCAAAGCCATAAAAGGTTTTCTTATGTTAAAAAAAATGTTCATAAACGGAGAATGGGTTGAATCTGAATCTAAACGAACAAGGACGATTATAAATCCCTTTGATCAAAGTGTAATCGCCCAGGTTGCCGAAGGGGACCGAAAAGACAGCACCAGAGCAATCAAGGCGGCGAGAAAGACTTTTGATTCAGGCGTATGGTCAGAACTTTCAGGATCTGAACGGGCGGGTTTTCTTTATAAAATGCACAACCTTATTTTGAGAGATCATGAAGAACTAGCACGGCTTGAAAGCCTGGACACTGGAAAAACCATCGAAGAAAGCCGCTGGGACATGGATGGGATTGCAGACATTTTCAAATATTATGCATCCCTTGCCGAGGATAACCGGGGATATATCATTGACTCTCCCTTTCCAGACACATCAAGCAAGGCTGTGTTTGAGCCTGTGGGAGTTTGCGGGCAGATCTCCCCGTGGAACTATCCCCTTTTGCAGGCCTCATGGAAGATGGCCCCTGCCCTTGCAGCAGGATGCACCATTGTAATGAAGCCGAGTGAAATCACGCCTCTTACCACAATAAAAATAACTGAACTTGCCGAAGAGGCAGAAATTCCCCGGGGTGTTGTAAATCTTGTTCTAGGGCCTGGAGACGGGGTTGGTTCAGAACTTGCCGAATCCCGTGAGGTTGACCTTATCTCTTTTACAGGCGGCATTGAAACCGGAAAGCTTATAATGAAGGCGGCGGCTTCAAATGTAAAAAAACTCGCCCTGGAGCTTGGCGGGAAAAATCCCCATATAATTTTTTCTGACTGCGATTTTGAAACTGCCCTTGATTTTGCCCTTAATGCAGTTTTTTTCCATGCGGGTCAGATATGCTCTGCAGGTACAAGGCTTATGATAGAGGATGAAATCCACGATAAATTTGTAGCTGAACTTAAACGAAGAATGAAAAGAATAAAACTTGGAAGTGGATTTGATGAATCAACCCAAATGGGCCCTCTTATTTCAAAGGAGCACAGGGATAAAATAGAAAGCTACGTAGCCCTTGCCCTTAAAGAAGGAGCTGTCTTAGAAACAGGCGGTAAAAGACCGAATGCCGAACGGCTGAACAAAGGATTTTTCTACCTTCCCACACTTTTTACAGGGTGTAGGGGTGATATGGAAATTGTCAGAAAAGAGAGCTTTGGCCCGGTAATTACCGTTGAGAAATTTTCTTCTGATGACGAGGCTTTAAGAGTTGCAAACGACACAGAATACGGCCTTTCTACAGGATTCTGGACAAGTTCTCCCCAGCGTATCGAAAGATTTTCAAAGGGGTTGAGATTCGGAACTATCTGGGTAAATGATTTCAACGTTTATTTTGCAAAAGCTCCCTGGGGAGGCTACAAACAATCTGGAATAGGTAGAGAGCTTGGACGGGAAGGTTTCCTTGAATATTGCGAAATCAAACATGTTTTCGAAAACTTTTCCAATAAACCGATAAACTGGTTTGGTAAGTCTTGACCAGATTGGGTTATGAAACCCAACAATTGTGACAGGTGGACGACCCTAGGCATGTCGCCCATAAAAATCAAAGGAGTACAAATGCTGAATTTGAAAAAGACGATATTTACAGCTCTTATGGTTTTATCCCTTATCTTCACAGGCAGTGTCGGTGCAAAGGATGAAATTAAGTTTGTAAGCGTGAGCTGGACAGGAGTGTCAGTTAAAACAGAGCTTGGTGTAGCCGCCCTTAAAAGCCTTGGATATGAGGCATCAAATACCATGGTATCAGTTCCAATAGCATACAAGGCCCTTGAAACAGGAGACGGTGATATTTTTCTTGGATACTGGTATCCATCCATGACAAACATTGCAGAGAAATATTTTCAAAGAAAAACTGTGGTAAATTTCGTTGCGAATATGCCCGGGGCGAAATATACACTTGCGGTTCCAACCTATGTCGTCCAGGGGGGACTCAAGGATTTTTCAGACATTGCAAAATTTAAAAACAAGCTTGAGGGGAAAATTTACGGTATTGAAGAGGGAAACGACGGGAACCTTGTTATTCAGGACATGATTGACAAAAACATGTTCGGTCTTAAAGATTTTAAGCTGATCCCCTCAAGTGAGGCAGGAATGCTTTCCCAGGTAAAATCCTACGAACGAGGAGAACAATGGATTGTCTTTCTTGGCTGGGCTCCGCATTTTATGAACGAAATTATTGATATGACCTACCTTACAGGTTCAACTCCAGATACATTTGGAGAAAACAACGGTACGGCAACCGTTTATACAAATATAAGAGCAGGTTTTGACAAAGAACAACCCAATGTTGCAGCATTTCTTAAAAACTTCAAATTCCCCATTCCGATGATGAACCAGATAATGACAATACTTGATAACGACCATAATCTCACCACCCGTGAAGCCGGTCTCAGCTGGATAAAAGATCATCCAGAGGTCTACGGGCCATGGTTCAAAGATATTCAAACCACAGACGGCAAAAACGGACTTAAGGCCTTTGAAAATTATTTAAATCAAAATTGATGGTTCGTTAGGAGCGCGGATTAAAAACAAAACGGCCCTGGAAAATCCCAGGGCCGTTTCTGCTATCTCAAATGTAAGAATTTAGGGATGGGACGGCTTCAGGTGCGAAAAGAATCACCCTCCAACATTTCCCACTTCAAGCTCTTTCCATGCCCTGTCAACACTGCTGCCCACGGTTCCAAAAAGGTCATCCAGTTCATTTTTTATCGGTGACCAGTCTGACGGACATTCATTGTTCAACTGATCCACACGTACCTGGGCAGTTGTAACTTCCTGATTAAGCTGGCCTATCAATGGGAGAATTTTTCCTTTCTCAGCAGTACCATAGGTATCAGCTGTTTTTTTCATCGCCTCTAATTTTTCCTTCCATGCATTAACTTCTGCCAGCATTGCTTTACAATAATCTTTTACTTCCATGATAACTCCTTGTGAATTAGGGTTAATAAAGTAAGTAAGAAAACCAATCAAGAAATCTCATTTGCTTTTTTCAATACCTGGCAAGGTGCAGAGTGCAATTTCTCTTTTTGAAAGAGGAGAAAACATGACTTAACCAACAACGAAATCCCAGTAAAGGTTCATGGGGAAAAAATGTTAAAATGATTGAACAATTCGTGCTCTTTAGAAAAAGCATCTGGAAAATTACAAATGAAAGATCTGTTTTGGCATAGAAAGAGTATAACAGCTATTTAGCTTATGTAAACCTTTTTAATAAAAAGGGCCGCAGCTTTTGCTGCGGCCCCAGATACTATCAGCAATTCATGAAATCAGCTGTTGGTAAAAATGGTCTTGCCGGTTGAGTCAACGATGTTAAGAGCAATAACAGGACCGCCATCCAGGCGGTGCGTTGCGCAGCTGACTCAGGGGTCGTAGGCACGGACGGCCATTTCCACCTTATTCAATATGGTCTCATCCACGTGGCCGCTTTTTATCAGCATCTTGGCGGCCTGCTTCACGCTCATGGAGATGGGTGCAAGGTTATGGGTGGTGCCCACAATGAGGTTGGCCGTCTTGATGCAGCCGTTCTCATCGGTTGTGTAGTCGTGGATCAAGGTTCCCCTTGGAGCCTCCACATGGGCAACTCCCCTGCCCGCCTTGGGTGTGACCTTGTAGCGGGTCTCTTTACCTGTGATTGCCGGGTTGTTCAAAAGTTCCAGGGTTTTTTCACAGGCGTAGACAAGCTCGATGAGACGGGCCCAGTGGTATAGCAGGGTATGCTGGGCGGGCCTGCCAAACTTTGACCGAAACTCTTCCAGCTCCTTCTGGGCAAGGGGGGTTGAAATCTGATCACAGCAGTTGATTCTTGCAAGACAGTTAGCACGGTAGATTCCCTTTGGCGCATCCAGATCCATGGAAAAACCCTGGTTCCAAGACTTGGCATAGGGAAATTTTCCATAGGATACGTCCAGGGTGTGCTCGGCGATGTGGTCAAGGTAGTCTTTTGTTGCAAAATCCACAAAGGAACCGTCAGATTTCATGAGCCGGAGCTTGCCGTCGTAAAAGTTCAGGCTGCCATGTTCGTCCACGGTGCCGATAAAGCCCGTGGTGATGCTGCCAAGGGTGGTTACAAGATCGAGGTACTTTGGAAAGATCTCCTCCTTGGCATGCTTCATGGAAAATTTTGCAAATTCCAAAAGCTCTTTGGTATCTGCTATCATTTCCTTGCGCTGGCCTTCCTCCATGGGCTTTGAAAATCCGCCGGGAACGCCTGCGATGGGATGGATCACCTTGCCGGCAAACTTTTCCATCATCATCTGGCCCTTCTGGCGCATGCGGATAACCTGGCGCGCTAGATCAGGGGCGGCATTGGCAATGCCGATGACGTTTCGAACCGAATAATCGGCATCAGGTCCCAGAACAAAGTCCGGGGCTGCAAGGAAATAAAAGTGAAGAATCTTGTCATGAATGTGGGCCATGTTCTGCATGCATTCACGCAGCAGGTGTCCTGCCGGAGCCACTTCGGCGCCAAAACAGGCATCAACGGCCTTTACACTTGACATGTGATGGTGCCAGGGGCAGATGCCGCAGATTCGGGTCACGATCCTTGTGACCTCCTCGGCGGGTTTACCCTCTACAAACTTTTCAAATCCCCGGATGGAGGTGAAGTGGGTAATGGCGTCGGCCACATTCCCAGCGTCATCCAGCTTGATCTCGATGCTGGCATGACCCTCGATCCTTGAAAGGGGCTGTATATTTATTGTTCTTCCCATAATTATCTCCTGGTATTCTTACCTTGTTTAGCCACAAGCCTGTTGTGGGCCCCTGAAAATCGGAGCAGGTTATCCCGGTCCGGCAACTTGGACAGGTCAGTGCCGTTGCTTGCAAGGGCGTTGAGCATGTCAAGCAGCTGGTTCCCCTCATGCTTTACAGGGCCGTAACAGCCCCTGCAGGGAACCCTTGCTGCGATACAGCGGGGCGCTTCGCCGTTGGCTCCGGCACATCCTGCCCGGGTAACCGGCCCCATGCAAAGATATCCCTGTTCAAGCAGACAGCGCATATCGTCGATGGGTTTTTCCGGATCAAACTGGGGACTCTCCACAGCCCGCTTAATTTCTGTGACTGCACCCTTGCCCAAACGCTGGGTAGGACATGTGTCGCAGACGCTCTTAAAGGGCAGCTCGGGTGTCTCACCGTCCAACAGGGCAAGAATGGCCGCACCAATAAGGTCGGGGTGGGGAGGACAACCGGGTAGATATATGTCTACCTTGATGTGTTCGTCCAGGGCATAGCATCGGTCGAGCAAAGGAGGAAGCCCCTTGGTTGGAACCTTTGCACCTGGATCCGTACTTTCCGTTGAGTAATACTGGTCAAACATCTCTTCATTGGTGAAGGAGTTGAGCAGGGCCGGGATTCCGCCGTGGGTGGCGCAGGTGCCAAGGGCGATGAGGATGTCGCATTTTTTGCGCATCTCCAGGGCCACCTCCAGGTGCTCTTCGTTCTTGATGCCGCCGCTCAAAAGACCAACGGTTGCCTTGGGAATATCCAGGTGTTTCTTGTCTCCAAGCTGCCCGAAATGCTTGTGATCCATCAGAACGGGAATATGCACAAAGTTGATCCGGGGAAGAAGGTCAAGCAGAGTTTCACCCAGGTTCAAGATTGCAATTTCACAGCCTGCACAGGAATTGAGCCCCTCATTGGCTACATTAACAGCCATTATGCCACCTCCTCGAGGTTGAACCGGTTGGGGCCAAGCTCTTTTATCCTATTGGTAAATTCGGTCACCTTTTGTGCGAACCTGGGGCCTTCAGCCCCTGAGACCCACTCGATGGCAAACCGATCCGGATCAATTCCAACATCCTCAAGAATCATTTTGATAACGGTTGCCCTTGCCAATGCTTTGTTATTACCATCCAGGTAATGACATTCGCCAAGGTGTCACCCCATGATTAGCACACCGTCGGCACCTTTCTTCAGGGAATCCACCACAAGATCGGGATGGACCATTCCAGAGCACATCACCCTTACGGCCTTCATGTTGGTTGGATACTGAAACCGTGACACCCCGGCCAGATCTCCTCCGGCATAGGCGCACCAGTTGCAGAGAAAACCGACGATGGTCGGTTCAAAATTATCTGACATTATCGTTCTCCTTCATATATGAAATTCCCGTCAAAGCATTGCAGCAGAGGGAGTTTCAATGTTCGTTGTAGCCGGAGACCATCTCTGGCTCCGGCCGTGCCGGTTATGTTAAACCCCTTCAAGAATGGCATCCACCTGGGCACGCAGCTGACCCGGGGTAAATCCGTCAACCACAATTCCCTCTTTAGGACAGGTTGCTGCACAGATTCCACACCCCTTGCAAAGGGCCTTGTCCGCCTTGATTACCTTGTGGTTTTTCCCATTTTCCTCAAAGTCTACAAGGGTGAGTGCATTGTAGGGGCAGACATCAAGGCACAGGGCACATCCGTCGCAATTCTGAGTAACGTGGGATTTGATGGCATCCAGCTTCATGGTCTTTTTGGAGAGCACCACGCTGGCCCTGGATGCAGCTGCCTTGCCCTGGGCGATGGCCTCGTTAATGGATTTGGGATAGTGGCATAACCCTGCGAGAAACACCCCGTCCACGGTGGAATCCACCGGTCTCAGCTTGGGATGGGCCTCGGAGAGAAACCCGTCGGCATTGACGCCGCATTTGAAAATATTGACAAACGAGGAGTTATCGTTTGGAATCACCGCCGTTGCAAGAACGATGCGGTCGGTGGCAATCTCAAGATCTAACTGGGAGATGGGATCATAAATGTTAACCAGCAGGTCATTCCCTTCCTTGACCACCCGGGGTTTTGTTTCGGGGGTGTAGGAGATGAAGATAATCCCTATATCCCTTGCCTCTTTGTATAGATCTTCGCGTTCGCCATAGGTTCTGATATCCCGATTCAAAACGTATACGTCCATCTGGGGATTTTTCTTTTTAAGCAGCACTGCATTGGTAACAGAACCGGTGCAGCAGACCCTGGAACAATAGGGCCGCTCCTTGTCTCTTGAACCTACACACTGGATAAAAACAGTGGCGTTGGCAGAGGTAAGAGTTGACTGATCCGTTGACAGGGTTCGGTCAAACTCAAGGGAAGTCATCACCCTTGAATCCTCACCGTAGAGATATTCAGTGGGGGTAAAAGCCTTGCCACCGGTTGCCAGAACACAGGCACCGAACTCAAGGGTTTCAATTTCTTCCCCCCTTGCTATTTCACCGAGATAACTGCCCACCGACCCTGATGCGGATTTCAAGGTCGAATTTTTAAACACCCGGATGAGATCATGATTTTCAACCTGGTCGATCACACGTTCAAGGGCAGGTTTTACAAACTCGCCTTTCCAGGTTTCATAAAGATCAAGGGCAACCCCGCCAAGGGCTTCTCCCCGCTCCAGAAGAACCGTCTCATAACCGTTGTCTGCAAGCCCTAAGGCCGCATTCATGCCGGCAAGCCCACCGCCCACCACAAGTGCCCTTGGGGTGACATTGACGGAAACATCGGTCAAGGGGTAATTGCCCATGGCCTTGGCAACCGCCATCCTGACCTGATCCTTGGCCTTAGCCGTTGCCCGTTCAGGTTCGTTGGGATGGACCCAGGAGTTCTGGTTACGGATGTTGGCCATCTCAACCATATACTTGTTGAGACCTACTCCCTGAAGGGTCTCCTGGAACAGAGGCTCGTGGGTTCTAGGGGTACAGGCAGCAATCACCACACGGTTCAGCCCCTTTTCCCGGATCTTTTCGGCAATCAGATCCTGGGTGTCGGTGGAACAGGTAAACATGTTGTTTTCCACATACTCTACCCCGGGAAGGGTGGCCGCATATGAGGCTAGATCCTTGACATCGATCACGCCCGCGATGTTGGTGCCGCAGGAGCAGACAAAAACACCTACCCTGGGGTCCTGACCTGCTATGTCGGTCTCTTGGGGCCAGACTCTTTCCTGGGTCAACGTATGTTTTGACTCGGAAAGAACAGCCTCAACCTCAGACGCAGCCGTTGATGCATAGATAACCGATTTAGGAATGGCCTTGGGTGAATGGAAGGCACCGGTCACAAACACACCTTGCCTGGTGGTCGAAACAGGAGCAAAGCTTCCGGTCTTGGCAAAGTTGTATTGGGTTAAATCAAAGCCGAACTTATGGGCAAGATCCATGGCATCGTCAGGAGCTTCAAGGCCAATGGAGAGCACCACCATGTCAAAATAGTCGTTGTGCTGAACCCCGTCTTCAGCGGTATAGGTCATGGTTACACCCACCCCGTCGGGTCCTGCAAGGAGGGTATGGGGCCGGGCCTTGACATATTTCACACCTTGAGCTTTGGAGTTCTCATAGTAGCGCTCATACTCCTTCCCAACGGTTCGTATGTCCATGTAAAAAATGGTCTGCTCGTTATCTTTTGACTCAAGATGTGAGCCTGTCATCACGGCCTGTTTGATGGCATACATACAGCAGACGCTGGAGCAATAACCGTTGTTGGTGCAGTTTGTGTTCCTCGATCCTACGCATTGAATCCAGGCGATCTTGTTGGGCTCTCCCCCGTCCGAAGGTCTTGAAATATGACCGATGGTGGGTCCGGAAGCAGACAGATAGCGCTCATACTCAAGGCTTGTGATCACATCCGGAATTTCATCATACCCGTAGTAGTCAACCCCCTTGGGCGAATAAGGTTTAAATCCGGGTGCGAGTACCACAGCCCCCACGTTGATCTCCACAAATTCAGGTTTCATCTCAAAATCTATGGCCTGGGTTGGGCATATTTTGGCGCACACGCCGCATCTACCCTTGTTGATCATGATACAAGTCTCTGGGTCAATGGCATACTTCAAAGGCACGGTCTGACCGTATTTGATGTAGGCAGACTTTCGTTTGTTCAGCCCCTCGTTGTACTCGTCCAAAACCTTTTTGGGACATTTTTCAGCGCACAGCCCGCAGGCAATGCACTTATCCTCGTCAACGTACCGGGGGTTTTTCTTCACGGTTACCGTAAAATTTCCCTGTTCACCTGTGACATTTTCAATCTCTGAAAGTGTCAACAACTCAATATTCAAGTGCCGACCGCACTCAACCAGCTTGGGTGAAACAATTCACATGGCGCAGTCATTAGTGGGAAATGTCTTGTCCAGCTGGGCCATGGCCCCGCCAATCCCTGAACTTTTTTCAACCAGATAGACGTAATAACCGGAATCGGCCATATCAAGGGCAGCCTGAATACCGGAGATTCCTCCCCCGGCAAGCAGAACCGAACCTACAGGCTTGTTTGTCATAAATACCTCACTTAAATTATCAATCTATAAGTAATACCGAATTTTCCATTCAAACAGAAAAAACCGGCGTCATATCCGTTGTTCAACAACCTTGTTTTAAAAGACTCATTTAATCAACTGACTACCTGTTTTTAAGCAGATCCATGATTCTTTCACATGCCACTGGAACCGCAGCCTCTACTTCGGGATCAAGCCCCGGATTTATCACATTGGGAATGGCACTGGTGTGCATACCAATAACCCTCACATCAACATTTCCCCCGTCTTTCAACTCTTTTAAAAGGTTGGACGAAGGACTCTGGTGCAGGGAAAAATCGCTTAGCTTTTCCCGGGGAACGTCGGTCAGATCTATTTCAAAAACCTCGCCCAGGGATCGGTTGGGGACGGTCACCGCATCCACAACAATTACCAACTCAGGCTTTTCCTCCATGAGCAAAAGGTCAAACATGAAATCCCTGATGCCCGTGCCTGCATCCAGGGCAAGGGCTCTTTCTGGAAGGTCATGGTGACGATTAAGGTGCTCAACCACTGCCGGACCAAACCCGTCATTGGCCAGCAGGGTATTGCCGCAGCCAAGAATCAGGATTTTTTTTGTATAAATATCTGTTGTCACAATTGTTCCTTTCTCACCTGCACAATTAAATGGGCAGAAAAACCACATTAAAACACTGGGGTCAAATCAGCTATTGAACTCCCATCATTAAATAACGATCGATTTCAAAACCAAAAGAGTAATGAATATCAAATTAAAATTTTTATGTCAAATCTATTTTATAAGATTTTAACCCGCTTGATTTTAAGGGTTTTTTTGCTGACTTTTCCGGAAAAAACAGAGATAAAACAGGCAGGGTAAATCTTATATTTCAACACCTGAAATCTTGACAAAGGCTATTAGAAATGGTTGACAGAAAAGATTTTGGTAAGCTATAGTATCCCAGATTATATGTCTAATTTTTTTGATCTTCCAACCAGCTCAGTAGGGGATCAAGATAGGTCAAATGATCATTATTTTGGTGTCGTACTGTACTATTTACAAATCGTTGTACTTCTAACAGCATCAAGGAGGTGCCATTGAAAGAAGAACAGAAGTTGTCTGACGACCAGAAAGAACGCAGCGGCGTTTCACGAAGGAGCTTTCTCAAAGCCCTGACCGGAACAGCCGCAGGTATTGGTCTTTCCCAGATGATCAACCCGGCTCTTGTATCTGCCATGAAAAAAGGCCTTGAGAATCATCCGGTTCTCTGGATCCAGGGCCAGGGCTGCACAGGATGCTCAGTATCACTTTTGAACAGTGTGGAACCTTCCATCGCAAAGGTGCTGCTCGATATTATCAGCCTCCAGTACCACCCCACGATTATGGCAAGCGAAGGAGAAACCGCCCTTCATAATCTTTACAAAATTGCCGAAGAGTACAAGGGAAAGTTCTCCCTGGTGGTCGAGGGTGCCATCCCCCTTGCAGCCAACGGTAAATACTGCATCGTTGGAGAGCTTGACCACAGGGAAATCACCATGGTCGAGATGACCACGGAAATCGGTAAAATGGCAGGAAGCGTACTTGCCGTAGGTACCTGTGCAGCCTATGGCGGAATTCCCGCAGCAAAGGGAAACCTTACCCAGGCAACCGGTGTTCAGGATGTTTTCAAAAAATTTAACATCAACACTCCCGTCGTTAACATTCCCGGCTGCCCGCCACATCCAGACTGGATCGTAGGCTCCATTGCCCATCTCCTCACCAAGGGCATTCCAGAGTTGGATAGCGATGGACGGCCGCTGCTGTTTTTTGGTGAAAACATCCATGAAAACTGCCCCTACCTGGACTACTTTGATCAGGAGATATTCAGCAAGACCTTTACCGACAAAAAAGGATGCAGATTGGAAATCGGATGTAAGGGTCCCGACACCTATGCAGACTGTTTCAGGCGCCGCTGGAACTCGGGTCTCAACTGGTGCGTCGAAAATGCCGTATGCATCGGCTGTGTAGAGCCAGGCTTTCCCGATTCATTCTCCCCGTTCTATGAGAAAGCTTAATTAAACGGTCTTAAACAAAGCCAAGGAGGTTTTACTATGGCAGGTTGCAAGCCTGAAGCAGTGCCAGTAGGTGTTGCCGGGAAAAAAATAAAGGTTTCCATAGATCCAGTTACAAGGATCGAAGGTCACCTGAAAATTGAAGTAGAGGTAAAGGACGGCAAGGTTGTTGATGCCAAGTGTTCGGGCGGCATGTTTCGCGGTTTTGAAACTATCCTTACTGGAAGGGACCCAAGGGACGCATCCCAGATCGTCCAGAGAATCTGCGGCGTTTGCCCCACGGCCCATGCCACGGCGGCAAGTCTCGCCCTTGACGACGCCTTTGGCGTAAAACTTACCAACAACGGTCGGGTGGCAAGGAATCTCATCCTCGGAGCTAACTTTCTCCAGTCCCACATCCTTCACTTTTATCATCTGGCAGCCCTGGATTATGTAAATGGTCCAGAGGTAGCCCCGTTCATTCCAAGGTACAAGAACAACGATGTAAGACTCGATGCGGCAACCAACCAGGTTGGCGTCGACCAATACCTCGAGGCCCTTGAAATCAGAAAAATCTGCCACGAGATGGTTGCCCTTCTTGGCGGCAGAATGCCCCATGTTCAGGGCATTGTTGTGGGTGGTACCACAGAAATACCTACCCGGGAAAAACTCGACGATTACAAAAATCGATTCAAGGTTGTCAAAAAATTCATCGAGGAGAAGTATCTCCCCCTGATCTACCTTCTGGCCGACCCCTATGGAGATCTTCTCAAGACAGGCTCAGGCCACCGGAACTGCATCGCCCATGGCGTGTTCCCCCTTGACGACAAGGGCAACACCCTCCTGAAGGCAGGCGTATACACCGATGGAAAGTTTTCCGAGTTTGATTCAGACAAGATCAAGGAATATGTAAAATATTCCTTCTTTGCAGACAGCACAACAGGTCTTCATCCAAGCGAAGGCAAGACCGTTCCCGATCCTGAAAAAGCCACGGGTTACAGCTTCATCAAGTCACCCAGATACGATGGCAAGCCCCATGAGGTTGGTCCCCTGGCAAGGATGTGGATCACCAACCCCGAGCTTTCAGCCGTGGGTCAGAAGACCCTTGGTGTTAAGCGCATGCGGGATGTCGGAGACGCAGCCTTCTCCATTCTCGGCCGCCATGTGGCAAGGGCCGAAGAGGCCTTTCTTGTGGCAAAACAGATGGAACTCTGGCTTGACGAGGCACAACCCGGTATCGAAACCTTTGTCCCGGCTCCGATCCCGGAAAATGCCGAGGGGCTCGGTCTTACCGAGGCACCCAGGGGAGCGCTCCTCCACTACATCTCCATCAAGGACTCTGTAATAGCAAACTACCAGATCACCTCGGCCACCATCTGGAACGCAAACCCCATGGACGACATGGGACAGCGGGGACCCATCGAGCAGGCCCTTATCGGCGTTCCTGTTCCCGATGTTGACAGTCCGGTGAATGTGGGGCGGTTGATACGATCGTTCGACCCCTGACTGGGCTGTGCCGTGCACGTGTTGCACGCAGAGACAGGCAGGAAGAATGTTGTTGAGATTCCGCTCTGACGTTCTAGGTTTAGAATAGAATAAAAGATAAGGGGGGATGGAAGTTCCATCCCCCCTTTAACGTAAAAAACATAGGGATTCAGGAAGACTTCAGGAAAAGACCATGAAAAAACTTCTGGTACTGGGTGTGGGTAACATTCTTTTGACCGACGAAGGCATCGGGGTACATGCCGTCCACGAACTGCTGAAAGAAAACTGGCCCGAGGATGTGGATTTCATAGACGGGGGAACCTTTACCCAGGATATTTTTTATCTGTTCCAGGATTATGCGACTATCCTGGTCCTTGACATTGTCAAGGGGGGCAATGTGCCCGGCACCATCTACCGCCTGGTTGAGTCTGACCTTCGAAAGGACGAGAGCCAGACCCTCTCCCTCCACGACATAGATCTCCTGGACTCATTGAACATGACCAAGCTCCTGGGCTACACCCCGGAACTCCATATCCTTGGCATTGAGCCTGAAAACCTCTCCTGGAACATGGAGATGTCCCCCACATTTAAAAGACTGTTTCCAGATTTTCTCAAGATCGCCCGCCAGGAGATCCAGCGCCTGCTCACCTGAGCTCCTAATAAACCTTGGGTGTTGAAAACCCCTTTCCAAGTACATCAAATGTGTTTTCCGTAATCATCAGGGCATTGGTGTCAATATTCAAAACCAGCTCTTCCAGCCGTTTCACCTGGTGGTTGTGCACCACGGTCAAAAGAATTTTCTTTTCCTCCCCTGTGTAGGCACCCGTGCCATTCAAAAAAGTCGCCCCCCGTTTCAGAATGGTCAGGATGCCAGGGGCGATCTCATGGTTGAGGTCTGAGACGATCAGCACCATCTTACGCTGGTTGAACATTGTCAACACCCGGTCTATAACCTGGGACAGGATAAAACTAAGGGCCATGGAGTAGAGTACAAGATCGGTATCCAGAAATCCAAAGCTGAAGGTGAAAAGCACAAGGTTAAATAGAAAAAGAAAACTTCCGATCCTGATGCCAAACTTCTGGTTTACGATTATGCTGACAATGTCCATTCCCCCAAGGGTTCCAAGACTGTGAAAGGCGATGCCGCCGCCAGCCCCCAGGATCATCCCGCAGGCAATAACTGCCAGGATTGGCTCCCTGACCTCTATGGTGAAATTGATCAGCTCCAAAAAAACCGAGCTTGTGAGCATTCCAAAAAGGCTGTAAAAGAAAAAACGCCTGCTGACAAAAATCCACCCCACAACAAACAAAGGAATGTTAATGATCAAGTACCAGACTCCCGGGGAAAGGGCGCCGCTTGTGTAGAATACAAGCAGGCCAAGGCCTGATATACCTCCTGTGATAAACCCATGGGGAATTGCAATTGCCTTTATTCCAAGGGAGAAGAAAAAAGCACCTACCGTCAAAAGAAAAAGGTTCCACACAACCGATGATTTCAGTCGCTGTTTAATGTGACTCATTGGGATACTCCCATTTTAAAAACAGGGTCAAAAACAAAAAAGCTATAAATACGATTTTTAGATTCGATGAAGTAAGTCAGCAACGGCATAAGCCATTCTGGCAGGAGCCTATAACCTCATTTTCAAACAGAGTCAACACTTTTCACCGGATTCTTCTGGATATTTTCAGCCGACAATATCGTCCAATGCTTGGTCAATCCCGGGGAATTCAAATTCAAATCCAGCCTTGACAAGACCTTCTGGAACTGCTCTGGCACTTGCCAGAATGGCATCGGCCATCTCTCCCATGATCAGCCGTATGGCCCAGGATGGAGCAGGCATGAAGGCTGGCCGATTAAGGGCACGACCCAAGCTCGCTGCGAAATCACGCTGGCGGACGGCCCCAGGGCCACACATGTTCAAGGGGCCTTCCATCTCCTGGTTCTTCAGGCAAAAATCCATTGCCCGGGCAATGTCCCTGATATGCACCCAGGGAAACCAGTGATCACCACGACCAAGGGGACCGCCCAGGAGACCTTTAAATGCAGGCACCATTTTCCCAAGGGCGCCCCCATCTTTTCCAAGTACAACTCCAAAACGGAGAATCACAACCCGTGCTCCTTTCAGGGTTGCATCAGCAGCCGCAGATTCCCATTCGACACACACCCTTGCCAAAAAATCGTCTCCGGGATCGGATGTTTCAACCAGGGTTTCTTCTCCCCTATCCCCATAAAAACCAATGGCTGATGTAGATATAAGGACTGTTTTTTTATCTTTTGAAATCCCATCCACCACATTTTGGGTGGTCAACACCCGGCTTTTAAGGATCTTCTCCTTGTAAGCTTCATTCCACCTTTTAAAGATGTTTGCTCCGGCAAGGTTTACCACGACATCTGCCTGTTCAATACTCCTTTGCCAGTCACCAGGTATTGTGGTGTCAGATCTGATCCAGGTAAACCCATGTTGATCCATCTCTGGATGGGATCCCGAGCGTCCAAGCCCAGTGACCGCATCTCCCCGGTCAAGGAAATGCCTTACCATATATGATCCCACAAAACCGGAAGCACCGGTAATCACAACTTTCATTTCCCCTCCCCAGGGACAAGTATAAAATTTGCCCCAGCTACAATAAAGGTTTCAGCCGTGTTTCGATATCTGCTCTGGAAAGGGCTCCCACCGTGGAGTCAACAACCTTGCCGGCCTTGAAAAAAAGCAGACTTGGAAGGCTCATCACCCTGAACCTGGAGGAGGTCGAACCATTTTCATCCACATTGATCGTAACTATCTTGACTCTACCAGCATACGCCTTTGCAAGACCTGCCATAACAGGCGCCATTGCTTTGCAGTGACCGCACCAGGGCGCCCAGAAATTTACAAGAACCCCTTGCCTGGGGGTCAGAACCTCCCGGTCAAAACTCTGGTCTGTTGCCACCACAGGTGCCGTATGAATCCGTTCTCTTATGAGGGGAGTTTTGCACCTGCCGCAAAGGGGTTTATGGTCAATTCGATCCAGAGGAATCCTGTTTTTAGTGCCGCAACTCTCACAGACAACGATCGCACTTTCCACCATTTTACCTTCCTCCAACTTTTTGGTTATGGGGTTTATCGCTCTTTCAGGGTTTCAAATTCCTACCTTACACGATTTTTCCTCCAATCCAAGAACTTTTTCAACCCGTCCCACAAATCAATACCTTTGGAGACTCCAAGAATCTTTTTCCCCTTTATTTTTACAGTACCGTTTAAATAGATTAAAATTCACCTTGTTCTTACAGATGAAGCCGATCAACCCTAAAAAACCCGTTGCGCTTGATAGTTAAAACAGGTAAAGTGTTCAAAAGCTGGATTCCTGGTGAAAAACTAACACCTATTTCCCCACCCCGTATAACAGAAAAATATTGCTTGAGAAAAACAATGGAATACCGGCCTTGATAATCGTTTCGACCAATGAGAAGCCTGCCCGGAAGGGGTCAAATGAAAAAATCGATAATTATGCTGTTAATTTGCTGTACCACATCCCTGAACGCCGCCGAAAATTCAACCGATTTGAATTACGGCATGGGGATCCTCAACATCCGTTCCCAGTCCATTGCCCAAAGCTTTAGACTGACCCTGCCCCTTATGGTTCCCGGCGATATTAAACCTGGTTACCAGGTTACCAGCCAGACGACCTGGAGTAATATCTGGGCAGAAGAAAAGAGCTACCTTCTCGACTATGAATCACTTGACACCACCCTTGGCATAGCTTACGGATTCAATAAAAAGCTGGGAATGGCCCTAATGGTAGACTCCAGAACCTATTTTGGAGGGGAGATGGACGGTTTTATCCAAGGCTTCCACGATCTTCTCAATATCGGCCAGAACGGCAGGGACAACTATGCCAATAACAGATCTGTTATCACAAGGTATGACCCAGAAACAGGGCTTATTATTGATCAGCAGCGGGCAGACCAACTGAATAACAGCGGTATAAACCTTCTTGTCAACTATAACCTTGAACACCACAGCAGAGTACTGCCCGGAATCAATATTTATGGGGTTGCCAGGTATCCTTTAAATACTGCCGAATTTATTGGTAATAAAAAGGGAATGGACCTTGGCATCGGGCTTGGGCTTTCAAAAAAACTGGCCAGTGATTTTTACACATACGCCATTGCAGGCTATACCCGGTATAATGACCGGGGGAACAGGCACAACACCAACATTGAGTTGACGAATCACCAGTTTACTGGTCTGTTTGCCATGGGCTATACCTTGTCAGACAACCTTGCCCTGATTGCCCAATATCTTTACTCCACAGCTGTAATCAAAGGAATTGATGGTCTTGACAAGGCCTCCCACGAACTTCACCTGGGTGTAAATTTCAAGGTGGGCAAAAAAGCGATCCTGGGAGTTTCCCTGATCGAAAACATCATCACCATGGACAACAGCCCGGATTTCGGCATTCACGTGGGATTAAACCTTCAACTGTAAAGGCGGTTCGTGAACCGCGCCTACTGAAACTATCGGAGGGTAGGGCGATCGTGAGTCGCCTTAGGCAAGAATCGTCCCACACCCCCTACTCCCTACCCGCAATCCTTAGCAGATCCTGGGAAGCTGCTCACCGGTGAGCA
This sequence comes from Desulfobacterium sp., assembly GCA_034006945.1. GTDB lineage: Bacteria > Desulfobacterota > Desulfobacteria > Desulfobacterales > Desulfobacteraceae > Desulforapulum. Next base: position 19,746 of record JAVERV010000013.1, on the reverse strand, counting down.
TGTCAACAATCCTTGAGCCGCCGATAATGGTTTCGAGAAACACCCTTCCAGGATCATCTGCTACAACCTCGCCAATAATGGCGGCATCTGCCCCGAACTCGTCCCTGCGTATGATATCAAGCACCTTTTCTGCATCTTTTGCAGGGACAATGGCAAGGAGCTTTCCCTCGTTGGCAAGGTAGAGGGGATCAAAGCCGAGGAGCTCGCAGACTCCGGCAACCTCGCCTTTATAGGGAAGACTCGATTCCACAAGGCGCATGCCAACCCGGGACTGGGAGGCTATCTCGTTGAGGGTGGTTCCCACACCGCCCCTTGTGGGATCCCGTAGCACATGGATCTGGGCACCGGATGCGATCATCTTTGCCACCATGTGATTTAACGGAGCACTGTCTGTTACAAGGTTTGAATCAAAGGCCAACCCCTCCCTTGAGCTCATAATCGTGATCCCGTGGTCGGCGATGGTTCCGCTGATGATGATTTTGTCCCCGGGTTTCGCCATCTGACCTGAGACATTCACCCCGTCAGGGATCACCCCTATCCCGGAGGTGTTGATGAATATCTTGTCGGCCTTGCCCCTGGGAACCACCTTTGTATCCCCGGTCACGACCATGACTCCGGCTTTTTTAGCAGCCTTTCCCATGCTTTCAAGGATCAGGGTCAAATCCCGGAAGGGAAACCCCTCCTCTAGGATGAGTCCCACACTCAGGTACAAAGGTTTTGCCCCGCACATGGCAATGTCGTTGACCGTGCCGTTGATGGCCAGATCCCCGATGTTGCCCCCGGGGAAAAAAATGGGGTCCACAACATAGGAATCGGTTGAAAAGGCAAGGCGAAGGCCCTTGATATCTAATTCTGCCCCGTCGTCAAGTTTTGCCAGCATGGGATTGTCAAAGGCCGGTAAAATCATGTCGGCAACCATGGAGTGGGAGATCTTTCCGCCGCTGCCGTGGTCCAGTATTATCGTATTTTCTTTTATTTTCAAACAAACACCTTTACGCTAAAATTTGCATTCATGTTTTTATCCCTACACCTGGTACCGATAATAGGCGGCACACGAGCCTTCGCTTGACACCATGCACGGACCCACAGGATGGGCCGGGGTGCAGCGATGCTTGTAAAGTGGACATTCCTCGGGCGTCTTGAGGCCCATGAGGATCTCTCCGCAGGCACACCCCTTTGGTTCTTGTGCGTCTGGGACATTGAGATCAAAACGGTCCAGGGCGTTAAAAGAGGCAAATTCGGGTTTCAAGGCCATTCCGCTCTTGGCAATGGGACCGATGCCCCGCCAGGTAGCCTCGCAGGGCTCAAACACCCGGGCAGTTATCTCTTTCGCCTTTATGTTTCCCTCGTCGGCCACAGCCCTGGCATAGCCATTTTCAAGGGCGGGAATCTTGGATTCGTTCTGCCTTGCCAGCATTAGAACGGCTGTCAATATATCCACTGGCTCAAATCCCGCAATGACCGACGGCACCCTGTAACGCTCAAACACCTCCCGATAACCATCGGTTCCCGTGATCACCGACACATGGCCTGGAAGAAGAAAGCCGTCAATCTCAACTCCCGGAGTCTCCAGGAGGGCACAAAGTACAGCAGGGGTCGTCTTGTGGGCTGCATGGATGGAAAAATTGGTGATGTTTCTCCTCTGGGCCATGAGGATGGATGCTGCAACTGTGGGTGTTGTTGTCTCAAACCCGACTGCGCAGAACACCACCTCTTTATCCGGGTTTTGCGCTGCGATCTCAACCCCATCAAACACCGAGTAGACAACCCTTACATCACACCCCTTTGCCTTTTCTTTTTGAAGGGTGGAGACCGTTCCAGGCACCCGCACGAGGTCGCCAAATGTTGTTACTATGGTGTTTTCAAGGGTTGTCAAGGCAATAAAACAGTCAATATCCCTTTGGGAGGTTACGCACACCGGACATCCCGGACCCGACATCAGGGTTATGTTTGGCGGCAGAACCGTTCGTATGCCGTGGCGGAATATGGACATGGTATGGGTGCCGCACACCTCCATGAGCCGCATCTCATGGAGCGCAATCTTTTTTATGGCGGCTATGATCTGGTTTGCAAGCACCGGGTCCCTGTACTCTTGAACATGTTTGATACTCATTTAAAACTCCTCTTAATTCCTTTTTATCGCTCCTGCAACGGCTGCCTGACCAAGGGAGATTCCCCCGTCACCACAGGGAACCTTTGTGTGGGAGTAGACCATGAACCCCAGGGCCTCGAGTTTGTCTGTGATTTCCCCCAGAATGATTCGATTGTTGAAAACACCGCCGCTCAGGACAACCGTGGCGATATTGGTCTGCCGGCCAATCCTGGCGGCCGAAATCACAAAGGCGTCGACCACCGTTGTATGGAACCTGCGGGCAAGAGTCGGAATGGACGCCCCCCGGGCAAGGTCCCGAACGATAGCTTGAACCGCCCGGGAAAAATCCAGGATCACCATGCCGGTTTTATCGGTCTTAATATCGAGCTCATATCCCTGGTCAACCAGGGGCGTGGAGATCGCCTCAAGCGCCATGGCTGCCTGGCTCTCATAGGACACCTCGTGGGCAAGGCCAAGAATTGCGGCAACCCCATCAAAAAGCCTGCCGCAGCTCGATGTCAGGGGCGAGTTGACTTCCCTTTCCATCATCCGAATAAGAAACTTCAGCTTTACCGGATCAAGCTCCCTGACGAGGGGAGTGTCAAGGTCGACAAGGCCGGGGCCGAGACAGTGAAAGAGCCAGGCTACTCCCATGCGCCAGGGTTCTCTTGCAGCCCTGTCACCGCCTGGCATGGGGATCTGCACAATATGGGCCCGCCGTTCAAAGTTGTCCAGGGTGCAGGAGAGAATCTCTCCGCCCCAGATGGTGTTGTCCGTACCAAGTCCTGTTCCGTCAAGGGTGATGGCAATCACCGGTTCATCAAGACCGTTTTCAGCCATGCACGCTGCTGCATGGGCATGGTGGTGCTGCACTCCGATTGTTTCAACACCCCCAAGGGATAGGGCATAGGTTGTGCTCATGTATCCCGGATGAAGATCATGGACCACGATTTTGGGATTTATGTCGAGGATGGTTTTCAGGTGATCTACGCTCTTCTTATAAAACTCAAAGCTCTTTTCATCGTCAAGGTCCCCGATGTGCTGACTCAAAAAGGCCCGGTTCTCCTTGACTAGGCAGACGGTGCTCTTTAACCCGCCACCGCAGGCAAGCAGCGGTGGAAGATCATGTTGAAGGGTCACCGGAAGGGGGGCATACCCCCTGGAACGCCGGAAAAACCTTGTGCCCCCCTGGTACTGAACGATGCTGTCGTCGGCCCTGAAATAGATATCGCGATTGTGGAGAAGAAAATAATCCGCAATGTGGGCAAAGGCACAAAGGGCATCCCCATTGTCGATGGAAAGGGGCTGGTCGCTTCGGTTGCCGCTTGTCATTACGAGCATCCCAGGTCCGGTCTTAAAGAGCAGATGGTGAAGGGGGGTGTAGGGGAGCATGACCCCAAGGCGGCGGTTGTCTGGAGCAACTCCCGGGGAAAGGGGTGGTGTCTCTTTTATTCCCTCTCCCAGGTCGGCTCCATTTCCATGAGCCGACCATCCATGCTTTTCAAGGAGCACAATGGGTCGGTGGAAGCTGGTAAGAAGCTCCTGTTCGGACGGGGTGACCCCCACGTATTTTTTTAAGGTTTCAAGATCCCTGGCCATGAGGGCAAAGGGTTTGTGTGGCCTGTTTTTCCTGTCCCGCAAGGTTTGGACAGCCGAATCATCAAAGGCGTTCACCCCAAGGTGAAACCCGCCAAGGCCTTTTACCGCTACAATGGCGCCCTCGTTCAATCGCTCACCTGCATCAAAAATGGCATCCCTTTCCGAAAGGACAACTCCTTTGCTGTCGGTGAGCCACACATGGGGACCACACACGGCACAGGCGTTGGGCTGGGCATGGAACCTGCGGTTCATAGGATCATCATACTCTGCCTGGCACTCCTGGCACATGGTGAAGCCGGCCATGGAAGTCTTGACTCTGTCATAGGGCAGATCCTTGATAATTGTATACCTGGGACCGCAATTTGTGCAGTTGATGAAGGGATAACCAAAACGGCGGTCTGCGGGATCATTCATCTCATCAAGGCAACTCCTGCACACGGTGACATCCGGTGAGATAAGGGCGGATCTTGGCTGGTTCGTTGATGAGCTTGTGATGATCCTGAAATCATCGTACCCCCCCACATCGGCAGGTTTCATCTGGATGGACGATACAAGGGCAAGGGGGGGATGGTTCTCCTCTATCTCTTTACAGCAGGGAGCAATGTTGTTGGAATCCCCCTCCAGGATCAGGGTCACACCTTGGGGGGTATTTGACACCTCGCCCCTGAACCCGTAAGCCTTTGCAAGCTGGAACAAAAAGGGTCGGAATCCGACCCCCTGGACAACCCCGCTGATCTCCATCTTCACCGCTACCGTCCTGTTCATCCTGGACAATCAGACCCCTTGGTCGTCGTTGGATACCAACCTGACCATCTCCCGCATATCCTCAAGGGTCTGGAGTGCAACCTCCTCATGGATACGCTCAATGGCAAACCCTGCATGAACGATCACATACTCACCGATGGTCACATTGTCGAGAAGCATCAAACTGGCCTCCCTTGTCACACCGTCCACATCCACAGTAGCAACATTATCGTTGATCTCAACTATCCTTGATGGTATTGCAAGACACATATTTATTATCCTTTATCTTTAAATTCCAATTAAAATCAGAAACGCAATTTTTGATTATACCAGCACGGCCCATATGATCAAGGAATTAATACTTATATCCCTTGCATTATTCAGCCGTTAAAGTTAATAAAGTTAATAAAGTTAATTGTAAAAGTGCCACATGCACAACAAAAACCATCCCAGGGAGGACAGGATGAAAAAATTTCACAAACCAGGTTTTATCTTAATGGCAGCTCTCCTGTTTACAGTGACAACCTTCAACACCCAGGCCTTTGCCGCAAGGGAAAAAGACCCCCCGAGCGCCGAGGTCATGGCTGCCGATCTTCTCATACTCAAGCCCCTGGGCTTTGTCACGACAGTCCTTGGATGTGTACTTTTCACAGTTGCCCTCCCCTTTACCGTTTGGTCTAAGGAGAGAATAAACAAGAGTGCACAAAGCTTTATTGTTGAACCAGGAGTTTATACCTTTGTCCGTCCCCTGGGAGAGGGGATATACAAGAACCCCTAGACAAAAAACCATCACATTCCAGCTTCTTCAGGGCAAGGCATTGATGTTTGCTGCCTTGCCCTATATTAATTTAAAAATGGCCAAGCCCGCTAATGGAATCCTTCATATGCAGAAAAAACATCTGAAAAAAACGGCAGATTCCATGTTCCTGGAACCTGTAGTGGCCAATGTCAGGGGCGAAATATTTGAACTTGCAGGTTTTGGCGCCGTTGCAATGGCGGGCCAGGAACCTTTGATACTGGCCCGGAACCAGACCATTGACATGCCCTTGGGCAGTGAACTCATGATGCTGCCGGATAGACACCCCCTGGTGTTCAATCTTACGACCGATCAATTTGAAACTCTCCATGAAAACCCCTACACCCCAGGAGAACCCATCTATCCGGTTGCCGTTTTCAACTCACCCGGCAATGTCAACCGGTATTTCTGCGCCTATGAAACGACCGAATCAAAGGATCTTCTGCCCCTTTTCTCCTATGGGGCCGTTGCATGGGGTGGTACAGGCTTCAGGTCAGCAGCCCTTGAGGTAGACAGGGAACCCCGCCAGGATTTAAGGCTGATGCCAAGGGAAGGTGTGGAACAAGGGGTGAAAAAAATGCGTGCCATCTATCCGGACAACAGGCTCATGCGCCACCTTGAGCGCTGCGGTCTCGAGTATGGATGTCCTGCAGCCAAAAATTTTTTCCTAGGACGGTTCGAGGCTCCCCTGCCAACGGCAAAGAGCTGCAATGCCGACTGCCTGGGCTGTATTTCGTTCCAGCAGACGAACAACCTTGTGGCCTGCCAGGAGAGAATCGCATTCACCCCGACGCCCGTTGAAATCGCCCAGGTGGCCCTGGAACACATCAACAAAACAGACAACAGCGTGGTAAGCTTTGGCCAGGGATGTGAAGGCGATCCACTCACAGCATTCCACGTGATAGAGCCGGCCATTGAAATCATTCGGAAAGCGACGGACTGCGGCACCATCAACATGAACACCAATGCCGGTATGCCCGAACGTCTGGAACGGCTCTTTACGGCAGGCCTTGATTCCGTCAGGGTCAGCATGAACTCGGTAAGGCCCGAATGCTACACCACCTATTTCAGACCCAAAAGCTTTAAGTTTAAGGATGTGGTAAAAAGCATTGACACGGCGGGAAAAATGGGAAAATTTGTCTCGATCAACTACCTTAACTGCCCTGGGGTGACCGATTGTGCAGCTGAATTTACAGCCCTGAAAAACTTCCTTGCCGACCACCCGGTCAAGATGATCCAGTGGAGAAACATGAACTTCGATCCCAGGGCCTATTGCGCCATCATGGAAAAGGCCGGGGGCAAGAGCCCGGCCCTTGGAATGGCATGGATCATCGCCGAGTTAAAGGAGCTGTTTCCCAACCTCATCCACGGCTATTTCAACCCCCCGAAAGAAAGATTTTCCATCCCCCAGTCTCCTAACAGACACAACGAAACATAAGCCTGGACCATTGTAGGGGCTCCCCTTGCGGGTGCCCTTAATTGCGACCCTTGTGGTCGCCCCTCACAACCCTTGTGATTGCCCCTTTTTGTTATATTAAATTCGAACCAAATTGGCCTCCACAAGGGCACCCGCAAGGGGAGCCCCCACACTCGATTCGGTCTGTTTTATCGTTCGTTGTGTCCGTAAGGACATGTGGGTTATAAAAAACAGCTGTTAGTTCTTAGCTAAAAGCTAAGAGCTGACAGCTAAGATACCCCTTTCCCAAAAATAGTTGTCCACACTCCGTCCGGACAGGTGGTTTCAAGGATTGTGACTCCGGCTCCTTTAAGGGAGTCGATCACCTTTCGGGCCTCGCTTCTCAAGAGTCCAGACAGGATAAACCATGGTTTTGCCAAAAATCCCGGGGTGGTGATGAGGTCTTTCATAACGTCATAGTGAATGTTGGCCACCACAAGATCAGCAGGTGTTTCGATGTAATCCTCTGCCCTTGCCTGTATGCAGAGAATCTCTGTTTCAAAATGGTTGATACTTACATTGTTTAGGGTTGTCTTGACGGCAAGAAGGTTAAAGTCAAGGGCAAGCACCCGTTCACACCCAAGGGCTGCGGCCCCCAGGGCAAGAAGCCCGGTTCCCGTGCCGATATCAAGCACGGTTTTAATCTCGCGGGTAGAAAAAAGCGTCTCCATATAAACCAGGCATGCCTCGGTGGTGGGGTGTCTGCCCGTTCCAAAGACCACACCCGGGTCAAGCAGGATGTGCCGAATCCCGGGTTTATTCACAAAGGGAATTTTCCAGGGAGGCGAAATGCACAGGCTGCCGGTTGTGTAGGACTCGATGACCTCCCCGTGCCACTGCTCACAGCTCATCTGGAACGAGTCCACAAGGGTCAGCCGCTGGTCGCCATCTACAAATGCCGCAACCTCCCGATCGACCGCCTGGGAGAAGAAAAGAAAGGATGAATCTTCCTCACACCAGTTGCCGATAAATCCCAGCCCGTCAAACCCTTCCGGGATACGATCGGGAATGCCTTCAAGATAGTAGATAAAGAGATTTTCATAGGGATTCACGGAAAATTTTTCGACATCCATAATGGTCTGCTGATCCTTGTTACTCAACGATTGTTTTTTTTATGAAACTCCCACCGAACTGGCCACCATGTAGGGACTCCCCTTGCGGGTGCCCTTGCGGATAACTCGACCCAGTTATCGTGAAAAATAGCCACAAAGGGCGACCGCAAGGGATCACTCCTACACGGTCTCGGCATATTTTATCGAGTTTCATGCTTGGTTGTGTCCGCCAGGACATGCGGGTTATGTGAAACACGTGTTTTTTTTGTAAAGTCCTTTATTCCTATGGCCTATACTGATAAGCATAAAATTCATTTTGTTTGTTTGATACCGAAGTTAACCCAATAAATCAAGAGCAGAGTCAATCACAATGCAATGGATAAAAATTAATGCCCGTTTTGAAGCTGACGACATGGATCTTGCCGAAGAGCTTGTCTCCCAGATTTTTTTTGACCTTGACCTTGGGGGAGTGGTGTGTGAGGTTCCCCTGGCAGAGCCCGACGAAGGTTTTGGAAGTAATGCCCTGGCACAGCCCTGCACCCATTCCATATCTGGGTTCCTGCCCGACGTTCCCCCATCGAGAAACCTCATTGCAGACCTTGAAAAAAAGGCAGCTGCCCTTGAAGGAATCAAGGTCACCGTCTCCACCACAATTGTTGAAGACCAGGAGTGGACCGAGTCCTGGAAGGATTTTTTCTTTGTCACAAGGGTGACAGACACCCTTGTAATTCGGCCCAGCTGGCGTGAATTTCAACCCTTACCCAACGATGTCGTGATCGACATCGATCCGGGCATGGCCTTTGGAACGGGGACCCACGAGACAACGGCCATGTGCCTTGCTCTGGTCCAGGAACAGATGATGCCAGGGGCATCGTTCCTGGACGTGGGAACAGGTTCGGGAATCCTCATGATCGCAGCCTCAAAGTTAGGGGCTGGAACCCTCAAGGGGATTGACAACGACGAGACGGCCGTTGGGATTGCCGGGAAGAATCTTGAACAGAACAAAATCCCGCCCCGATCCTTTGAGATCTCCTGCACAACCCTTGATCAATATCCCCAGGAGCTTTTTGATCTGGTGGCGGCCAATATCCTGGCTGAAGTCATCATAAAGATCCTGCCGGAAATAAGAACAAGGCTTGCCCCGAAAGGCCGGGCAATTTTGTCGGGCATTATATCCGACTGGGCGGACAGGGTTAAAACGGCCCTTGCAGACAACGGCTTTACCCTTGTCAAGACCACAACCCAGGGGGAGTGGGTTGCCATGGTCGTAGAAAAGACCAGGCTTAGCCCGGAATAGTCACCAGGGCTGATGCCGGAATGATCTGCACCTTTTTTTTAAGTCTTGGTATTTCCGATTGAAGGGTCAAAAAGGTAGCCTTGTAGGGATGGCCTATGCCAATGGCCGTCCCATGGCGTACTGCAATATCTAAAAGCAGATCCAGCTGTTTTTTGATATAGTCCTGATCCTGAACGTTGTCAAGAAACACATCCCTTTGGGCAAAGGGAACCTGTAAAAGTTCGGCACAGGCCCGGCAAAGGGATTCTTTTGCTGTGAGGCTGTCGACAAAAAATAGGTTGCGCTGCTTTAAGACGGTGAATATCTGCTTCATCTGGGGAGAAAGGGTCGTCATCCTAGACCCCATGTGGTTGTTGACGCCCGCCACATGGGGAACGGCATCAAGATTTTCCCTCAGATGATAGAGCAGCTCGTCCGGCGTCATGGTCGATAAAAGAGCTCCAGGACCAGGATCCACCCTTGGATACTCCATGGGCTCCATGGGAAGATGGAGAAGAATCTCGGTTCCCCTTTGATGGAGAGCCTCGGCAATGGCCTTTGCATGGGGGGCTCCTGGAAGAATGGAAAGGGTAAGACCAGGATCAAGGCCTGCCAGGGCCAGGGATAATTTTTTATCGAACCCGATGTCATCAATGATAATTACAACCCTTGGGATCTTATCCTGCAAACCAGGCTTAACCCCAGAGGGAAGGCGTTCAGGGATTTCATGCCCATCGTCAAACACCTCAAAGATCGGATGGGCAGGGGAGTTTACCACCCTTTTATCCGGTTGAACCTGTTTAGCCGGTTGAGCCTGTTTAGCCTCTTGACCAGACGGATCGGGCTTTTTTGAAACCCGCTGTTTTACCCTCGAGGAATCCGGTTCAGCCCTCTTAGTGCCTTCAGGCTTTACCGACTCAACTATTGCAACCTCTTTTTTAGCGCTTTTACCCTTATGCCGACCAATATAGAAATCGGCTCCCATTGCAATTATGGACACCACACCAACGAGGATCAAAATGGCCGTTGAAATCTTTTTCAACTCATTGACAAGGGATCTCTTTACGGTTTTTTTGCCCCGGGCTGCCCTTTTTGATTTTTTTGAATCCTTGCCCGCAGCTTTTTTTGGGGTTTTCTTGTTTGCAGCCATCCCTAATTCGTACCGGCCATGCTCTTATTCAAGGTGCTGAAAACCCCGTAGCTTATGAGGATCTCCAGTGCCCTCTGCACCTGGGCGTCATGATTCAGGCGGTCAAGGCTGATCATTCCCTGTCCCGGGACAGGTTCTATCTCCTGATTTTGGTCCTGAATCAATGTGCCAGGATCATTTTCATTCTTTTTTTCAGATTTTTTTCCTGGGGTCTCAGGCTCCAGGTGATTCTTCAGATCCTTTTCCCTTACCAGCCTGTCAAAGGCGGTCTCTGAAGCCTGTTCCTCCTTATCCTCGATCAGGGAGAAGGGCACAATTATGTCCGGCTTGATCCCTTCGGCCTGGATTGACCGGCCGTTGGGCGTGTAGTATCGGGCAATTGTGTATTTCAGCCCAAATCCTTCCTTAAGGGGTTTGACACTCTGAACCGACCCTTTACCAAAGGAGGTGGTGCCAAGGATCAACGCCCTTCCATGGTCCTGGAGGGCTCCTGCAACGATTTCCGAGGCACTGGCGCTTCCGCCGTTGATCAGGACAACCAGGGGATAGGCGCGCAGGGTTTGACTGGGATGTGCCTCAAACACCTCGGTATGCTGCTCCAACCGACCCTTGATCGATACAATGGTTCCTCGTTCAAGGAAAAGATCCGAAACATCGTTTGCCTGATTCAAAAGTCCGCCCGGGTTGTTTCTCAAATCCATGACCAGTCCCTTGAGGGGAACATCGTGGGATTCAAGTTCAGCAAGGGCCTTTTCCACATCCTCTGCCGTGTTGGCCCGGAAGTTGGTAATCCAGAGATAACCGTAACCCGGCTTCAGCGTGGTGCTCCTGACACTCTCCATTGGAATGATATCCCGTTTCAAGATATACTCCAGGGGGTCAGGCGCTCCCGGCCGCACCACGGTAAGCACCACATCATCCCCCGTTGGTCCCCGCATGCGTTTGACACTCTCCCACAGCTCCATGTCCCTGGTGCTTTCACCGTCTATTTTAACGATCACATCCCCCGCCATTATGCCAGCCCGGTAGGCCGGAGTTCCCTCAATGGGAGAAACAACCACAAGGAGTCCGTCTTTCATGGAGATCACAATACCAATGCCTCCAAATTCTCCCTTTGTGTCGTCCTGGAGCTCGTCAAACGCTTCCGGCGGCATGAAGGTGGAATGGGGGTCAAGGCTTGACACCATGCCCTTGATGGCGCTCTGGATCAGTTTATCACTGTCCACACTGTCCACATAGTTGGCCTCAATCTCCTCTAAAACTTCGGAAAAAAGTTTTAATGATTGATAGGTCTTTTCATCCCCTGCCATGGGGGAATTGTAAAACCCCCCTCCCACGATTATCACAAGGGCAGATGCAATCACAGGCAGCCATAGCCTGGTCCTTCCTATTCCTCTGTTGAACATATTACGCTCCTTTTTTGAGCCATTCCATTGGATCCACCGGTCGTCCATGGTGCCTCACCTCAAAGTGAAGGCAGGCTCCCCTGATGGATCCCGTATCACCTGCCAATGCAATTACCTCGTCAGTATCGACCCTTTCACCTTTTTTTTTGAAAAACTCCTGAACATGGGCATAAAGAGTATAAAAATTGTCACCATGGTTTATGATGATAAGATTTCCATACCCCTTGAGCCATTCCGCATATAAAACCTCTCCCTTGAACACAGACCGGACAGGTTCTCCTCGCTTTGCCTTTATATCAATTCCTGATTCAAATGTGAAGGAGGAGGAATCACTATTCCGGGAAGGACCGTAGGATGTGATAATTTTTCCCTGTAAAGGCATTTCAAGAAAGCCTTTAGACAGGGCAAAGCCCTCCTTGGTAACATGAGTGGTGGCATCGAGGACGGCCATCTTTTGCTCAAGCGTCTCTGCCGACCGTCGAAGGGATGCAACGGCGGCAAGTTGAAGCTTTTTTTCCCCCTGTATCTCATTTAAAATGGCCTTTCGTCGTTCACCTTCCTGTTTTTTTACCCGCATCTGATGAACGAGATCTGCCTCGAGCTGCAGCTTCTCCAGGTCCAGCTCTTCCAGTTTTTTTGATTCAGCTGCCAGACGGTCCATATCAGTCATCTGGATATCCATGAACTTAAAATCTGCCGCCAGAATTTTTTCAAGGGCATTCTGCTCAACAAAAAAATCAAAAATGGAGTCGGGCATGGTGACAAGGGCCATCCGTCCGATAATCCTGACCCGGTAAAGGGCATTGAGCCTTGCCTTCACATAGTCCCTGTTTTTATCTATGGTCTCAGCTAATGCCTTTTTTTTCCCGGTCACCTCGACCATCTGATCTTTAACCATTTCAAGTTCCAGGTTCAGATCTGCAATGGATTTGCCCATGCGGTCAATGACCATTTCGATGTCGTTGAGGCCCTCGCTGATTATCGCCTCCCGTTGGGTAAAGAGCTCAACCTCCCTCTCCTTTCGGGCAATTTTTTGATGGATCTTTGCGACCTCTTTTTTGGACGCCTCGAACACCTTGGAGCTCTTTTGCCGGTTAACCTCTGGTGTCCCCCCGGATTTCCAGACAATATACTTTGACCGGTTTTTCACAAAACCATGAACGGTGCCCATGCGTATCTCAAGCCAGGCGTCATCACCGCCCTCCTGGCCTAGGACTGCAACCTCATCTCCCTTGTTGAGGGTCCCGACAATCCTGGAATCCCTTGACGGCTGGTCTCTAACATTTAAGACCCAGGCATGGATCACCCCTTTCCCCCCCTCCATGGCCGGGCAGGAACCCGCTGCAAAGACGAGTAAAAGTGTCAATCCAGGAATGAAGATCAATACTTTAAAAACTGTTTTAATGAAAGATAGCATCCAAGCCACCCTAAAAAAGCACTGCCGACAATTATAAGCGCCCAGTATTTGACGGACAGAAATTGCAGACCAAAGATCATTTCCGGGGCAACTGAACGCCCAAGATTTGAAGAGATGACAAAAAAAACGACAGACAGTAGAAGCAGCCCTGCGATACCACCTAAAAACCCCTGGATGAGTCCCTGGATATAAAAGGGAGTGACGATAAAGCGATCCGTTGCACCCACAAGACGCATGATTTCGACCTCGGTGCGACGGGAATAGAGGACAAGACGCACGGTGTTGGCCGTGATAAAAAGGGCAACCATGAAAAACAGACCCCCCATGGCAAAACCGATAATCTTGAACACGGTAAGAAAAGTGAGAAAACGACCAAGCCAGCGCTCACCATATTCCACACTCTCCACATGGGGCAGTCCTTCAACAGCCCCGGCAAAGGCGGCAATGCCGCTCCATTCAAGGGCATCTGCATTTATTGTTATGTCAAGGGCGTGGGGAAGGGGATTTTCGTCCAGGGTATCAAGAAAGGCGCTGGTGGTGTTCATGGCATCTTTGAGGGATTTGAGGGCCTCCTCCTTTGGGATAAAACGAACATCCTTGGTATTACCCATGGCCTGAACGCTTGCCGTAAGCTCCGGGACCATTGACGGGACAAACCCCTGGTCAAGATAGGCAATCACCCTCAATCCCCGGTGCCAGGAATCGATCACCCTGTTTACATTTTCAAAGAAAAGAACAAAGGTTGAAACCACCAGAATGGACAGGGCTATGGTCACAATGGTGACAAAATTTAAAAACCGGTTGGAAAGCATGTCTGATACAGCCCCCCTGAAGTAGTGATACATAACCTTTCCCTAATATAGTAGTCAGTAGACAGTAGGCAGTAGATACACACTGTCTACTGACTACTGCCTACTATTAAAGCATTGTAGCCATTCCGGCAAGGGAACCATCGACAAGGGAAATACTCCTTGCCCTGGAAAGAGTGCTGACCATCTGGATGTTGTGGCTTGCAATGAGAATGGTTGTCCCCATGGCGTGAAACTGCACGAGGGAATCAAGAACCGCCTGGGCGGACCGATTATCCAGGCTTGCCGTTGGTTCATCGGCAAGAATGATCCCCGGGTTTCCCACAACAGCCCTTGCAACGGCCGCCCGCTGCTGCTCTCCTCCGGAGAGAGACGGCGGCAGGGCATTGGCCTTATCCTCTATTCCCATGGTTTTAAGAACCTCCATGACCCGATTTTTAATCGCACCGGGACGTTGACCGGCCGCCTCAAGGACCAGGGCCACGTTGGCGAACACGGTCCGGTTTGGGATCAGCTTGAAATCCTGGAAAATCACACCGATTCGTCTTCTTAACAGGGGAGCCCTGGCATGGGAAATCCTGTCAAGGTTCATGCCGTCAACAATGATCTGTCCGTCACTTGCCCTCTCCGCAAGATAAATCATTTTCATGATGGTCGATTTTCCAGCCCCTGAGGGGCCGGTTAAAAAAACAAACTCACCGGCTGTTATCTCCAGGGAAATATCCTTGACTGCGTACTTTTTGCCGTACCGCTTGGATACGTTGAACATTCTGATCATGGAACCTTTGTTATCCATCTAAATCGTTTAGAGTCTCCGGTGGCCTGAGTATAATTGACTCATTCCGAATTTACTGATATAACCCCTCCCATGTCAAGGAGTGCTGCAAAACAGTTTTCCTTACACCGGGCCTTCACTGAATCCCGCTTGTCGGCTTCTTCCTTCAGTGAAGGCTTTACATTTGCCGGTTATAACCAAAACAAAAGGATAAAATCAAATGAAAAAAAGAGCTCTGGCACTTCTGTCGGAAAAATCATTTAAATACAGTGACACCCCCATATTCAACCTTGTATCGGGCAAGAGCAGCTGTTATTACGTCAACTGCAAGCCGGTCATTTTAAGTCCGGAAGGGATGTTCCTGGTGGGCCACCTCATGTTCGACGCCGTAAAAGATTCCCGGTGTACAGCCGCTGGTGGCCTGACATTCGGTGCAGACCCCATCGCAGTTGCAACCGCCTTTACCTCCCACCTCAAGGGTCATCCAATCAAGGCATTTTCCATCCGAAAAGCCCAGAAGGATCACGGCATGATCCGATGGATTGAAGGGGATGTGGAGCCGGGGGAAAAGGTTGTTATTCTGGAGGATGTTGTCACCACCGGAGGATCCACCCTCAAGGCTGTCCAAAGGGCAAGGGACGAGGGCCTCGACGTGATCAAGGTGATCACGCTCATCGATCGCCAGGAGGGGGGGCTTGAAAGAATCAGACAGGAGGTCAAAGATGCATCAGCCCTGATCACCCGGGATGATCTCATGGCCTTTGCCGGGTTTTAGATCCATGATCAAAATACCCCCCACATTCCGTGCCTTTTAAACCGTCCTTTTCGTGGCATTAATTAGGCACAGATTAGGGAAGAATATAGGTTGCACAGGCATTGGCCGACTCCCAGGCTGAAACCCTTGAAACCCTTACCGGCGGATCAAATTCAGCCACACAGGGTTTCAACTGGTTGGCAATATAGACTGCAATCTGCTCGGATGAAGGCTGTACATGGGCGAAGGGCGCAAGCTCATTCAAATATTTGTGATCAAGCTCTTTCATGATTTTTCTCACCGACCGCTTAATCTCACCAAAATCCACAAGAACCCCTGCCTCATTAAGCTGTTCCCCCGCCACATACACCTCGACATCCCAGTTATGACCATGGAGGTTTTCACATTTCTCCCCAACCATGGCAAGTTTATGGGCCGCTGCAAAATGGGTCTTCACCTTTAACTCAAACATTTTATTCTCCCTTTCCCCAGCCAGGGGCTGAAAAATTCAAACTTGATCATCGAGCCCTGATCCAGACCTGATCCAATCCTCACAGAACCTGCCTAGAGCCCGTATCGAGTGACATAATCAAATACTCTTAAAAAGATTTCTAAGGCGATTGGAAATTTTCTTTGAGTTGAGCTTGTCAAATTGCTGAAGAAGGCTTTCCTGCTTTTTGGTCAACCGGGTGGGAACCCGGATATCCACCTGAATAATCTGATCTCCCCTGCGCCCTGACCTGAGGGATGGAATACCCTGCCCCTTGAACTTGAAGGTCTCCCCATACTGTGTTCCCTTGGGAATGACGAGCTTCTCTTCACCATCCAGAGTCGGGATGGTTATCTCTGCCCCCAGGGCAGCCTGGACAAAGGATATCTCTACCACGCACAGGACGTTGGTGCTGTCACGCTTGAACAGCTTATGGGGCTCCACCCGGACAAAAACGTAAAGATCCCCCTTTGGTCCGCCACTTGCGCTTGCCTCACCTTCACCCGTGAGTCTCAACTTGGAGCCGTTATCAACACCGGCGGGCACCTTGACCAAGACCTTTTTCGTGACCTCCATCATACCAGCACCCACGCACTTGGGGCATGGATTGGGAATGGATTTCCCCTTGCCCCGGCAATAGGGACAGGTTGTTTTCACCTTGAAAAACCCCTGGCTCTGAATGAACTGACCCGTACCCTGGCATTGGGCGCAGGTTTCCGGCTCAGTACCCTCCTTGCACCCCGAACCTTGGCAAAGGTCACAGAGATCAAGCTTATGAACATCGACTTCACGCTCCACACCAAAGGCTGCCTCCATGAACGACAGGGTCATATCATATCGAAGGTCTGCCCCCCGTTGAGCCCTTGCTCCCCGGCCGCCCCGACCACCGCCTCCAAAGCCAAAGAAATTCTCAAAGATATCTCCAAAGTTTGAAAACACATCATCAAAATTTTGAGAACTGGAAAAACCCGAATTATCCAGCCCCTGATGGCCGTACTGGTCATAGATCCCACGTTTTCTGTCGTCCGAAAGGACCCCGTAGGCCTCCGAAGCCTCCTTGAATTTTTCTTCAGCCTCTTTGTTGCCCGGATTCTTATCCGGATGAAATTGAATGGCAAGCTTCCGGTATTTAGATTTTAACTCATCTTTTCCAGCATCCCTTGAAACGCCAAGGACCTCATAATAATCTCTTTTTTCCGACATTTTTCCCGCAATCAGACACTGCCCGGTTCTGCCGGCAGAGCCTTTCCGTTAAAGATTGAAATTCCTCAGATAATATGCTACCCATATCTGTTTTACAAAATCATCATAATTTAACTCACTAATCAGGATTGTCAACGATGAATATGGAGCTTGATTTTATCCGGGAGATGTTTGACAGCATTGCACCCAAGTATGATTTTTTAAACCATTTCCTGAGTCTTGGACAGGATGTCCGCTGGAGGCAGGAAATGGTCCTGGCGGCAGAGATTCCCTCAAAGGGTGCTGTTCTTGATGTTGCCTGCGGCACCTGCGATGTGACAATGGCCATCAAAAGAGAGACCGGTACAGAGGCAACCATCATTGGCACTGATTTTTCACCGGGCATGCTTGCCCTTGGACAACAAAAAATCAAGCAGGACAAAAACTTTCAATCCATCGACCTTGTGTGTGGGAATGCCCTGACCCTGCCCTTTAAAAACAATCGATTTAATGCAGTTCTCATAGCTTTTGGGATCAGGAACATCATGGACAGGCAGGGGGCGTTAGAACAGTTCTATAAGGTGCTCAAGCCCGGTGGGAGCATGATCGTCCTTGAGCTCACCGCCCCTGAAAACAAACTTTTCAGACAGATTTATCTATTCTACTTCAGAAGAATACTCCCCGCCGTTGGAACACTTTTTTCAAAGAACTCCAATGCCTACCATTACCTCCCGGCCTCAGTGCTGAATTTTCCCTCCCGAAGAAAATTTTCAAAAATCATGACAGGTGCTGGTTTTACCGGTGTAAAATGGAAAACCATGACCTTTGGAATTGTCACCCTGTTTGCAGCAAAAAAAGAGTCCCGCAAGCCCTGAATTGAACAACCTCACTTACATGAAAGAGCTCCTCTTTTTCTTTTTCGCACTGATGCCGAGGATGATACCTGCGACAAGGACACCTGCTCCGCTCAAAAACCACTTGATCTCCTCTTTGCCCAGGCGTCGTTCAAGGGCTGCAATATGAACCTGCTGATCCTCAAACGTCTGTGTCATCTCTCTATATTTCTCCTTGAGGGACAAAAATTCAGCAGCCTCTTTTTTCAGCAACGAATAGGAGTTTTCTAGGGTTTCAAATTTTGCCTTGACCCCGGCTAAATCGGCGTTCTCTACCCTAACCTTGTCCAGGGCCTCTTTCAAAACTGTGTTTTCCCGTTTAAGCGTCGCTGCGACAAGGGTCACCGGTACGTCAGTGGTCACATAGCGTGTTAGAACCCACCCCTCTTTACCATTGGAGTTGCGTACCCTGGACCAGTCTCTATTGAACTCGACGACCTCGAGGGTATCCCCCGATTCCACCATGGCAACGATCTTATGCTCCACACCGGGTCCTGTTCGCATGGTGATCTTCATAACGCCCTTGACATATACGGTTTCCCCAAATGTACTGCCTGGATTCAAAATCAAAACAGTCAGAACAAAAACAATAAGGTTCAGTGCAGATTTCACATTTTTCTCCTCGTTTTTCAAATTCACCTCAAATGCACCCATAGAGGCGTTTGACACTTTTAGTAACATTGCCAGGAAAAATGTTCAATACAAAACAGGCAAACTGAATCTTTCCCCACCCCACTATCCATGAAGCTCCCTATCTCCACCCATCAAGGCCCCACGTTTCAAACACCCTTGATTTTTGGCAACACAACACAGCGACCTCGTTTCGACCGGCCAAGACTCAACTCAAGCTATAAAAACTGAATGCTTTAGATACCCGTATTCCCATGGGTTTTTATTTTCAACTAAGTCACCTCTTTTATCTTGACATACATTTTTGCAATTGGTTATTATGCATTCCATACCTGCTACAGGTAATTATGAAAGCATCTTCTAAAAAAATCAGTCTACTCAAACGTAAAAGTCTACTCAAACGTGAATTGGATGAACGTTAACGGCGAATTTGTACTGTTGCTGAGGCACTATCAGTCGGGCATGAAAGATAAAAAAAAGCAACCAAGCAACTTCGCCTGGCAATTTCAGGCAAACTTACATAGGAATTTCAGGAGGTCCATAGAATCATGGCATGCAAAATTTTGGTGGCAATAGATGAGTCCAAGAGCTCTTTAAAGGCGATCCGCTACGTGGCCGAGACCATGAAATGTGAGATGGAAATTACCCTTCTGAGTATCCTGCCTGATGCCATAGCAGCCTGTGGCCTGGACGGACCTTCCTTAATACCGTTATTCAAGGAGAATAGAGAAGCCTTTTGTTCAATTGAGGATGCCAAGCGGGAAAATGTGCAGACGTTTATAAACCAGGCGAAAGAGGCGCTTGTTATGGCGGGTTTCTCCCCAAAAAACGTTAAGTTGAAAATCCGCAAGAAGAAGAAGGGAATTGCCCAGGACATCATGAAGGAGGCAAGAGATGGCGGGTACGACACCATCGTAGTGGGGAGAAGGGGCCTTTCCGGCCTAAAGGAGTTTTTCATGGGAAGCGTTTCGAACAAGGTGGTTCATTCAACAGACGGCATGGCCGTGATTGTGGTGGACTGACGATAAATAAGTGCAAGGGGAAGGCATAAAAAAGCATCCAATATGGGGGTTGAAAAAAGATCTGTATCGATTGGTATTTTTTATATGAAACACCCCCCTAATTAAAGGTAATAGTGTCCCGTTGGTTTTTTGGTTCTTTTTTTCCCAAATAACACTTTAATTGTCGGTACAAATTGAAAGTTATAAATCGATATAAATTTTTC
>JAVERV010000083.1:0-14603 GCA_034006945.1 Desulfobacterium sp. | reverse complement strand
GAGAGACGCCTCATGTACGTTGCCATGACAAGGGCCGAGCGATTTCTCTATCTCTCCCATGCAAACTATCGAAAGGGTCAGTTTGCCCTGCGCTCGAGGTTTATTGATCAGATTGAGGAGTGTATGTAGGCAGTAGGCAGTCGGTAGTGGTTCCCAGGTAATACTCGAGGATTAAACTTCTATAATCCACATGTCCTGGCGGATACAACGGAGCATGAAACTCGATAAAAAAACCGGGGCCAGTGTAGGGGCTACCCTTTGGGTCGTCCTTTGTGCCGTCCCAATAAAACCTGACGTCATCTCGAAATCTGTTAATTATTTCTGAATTTTTCAACCATATGTTTTTTTGCTTCTTTTTCCGGATGTCACCGGCTCTTCCGGTGCATTATGCTTGCAGTCCCCGGGTTTCCCTATCAATCGACACCGCTTTCCAGCTCCAGCTTTCCCGCTTCTTATTATAGTTCAATACAGCATCCCCTGAAACGATTTGACCATTTTTTATTTGGTGTTCATTCATCAGGGGGGGCGGAATAAATATATCCCTTGGGGTAAATCCCATACCATTGGACTCTCTAACTTCCTCGCAAAATTGTTTTTTGACCGATGTGCTTGGTATCTGATCTGTCACCCCTGCCTGAAGAACTCGGCATTGCTGTCCCTGTTTAGATGTATATCTGGATAATTTAACCGCTATTGCGTCTCCTTCTTGAAAGGAGCCATCCAGTTTAGAGAAAGGAACAAGACCATCCAAATCACGGTCGACAAGAAAGTGAATCAATTTTCTATCTTTATTGACATGATCGACGATACCGATTTTCTCTGAAAAGACATCCCATTGGTTATCCGAATCTCGTTTTTCAATCACGTAAACCTGGAATCTATTATTGGTGTCGAAATCACCTTTTATCCTAAGGGCATCACCAGGATTTAAATTCGAAAATTTAAATTTAAATTCTGGAATGTTCACCTCTATTGGCTCCGAAAGGGTATTCACGAAGAGCCTTCGCTTTGGCTTGTCCTCTTTTCCTGGGACTGTAAATTTTTCACCCACATTGGTGTTGAGCCATGGCATTTCACTAAACAGCAGCGATTCAGCAGCTGGGGCGTTACTCTTATAAAAAGCAACATTTGAATTCCTGGGCTTAGTTTCTCCATACCATGCTTCCGTAATGATCCTCGTAGCATCCTCTGGAATTTTCTGACCCTCTTTATTCCTATATGCAACCAATCTTTCTACTTCGTATTTGGCACTGGCAAAATCACCCATTTCAACTAACCGCTGCGCAAGCTTAAGCCTGACTTTCCCGGTAAATTTATCATCTGACGAACACAGTAAAGCCTTGCAGTATGAACTCAAAGTGGCGTTTGAGTCAGAGGGCGAATAGATATCTCCCAGTAACTCCCAGGCCCAGTAATCATTGACTTTAGCCTTGGTCACCTCCAATCCATAAGTCAGGGCATCGTTATACCTTTCAAGGACCAGGAGAATTTTTGCTTTGTTATACTTAAGCCAGATGTTGTCTGGAAATCGGGTAATTGCCTGGTCGATATAAGGAAGGATATAATTCAGATTTTCATTTCTTTCAGACCCGGCCGCCTGTTTACTCGCTTGCTGTATAGCCCTTTCTGCGATAGAAGGATATTCTTTACCATTGTTGGCCACATATCTGTCAAAATCTTCCTGACGTAGATATTCCAGCCCCCATAAGCGAACAAACACCAGCATATTGAAATTGTCTTCTCCTGCCAGCTTTGATGCAAGCTGAAGAAAACAAGTGTGGAGCAATGAAGGCTTTTCTACTTCCAGTTTCAGGTAATCATTCAGGTGTTTCTTGACGATACTCAGGTTCACATTTTTCTGAGCCATCAATTTTTTGGACTGTTTATACAACTCCCAAGCCAGGCTGGTTTGAATCGCTATATCTGCAGCACCATTGGCGTACAGTTTTCTGTAAATATTGGCTGCTTCAACATGATTGCCCTGCTTGCTCAAGGACTTAGCTTTGCCAATAAGTTGGCCGTGAGGGTTACAGAGAGACAAGGCATACCCCACGCCTTTTTGTAAGATATCATCATTCGGATTAACCTTTATGATTTCTAATTGCTGGCGGTAATGAGCAAGGTTTTGAATTTGTCCTGCATTTGCATCTCTCTTGATCAAATCAATCAAGCACCAGGCGAGGGCCTTAAAATCCCACTCGTCAATGTCCGGAGCTCTCATCAACTGCAAAGCCATCTGATATGCCTCGTCGATGGCACCTTCCTTACGTTTGGCAAAAACCTCTTTGTTCGTCATCATGCAGTCAAACCCTCCGTTAACAATAGGCCCACCTCACCTACCAGAGGTCCTGGAGAACAGGCTGTTATCAGAGGCTGACATTTTGTGAGCTGATTTTTGGAGTTGTAATACACATCATATACAGCCACTTCCCTATCCATAGTGAAAGTGTACCGCTGTGACCATTGTTGTTCCACAACATTCTGAATTGTAATACCCCTTGCATCAGCAAGATTCACCACTCGCCCGTGGAAGTCATTCAGGAACTGTTGTTCAAACCTGAACTGATCACCTGACGCTACAGGACCAACGACCATCGGTCTACCTTTGAGTGTGGTGAAAAGATTGGTGAGTTCAGCACCGAACTCAGAGAACAGCGGATCGTTAACACTTGTAACTTTGCTCTTACCATTGTACCTGATATCAATTCGAGCAGAATCATTGTTGTGATTGAAACTATAAACCTCCTGGTACTGATTATGAGTAATGCTGTCAATAACAATTCCCTTGTCTGAAATAAGTTTCCGGACCTCGTGTAAAATAGCCAGTAAAAATGGTGAACTTTCCGGGATACCAAAAGTTTCCAGTTCACTTGATGGAACGTCAGGCACTTGCTGTGGTGAAGTTTCTTCTGTAAACCTTGTCGCCAGAAGATCCTCCTCTTGCTCAGGTTGTAAATTCAATCCGACACCCGGGTTTTCTACTATTTTAATTCTTGCGCCAATTTTTAGGTGGGGAGGGTCAAGTAGGTGAAGCTTTTGCGATGTTCGGGTGATGGCCGTGTAAAACCAGCGGAAATATTCTGCAGTAAGCTGACTCTGGTGATTTTTGCACTTCACAAATACATGATTCCATTCACTGCCCTGGGCTTTGTGGCAGGTAATGGCATAACCAAATTTAAGGCGCAGCGCATTGAAGTAGGGATCACTCTTCAAAGCATGTTTGAACTCCATGCTCTTTTTTGGGAGATCTTTATTACGTATACAAAAATCCAAATATAGAGCCTTGTTCTGATCTGAAGATAAACCCGGTTCCTTGTTATAAAGCAATTCTTCAATAATCTTTGCCTGAAAAAAATGTGAAAGTCCCTCAAGATCTTTGAAACCGATCACTACATTTCTGAATACCAATGGAACAGGAATTTCCTCAGTTTTATTTGAATTGGAAATTTTTCGTTTCAGTGTTATCGTACGTTTTTCCGGTTTTCCAAGCACCTGGCGGATCAATCCGAAATCACCATTGGATATGAAAATACCGTAGAAGTTGTTGTTTGCCACCGCCATTACTTTGTCGCCAGGCACTAACTCCTCACTGCCAGGGAAGAAATGCTCCCGAATCCTGTGGTTGTAGTCGGCAACATCTGAATTGGAGTGGGCAATAACGATCGATTCACCATTAATTTTTTCGTCACAGGTTTCCAGATAACGAGGTATGAGATTCTGATATTCGACCTTTGTAACATCCGGATAGTTCAGGTCAACATCTATTTGGTTAAAAACCCCTGTATGCAGTGCTTTACGAAGCTGGATAGCGTTCCAAATCACACCACTTTCGGCTTTCTGACGTACCACTTCCGTCAATTCGAAACCTGTGGAGCGCACATTGTGTTTACGTAACAGATAGTCTGTGTTTAAGGCTGGAGAAAAGTTCATTCCGATCGGTGGTAGCTGCGCATCGTCACCAATGAAAATAATCTTCTTGCTGTGATCGTTGTGATCCAAGTTGACGAACTTGAGAAAGTCGGTCAGCAGATACCCACTGCCAAAGCGGAAGAACTCAGCCTCCTGATAAATATCCGAAATCATGGATGCCTCGTCCACAATGTAAACCGTGTCGGCAGAGAACCCATTCATTGACAGCTGGGCATAAAATTTAAAGGTCTCTGTACCTTCTATGTCGTCATCCTGGTACTCGGCAATGTCGTCGAATGAATAAATAGTTTTGTGAATTGTGTAAGCAGGTGACTTGGTCTTGTTGGCAATCACCTTGGAGGCCTTGCCGGTTGGTGCAGCCAATACATAGTTGCGGCCAATGGCTCGGAAATACTCTGTAAGACCCTTTGTGATAAAGGTTTTCCCAGTACCAGCATAACCTTTCAAAAGGAAGACATTATCCTTTTTGCTGGAAATAAACTGATCAAGTCTATTAACGATTTCAGCCTGTCCATCGTTCAGGGTGTATTCAGCAAATGCGTCATGCATGCTTATTAGACGCCGAGTGTTTTTAACCTCAAAATCAATCGTACTAGCGGCCAGTGAGGAGGCTTTTTTGAACGCTTCAAGTTTAACCTGATCCAGAGACTGATTGTGAGCCGAGATCTCTTCTTGGGAGGCTTTTTCTGAATCGCCCAACAATTCTAACTCTTCTTTGGCAGCCGCAAGTTGTTTGGCAAGTTGCTCCTTAGCCTGTTTAAGTCCCGCCAGTTGGTCTGCGGGCTTAAGTGGTTCAGTATAGGAAGGATAGTCATCGGGCGTCTCTCCACTGTAGGCTTTGTATAACCACTGGCCGATCAGGTAAGCCTCTTTGATTAGTGAAACAGCATCTTTAATATCCACACTGCGTCCATGGGCTGCTTTGTTGCCCATCATACGAATTGCGTGGAGTTTCTGGATAACTGCCGCATCAACGATGTTTTGAAAAACTTCGGCCTTCAGTTTTTCAAAAAAACCATCGGTGGGTTTACTGGGCAGGTTCAGCTCACGGTAAAGAATGCCTACCACATTTTCTGCAAAACAGCGTAATTTAATGATGGCAGTGTGAGGATCTGTATAGGTGTAACCTTCAGCAAAACTGCCATGATCAAAGAGCTGCGGCCACCGGTGCTTCAAAGGCAAAAAGTTTTTTGACGGCATTTTTATCATCCATTACTCAGGCCAACAACTGCCTGCAGTTTTCATGCAAAGATTAATGGCTCTTGCTGGATTCCAGAGTCTTATTTATAATCTGTTCTGGGTAAAAATTATTAATATCTCCACAGTTCATATCTAACAGGGAGCCGGTTTAGTTCATCTTTATACAACCTCCATTTAGGTAAGAACAAATCCATTAAAGTTGTAAAGCGGTTGTTATGACTGTCTTCGAGAAGATGAACCATTTCATGAACTACAATATATTCGAGACATTCTGGAGGTTTCTTTGCCAATTCAAGATTTATCCAGATCCGTCTATCCTCAGAATTACAGGTCCCCCATTTGGTTTTCATTCGCTTCACACCAAACTCTGCCACATTGACGTTCATTATTTTTTCATACTGCCTGATCAATTTCGGAATATACTGTTTAAGCTGATTTCGATACCACTGGTTCAATATCTCCTGACGCTTTGACTGATCACTTTCCGGACGGACAAATAGGGTTAAATACTTATGGTTCAACTCAACCCTGGGTTTTTCGTCGGCTTCAATCACTCTTAACTGATACCGTTTGCCCAGATAATAGTGGCTTTCTCTTTCGACAAAATCCCTTGGCGCTTCCCGTTCTTGGTTTTTTAACTTTTTTTGCTGCTTCTTTATCCACGACAATTTGGAAATAACAAACACACGGATTATTTCCAGTTCCATGTGCAGAGGTGCAGACACTTTCACCTTACCGTTGGGCGGATAAACACTCAAGTGGACGTTTTTTATATTTTTATGAACCACCTCAATCGGCAGTTCACCCAACTGAAATGTTGACATGCTTAATAACTCTGCTGTTGTTTCACAATATTAAAAACTCTTACGACTTCTTCTACTTTCTTGTTTTTATCGACATCATCAAAAACTGTATAAATTGCGTGTTTTATCAAATTTTCTTTAGCAGGATTACCCCGCCAGCCATCACTTCTGCTAACCATAACAGCGGTATCCACCTGAATTGCAAGAGACTCATTTCTATCAAGATTGTTCCAAAGTGCACGTTTTGCAGGAGTATTTAAACTGCCCGGTGTGTTTTCTTCTTTACCCTCTGCAACTTTTTTAGCCAATGCTGCAACTTTTTTAAGATATGCTTCATAATTAATGGCATTTTGTTTGCGCTGTTTAATGATTTCATCCAGCAACTTTGACATGGTATCAAAGTAAGCCGGATCAAGCAGATGATCTTTAATGATCTTGCTTCGAACATTATTTTCAATTGTTTCTGCAACAGCGTCTTTATTCCCCTTAATTCCATCAGGCAAGCCGCCAATCGCTTCGCTGATACCGCTTTTAACAATGACATCAACCAATGACATATCTCCAAATGGGGAAATCACACTAGAGTCATCTGCCTGTATATAATTATCGATCAGGTGGCGCATATCCGCTTCATATGCTTTTAGGTCAATGGTTTCCCCACTGGCATTTCGAATAATCTCACGCAGTTTAAGGTAATGATCCATACGTTTCTTAATGTGATCAATTCCTGATTCGCTGTAGCCAGCTTCTGATATTTCATCTGCAATATTGGCATAGGCCCGGATGAATGTCACCGTCATTTTATACAGGGTGTTTCTAACGATTTCTCTTGCTTTGAGCTCTTCCGGGATTTCCGTGTTGCCACAAAAATAGTGAATATGCTCCAGATCGCCTTTCGGAGGCTCAACCGGCTCACATAACAACTCCAATTCTTCAAGGGCCGTATCAAGTCTTTCCCGGCCTGCCTCTAACCGATCCTTTAAAAGAATGTCACAATCTTCGGTATTGAATTCATCATAATCGAGCTCGCTGGTATAGACAGCTACCGCATTCTCAACCTTTTTAAACAAGTCCATATAATCAACGATATAGCCGAACTCTTTATCATCCCCGTCCAAACGGTTTACACGACATATGGCCTGAAACAAACCGTGATCCTGCATGGATTTGTCAATATACAGGTAGGTGCAACTGGGCGCATCAAAACCTGTTAAAAGTTTATCAACAACTATCAGCAGCTTCATATTGGCCGGTTCATACGTAAATTGCTGTTTTACAAGTTCTTCATATGTCTCTGTTTTGCTCATACCTGGTTTGGGGCTGATATCTGCCAACAGGTCGGTATAGATCTTGTAAATATATTCCTTGTCTGTTTCGGTATTGGCTCCGGTATCTTCCGTTGTGATATCTCTTGTCTGAGGATTATAGGATGTCACAACAGCGCATTTGCCTTTCAACTCGGTGGATTGAAAACACTCAAAGTAGCGGCAGGCTTCATAAATGCTGGATGCCACCAAAATGGCATTACCGGACTGTGAGCTTAACCGCAGCTTTACGCTGAAATCAAAAATAATGTCGGCAACCACATTGTTCATCCTGGAACGTGAACTTAGCACACGCTGCATGGTGCCCCACTTTTTTTTCAACTCTGCCTGCTGGAATCCATTCAAGCCCTTGGTTTTTGCATCAAACCACTCATCAATTTTTTTCTGAGAACTCAGACGCTGGTCAATGTCTCTGGCCTCATAGACCAAATCCAGCACCACGCCATCTTCCACCGCTTCGTTGAATTTATAGGTGTGGATATACTTGCCAAATACTTCGAGGCTCGTTGTCTTATCTTTTTTTAGCAATGGAGTTCCGGTAAACCCAATAAACAAGGCTCCTGGAAGCAGGGCTTTCATCACCTTGTGCAATTTACCGCTTTGGGTCCTGTGACATTCATCTACAAATACAAACAATTCCCCCACAGCATGGCTGGGAGAATTTTGCAGTTCCTTGATAAATGCATCAAACTGCTTCTTGCTTTTAAGGCTGGCATCTTTAGGGCCAAATTTATGAACCAGAGAACACAACAGACGGGGTGTGGCTTCACCCAACTGGATCATCAGATCTCGGCCGTTTCTGGTCCTGTAGATGGATTCTCCGGATTCCTTAAAAACCCGTTCTATCTGCTTATCCAGCTCATTGCGGTCTGTCACCACCAGCACCCTGGCGTTGGGGTTGTTTTCAAGAATCCATTTGGCCAGTATCACCATGGTGATACTTTTACCGCTGCCCTGGGTATGCCAGATGATACCACCTTCCCTTTTCTGGATATGTTTCTGTGCGGCCTTAACCCCGAAATACTGGTGGACACGGGGCAGTTTTTTAATCCCCCCGTCAAACAATACAAAATCAAACATCAACTCAATCAGGCGTTCTTTGTTGCACATTTTCACCAAATACTTGTCAAGCTTATACCCCTCATTGTCTGCCTCATCTTCTTTCCAGCTCAAATAATATTTTTCACCGGTGCCGATGGTGCCGTACCGCATGCCCTGGGAATCGTTACCGGCAAAGATAAATTGAATGGTGGTGAAAAACGGCTCGATGAATTTTTCCTGTTGATTGGTGATGTTCTGGCGGATGCCCTCAGACAAATCTTTTCGGCTGTTTTTCAATTCCAGCACAGCCACGGCAATACCGTTCACATAAAGCACAATATCGGGACGCTTTTCTTTTTCACCTTGAATGGTAACCTCTTCAGCAATATAAAAATTGTTTTTTAAAGGTTCTGCCCAATTAATCACCTGAATGGTTTCAGTGGGCATCCCTGCCTCCACTTTAACCGGAACCCCAAAACGCAAAAATTCATATACCGTCTTGTTGTTATGATAAAGACTTTGCCCGTGATTGTTTGCTGCATTTGTCAATTCATAAAGGATTTTATTGATCTGTTCCATACCGAAGGCCTGGGCACTTAAAAACTTTCTGAGCAGGGACTCTTCAATATTGCTGTTATCACTGCGATCCTGATAGTTACCCAGATATACATAATCAAGCTGATGTTTAAATAATTGGACTACCCGGTTTTGGGTGGCGCATTCTGGTTTTGTGACGGCTCCACTCATGTGGTGCTCCTTGTGGTTTGACGAGACGGATTGTTCCAGTGAGAAGGGATTGCATCATGCCTTGTTTAAGATTCTTTGTTTTGGTGAGTTTTGATTCTAAGGCGGAAATTTCGTTGTCTATATCATTTAAGCTTGAGACTATTCGAAATTGTATTTCTTTTTTAGGTAAAAGGAATTTAGCTTTCAATAAGGATGTTTTTGATAAATTATACCTTGTCGCCCCTTGTGCTAAAGATTTTAGGACCTCTCGGCCTTCTTTACTTCTGAAAAAATAAGCCAAGTATAATCCATTTACATTCACTCCCTTGTTTAAACGAAACCCGAAACAAAAGCTGTTTAAATAGACCTCACCGATATTAGCGTCCAAATAAGCGCACATTCCTACTTCTTCTGGGGTCTCTGATGAACCATTGAAAAACAAATCTCCTTTCTGAACCAAATTTTGGTTCTCGGTTTTTCCTATGTAAACTTTTTCAAGCATTTCCAAATTAATTTCTACGTTAGAAAAAACATTCATGAAAGTAATATATAAACCTAACCCATGCCCAAAATCTGATTTGTTTTTTCCAGTTAAACCTCCATATGTATTTCCTAAAGAGTCAAGAGAGGTTAATCCCCAACCATTTTTCAATTCGCCATTTTCATCAAACGGATTGAGCAACTTTTGCATTGCCCCTTGTTTAATCAGGCGTTTTTTTGTGATGAGCTTTTCAAGTTGAAATATCAGTTCATCCACATCACTTAAGGCTTTTGCGATGGCGGTTTGTTCAGTTTTAGTTGGGGGGGTTATAAAGTTGAAACTCTCCATTTCCCATTTTTGGGTATGTACTAATGCAGATGCTCCATGAGCTTTATCCTCAATGTATTTAGTTAGCTGTTTGAGTGCATGAAGGAAATATTCTGGACTAATTTTTTCATTATCAACAACAACTTTCCATGTATGATAATTAAGTACACCAAGGGAACCATTCCAAATATGTGGCCCAAAAGATGTTCCCCTGCTTCCTGACCATGCGAATAAAAGTTGCCCATTCTCAACTTCAATTTTTTTATCGTAATGACCATTAAAATAATTAAAGTCTTCCGATCCGTTTAAGTTTTGTATCCTGATGATAGGTAGTCCTTGCTTCTCCCATTCAAATGGTTTGAAACCTCGTCCATTAATTAGCTTGCAAACGTCTCCTATTGTTAATACGTCCCAGTCATCAGGGATCACGCCCACCTCAGTCTGTTTGTAACCTTCCTTTAATTCCATACAAACCCCATTTGTTCCAGATGTTCCGAAACAGCAATTTCTAGCTCAGCCACATTTTGGGTTTGTTCAGGCAATGGTATTTCATAACGTTCAGCAAGCTCTTTGATTCGGGATGTTAATCGTTGGCTGATCCGATCCATCTCAGAATGAACATCCTTTTTAACGGTTGCCAGCCACTTATCATCCACCACCAGCTGTTTGATTTGGTTTTCAGTAAGAGTTGGATAAAAAGCCAGCAGGCTTTCATCCAGCTCTGCCTCCTTTTCCTTGATCTGTTTTTTGATGGTGGCAATCTCTTCAATCAGGTCCAGGTATTGCTGCAGCACTTTTATTTCAGTCAGGAGCTCACCCTCACTGTTATTGGCAAGCGCCTGCTGTATTTGTTTCAATGCCTGCTGCTGTAGGGCTTTGATCTCTTTTCTATAGTCTTTAATGCTTTGGTCGCATTCAAGATAATCGTTTAAAAGGGGTGTCTCTTCATCAAACGCCTGTTTTAACCGATTTTTTACTGCTGTTAAAGTGACATTCCCTTTGGCATTTTTAAGGGATGCAATGCACTCCTTTTCTTTCAGATCTGCCAGATGGCCTTCTTTTTGATTCAGGGTTTTATTCAGGGCCTTATACGCTGCTGAGCTTTTAGGGTCTAATACTTCCCAGGCCAGGTCAATATATTCCTGTAACGCCATGATTGCTTCCGACTTATTGCCCACACCATTCAGCGCACCATCTTCACTGCTGTGCTCCTCTTCCAATTCTGCCAATAGACTTTGATGGTTTTCAAGTTGGTTTTTAAGATCATCTATAACTTGCTGCTCTTTGGCAAAGTATCGGTTTATAACCAGGTATTTAGGTATCAGATCACAGGTCCAGCCTTTATCGATTTCGTTGCCTTTATTGTTTTTCACCAGCACCCGGTAAGTAGATGCCTGCCATCCCCCGCCGAACTCGGTTAAGGCTGCAATCAGGTAACAATCATCCTGCATGATGTCAGACCAGTAATTCATCAAATGCTGGTATACATCGTATTTATCCATCAAGGGTTTGTCACAATAGGCAGACAGCAAAGTTTCCGATATCCCATGAATCAGTTTTTTAGGATGAAACCCCGATTCCAATGCTTTTAACTCAGCCTGTGTCTGAATTCGCCACCCTTCAAACACATCATTCATCTGCCCGGTATAGTCGGTGAATTCATCATGTTCAAATATGGTTTGGTTGATAAGGCTTTGTTCCACTTGCAGGGTCAGATATTTATCCGATCGTTCCGCCTGTTTAAAAAGTGTGTTTTTCAGTTGGGGAAAAACAGTCCAATAATTTTTTAAGGCATCAATATCTGTTTTGGGGATATCTCCCAGTAAATGAGCTTCTATATCTTGAATGTCTTCTGGTTCAGAACTGTCAATATAACGGGGGATGTTGAGGTTGAACTCATTGTTCTCAATTTCTGTAAAGCTTACCATTTTGCTGTAGCCGCAAATTTGGGTCTGGCGGTTAAAAACATCGACAATTCTGTGAAGGTCCATTTCACGGAGTCGATTTTTATTACCATCCTTTATAAACCCTTTACCGGCATCAATCATAAAGATTCCTTTTCTGGAACCGGCAGCTTCTTTGTCAATTAAAATGATGCAGGCAGGAATGCCTGTACCATAGAAAAGATTGGCTGGAAGGCCTATTATGCCTTTGATATAGCCTTTTCTGACCAGAGACTGCCGAATGACCGCCTCTGCATTGCCGCGGAACAATACACCATGGGGCAGAATACACGCACCTTTTCCCTGGCTTTTCAAGCTTCGGACAATATGCAGCAAATAGGCATAATCGCCATTTTTGTTGGGTGGCACACCAAACCCGTCAAAGCGATTGTAAGGGTCTTTTTCCGTATCCACACCATTTCCCCAGCGTTTGTCACTGAAGGGAGGATTGGCAACCACAAAATCAAACTGCTTCATCACACCCTCATCTTCAGGGAAACGCGGGTTTGCAAGCGTATTGCCCTGTTTGATTTCAGCCGTGGGGTTGTTGTGCAGGATCATATTCATATGGGCCAGTGCGCTGGTGGCATTGTCTTTTTCCTGGCCATACAGGGTGACCGCTGTTTTGGCCTCATCGGCCACTTTCAACAAAAGAGAACCCGAACCGCAGGTAGGGTCATAAACAGTCGTGATGCCTGATGTGGCAGCCTTATCAATACCGATAATTTTGGCCATAATGCGGCTGACCTCTGCCGGGGTGTAGAACTGGCCTTTGCTTTTCCCGGACTCAGTCGCAAAATGGCGCATCAGGTATTCGTAAGCATCACCCAAAATATCATCATTCTCAGCACGATTTTTACTAAAATCCAGAGCTTTATTTTCAAAGATAGCCACCAGGTTGGTCAGCCGTTCGACCTTTTCTTTTGCGCTACCCAATTTTTCTGCATCATCAAAGTCGGGAAGTGCTGTTCGTGACAACCTGTTTGCATTGGCCAGAGGAGCCACTATCTTTTTATTGATGTCATCCCCAATGGTTGGTTTGCCTTTTAATGCCACCATATCTGAAAAGCTTGCACCCTCCGGTATAGTAATGGGTGCAAACGGCTGACCTGCATATTTATCGCTGATATATTTTACAAATAGCATAAAGAGGACATAGTCTTTATACTGGCTGGCATCCATCCCACCCCGAAGTTCATCACAGCTTGCCCAAAGTGAGCTATATAGTTCTGATTTCTTTATTGCCATTCAAACTTATTCCTTTTTCAACAAAAGATTAACAACATCATCTCAATACCGTTTAAGAACATTGAAATCAATGCATATAATAAATTCATCTACCCGCACGGCCGGGACGAGGGATGGCTCGCAACCAAAACGAATATTGAAACTCCGTCAACTATGGTTCTTTGAGGGGGAGTTTTTTATGAAAAACTGGGGTTTGTACCAATACTCTTAGGTGCGGTTGGGAAAATATATTTGTTGGCCCAGGTTTGACCCAAGTGACAGATAGTATGTGGTGGGCTGTGAGAACTGTCCCATGTGGCCGCCTAAAGTGAGATACAGGTTAATGCGCTGTTCTAATTGAACCCTTTTCAGTGCGATGATTTTGCTGTCGACATCGGTTAACCGTTGCTCGTTGCTGTCTGTTGAGAACTTCAATCAGCTCAACTTCACCCTCTCTATAACGCAACGCAGATCGGCAATCGTCTAGGCTTTGATACCTGGAAGAGGCGGCGCTTCTCAGGGAGGACACCAAGGACGAGTATGACGACGGGGAAGGGCATCCATTCGGTCAAGGGTCTCGAATTTGACACGGGGGCGGTGGATGTTCAAAATGTCCTGGCGGACACAACGAAGCATGAAACTCGATAAAAAAACCGGGGCCAGTGTAGGGCCGACCCTTGCGGTCGCCCTTTGTGGCCGCCAATAAAATTCTAGGTCGGGTTGGAAACAATTAATGAGGATGAACAACCTGATCCAGTGTATCTGCCACCCATTTATTAAGGCTTTTTCCGGCATGAGCTGCAGCAGTGGCTATTTCAGCATGTATATCAGGGGAAACTTGTAAGGTCAGCTTGCCGGAATAAGGTTTAGCAGGTGTGCGTCCCTCTTTTTTGCAGTCAGCAAGATAGCGGTTAATGGCATTGTGAAAATCTTCGGTGAGTTGTGTAACGGTTTCACCCTCAAAGGTGATACTTTCTTGTATTCCAAGCACTTTGCCCCAAAAAAGACTATCCTGCTTGTCAAAGTTAGTTTTTGCAAAATACCCTTTATAGGTCATAGTCTTCATGACATCACCTCCAAATCTGTTAACCATTTCCGAATTTCTTCAACCATATACCTTTTTGCTTCTTTACCCAGGCTTTTTTTTATAAGAAACTCCCGTCGAAATTTCACTGTCAGAGTCTCGATTTTAGAGCCCTCTTTGGTTATCCTGCCCGGAACGTTCAAAACCAAAGGGTCGAAAGCATTAAGAAGGGTCAAAGCGACCCCCGACGTTTTGCGGTTCCGGGCAGGATAACCAAAGAGGGCGGAATGACATTAGTGCTCACCCTGTACCATCGTGTTTCATCGTTCGTTGTGTGAATAAGGACGTGCCGGTTATCCGAAATAAGTCTACTTTGAACTTCCCTTTACGCTTTTTTAACAACAGAACATTTAAGGTACATAGCTCCGAAGCCTGCAACTTTACAAGAAATATCGTGGTCATTTACAGGGTTATCAAGAAGTTTGATGTTTTTGACCCTTGTCCCCAATTTCATTGTGTCCTTTCCGGTCTTAAGATCTTTGATGGTGGTGACAGTATCTCCATCCTGTAAAGGAT
>JAVERV010000012.1:0-72090 GCA_034006945.1 Desulfobacterium sp. | reverse complement strand
TCATGAAAAATGACCAACGCCTCAGGGTTTTAACCTTTAGAGCCGTTACAAGTTGGAGCACAAGACTGCACACAAGGGTGTTGCAGAAAAGAAGCCCGGATAAAAGGCAGAGGGAGAGAAGCCAGACCGGCAATATCCAGTTGATTTTCCAGGCGGTCATGAACCAGTTTTCAATGAGTGTATCGTTCATGAGCTCTATCCCCTGTTTTAGATCTGGAAACAGGGTAAAGACCGTCCCAAGAAACAAGAGCAGAACAATCGACAGGAGCAGAACAAAGGTGAGCCCCAGGGATGAAAAGAACCGAATCATACGGGCCTCCTAATGCTGAAAAAGCATGAAAAAGATATAAATTCCAGGGCAGATGCCGAACAGGGCCTTTGCCCTTGGTGATCCGCCCAAGGAAAGGGGTAGGTGACTTGCAAGCATGGCCAGAAGAAAAACAATGGCCGCCTTTAAAAATCCCCGGCTCCACTGCCAGGTCTCTCCAAGCCAGTTGAGGCACCATAGGGAACCCGACCATTCACTCATAAGATAAACAACAATGCCTGCCAGAAGAAAGTTTCGCCCCTGGTGAATGAGCCGATCACCGGTCGCCCGGTCAAATCTATCCTTTGCATCTTTGCCCTGGCAGACCCTTAGGCCGACCATGAACAGGATGGCCGCCCAGATTAAAAAACCTGCGGCATTGAGGCGCAAATTAAAGAACAGGTTGACCCAGAGATTGTCGTACATGAAAAAATCGGCATTAAATGCCATTGGCCGTGTGGCCTGAACCCCAAGCAGCAGACATATCACCCCGTGGGTGACAATAAAAAGGCGCTGGTTGCAGGCTGCTTCAACCCTGGGCAAAGTAAAATTTGCGAAAAGGGTCAAAATAAACGAAACATACATGACCGACTCAAAAGCTCCAAACAGGGGAAGCCGTTGTTCAGAAAACATCAGCCATGCCACCCCTGCCCCGCAGGCGACAGAGCCCAAAAGCCCGGCAAATTTACTCCATCGAGCCTGTTTGAGCAATCCCAGAACAAGGGCAGTCAGGAAAAACACCACCATTGCAGAGTATACTATAAAAGGAATTTGAACTTTCATACCCGCTCCTTGGCAAACATTTTTTTCAACCGTTCAAGGGCATCCCCGTCATCCACATGGACAATCTCGACCCTGTCAAGATTCCAGCGTGCGCAGACATCCCGGACAAGATTCTCCCGGACCACCCACACATGAACGGCCCTGGAATTGGAAACAAGCGACGACATAAAAGGACCCCACCCCTGCCCCATGAGTTCAAGTTTGCCCACCTCATCCACCATGACCATGGCGGCATTGGCCGTAGTTTTTACATCAAGGGCTTTTTTCCCTGCAGCCAGACCTCTTTCAAAAAATTCAAACGGCGTTATGGCAGTATCTTCGACCCTGTCCACCCGCCTTGCAAGGGGTGTGATTGCCCCGGTTGCAAGATCCGTCAAATCAAAGCCGTGACGCCGGCCGTTTTTCCAGAGCCCGGTTGCAAGGATGCCTGCCATTGAAACATTCTCGGCCTTTAAAAAAGCAGTCAGAGCTGCCGCCAGGGTTGATTTACCAGTCTGAACCCCTCCTGTGATGATAACGTGCATCTCTTCTCCTGTTTATTTTAGGGAACTTCCAAAAAACCTGATCCCATGGAGCCTTCATTCTTTGTTTGAATCCCCAGTGATAGCTGTCATTGCAGACTCGGGCAGAAAAAAACGGCCGGGATTAAAGCTTGATACTGCCGCGGTTCTGGTATCGTACAAAAGGTCAAGGTTGGCCGTGGTCATTGTCTGTTCGACCCCTCCCTGGGCAATGAGCCGGCCGTGTTTCAGCATGATGATCCTGTCGGCAAAGAGCATGGCCATGTTCGGGTCGTGCATGGATGCAACAACGCTTATCTGGCGAGTCTTACAGAGCTTTTTTATCTTTGACAGGAGGTGGTACTGGTTGTGAAAATCAAGGTGATTGGTGGGCTCATCCAGCAGCATCACCCTGCCCGCCTGGACAAGGGCCATGGCAAGGATTACGATCTGGCGTTCACCCCCTGAAATCCGATTGAAGTTACACCCGGCAAGATGTTCAAACCCCAGAAGCTTGAGAGCTTCCATGGCGAGCCTGCGCTCCTTTTCACCGGGTATCTGGGTCATCCCAAGGAATGGAGCCCTTCCCATGATAACCACATCGATCACCCTAAAGGGGAAAATATCCATGTGTTCCTGGGGCACGAAGCTTATGTTCCTGGCAATCTCCCCCTGGGAGAGATCAACGAGATTGCGCCCCATTACCTTGACTGCTCCGGCGGTTGGCTTCAAGATCTTGTTGAGGCAGTGGAGAAGGGTCGTCTTGCCCGATCCGTTCTTTCCAAGAACGGCATAAAAAAGCCCGGGCTCGACCTTGAAGGAAAGGTCCTCAAGGATCTTTCGTTGACCGTATCTGAACCCGAGGGAACAGCATTCCAGGGTTAAATCCATCCGCTCCCCCTGTTCCTGTAGAGAAGAAATCCAAAGATCGGAGCGCCGGTCAGAGCCGTGATAATTCCCACAGGAATTTCTGCGGTTGAGACAGACCTTGCCACATCATCCGCCCCAAGAAGAAAAAGGGCTCCCAAAAGGGCGGTTACTGGCAGCATTCGCTCATGCTCAGGTCCTGCAATGGTTCTTGCCATGTGGGGAATGATCAGCCCGATCCAGGCGATCTGACCGCAGGTGGCAACCGTCATGGCAACGATGAACGAACTTGTGACAATAAAGAGAAATCGAAACAGCCCAGGGTTCATGCCCAGGGATTTTGACTGAACATCCCCGAGGGAAAGGATATTTATCCTGAAGCGGAAGATCATGAACAGCACAACTCCCAGCAGCGTAACCGGGGCAAGGATGAAGATATCGTTCCAGGTAACCCGGGCAAGGCTGCCCATGATCCAGAACACAATGGTTGGAAGCTCGTCAAAGGGATCGGAAAAGTATTTGAGCACCATTAAAAGGGCGTTGAAAAAAGACATGACAACCATGCCGGAAAGGACAAGCACGATGATGGGCTTAACGGCAATAAGCCTTGCGATGGCAATGGCAAGACCAACGGCAAAAAGCCCGAATCCAAAGGAAAGAAGATGCACCATGGAAAAATGATACCCTGGAAGCACAAGCCCAAGGGCCGCCCCGAATGTGCATCCTGCCGCCACGCCAAGAATGTCCGGCGACACAAGGGGATTTCTGAACAGTGCCTGGTAAACGGCCCCTGAAACGGAAAGCCCCATACCCACCAGAATGGCCATGAGGCACCTGGGAAGACGAATCCACACCATTACAAGCTGCTTTGAGACAAGCTCCGGCGTAAGGGGGAGGCCAGTGAAAAAAGCCGTGACCATGGCCTTTACGTCATTGGGAGAGATTTCAAATCTTCCCACAAAAAGAGAGAAGAAGAACAGAACAAACAAGAGCGCCCCAAGGGTTCGAAGGAGCGTTCTGAATCTTGACCTTGAACGATCCAAAGGGTTCACTGATCCTGCCCGTCAAGGAGAAGATCGTTGAGTCTGCCGCCCATGGCTGTCATGGAGCGACCAAAGAGCTGAACGTGGAAACGGTCAACCTCGGCAATAAGATCAAGATCTAAAAACTGTTCAGGGTAGGCCCTTTTGGCAAGCCACAACGACCCGAGAACGGCCAGGGGCGAGGGGAAATCCCAGGGTGCGAGGTTGGATGGGGAACGGTAAACCGCACCCCGGGCAACGGCTGTAACACGCCGCACAACCGGGTTTTTCAGCCCTTTCAGGATGGGGTTGTGAAGGTGCTGGGAGACAACCATCAAATCGGGGTTCCACAGTAAAAGCTGCTCTGGGGAGACATCCTGGAAATAGCCGTCAAGGTCATGGGCCACGTTAACGACCCCTGCCCTTGCAAAAATCTCATCCTGGAGCATGCTTCCAGTGGCCGTGCTGAAAAGCCCCCTTGACGAGGCAAAGTAGCCGCTCTTTTTTTCATCTGAACCGAGCAGGGCAATCCGCCGTTCAACCGTTGAAAGCACTTCGTCCATGAGCTTTACAACCCTGTCCGCCCTTTCAGGTTCCCCTGCCGCCCCTGCAATCAGGTAAAGGCTTTTTTTAACGCTGTCAAAGCTTTCCGGCAGCACAATAATGCTTGCTATGCCCATTACTTCGAGTCTTTTCGCAAGGTCAAAGCCGTCCTTCTGGGCGTAGAGTATGACAAGATCGGGTTTAAGGGAGGTCACGGTTTCAAAGTTGATCCCTGTGGATTTACTGCCCACCCCCGTGAGATCATTCACCCCGGGCATAACGGCAAGGGTGAGGCGATCACGTTTAGAGCTTGTGTCTATTCCCACAAGTTTATCCTGGAGCCCCAGGGAAAAGAGACACAGGGTGGTTGGTTTAAAGGTTGTCACAATCCGGTTTACCTGCCCTGTCAGGGTGACTGTGCGCCCCGCCATATCTTCAAATGTACGATCCTCACCCCCCACACTTCCGGGCAAAAGGGCCACAATTACGATTAATGCCAAAATCAGACGTGTGTTCAAATTTTTTTCTCCCAAAGCCTGCCCTACCGGAACGATCCAGGTACCCGGCTGTGCAGGTTTTTATTATAGAAAACTTGCCGCAAAGGGCGACCGCAAGGGATCGCCCCTACACTGGCCTCTGCTTATTTTATCGAGTTTTAATGTTAGTTATAGTCGTTAACAGTACATCTTAGCTCTTAGCTAACTGCTAACAGCTAAGAGTTAACAGCCATCGGGTTCCATGCTTCGTTATGTCCACTAGAACATGGTGGGTTATAAAAAAGGGAATGATGCTTGTCAACTATTAGTTATAATAGCCCAGAATACAGTTATCTATAGTCATCTATGGTTGTTTATTTACCCCATTAA
This sequence comes from Desulfobacterium sp., assembly GCA_034006945.1. Lineage (GTDB taxonomy): Bacteria > Desulfobacterota > Desulfobacteria > Desulfobacterales > Desulfobacteraceae > Desulforapulum. The sequence continues at coordinate 67,202 of JAVERV010000012.1, read as the reverse complement.
AACAACATTATTATTATCTTGACAACAAGAGATTCAAACAAGAATATACGAACCCAAAAGAAGGGAAGAAAAAGTTTATATCCAATTACTACTATTTTAAAAAGGGCTTTTAGAAACGATCTATTAAAGGAGAAGAAAAAAATGAACTTAAGAAAGTACACCCTGGCAGCCATTTTTCTGGTGGCCATGGCAGCAGGCCCCGGTTTTGCTGCCCTTGAGGATTCGGAGGACACCTTTACCCTTGGAGATATCGTTGTCTCAGGAGAAAAGGGAAGCGTGGCTGACATTGGCATTTCCCAGGTAATCACAGAATCAGATATCAAAGCAAACAACAGCACCACCCTTGCCGAGGCCCTTAAATTTGCCCCGGGAATAACCGTGACCAGGGGCACCAAAAACGAACCTGAAATCTCCATCCACGGTTTTAGTGCAAAAAAGACCCTGTTTTTGATTGACGGCATTCCCTACTATGAGACCTACAATGGCAAACTTAACCTTGACCAGATACCTGTTGGGATAATCAGCAAGATTGAGATCACCAAAAACGCCCCGTCGGTACTCTACGGGGCCAATGCCCAGATTGCTGTTGTCAATGTGGTCACAAAAAAAGGATCCCAGGAACCAAGCCTCAGCCTCCAGGGTGAGATAGGTGAAGACGGCACCTATTCAGGGGCATTGTCCCACGGCAATCAGGTGGGGGCAGTCAACTACTGGCTGAGTTATCTCCACAAGGAGTCGGACGGCTGGAGAATGTCCAGGGATTTTGAACCCAAAACGGCAACAGGGAAAGGGGGATTGGATGGAATCCATGAGGACGGGGGACTGAGGGAAAACTCCGATTATACCACCGATCGTCTCTGGGCAAGGGTGGGAATAACCCCCACACCAGACTCTGAATATTTTGCAAGCTTCCACATCATGGACTCGGAAATAGGTCATCCCCCCTCGATATACGACTATAAAATCTTTACGCGAAAAGGCGATGAGCCTGCTTTTTCAAGCTTTTCAAGATCCGAGACTTACAGGGACTGGGGGGTTGATCTTAGCGGCAAGCAGGTCATTTCATCGGCCCTGACCCTCAGGGGTAAGCTCTTTTACCATAATCACGAAGATATCTATGTCTCCTTTGACGGACCTGATTACGCAAATGCCCTGTCAAAGAGCGAATACAGGGACAACTTTCTGGGTGTTTCTCTTTTCACGGACTTTCAGTTTGTCGATATGCACAGGGGGCACCTCTCCCTGCACTACAAACGGGATACCCATGAGGACAGGGATGATGAATACCTGCCCTTTAACAAGTATCAGGCAGATACCGGATCCATTGGAACCGAGCATGAATTTTTCACCGATTTCGGTCTTTCCCTCTATGCTGGTGCGGCCTATGACTGGTTTGAAGTCAGAGAGGCTGAGGATTATATTTTTGGGAAGAGCCCTGCCTACGATTTTCAAGGCCGGGAGGCAAAAGAAACTCCTTCCACCATGGGTGAATTCAATCCCATGGCCGGGTTTACCTGGGAAAAAGAGCAGCTTAAACTTTACGGCTCCGTTGCCAAGAAGACACGCTTCCCAACCCTGAGCAACCTCTACTCCTCCACCAGCGGAAACCCCGACCTGGAAGCTGAACAGAGCATCAACTACACCCTGGGGGTATCCAGGATGTTTGGACAACGAATCACCGCAGATCTGTCTGGCTTCCACCATGATATATCAGACTGGATTTCAAGGGACTATGCAGCGTATAGTAAAGGTACTAAAGGAGTATATATCAATGTGGAAGATATCTCCATGCTGGGTTTTGAGACATCCATCAACGTTGAGTTCTGCGACTATTTTTCCATGAATGCCAACTACACTTACAACAGGGCCAAAAACAAGAGCGACAACCGGGTAACGGACGATGTGGCTGGAGTTCCCGAGAACAAGTATGGGTTGGGATGCGCATTGATCATCCCAAAGGCATTGGTCAAGGTTGATCTCCAGGCAATATTTGTTGACAACATCTATAAGGATCTTCCAACCGTTACATATCCCACTACCGAAGTCACTGAAAGCGACGATTATTTCATCGTTAACACCCGCATCTCGAAAAGATTCCGTGACAGGATGAGCCTATATGTGGCATTGGATAATCTATTTGATGAGGATTATGAGCAGGAAGTCGGCTATCCTGGTGAGGGAAGAAATTTCAGGGTGGGTTTCACACTTGACCTTTAAATAGCTTTGTCGTGGGGGCGGACCCCGGGTCTGTCCCCATTTTCAAAGCCCCAAAAGAGGAATTAAAATGCTTTTCAACTCAAGGAGACGGGGGTTTATCCCTGCAGGTTCATGGTTAATCAACCTTTTACTCCTACCGGTGCTGCTCCTTATCCTGGGATGCACCCCATCAAGGATCAACGCCCTACCCGTCACAACCCTTGAACAAAAGGTAGAACTGCCTGAACGAATCATCCTCAACCTGACAGAACAACCTGCCACAAGCCAGGCCGTGACCTGGAGAACCCAGTCCATGGGTGAAAATCCCCGGGCTGAGATTGCAGCGGCCACAGGATCACCTGACTTTGTATCCAACGCCACAACCGTAACAGCCACAAGTGAAAGCGTAAAACTTGATGACGATCGTGTTGTTTTTTCCCACTCGGTTATATTCAAAGGTCTGACACCGGCCACATGCTACGCCTACCGGGTGGGCGCGGGAGAACTCTGGAGCGAGTGGAATCAATTCACAACAGCCGGGGAGGGCCTTCAACCCTTTACCTTTATCTACTTTGGAGATCCCCAGAATCAGGTAAGAACCATGTGCTCAAGGATCTTGAGGACGGCCTTCATGACTGCCCCTGATGCCTCGTTCTGGCACTTTGTGGGAGACCTTGTGAACAACGGGGAAAGGGACCAGGAGTGGGGTGAGCTGTATGAGGCCCTTGGTTTTATTCCACGGGTGACCCCCATGATCCTGCTGCCGGGCAACCACGAATACCCGAACCGCCGCACAATGGTCGACCCTTTGGATTTTAAGATTTTCCCCCTGTGGAGGCCCCAGTTCACCCTGCCGGAAAACGGCCCCCCAGGACTTGAAGAGACCGCCTATTTCCTGGACTTTCAAGGGGTGAGACTCATCATGCTCAACGGCAATGAACTCCTTGAAGAGCAGGCAGAATGGCTGGAGAAAACCCTTGAAAAAGACCCCCAGACCTGGACCATTGCGGCCATCCACCAGCCCATCTACTCCACGGGCCGCAGGGGAAGAGACCAGCGCCGCCAGGAGTTGTTTGTGCCGATTTTTGACCGATTTTCCGTGGATCTCGTCCTCCAGGGACATGAACACAACTATGCCCGCACAAAACCCATCTTCAACGGCAAGGAAGCTCACGGACAAAACCGTGGAACGGTCTATGTCACCTCGGTGAGCGGTCCAAAAACCTATCCGGTCAACCCCCGCTACGACCGGCTCATGGAAACAACGGGAACCGGGCTCCAGCTCTTCCATGTGATCCGGATCGATGGAAGCACCCTCTACTGTGAGGGGTTTGACGCCGCAGGCAACCGTTACGACAGCTTTGAGCTAAAAAAACAGGAGGCGGTTTACAAACTGATTTTGATCCATTAGGATACCCCTGTTTTTCAAACTTGAATAGAATGAGAACTGAACTGTTGATCTTACTGCTGACCTGATTACTGATCTGATTATTATTGATCTGGCTGGAAAATTGACCTGACTTGACAAATCTAAAGCTGAAATTAAAACCGGGCATTGTCCTCAGAACCATCCTGCTTGTGCTGATCGTCTTACTGAATACAGGTACAGGTTATGCTGAACTCTACAAAGTACTCCGGGTCGTGGACGGCGACACCATCGACGTTGACTTTCATGGCCGTAAAGAGCGGGTGAGGCTGCTCTGCGTCGACACACCGGAATCGGTTCATCCGGACAGGTCTAAAAACACCCCCCTGGGAACCATTGCATCCCTGTACGCAAAAGAAAGGCTCACAGGCAAAAGCGTGGACCTTGAATTTGAGGGCAAACGCCGGGGACGTTACAAACGACTCCTTGCCTATGTGATTGTTGGCGACAGCAACTTCAACCTGGACCTTGTGGAAAAGGGATTCTCCCCCTATTACACAAAATATGGAAGAAGCGATGCCTACGACCAGAAATTCAGACATGCCGAGCAGATGGCAAAGGAAAAAGGTCTCAACATCTGGAGTGAAAGAGCTACAGAAACAAAAACCGAAAAACAACGCTCTGCCTATGCAACCGCGAACCTTGGTCCAGCAATCCTCCACGGCAACGCTCAATCAAAGGTTTTCCACGCCCCTTCATGCAGATATTTCAACTGCAAACAATGCACCGTAATTTTCCCCACAAAAGAGGCTGCCCAGGAGGCAGGCTTCAAGCCCTGCCGAATCTGCAAACCCTGACCTAAACTGTTTGTTTATGGGAAAAGCTCCAGTAAAACGTCACCATTTTTTGTGTCTTCTGTGTCTTCCGTGGTTATAAACTCTCAAAACCAGCCAAGTTTAACAAAGTAGTTTATGGAAACCACAGAACACACAGAAGACACAGAAAGAATCGCTGTCGGTCATTAAAATCATTGCAAAAAAAAACATACAAAGGTAAGCCTGCAAGTGATGCTTGGGATATGTGGGAATAGTTGAATTGTCAGGATGATTTGCCCAGTAAGAATTAAGAGAGAGACTTCATTGGATAGAGCTTCAGCAAGAAAAAAAATTGTAGACTATACAAAGGGACAGCTGACCGGGGCCAGGTTAAGCCTGGAGTTGAAGGACGATAAGGCCCTCTTAAAAAAGCACAGGCCTCTGGACAGGTGTTTTACCGGGTTTCTCTTTCCTGTTTTAAAGGGTGAAAGCGGCCTGGACAGCATGGATGATGAGAATGATGATGAAACCTTTGACTCTGAGGCAAAAAATTCTGAATCGATCAGGGTAAAGAAAGAGAAAAGATACATCCCGCCATCTTCGGCAGGTTTCTCTTTTTTTATTACCGGAGATGCTGTCAAATTACGAGTCTTTTATAATGCCGTTCATTATAAAATTGGGGAAACTCGAGACAGCATAACCCAGCAATTTACTGGAAACGCCTGGGAGAAAGAAAATTTTACCCGCGATGGAGAAGAGGTAGAGTTTACCCCGGAAAGCCCAGTTAAACGGATGGTTTTTGATGGAAGGGCAAGGATCGATGCCCTGTGGCGAAAATACAAAAACGGTTATATCGTCACGATCACCATGTCAAACAATCAGACTATTGACAGCCAAGCAACGGGGAAAAACCTTATTTATGATCAAAACAGAAAAACTCTCTTTGAGGTGGAACTTCGCTGTATTGTCGAATCTGGAACCATTGGGGTCTATCCTTCAAAAGACAAGGCTTTGCTGACCGATGAAGAGAGGGAAATTGAGTTAAGATACAAGGATCTCCACATATATGCCGTCGGCCATGGAACGGCAGTTGACTGGGCTTTGAGCAAGGGGAATGAAACAGAAGAAAAAAAAGACAGGCGAATGGAAATCTGGATTGATTTCATTCCCACGGTTGAGGTGCCCCAGCTGACGGCAAATACCGGCAAGGATGATGACAGGGCCTTGAGGTTTTCAACTCTGCAAAACCTGGAAAGGAACGATCATGGTGAGATTCTCGGGCAGCTGAATATCTTTGTTGAAAATTATGGGGTCTGGATTAAACGACAAGGGGAAAAAGCAGGTGAACAGGAGGATCAGGATGATAAGGAAACCGCACAGAAAATCTTAGACAGGCAGAATCTGGCAGAACAAAGGATGCAAAGGGGCCTGGAGCTTCTGAAGAGCAGTTACAACGTCAGGGTTGCCTTTGCCACAATGAACAAAGCCATGCTCATGCAATGGATATCAAACGATCGAAACAATGGTGTCACAAAGAAACCGTCCCAATATAAATGGAGACCGTTTCAGCTGGCGTTTATCCTGATGGTTTTGGAGTCCGCCGTAAATGAAGATAGCGAATACAGGGACACCCTCGATCTCATCTGGTTTCCAACGGGCGGGGGAAAAACAGAGGCGTATCTCGGGTTGATGGGGTTTCTTTTTATCCATCGCAGGCTGGCATATCCTGCAAGTTACCGTGGAACAGTGGCCATTATGAGGTACACCTTGAGGCTTCTCACCTCCCAGCAGTTTTTAAGGGCCAACAAGGTTGTTCTGGCCCTGGAGCTGTTAAGGCAGCAAAACCAGGAGCTGTTTGGCGAAGAACCCTTTTCCACTGGGTTATGGGTCGGCGGGACAACTTCGCCAAACACATTTCACAAGGCAAAAAAAGAGGTGCAACAAGGTCGGTTCAGCAGCCTTGTCCTTAATAGATGTCCCTGGTGCGATGAAGAGTTTTCAAAGAAAAATTATGTTGCAGACGATGATAAATTTCACTTTACATGCACCAACCCCACATGCCAGTTTGGTAGAAAGCATAAAAACATAATTCCCTGCAACGTTGTTGATGAGGCTCTTTATGAAAATCCGCCGAGCCTTTTAATCGCAACTGTGGATAAATTTGCAAGGATGACCTGGGAGGAGAGGGCGGTAAATTTCTTTGGGCTGAACAGCAGCAGGCCCCCTGAGTTGATCATCCAGGATGAGCTTCACCTTATCTCCAACGCATTGGGATCCATTGTCGGTCTTTATGAGGCAGCAATAGATACGGTGTTGATCACAAGGGGCATGAGGGGCAAGTATATTGCTTCCACCGCCACCATAAAAAATGCAGACAAACAGATTAAGGCTCTTTTTGGAAGGGAGGTTGCTATCTTCCCGCCGCCGGGAATTAGGTATGATGATTCTTATTTCGCCAGGACCATCCCCCTTAATGAAAAGCCGGGCAGGCTCTACGTGGGATATCTTGCCCCCCTACTCTCTACCCAGCGAAGCCTTGAACCCCTGGCCGGGACTCTTTTGTCCGCACCGGTTGCAATGTTCAAGGATATGGAAGAGCATATGGACAACTGGTGGACCCAGATCATCTACCATGGAAGCCTCAGGGGTGTTGGCAACAGCCGCACCCTTTATCAGAGCGGCATAGCATCTTTTTTTAAGGCCCTCACCGTTGAGAATCTCAAGGCTGAAATAGAGAAATTCCTGCCGGGCTTTCTCCCGGACAGGGGAGTGAAAAACATCGAAGATTTTCAAAAGATTCATGACCTGGAGGTAAGGGGTCTGGTTGAAAAATATCTGCCGGTTAGAGAGTTAAATGTCAAAATCCTCACGAGCAACCAAAGCGCCGAGGATAACAGCCTTGTATTCAAGGCCCTTGCAAAACAAAGGGATGAAGAAGATGCAGTTGATGTGGCCCTTGCAACCAATATGATTTCAGTGGGCCTTGATGTACCAAGGCTTGCCCTGATGATCATCAATGGCCAACCCCTGACCACGGCGGAATATATCCAGGCAAGCAGCCGTGTGGGCCGGGGAGAGATCCCGGGCATTGTTTTTGTAAACTACTACAAGAGCCAGGCAAGAAGCCTGTCCCACTATGAAAACTTCAGATCCTACCACGACTCATTTTATCGTTTTGTGGAGCCCTCAAGCTTAACCCCGTTTACCTATCAGGCAAGGTCCCGTGCTTTGCATGCGGCATTGATTATTGCGTTGAGATACGGCAATGTCGGGCTTTTAAAAAATGACTCTCCGGGAAATTTTGACGCCCGGAACAGCAGGGTTAAAAAAATCATACAAACGCTCAAGGCTCGAACTGAAGTTGCCATCAACAGCAATGATCGAGATGTGATAAACAGGGTCCATGGACACATGGATCAACTGGTTGAGGCATGGCAGCAGAGGGCTGACTTCTGCCGTGGGAACAGGATTAAACTTGTTTTTTATTCAAAGGACAGGGGGTTCGACAGTCTGATCTGTAATTTTGACGAGCAGAATGGCCTGTGGCAGACCCTTCAATCCATGAGAAATGTTGAGAATTCAGCGTTGATGAAACTTCTGGGCGGGGTAAAATTACACGATGAAAAATAAACAGCTCTATACTCCGGTCAGGTTTTCCCATCTTACCTCCTACGCAGGCATAGGCTCCATTGTAAGGGGTGCAGAGGATAAGCTCATGGCAGTTGTAGACACAAGGTATTGGACGAATCGATCAGGGGAGATTTCAGCCCAGATTATACCCTATGTTGCAAGGGTTTCCATGGCTTTGGGTATTAACAAAGAGTTGAGGATGCCGCCCACGGCAAAGGAGAACGACAAGGGGAGATTAACGGGAGATTATCTGCCCGCCGTTATATTCCCAACCTTTGCCGTTTGTAAGAGCTGCGGATTCCTGCACCCCAATCCCTGGAGGAAACAGGCCAAAAAATTTAACGAGCGGGTAATGTGTGAGCATTGCAAGGGGACCCTTGAGCAGGTGACCTGGTGCGCCATCAGCAACAGGGGTCACCTGGACGATGTGCCATGGCATTATCTCTGTCATTCAAAGTCAGACGGGGGCTGCAGCATCGATTATGAGGCCTCTTACTTGAGGCTTGGCACAGATGCAGGGGGCCGAAAGAGGGTAATGTGCACCAGGTGCAACTGCTCTAATCTTTATGGCATAAATGACAACAAAAAATATCCCCTTCACAGGTATCAGCCCTGGATCTATCAACAATCGCCAAAGCTGAACGAGGAGGACAGTGTTAGAATCCTCGAGGTCAACGATCCACGCATCTATCTTCCCTTACGTGAAAATGCATTGGTCATCCCGCCTGAATCAAGAATCACCAAGGCAAATGTGGTTGATAAACTGTACAACAGTTCAAAACTTCGCAGGGAAATAGACAGGATAAAAATTCCATTGCTAAGAAACGGAAGGATACGACTCCTTGCGACCCGCTTCAGGTGCAGTGTTCAAGAGATAAACAACGCCTTTAAACAAATAGATGGAGGGTATCCGTTTTTTGAAGACAATATCAGGGTGGGTGAGCTGTTTGAAGATGAATACAGGGCGTTTTTAAAGCATTGGGATGATATGAGGGATGATGAGGACTTTGTAACCGACCATAGAACCGATCAGTGGAAGGGCCTTTCAAGGCAGAACCTGGGGGATGGCCTGAAAGATGATCCGACAGATGATCCGACAGATGATCCGACAGATGATCCGACAGATATTTTGGCAGATATTTTGGCAGAGGATTTGCCAGATGACCCGAAGGATAACCTGCCGGATCATCTGGCCGCAATTGTTAAAATGGTGGATCACCATATAATTGCAAAAAGGGTGAGGGAGATCCAGGTCTTCAAGGGGTTTTACCGTGATCCAGGCGAGGAGAACAAAAATCTTGTCCCCCCCGATATTGTTGGAGAATCTGACTGGCTTCCGGCAATCGAACTCTTTGGAGAAGGCGTGTTTTTTACATTGGACGAGACAATTCTCCTGAAATGGGAAAAACTGCCTGAAGTCAAAAAAAGGGCCGACGAGATAGCCGAACGATATGAGAAATCAGAGGTAACCCTAGCTCAAGACATTACTGTAACCCCGAGATTTTTATTGCTCCACACCCTGTCCCACCTGCTTATCAGGGAGCTTGAATCAACCTCGGGATATCCTGCGGCATCCCTCAAGGAGAGGATCTACTGCTCAATTAACAGCTCCAGTGATAGAAATATGGCGGGTATCTTGATCTACACCGCTGTTGCCGATATTGTGGGCTCCCTTGGAGGCATCATAGAAAGCGCAGAACCAAACGAATTTTTAGCATTGCTCGATGGTGCATTCAAGCATGCCGGGTGGTGTTCCCTTGATCCCGTGTGTACGGAGCATGAGGGACAGGGGCCGGGCTGGCTGAACCGCGCTGCCTGCCACGCCTGTGCATTGATCCCGGAGCCCGGCTGCCAGTATAACAATCTCTTCTTAGACAGGGTGTTTATCAAGGGAAGCGATCATTTGGACATTCCAAACTTTTTGGAGTTCATCATTAAAGGATCTTAAAGGAAAGAATCGTAATGGACAATCCTGATGGCTGAAAGAAAATTCAAACTGCCCGGAGAAGAGGAGCTGAACAAGGATCAGGACAGGGTCCTCGATCTTCCGGAAAACGGACAGTTTTTGATCGTCGGGGGCCCTGGTACGGGTAAGTCCGTTGTGGCCCTGCTGCGCGCCATGAAATTTCACAAAAACAACAACTATGTTTTCCTGACCTACAACCATGTCCTGAACAGTGCGACAAAGCAGCTTGTTGACCTTGATTTAAGAATCTGGACTGTTAAATCCTGGTTCTGCAACATGTACTCTCATTTTGCAGGTGGACGTGTGCCCGAGGAACAACCTTACAGGTATGACTATAACGGGGTGATCAAGAAATTTGAATCTTTGGAGATGGAACCAAGATCCCTCCATCTGATCATGGATGAGGGCCAGGACATGCCCGTAAAGTTCTATGAGTCACTCATGCATGCAGGGTATGAGAATTTTTTCGTTGTGGCCGACCAGAACCAGCAGATAACTGAAGAGAACTCAAGCAGACAGGAGCTTATGGACATATTGGGGATTGACAGGGACGATGTGATAGAGCTGACTCAAAACTTCAGGAATTCCTACCCCACAGCTCTGTTAGCCAGCCATTTTTTTACCGATCCCTCAAGCCCTGCCCCAGACTTACCCCCGGAATCAAAATCAGCCCTTGGAACCCCGATCCTGTATGAATATGAGCATTTTGACGACAGTGTAAGGATGATATTAAGAGAGGCGGACAGGGATGACAGGAACCTGATAGGCGTGGTTGTGGCCAACAACACCAGGAGGGACAGCTATGTCAATGCACTCCATTCCATGGATATTACCCTTGATAATCCCCGCCCCAGGATTTGCACATATTCGAGCAAAGAGAAACAAGATGTGACCCTTGACTTTACCCGGGGCGGAATTGTGGTTCTCAATGACAGATCCATAAAGGGATTAGAGTTTGATGTTGTTTTTATTATAGTTGACGGGTTCCAGATCTTTAACAATGATATCGATGGGATGAAAAAGAGATTTTATGTGATGTGTTCGAGGGCAATAAAAAAACTGGTTCTCGTTAAAGGCAAGGGATATGACGGCGGGATCATCCAGATTCTCCCCGAAGATGAGAACATCCTGAAGAGAGAGAAGGGTTATTGATGGCTAAGAAAAAAGATCGTTGGTTGTTTCCTACCAATACAAACAATTTGAGAATGATACTTGCCCAGGGTCTGCTCGCCTCCCCTGACGGGTTTAAAAAATATTATGCAGATGCCCTGGATTTGCAGCCGGGGTGGGTTCCCATATATAGGAACAAAATTCCCAGGGATGTTTTGGAAAAGTGCGTGAGTGAAAGGGAGAATCTTACCCCATGCATAATCGAGGTGAATATCGATGGTATAAGGGGAACCGGCAAAACATACAGGGATGGCGAATGGGCTGATGTTAAAATGGGTGGCATAAATACGGCTCCCCCTGATTCCCTGTATGTTCCGGCACCCCTGCCCCTATCCTGTTTTTTGAAACTTATATTCAAGACAGATGAGGATCAAAAACAATTTGAGGATATCATTAAACAGCGTGCCAATGTGATACTTGCCGGATTAAAGCTTCAATCGACAAAACAGGATCAAAAGTTATTCAAGTTCAGCAGCACAGGGGAATTTGAGCCGGAACTGTTGACGCTGCCGGGTTCAGAAAAATCCTTAAAATCGGCTGAACTGACGGTGAAAAATGGCAAATCGCTATTACCCGGTATTCCAAACCGAACTATTGTTAATTACAACACGGTATACTCCTTTGGCGGACTGCTGCTGAACATGTTTTATTTTTCAAAAAACGGCGAATCAACCAATCAGGTATATCATTGCATCAGCGCTTCCGGCAATCTGTCAGAATCTGTTGACAAAGGTATCCATTTTATTGACCAACACTTTAAGCGGCCTGAAAGAGAGCCTGCCCCCCTGGCCCCGGGCGAGCAGATATATTATGGTCTTATGGATATAGCAATAAACAGTGAAAATTTTAAACAGGACATTATCGATTTTCTAGAATCGGACAAATGGGACGAGAAGATCAAGCCAAGGGTCCAAGGTTTGGCAGCCACCCTGAAAGATTTTGAAAAAATTACAGATAAAACCGTTTCAGAGCAGTTTAAAGAGGCTGAAACAGGGTTGGGAAAAATTTTACTCATGCTTTTTCTCAGGGAGGATAGCGATGCCCTGATCGATTATAAATTTCAAACGGATATTTTAAACGATCACACCATCACCGAAGAGCTTATCATCCAGTTTGCCATGCTGTTCGGCATAAGGGCTAAATTCATCAAATCGCCAGGATTTATCCGGGAGTTTGAGGGTGTGCAAAGCCATATTTCCCACCAGATGGCCACCTATGCCCATTTGCAGTTAAAGAGTGAAGTAGAGTTTAAACCACCCCAGGAACCGTTGACAATTATGGATATGATAAGGAACAATGAGTTTTGTAAGTGGTTTGCCAGGACGGTAAAGGATGAGACCTGGCTTCGAACAAAAATAACCGTTCCAAGGGGAGATTACAGGTTAAAAGTTGAAAACAGCAGGATTGAAATAACGGTTGACGGAATAGTTAAGACACCAACAGCTGAATTAATCCAAGAGAAATATTTTGTCTTTATGGTGAATCATAGGCTTGCAGACCATGACAAATTTTTTAAAAAGTATAAAAGAATCAAACAATGAGGTTGATTCCAGCCTCACCCTATAAGACCCTCAGCAAGGCAGAATCCCGTGTATTTGACCGCCTGGGAGAATCTTTTACAGACGATGACGGTTTTATTGCCTTTCATTCGTTAAACCTGACCGGACATAGGACCAAAAAGTTTGGCGAGGCAGACTTTGTCATTGTCTGCAAATTCGGAGTTTTTGTGCTTGAAGTAAAGGGGGGGCGTGTTCGTGGGGAGGATGGTTTCTGGTACACGGTTGATGGGAACGATCAGGAGTACAAGATTCAAAACCCGTTCAGGCAGGCCGAGACCGCCCTCCATGCAATAAAAAACAAAATTGCAGCCTCTGACAGTTTCAGTCAGCTTAAAATCCCCACAGGGTATGGAGTAATCTTCCCCGATGTAAGATGGTCACACCAGGGATCAGAATGGGATATGTGCATGGTATGTGACTTGAAAAACATGAGAAATTTCGAATCATGGCTGGTCGCTTTCTTTGATTTCTGGCAGGAGAGACCGGGTAACCATCACAGACTTTCAAGCAAAACTATTGGAGCTTTAAAACAATTTTTAAGACCCGACTTTGAAACTGTAGAGCCTCTATATTCAACCCTCTTAAACCTGGAACAAACGACGGTAGAGCTGACCCGGGAACAGTATAGATTTCTTGATGTAGTTGCCGCAAACCCAAGGGTGTTATGCTCGGGCGGGGCCGGGACCGGCAAGACCTTTTTAGCCGCCGAACTTGTCAGAAGGTTGGCCTGGGCAGACAAAAAAGTCGTGTTTGTCTGCAAGTCAAACTGGCTTAAAAGGTACCTTGAAACAAAAATCATCAATGAGTTCATGGTCATATGCACAATAGATGCCTTAAGCCTAGAGACAAAACGGGCAGGCGTTGACCGGTACGACATCCTGATCGTGGATGAAGGCCAGGACCTCTTTAACCTTGATGACATGGCAAGATTAAACACCATGCTCAAAGGCGGTTTTAGCCAGGGACAATGGTATATCTTCCATGATATCAATAATCAGGCTGGATTTTTTTCCAAACCTGCCGCAAAGGTTCTTGAAATGCTGAACAACTGCAAGCCCGCAAGGGTTCCCCTCACGAGGAACTGCAGAAACAGTGCCCCCATAATAAAAAAGGTACAAGACACACTGGGGCTTGATATGGGAACCTTGGGAACAGGCCATGGACCACAGGTTATGGAGGTTGCCGCCAACAAAACAACAGGATACAGCAATGCCCTTGAAGGGATGATTGAAGAATTATTGGAAATCGGCGTACCCCCGGGTTCCATAACAATACTCTCCCCATTCAGCTATCATGAATCGAGCGTATCAAGCCTGTCCTGCCATGGTAAAAAACACATTGTAAGGCTTGACGATTATTCTGTGAGAGCCTTTCCCCCGCCTTTCATCTCTTTTGCCCGGATAAAAGACTTTAAAGGGTTGGAAAATGACGCTGTTATAGTAATTGACTTAGAAAAACCTGATTTTTCCCATGACGGTTTCAACATGAACAACCTTTATGTGGCCATGAGCAGGGCCAGGGGTTTGTTATGTATTATCTGGAAGTAACTACTCCCTTCTGTTCTTTCTGTGTATTCCGTGTGTTCTCTGGTTCCTGATAAACAAAATTATAAACCACGGAACACACAGAAAACATAGAAGGGAAATTACTCAAATGGAAAGGGTAGAAATGAGGTAAAAATGGGGTCCGGTCTTGTAAAACAAGTTTCAAGAACTATATTCTAAAACTGGTTAATTAAAAGGAGCTGATGTGAAAAGGAGTTTCGAACAATGGGATTGACAACCGAGTATTTTGATGACGGCAGTTCATTTCTTGCAATTGATCCGTTGTCAATCAATCCCGACTCCCTGACAGACTTTTCCCTGTTTGAACGTTATCCCCATGAAAAAAAACAATATCGGTTCCGATGCCTTCTGGTGGATTCAAACTCTATTCCTAAAGAACGGCTGATGGATTTGTTGCGTTCCTGGGGGACAATTTACATCCATAAGAATCAAGCCCGGAACTATGGCAGGTATGTGAAAAACAACCTGGAATTTATTCTCAAGCACGAGGAGATCAATGTAGGGGAAAAGACTCAAACCCTGATAAATTTATCCACAGAGATCATCAAAGAATCTTTTACCACCAATTTTTCATCAAAGCAGGAGAGCATACAGGCCGTTCAAAACATAGAGAAACTGGTCTCCCAGGCCATGGATTTCATATCAAGCATTGCCTCTTTAAGTGGCATGGTCGATCTAATCGGTCATGATTATGACACCCATACACATTCCATAAAGGTTGGGTGGCTTATGGCAATATTTATTAATTCCAACCGGGATCTGTTTGAAGTGGAGACAACGGGCAAATTAAGGGAATTCATGATCCAGTCTTCAGTTGCAGGATTTCTCCATGACATCGGCAAGATAAAAATCCCAAAAAACATAATAAATAAAAAAGGAAAACTCGACAATGTAGAGTATGTGGTCATGCAATGCCATACCGCTTATTCCACAACTCTTTTGTTTGAAGCAGGGCTTCCCAGGTCTTCCATGCAGACTATTTTATATCACCACGAGAATGAGGATGGCAGTGGTTACCCCTGCGGATTATCCGGTGATCAGATCCCTTTGGTGGCAAAATTATGTCACCTTGTGGATGTGTTTGACGCCCTGACTTCCAAACGAGCCTACAAAGATGCCAAAACTCCGTTTGAAGCTTTAAAGATTATGGCAGGTGAAAATCCCCATCTTGATGTCTTGCATAAGTTTGAAGCCGAGGCCCGGGAAAATAAGAAGGCAAATATCAATACCATTGTAAGGGATAGTTATGAGACAAAGCTTCGCCGACTTAGGGAAAGGGAGATGTTGGAAGAAGAGGCTGGGAAAAGGGTGGAACTGAGAAACAAACTCAGGGATAAGGGCATGTCCCATTGTTTTAATAAAAATCTGCTGAAACGCTTTATTCTGACCATAAATAAATCAGAGAGTTTTCATCTTGACGGACTTTTATAATTACTCAAAAGCCTCTGCATATTTATGGTCAATGGCTTGAGCAACAACAACAGCAAGGATAGAAACAGGGATGATTTTTATTAAAATAGGGGCAATCCCTCATTTTATTCACACCTGCCATCATGTAATAAATAATGGCCTTGATCATAATGTCGGCCATTTGTTATAGTTGATTCTCCTTAGATGGGGTCGGGTTCTCAGTGCGGAATCTCGAGTGCCCGGAACAGGAGAAAAAATAGTTTTTTAAAAGGCCTTTATAACCCAGTCGCAGGTCAACATTTAACAAAAGGGAGTAGGACAATGGGAAAAAGCGTATACATAGACACCGAAGAGTGCGTGGGATGCGAAAGCTGCGTAGAGCTTTGTCCAGACGTTTTTGAATTTGACGACGATACTGAAAAAGCGAAGGTTATCGACCCGAAGGGCGATGAAGAGTGCATTGATGATGCCATGGAAAGCTGTCCGAGTGATTGCATTCACTGGAAGGAAGAGTAACCCAGGGTGCAGGTTGCGTTAAAATGTAAAATCTGGAGGGAGCAGGATGAAACGATTAAAAAACATGATAGTTATTTTAATGGTGATTTCACTTGGATTTCTGACGTTCAGCTGTAACACCATGAAGGGCGTGGGTGAGGATGTGGAAGCCGTCGGCGAAAAGATTCAAGAAAAGGCAGATTGATTTATTTTAAATCGTAAGGCTCGATGATCAAGGCAAAAAACTTGATCATCGAGAAAAAGGAAGGGAGCTTTCATCCCCTCAAGGACGATAAGATTCTTTCAGGCTGGAACGGCCCTAGGATTGCGCCGATTTCGTATTGGCGTATTGGCCGCCATGGGCAGAGGAAAGGACCGGCTTTATCGTCGCTATCGGCCTGGAGAAAACGCATTCAGATTCATGCAAGAAAAACCTCTCCCTAGCAGCTTTCCCTGGATGGTGAGTTTTAAATTATAAATCCAGATCACTGCGAATGCGCAAAAATGAAGGAAACTTAGGAATCCCGGAGTGATATTTGCCGTAGTATTTGAAAGTGATGACAGAACCGACCGGCGGGGGCGAATCTCTTTCAGCATCGCTGAAGCCACCGCCAATCTTAAACCGCCTCCCGTTGTCCATCTCGACCAGCAGGGAGCCGAGTCTTCCCTTGTTTCTTCCCTTGCCCGGCAGGTGGGCTATAACAACTGCCTCTGCATCCTGATATTTTTTCACCTTCAGGATTTCGGTGCTCCGGCCTGCAGCATACAGGGCGTCAGGCTTGCGGATGATCAAACCTTCACCGCCGAGCTCTTCAACATGGGCCAGGTGCTGTTTTATCTTAATTGGGCTGTCGATCACGCTTTGTGGGATGACAAAGGCATAGGCGGATGGGTGTGCAGCAAACCACCTCTCGGCCTTAGCTATTCGTTCCATAAATCCACCGGGTGCGTCAGGCACATCAAAGATTGCAAATTTCAGTTTCAGCCATCCGTCATGGGGTTTCTCTTTTTTAACGATGGAGACAGTCTGCTCAAAACTTCCCCGTCCACCCCAGATCTCTCCTTCCACAGGAAAAGGGGGCAACCCCTGGACAAATGCCCTGGGAGGGGAAAAAGCATTACCGTTTTTTGATAAAAGGTGGTTGCCGTCCCAGTACCCCCGCACTCCATCAAGCTTTTCACTCATCAGCCACCCTGTCACCTCTACCTGTTCGGTGTAGACCTCCGGCAGCATGGGTTGCCCGGCATGGGCCGGGACTGTTGCCAATACAGCCCAGCACAGCAGCCACCCGATAATTTCAACCTGCAAGGCTGATGTTTCTGACCATCTCATATACCCTGAATGCATCCTCTCCTCCGTAAAAACCACAATTTTTATAACCGGCACGGCCGGAGCGAGGGATGGCTCATGCCCACAACGAAAATTGAAACTCCGCCAACGGTGGCACTTCAGATAAAGTATCTTATAAACATATATTGACAAATTCAACCAAGTCGAATAAAAAATGAGCTATCGCTAGGGGTGCAGTAAATGCTGAGAGGATTTTATCCAACCCTGTGAACCTGATCCGGATAATGCCGGCGAAGGAAAGCGGCCGCCCGGAAACCCAGATTTCAGGGCACAGGAAATGATAAAATGCCGCTTTTCCCTAGAACGGGAAGGCGGCTTTTTTTTGCTTGTTAGCAACAGGAAAACACCATGGAAATTGAAGTACGAATCAATGGCAGGGATGAGCGGCTGAATGCATGTACCCTTGACACTCTGATAGCAGAACGGGGTCTGATTTCAGGTTCATTGGTGGTGGAACATAACGGCCGGATCATTAAACAGGCCGACTGGCAAGGGGTAACGCTTGGGAAAAAGGATGTTCTTGAATTGTTGAATTTTGTTGGAGGAGGTTGAGCGTATGCAGGATAAACCGTTAATAATTGGTGGACATGCCTTTAAAAGCCGTCTTCTCACCGGTACGGGAAAATTTGCTGCAAAGAATTGGATACCAAAAATGTTAGAGGCAAGCGGCTCCGGGATGATGACGGTGGCGTTGCGCCGCATTGACATCGGGGGAAACAATGAAAATATCCTTGATTTTATCCCGAAAGATGTCGTGCTACTGCCAAACACCTCCGGCGCCCGCACCGCTGAAGAGGCCGTAAGGATAGCAAGGATCGCCAGGGAGGCGGGGTGTGGCAGCTTCATTAAGATCGAAATAATCACCGACATGAAATACCTTATGCCAGACAATTACGAGACCCTGCGGGCCACAGAAATTCTTGCCCGGGAAGACTTTATCGTTTTGCCCTATGTGCTGCCTGACCTCACCCTGGCCAAGAAACTCGAAAATGCAGGTGCCGCCGCCGTCATGCCCCTTGGATCGCCAATAGGGAGCAACCGGGGGCTTGAAACAAAATCGCTGATCGCCCTTATCATTGAGAATTGTCGGGTTCCGGTGATTGTTGATGCCGGTATTGGTCGTCCTTCCCAGGCCGCTGAAGCCATGGAAATGGGGGCTGATGCGGTTCTCGTCAATACCGCCATTGCAACGGCTGAAGATCCGACCATGATGGGACGCGCCTTTTCCCTTGGGGTGATGGCGGGAAGAGTTGCCTACCTTGCCAGGATGGGCGAAGAAAGCGACCTTGCAAGGGCATCATCACCGTTAACCGGTTTCCTCGATTAAGGGGATTGGGATAAAAATGTCATTTTATAATGAAATAGAGCGCCATGGAGGATTTGATTTCGACTCTTTTTTTACCGGGGTAACTTCGAATCAGATAGATACAATATTAGAAAAAGAGCAACTTACGAAGAATGACTTTCTGGCACTTTTAAGCCCTGCAGCATCAGGTTACCTGGAGCAGATGGCCCAAAAGGCCCAGGGGCTGACCAGGCAATATTTCGGCCCCACAATCCAGCTGTTTATTCCTTTGTATATTTCCAACTTTTGCGCCAACGAATGTGTCTATTGCGGTTTTCATCGGGGCAATAATATCCAGCGTAAAAAGCTGAGTCTTGCCGAAATCGAGGTGGAGGCAAAGGCAATAGCCGCAACCGGTATGCGCCATATCCTCATCTTGACCGGTGAAGCGCCGGCCATAACCCCCATGGAGTACCTTGAGGATACGGTTCGGTTGCTGAGACGATATTTTGCATCGGTGTCAATTGAAATCTTCCCCATGGATCAAAACGACTACCACAGGCTGAAACTGGCCGGAGTCGACGGTTTGACGATCTATCAGGAGGCCTACGATGAAGAGCGTTATGCCCTTGTCCATAAGGCCGGGAGAAAAACCGACTTTAGATATCGCCTGGATGCACCGGAACGAGGGGCAAAGGCCGGTTTTCGCTCGGTGAATATCGGACCGCTGCTTGGACTCGGAGCGATACGCAGCGAGGTTTTCTTTGCAGGCCTCCATGCCAGATATCTCAATGATACATTCCTCGAAACTGAGATATCCCTTTCTCTACCCCGAATGAATCCGGCAGAGGGAGATTATAACGCTGAGTTTGTAGCAGATGATCGTACCTTTGTGCAATGCATGACAGCATTGCGCTGTTTTCTGCCACGGGTTGGAATGACGGTTTCAACCAGGGAGAGCAGCGATTTTAGAGATAGGCTTATCCGGCTGGGCGCAACCAAATTTTCCGCAGGTTCCTGCACCGGGGTGGGCGGCTACGGCGAGGTGCAGGGAACAGGCACGCCCCAGTTTGAGATTACCGATGGAAGGGACGTTGATGAGGTGGTCATGGCGATACGCAATGCCGGTTATCAGCCGGTATACAAAGACTGGGATCAGTTTTGATCAAGGTTGGCATTGCCGGAGTCGGCGGAATCGGCTCGAATGTGGCCGTTCAGCTTGTTCGTGCCGGATATACATCGCTAAAGCTTGTCGATTTTGACCGGGTGGAACTGTCCAACATGAACCGGCAGTTTTACTTTAACCACCAGATTGGTGGGTACAAGGTCGATATGCTGCGCGATAACCTCCTGGGGATTGTTCCTGATGGGAAAGTTGAGACGGAAAGAGTACGACTAACCGCTAAAAACATGCAGGGGATGTTTAACGATTGTCAGGTGCTGGTGGAGGGGTTAGACGAGGAGCAGTCGAAAAAGCTCCTGGTGGAAACCTTTGCCGACCGGGACATACCGATTGTGTCGGCATCGGGGATAGCAGGAAGAAGGATGGATACAATTCGGACCTGCAGGCTGGGCAACTGCACCATTGTCGGTGACTTTCAGACCGATTTTCGATCCCATATCCTATACGGGCCGAAGGTCGCTGTGATCGCCGCCATAATGGCGGATCTTGTTATTAAACAAGGGGGATGTAATGACTGAATACAAAGAAAAAAACACGGTGTTACCCGAAGGATTGTACGGGATTACCGCCGAAAAATTTTCAAATGGACGCACCAATGTCGAGGTGGTTGAGAGAATGATCGAGGGCGGAATGAAGATCATCCAGTACCGGGAGAAAAGGGTTTCTAAAAGCTACCGGGCAATCCTTGAGGAGTGCAGAAGAATAAGGGAATTAACCCGTAAAGCCGGGGTTACTTTCATCGTTAACGACCATGTGGATGTGGGGCTCCTTGTAAATGCCGATGGTGTGCATATAGGTCAGGATGATCTGCCGGTAGGGGAGGTTAGAAAATTAATCGGCAACGATAAGATAATAGGGCTCTCCACCCACTCTCCCGACCAGGCCCAGGAGGCGATCCGGGCAGGAGCCGACTATATAGGTGTCGGCCCCATCTTTGCCACAAGGACCAAAGAGGATGTGTGTGATCCTGTGGGGGTTACCTATCTTGAATGGGTCGTTGCAAACATTACATTACCCTTTGTGGCCATTGGCGGCATTAAACTTGCCAACATCGACCAGATAGCCCGGCGGGGCGCAAAAACCATCTGCCTTGTGACCGAGATCGTCGGGGCAACCGACATTCCAATGCGGATAAATGAACTCAACACCGCCCTTGCCAGATATTCCATCTCTTGAAAAAGTGGACTAAAACACCCCCACCGCCTTACGGTATCGTGTTCCCTGCTTAATTATGTCCGCCGGAAATAAGGATTACAACAGGCGTCCAGATCAAAACAAGATAGTTCTTGCAATCATGGGTCGTATGGTTTAACTGTTTTACGGCAGTTATTGCAAAGATTCCTTTTCTGTGATCCTTTCACCGCTGGCAGTTTTGGAAATTTTCTACTATCCTGGGGAAATAAAGCTTTGGGAGTTCCTCGGCCAAAGCCGGGGAGTTACCTCATTTACAATCAAAGAGTTACACATGGAACCGGAGGCGTTGAACTTGTTAAACAGACTAAAATTCAAACAAAAACTTTTACTTGTTGGAATATCCCTCACAACCATCCCTTTAATCTTTGCCTTTGGCTTTGTGTTAAATCAGAACAAAAAAAGTACAAATCTTGCCAGGATGGAAAGCATAAAAATGGCAGATGCAAACCTTCAATATGCCGTTAAAAACATTGCTACCCTTGCCAAGACCCAACAGGAGGTGATCGAGAAGAACCTGGGGAGCTCTTTGAATGTTGCCGAAGATCTACTGACAAAGGCAGGCGGCGTCAGCTTCGGACAGGAGAATCAATCCTGGGAGGCTGTCAACCAATATACGAATAAAAAATCTTCCATAACCCTCCCCAAAATGTATATCGGAGAGACCTGGTTAGGCCAGATCAATGATCAAAACCAAAAGACTCCCCTTGTGGATGAGGTCCGTGAGTTGATTGGAACAACCTGTACCGTATTTCAGGTGATGAACAAAAACGGAGATATGATGCGGGTTGCGACAAATGTCATCAAGGAAAATGGTCAAAGGGCAATTGGAACTTATATACCGGGTAAAAACATCGACGGTTCGGACAATCCGGTAATATCAGCCGTCAAACAGGGAGAGACATACCTGGGAAGAGCGTATGTCGTTAATGGGTGGTATATTACGGCATATAAGCCAATATATGATAACAGCAATAATCTTGTTGGCATGCTATACGTCGGGATTCCCCAGGAAAGCACCACCACCCTTCGCAAGGTTGTTATGGACATGGTTATCGGAAAAACAGGACATGTCTATGTGGTGGATAAAAGCGGCAGCTATGTGATTTCTAAAAATGGGGAACAGGATGGCAGCAGCATAATTGACAGCAGGGATGAGGACGGGAAATATTTCATCCAGGAGTTGATCGCCAAATCCTTAAAATTAAAAGAGGGGGAGACAGCAGACCACACATATAAAATAAAGGACCCCGTTGACAATAGAGTTAAAACCCAAAAGGTTAAGACAGCCTACTTTGAAAAATGGGACTGGATTATAAGTGCCGGTAGTTTTGAGGATGAATTTATTGACTCGGCCATTCTAATTGCTGAAGATGCACGCAGGGGAAATATAACCCTTTTAATCCTGATCTCTGTTTCCATTGTTGCCACGGTTGTTGTATGGATCATAGTGGCACGGGGGATCATGGCTCAACTTGGTGAAGACCCCTCTGAAATCGCCAGAATTGCCGATAGCATCGCTAAAGGAGACCTTACCGTTAAATTCAACACAAATGGGAAAAAAACAACAGGTGTTTATGACAGCATGAAGGATATGGCGGAAAATTTGCGCCATATGTTCACGGATATTCAAGGTGGGGTTCAAACTTTGACATCATCCTCCACAGAACTTTCAGCCATTTCAGAACAGATGGCTTCGGGTTCCAAGCAGTCATCCGAAAAGGCGAACAGCGTGGCATCAGCAGCCGAAGAGATGTCGACCAGCATGAACAGTGTCGCTGCAGCCACTGAACAGACCACTGCCAACCTTCAGATGATCGTTGCAGCAACAGAAGAAATGTCTGTGACGATCAATGAAATTGCCAAGCAAACAGCCACAGGAAGTCAAACCACTACCCAGGCAGTAGAAAAAGCAACCCATGTTTCCCAAAGGATAGATTCCCTCGGCAGATCTGCACTGGAAATCTCCAAGGTCACGGAAACCATTTCAGACATTTCAGCACAGACCAACCTGCTTGCCCTGAACGCAACCATCGAAGCTGCCAGGGCAGGTGAAGCTGGTAAAGGGTTTGCCGTAGTTGCTGGAGAGATAAAAGCCCTTGCCCAGCAGACCGCAGATGCCACCAGGGAGATCGGCTCCAGGATTGGTGATGTTCAGGCAAACACTCAGGAATCTGTATCTGCGATTGAATCCATTGTCGAGACCATCAATGAAATCAATGCCATCGTTACCTCTGTTGCATCCGCAATTGAAGAGCAGTCTGCCACAACCCAGGAAATCTCCAACAATGTAAGCCAGGCAGCTGCAGGCGTTCAGGAGGTGAACGAAAATATCAACCAGACATCAGCAGTAGCAGGAGAGGTTAACAAGAATATACACATGGTCAGCCAGGCTGCAGATGAGACAAACACAGGCAGCCTTCAGGTGAATTCAAGTGCGAACGAACTCTCTAAGTTGGCTGAAAGCCTGAATGAAATGGTCAGCAGATTTAAGTTGACTTGACGATTCAGACTCAGGAATTCCGGGAGTCATGGGCGTACCAGGGACACCATCCCGGGTGCGCCTCTCCTTCTTGACAAAAAAAACGTCTTCTTATCCGACTCCATCCATCAGGAGTTTCTCAAATTCATCAAAGGGAATCGGATGGGAAAAATAATAACCCTGGGCTTCATCACAGCCTAAACCCTTTAAGATTTGATACTGTTCCTTTGTTTCTACTCCCTCTGCCACGATTTTTTTTCCTAGACTGTGTCCCAGGGCGATGATGGCCCTGATGATCACCAGATTATTGTTTTTTGCGGTACACCCCATGACAAATGATCGGTCAATCTTGATGGTGTCTACTGGAAAAGAAGTCAAATAACTCAGGGAAGAATACCCGGTTCCAAAATCATCCAAAGCGATCCTAAGATTGAGATCCTTTATTTTGAGAAACGTTGCCACGGTCTCCTCGTCATCCTGCATGAAAACATTCTCAGTAATCTCAATTTCAATATTGGCTGGGTTGAAGTCAAAATCGCGAATTGCGTCCTTAATAACCTGGATGATATTCTGACTGGCCAGTTTATAGCCGGACAGATTGATCGCGACCGTGGTGGTGCCATATCCCAGTTCAGCCCATTTTTTGCTCTGAAGCCCTGCGGTCCGGAGGACCCATTTGTTGATATCAATAATTAATCCAGACTCTTCTGCAATGGGTATGAATTTATCCGGCGGAATCATTCCCCTGGTGGGGTGGTTCCACCGGATCAAGGCCTCTGCACCGACAATTCTTCTGGTAGCCAGATTGATCTGGGGCTGGTAGTAAAGGACAAACTCGTTGTTCTGCAACGCTTTTTTAAGATCCCGGTCAATGGAAAAGCGTTCAATGGCTGCCAGGTTCATGGAATTCATGAAAAACTGGTAGGTGTTTCTTCCCTCATTCTTTGCATGGTACATTGCCGTATCTGCATTTTTAAGCAGAGTCTCTGCCTTTCCACCGTCCTCGGGAAACACACTGATGCCGATACTTGCGGTGATGGACACCTCATGGCCGTCAAATTCATACACCTCAGAGACTGTCCGGATCAGCCGCCGGGCAATCACTGCCGCAGATTCGGGATCTAAAATATCGGTCACCAGGATGGTAAATTCGTCGCCGCCGAGCCTTGCAATAAGGGAGTCTTCCTCTCTGGATGACTGATCTCCCAGCCGTGCTGCAGAATCACTTTTTCGGATGGATCCCTTGATATTGTCGGCTATTTTTTTTAACAGCAGGTCCCCAATATGATGGCCCAGGGTATCATTGATTCCCTTGAAGTTATCCAGATCCAGGAACAGGAGGGCAAAATGTTTTTTGTTTCGCTTGGACTCGAGAATAGTCTGCTCCAAACGGTCCATAAAGAGCATGCGATTGGCCAGACCTGTCAGGCTATCATAAAAAGCCAAAAACCGAATTTCCTCTTCCGCCCTTTTCAGCTGGGAAACATCCTGGACAATCCCCAGCATCATGGTGGGGTGATCCTGTTCATCGCAAATGATCTCCGATTTATTCAGGATATACTTCTGCGGGGCATCTGTGCAGTATATCTGGTATTCCAGGGAAGTGGCTTCTCTTTTATCCCGGGCATGTTTGATGGCCTGTTTAATCTGATCCCGTTCCTGTTGAATCACCGGACTGAAAAAATCGTCCAATGTGATCTCATTACTATTTTTAAAATCCATTCCCAGTAAATGGCAGGCCTCTGGGGAGCAGTAAAATTTGTTGGTTCGAAGATCAATCTGCCAGGTTCCAATCCTGGCAAGTTCCTGGGTTTTGGCAAGGCGGCTCTGGTGGAGATCTACTTCCCGGAACGCATTCCCGGCCCGGAGCATATATTGAACCCGATGGCCGAGCATGGCCGGGCTTAAAGGTTTTGTTACAAATCCGTTGGCTCCGGCATCAAAAGCCCTTCGGGTGGATTCGATATCTTCAAGCCCTGTCACCATGAGAATCTGTGTATACCTTCCGTCCGGAAAGTTTCGGATTTTTTTGCATACCTCAAACCCATCCATGTCCGGCATCATTACATCCAGAAGGACAATATCCGGTTTTTTGGAGTTAAAAAGAGCAAGACCGCTCCTGCCGCCGTCTGCATCAGTTACATCAAAACCAAATTTTTTCAGGGCAGCAACCATGACCATTCTCAAGGATGGGTCATCATCCACGACCAATACAATCGGGTTTTTTCCAGGTGCGTCCATATATATCATAATCCGCTGATTTCCTTTTTCAAAGCAGCTTTGACCTTTATAAACTCAGACGTTATCATTTCCATGTGGGTCTCTGCATTGCTGAGGGTGTTCTCCCGGCACTCCATTTCAAGCGCTCTTCCGAGCCGTGACAATCCCATTGCGCCAACATTGGCGCTGGATGACTTCAGGCTGTGGGCAAACATCTGCAGCTCCTTTACCGATGCTCCTGGATCCCAGGTTTTCATTTCAGAGAGTTGGGATTCAACCCCTTTCACAAATGCCTGGACAACACCTGCCAGGAGGCTTGGCTCCCCATCCATCTGGAGATCCTTTATAGTCTGGATAGCTTTGGAATCAATCACGGGCGATGTGTCTGGATTATCTGGAGGATGAGCCAATGCCGGATCATCACTGGGATTATCCAGATTTGTAACCAACCTCTCTTTTTGTGACTTCCTTGCTTCCTGCCCGGGATATGAAAACCAGCGGCCAAGAATTACCTGCAACTCTTCTGACTTAAAAGGTTTGCTTAAATAATCATCCATACCTGCGGCCAGGCATCTCTCCCTGTCGCCCCCCAGGGCATGGGCCGTCAGAGCCACAATAGGTGTTTTTCTCTTCAACTCTTTTTCACGGTTTCTTATCTCGAAAGTTGCCTGGTATCCGTCCATCTCCGGCATCTGGCAATCCATGAAAATTATATCCGGCGATTCTTTAAGAAATATTTCCACCGCCTCAAGACCGTTGGAGGCGATGCTGACCCGGCAACCTAATTTCCTGAGTATGCCCATGGCCACTGCCTGATTTGTTTCGTTGTCTTCTGCCACAAGGACATGGAGATCAAACGGTCTGCTCCCTTGGGCCATGCTGGGCTGGGTGACAAGTTCAAAAACCTCTTCACTGCGTGAATGGCCTAGAACCCTCAGAATGGAGGCATGGAGATCCGATTGCCGCACAGGTTTTGTCAAATAAGCGTCTGCACCGGAATCCGTTGCAGTTCTGGCATCTTTTTGCATCCAGACCGAGGTTAGCATGATAATCGGAATCCTGTAAAGCGAAGGATCCGCCTTGATCCGCCGGGTCACCTCAAGTCCGTCCATTTCCGGCATGTCCATATCCAGAATAACCATGTCATAGGATTTACCGCCCCTGTGTGATGCTTTTAGTTTTTCAAGGCCTATCCCACCCCGGAGCACTGATTCATACTCCATCCCAAAGGCTGACACCTGGCGTTCCAGGATTTCCAGATTTATCTGATGATCGTCCACAAGCATCACCTTTAACCCCATCAGTTCCCGGCTTTTCAATGCAGTAACGGGTTTTTCCTCCTGGGTGCTCCGTTCTAGGGAAATGGTGAAAAAGAACCGGGTTCCCTGGCCCGGTTCGCTGTCGCATTCAAGGCTGCCTCCCATTAAGGAGACGATCTGGCGGGAAATGGTCAGACCAAGACCTGTCCCCCCATACTTACGAGTAGTAGAGCCATCAGCCTGGGAAAACGGTTTAAACAGATTTTCCAGGAGATCTGGAGCGATCCCGACCCCTGTATCAGATATGGATACCGTTAAATTGGCGCTGGAATCGTCATTTCTGATGCTTCCGGCACTGACAACCACCTCTCCTCTTTCAGTGAACTTGATGGCATTGCCGATCAGGTTAATGAGAACCTGCCGCAGCCTCGTAGGATCCCCTTTAAGATGGACATCGGTTTTCTCTTCAATGAACACTGCCAGTTCAATGTTTTTTTTATGGGCAGGGGATGCCAGAAGTCGGCAGACATCCTCAATGAGCATACGCAGATCAAAATGAATTGATTCGAGCTTGAGCTTTCCGGCTTCTATTTTTGAAAAATCAAGAATATCATTGATGATACCCAGAAGAGATTCTCCGGAATTCTGGATGATCCCGGCAAATCGGAGCTGATCCTCTGACAGCGGAGTACCAAGCAGCAGCTCCGTCATGCCAAGGACACCGTTCATCGGTGTCCGGATTTCGTGGCTCATGTTGGCCAGGAACTGGGATTTGACCCGACTGGCCTCTTCTGCCTCATCCCTGGCTTTTTCAAGGCTGACCACCAGATCCTCAAGTTCCTGTTTTGCCGCAGAAAGATCATGGGTTCTTTCCTTAACCATGGTTTCAAGCCCGGCGCTGTAGGATTTCAATTCATCATCCCTTATGAGGATCTCACCAATCATCTCATTAAAATGATCGACCAGTACGCCAAATTCATCATCGTTCTGTTTCTTGACACGAACCGCATAATTTTTTTCCTCTGAAACCTTACGCATGGAATGGATTACGTCAAACAGCGGTCTTGAAAAAAAAGACTGCATTTTTGAAGAGAGCAGCACCACCACGATCAGTGTCAACAGGACGCTTCCCCCCACAACCAGGTAATAGGAGTTCAGCCGTTCCTTGACCTGCTGCATATTATCCACCAGGTGAATCCCCCCGATCAGGCTCCCATTTATCATGACCGGTTGTATGACATGGGCACGTCCTTTTAAGAGATAGTCCACCACCCCTTTTGATTTTAACTGATGGATAATCTCCCGTCCGTTGGGATGGACGGCTCTCGAATCTGAAAGAATTTCGTCCGTATTGGCGGCCTCCCGACTGTATTTGCTGTAGATCTTTCCGGTCTCGTCATAGAGAACGGCAATGACAATGTCCGGTTTTGCAGCCAAAGAAGAGAGGTTTTCAAGGGCGGCCTGTTCATCATCGAACATCATTGCCGCCCCGCTGTTAAGGGCCAGAAGATCGGCAATGGATTGCAATTCCCCCACCAGATTGATTCTAGCGTTGTATTTTTCATTGATCACAAGGGCGGTCGAGACCATAAACAATGCCAAAAAGGCAACAAAGCCCAGCAGCAGGATCAATTTGGTCCGGATGGAATAATGGCCGATAAATTTTTTTCCAGGTAGTCTCATTTGTCCTCATCCACTATAATGGCAAGTTTGAGCAGCCGGGAACTCAGGGTCAGGCCCTGGGAGTTTGCAGCACCAGGGTTGATTTCAAAAAAAAGCCGGTTGTTTTTAGAGAAAAGGTTGATCACCCCGCCAGACTTTGCAAATCCTTTGGTTTCGCCAATGGTCAATATCGGTTTTCCCTTTACTTTAAAAATTATCTCGTCTGAAAGGGCCCGGTCAACATCCCGGCTGATAAAAATAATGTCGCAGATCTTAATCTCCTTTGTGGAGGAAAAAGGGTTAACCTGGACCACAAGGTCTCCATTTTTTTTCCCGTCAATGGAATCAAACTGCCGTATGACGGATTCATTCCCCACAACACAGACACGGTAAACACCACTGTCCTTTACAGCGGAAGTTTCCGACCACTGGATAAATTTTGTAAAGTTAAAAACAAATGCCGCCTTTACACTGTATTCCTCGACTTCCCCGGCCATGGCCCGGTCATGCACCGGGAAAAAAAGAATGGAGAGGAAGGTCAGCAGCAACAACACCCTGTTTATTGTACAGCTTGTCATATTGTTTAGGGATCCCATGATCCTTGCCTAAAAAAGATAGGTCAGCTTACCGTAAAAAGAACGCTCTATCTCTATGGCATTTCCAAAGGTTTCCTGCACAAATTCCATGTGTTCTCCATCCAGGAGGTTCTGACCCACCAGGGACAACTCTACTTGCGGGGTGATCTGCCATCCCAGCCTCAGATCCATGGTAACATATCCGTCGATGGCATAGCTGGAAGATTCTGCCCGAAGGTAGGAGGCAGATGCCTCATCAACATACCTGAGCCAGACATCCAGTTCAAGGGTATCGCTGGGGTTGATCTGACTTCGGAGGGACACCTGATGCCTCGGGAAACCGCCAATGCTCTCCTTATTGGGTTTAACGACGCTGTAGGCAAGATCCAATTTGCACAGCTCCGAGGGTTGAAAACTTACTGCCAGCTCCCCGCCGACGGTGGTCAGGCTGATGCCGTTGCTCAACAAAAGGCCCTGCCGGATTGGTCTCCCCATTAGCATTCCCGAATAGTCCGGGGGTAGCTCAACCCCAGTCCTGATATTGTCATACTCGTTGTAAAAAAGGGTGGCATCAACCGAAAATTTCTTGGCCGGAACAAACCGGTAACCGATCTCGTAGGCCAGCAGTTCTTCAGAGGCAAACTCCTTGTTCCCAATTAAATCGACGACAACAGGGACGGGAGAGGGAAACGCCATAATGCTGAAAACGGCGTCGGTTTCCCCCCGGGACGGCGTTCTAACTGCCTTTGACACAGCGGCCCAGATCTTGTTACTAGAGTTCAGGGCCCACAACACCCTGGCACTGGGCTGGATTTCCCACCCGGTATAATCATTGTGTTCAAATTTTGACCCCAGGGTCAGATGGGCCCGGTTGTCAAAAAACGATATCTCATCCTGGATAAATGCGCTGTAGAGGTCGTCACTGCGCTTTGTCGGTTGAAGATCTGAAATAGAAGAGTTGGAAAATGGAATATGGTCACCCCGGATCGTTTTAAATCCTCATTGGTGATAACAAAGATGGCTGCCGCACTGTCTGACAGCGCCTGTATTTTTTTGCTGACCGATGTCACCTTTATTTCCATGAGTTCTTCGATACTCAGGGTGGTAAGATCCATCTCTTCCAAACCTGTCGCATCACCTGAAAAGCAGTTCAAGGGGATCATCACCCAAAAGACAGCAAAAAAAAGAGATGCGCTCTTCAACCATGCAGATAAATTTTTACCACCCATCATTTCTTTCACGCCAGCTTTCTCCTCAGGCATGCTCCTGCGTAGAAGGCTCTATGATTTACCCCCTGGCAAGTACATCACCAATATACCGCTAAGTTTTCTCGACCTTTCAACTCCTGCATCTCTTAGGTATACTGTTTCATCGGATCCTGGGGATTGTTCTTTAGGTTTTTCATGATTCAAATATGCACGACAGGTTCTGCGTGCCGGTTATTTACGAAATTTCTTGTAGGGTCGGTACAAAGGATCTCCCACCAGCACCATTTTCCACGACACATAGGGAAGGCTCACATAGTAGCATTCCACAAGGGTTAGATACCCGTCACAAAGAAGCTTGAAAAAAATCTCGGCATTGGGAAACGACTGGACATAGGGCTCACCCACCGGACCTACAGTTGCGGCTATACCCTTTTCCAACATGCGCTTGCACCACACATTGCTGGTTCCAGACTTCAGGGTTGCGCACTCGCTGCTTGCCACATGGAACCCCACGGCTCCTCTGTTCCAGGCAAAGGCATCCACATAGTTGGCAAGGCTGTACCAGCCGCAGTAAAGGGCCGCATCCGGACATTCCCCCGGTTGAAACAACCGACCGGTGTCATCCGTGACAACGCCTCGGGTAAGTCCGCTCGCTTCAGCAACTCCTGCTGCAAGGTGGATCAGCTTGTCGTTCAGGGCATAGCCGGACAGAGGTTTGTCATTACCGGGATCGGGCCACCTTGCATCAAAATAGGCCTTGCCGGCAAGCCCGTTCTCCTCGGCATGGATGGAGTCGAGGATAACCCGTTTGACCGTCTGGGCGTCGGGGCCGTCCAGGCGGCACACCATGGTGATATCCTTTTTTTCAAGGGGAATCATTTGCCCCTTGAACAAAGGATAAAAGGGATTCGCAAGCCAGAATCCAAGGGGGTAGTCATCCTTTGTCACCAGGGATAGCTCGGAGTCAAGGGAGGCCCATTTGTCGTTTTGCTGCTTAAATGAACTAAGCTCCCGGTCGAGCTTTGTGAGCCTGGCAGTTAGAGCTGCACTCTCCTCCGGACTCTTCTTCCCTTCCCCGAGAAAAGCAGCAAGGTGCTGTTTCTCCTTTTCAAACTGATCGAGAATAAGGGCCTCTTGTCCTTCCGGTTCAGGCGGAGCAATTTTAAGGGGAATGCCGTACATGGTCACAAGGCAGCGGATCTTTTTCCCATGTTTACCGTCAAGGTATCGCTGCACAGGCTTGACCACCTTTTTCAGGTAGGCTTCCCTTGTGCAGGTTTCCCTGTCAGTTATCCACAGGGTTAGAAGGTTTTCTTCCGGAATGTTGCGTTGCTCCATATAAAACCTGGCAAGACCAACACTTTCCGAGGCGTTTTTATTGGCAAGAACAAGGATTTCGTCAGGGTCGAGGGCCATTGCCGAACCGACCCGGACAAGCAGAAGGGCAAGGAGAATTCCAAGGGCTAACCCTGTCGCAACAAGCCTGTTTCCGGACACATAGCCACCCATCTAAACAGCCAACCTGTCGGACTTCAGGGCATAGGAGAGCACAATCCCGACCAGAAAGCCGACGGCAAGGTTTGATGCAAGGGTGATACCGAGCATGATCAGGATCACAAACATATCCTTGCGATCCTTCATGTCGAGGATGGTAAGGCCAAGCTGACATCCTGCAAAGATCAAAAGCACACCGAGAACGGAAAAAGGAATGAGGTTGACCATTTCAAGGATGCGGGGGCCGAGGAAAACGGCAAGAACAAGAAAAATCAACCCGATCATAAGGTTGGAACCAGCGGTTCTTGCGCCGAACCGATAATGGGCTGCCAAACCACCTGCCCCGTGGCACAGGGGCATCCCTCCCAGCATAAAGCTCACAAGGTTGGCAAGCCCCATGGTGATGCAAAGGGCCTTGTAGGTGACTCGTTTTGAGTCAGGACCAAAATACTCCTGGGAGAGATCTGCATTGGCCACAACAGCGTTGCCAACGGTCATGGGCAGCTGGGGAAGAACGAGGGCGATCAAAACAAACGAGAAATCGGCCCCGGTTGGAAATCCAAAGGGCAGCAGTTCCGGCATGAAGAGTCCGGGGGTAAAAAGATTCAGGCCATCGTAGGTGCCCCAGATAAGCCCCAGGACAAAGCCATATATGACCACCACTATCCCAGCCGGAAATCGGCGGTTATCAAGGAGAAAAAGGGTGATCACTGCACCAATGATTCCGATGATCCAGCCCACGGGCATTCCCCCGATAGCCTGGAGAGTCATATGGGGTTCAGCCAGCCCCTGGACAATCTGGTACTTTGAAGTCCCTGTCATAAACCTGACACCCTGGGCCACAAGCAGGGTACCGGTTGCCATCTGAACGCCCCGGATGACGGACTTAGGAATATATCTACCCAGGACCCCCATGGCTCCGGTTGTCCCGAGCACCAGCAGAATCAGGCCGATCAAAAGCCCTGAAGCCCCGATCTGGGAGGGGGTAAGCGAAGTTGCAACTGCATAGGCCCCGATCACCTTCATGGGCTGAACAGGCACGGTCACACCATAGTAGACACCTGAAAAAACATAAAAGAGACCCACTGAGAGAAACAGGCCGTGGGGGCTTAACCCATTGACCATTATCATCCCTATTGCCAAAGGAAGTATGGTGCCAAGATCCCCAAACGACCCGGCAAGTTCCATGCGGTTAAAAACATAACGGTCTGCCATGAAGCTTCTCCTGTTGATTAGTCTGTTGAACCTGAGGCTGAATTGAAAATTTGACGGTATCAAAAAGCCCCGTCAATTTCAATGGGCAAGAAATCTCTATAGCAATTCTCTGTTTGACACACTCTGGCACGATACTTGAAGAGAAAAGAATCATGAATACTCCCATGAAAACCATCGTGCACCCCGCCGAAGCGGCAACCATTTATGGAATTGTCATTCCAACGGATTGGGACGACCATGGCAATATCCTTAAACTTGCCATTGTCACCTATGACGAAGGTAAAATAACTGTTACGCCGAACGACCGGGGAGCGGCCTTAGTCACCTGCCTTAGAAAGGCTGTGCAGGTGCAGGGAACCCTCAGGCAGGGCAATGGATTTCAGGAGATCGAGGTCCACACATTTGCAGTTGATCCAGCTAGGCCCTGATAAATTCTGAAGCCCAGATCCCGGAGCAAGGCTATGGCAAATATTCAGGTCCGCCCAGGAGTTCTCATTTTGGTTTTATCCTATACGGTGGATGACGACATCGCTGCCCCTACACCACCACCAGTCAAAACAACACCGCAATATTTTATGATCCAAAATGAGAATTGCTGAGGCTTGCCAATTTTGATTGACAGTCAGGTCCCAGGACTGGTATTTCAACTCTTATCATGAAAAACATCCTAATTTTGTCAACAGACACAAATATTGTCCCCCCCATAGCTGAGGCTTTTTCATGGGATGACCAGGTAAGCCATGCACCGGATTTCGCATCAGGAGCAGCAGCCCATAATCAACGGCCATTTGACTGCATCATTGTGGACATGGCCCTTGTTGACGCAACTCTTGGGGCCAAAGACATTCATCGGATGATCAATCCTTTTATCGCGGCAAATCCCCTTGTTCAATTCATTGCCATGGCCCCCAGGGATCAGGTCCGAAGGGTGGTAAAGGCGGTAAAGGAATGGGCGGATGATTATATCACCATTCCGGTTGATCCAGGTGAAATCCAGCTTGTTATCCAGGAGACAAATCAAGCCATGGTCAAAGACCTGGAGCTTGACTATCTGCGGGATCAATTCTGGAAAACCGAATGGCTGGATGTAGTTCATTCGCGCAACACCAACATGAAAAAGGTGTATGACAGCATCCAGTCCGTGGCACCGACCATTGCAACGGTACTGCTTCTTGGCGAAACAGGCACGGGAAAGGGGTTGTTTTCAAGACTCATACACTGGCACAGCCTAAGGTCGGAAAAGCCCTTTGTTGCGGTCCACTGCGGTGCCATCCCAGACACCCTCCTTGAAAGTGAACTGTTCGGCCATGAAAAGGGAGCCTTTACCGGAGCTGACCGTAGAAAACCTGGAAAATTTGAACTTGCCCAGGGTGGAACCATCTTACTTGATGAAATCGGAACCATCACGAATGCGGCCCAGATAAAACTGCTCCAGGTCCTCCAGGACGGTACCTTTTCCAGGGTGGGCGGAGAACAGCTCATGACGGCCGACGTTAGAATCATTGCGGCCACCAACTCAGATCTCCCGCTTATGGTCGACCAGGGAAAATTCAGAAAGGATCTTTACTACCGGCTGAACATCTTCCCCATCGAGCTTCCCTGCCTTAAGGATCGTCTGGAAGATCTGCCCTATCTTGTGGACGTGCTTCTTGCCAAATTAAAGTCCAAGTACGGGAAAGAGATTTCCCGAATCCATCCAGCCGTGTACGAGGGATTCCAGGACTATGACTGGCCTGGTAATATACGGGAGCTTGAAAACCTCCTGGAACGGGCCTATATCCTTGAAACCGGACCGGTTCTCAGCCCTGGAAATTTTCCCCAGGAGATGGTGATGGGCTCCTGGGACGCACCTGCTGTGCCACCGAATGACGACCGGCAGCTCTCCCTTGCAGATGCCCGCCACCGGGTCATCCATGAATTTGAACAGACCTATATAAGAACCCTGCTGAAACAGACAGACGGCAAGATAACCCAGGCGGCAAAAAAAGCCGGCATTACACCCAGACAGCTCAACAGACTCATCCTTAGATATAAAATCGATAAAACTGAATTTAAGCCCGACCAAAAGCCATCGCCCTCCACCGGCAAAACGATCACTGCCAACTGATCCTGAAGCCATAAAAATGGACATTCCATGTCCCCGTTTGCCATATCTTTCTGTAAACCGGACTTTCAGTTTCCGGTTGAGGTCAAACCGCATCTCAGGGATATCTCCGGGAGACCACAGCCCGGCCCGTATAACCCACATCTCCTGGCAAACATAACGAACAAAGGGCACTCTTGATCAGGCAATCCATTGACCAAACAATGACCACGTCATAAATTTTCAGCTAAAATTCACAAGAGGTACGATGTTTGCTATGAAGCATTTTAAGTTGCAAACCCATTTACCACTGGGAGAGAGTTCAAATCTCTTCCCGACAACCAAGGAGAAATCATGGAACAATCAGGTTGTGTAGCCGCGGAAAATCTCATAATGGAAGACGACGAGCCTCCGAGCAGAGGTCTTGTTCCCGACCCTGCGGCCACTCATACGGCCGAAACCCACCACACTATTATATTTCGCCCCACCATTAAAGCGCCTGTCCCGAGAATACGTATAGTAAGGTCCAACACCACCCCAACCACCAGGGCCTTTCGAAAAAAATTCTTTCCAGACATCCTGGACAAGGAGTGGAACGACTGGCAATGGCAGATAGCCCATCGGATAAGAACCCATGAACGACTGAGCCAGATGCTCTCCCTATCCGGGGAAGAGTACATGGTCAACTCCGAATCCCAGCTGCCCCTGAGCATTACCCCCTATTATCTGAGCCTGATCTCTCCCAACAATCCAGACCAGCCCCTTCGAAAGTCTGTGGTGCCCACAGTCAATGAGTGGGTCAAGATGGAGTGTGAATCCGACGACCCCCTAGGTGAAGACCACCAGAGCCCGGTACCGGGTCTTGTTCACCGATATCCTGACAGGGTCCTGTTTATGCTGCTGGATTTCTGCTCGACCTATTGCAGATACTGCACCCGGTCAAGGGTTGTGGGCCATGGCGGCATAAACGCCAGCCGGTCAAGGTGGGAGCGGGCCATTGAGTACATCGAAAAGACACCGGCAATAAGAGACGTTCTTCTTTCAGGCGGTGACCCCCTGACCCTCAGCGACGACCGGCTGGAATGGGTTCTTTCAAGACTTCGCCGCATCCCCCATGTGGAGATCATCCGCATCGGGACCAAAATTCCTACGGTTTTACCCCAGCGCATTACGCCAAAACTTGTTAAAATGCTCAAACGCTACCATCCCCTGTGGATGAGCCTTCATTTTACCCATCCGGACGAATGCACGCCCGAAACCCACAGGGCCTGCACCATGCTTGCCGATGCAGGTATTCCCCTTGGTTCTCAAACGGTTTTACTGAGGGGGATCAACGACAATGTGGAAACCATGGGCGAGCTTATGCACCGGCTCATGAAGATGAGGGTAAGGCCCTACTACCTCTACCAGTGCGACCCCATCACAGGCTCGGGTCATTTCAGGACCCCCATCGAAAAGGGCCTTGAGATCATCCAGGGCCTCCGTGGATTCACATCGGGCTACGCCGTTCCCACCTATGTGGTGGACGCACCCGGCGGCGGAGGCAAAATCCCTTTGATGCCGGACTATGTAAAAGAACACACCAGGGATGAGCTTATTCTGACCAACTATGAAAATAAAACCTACAGCTATCCTGACCCGGTAGCTGTTAGCTAAAAGCTGTTTTTTATAACCCACATGTCCTTGCGGACACAACGAGGCATAAAACTTGAATTAGGACTGAACTTTGTTTCTTGTCTCTTGTTTCAAGTTTCTTGAATGGTACAGGGCGGGCAATAGTGTCATTCCGCCCCCTTTGGTTATCCTGACCGAAACCGCAAAACGTCGGGGGTCGCTTTGACCCTTCTTAATGCTTTCGACCCTTTGGTTTTGAACGTTCCGGTCAGGATAACCAAAGGGGGCTCTAAAGTCGAGGCTCCCACTATGATGTTTCGGTGGGAATTCCATATAACCGGCACGGCCGGAGCAAGAGATGGCATCCGGCCACAACGAACATTGAAACTCCGCCAATAGCAGCGCTTTGGCGAGAGTTTCCTATAAACCGGCACGGCCGGAGCGAGAGAGGCATCCGGCCACAACGAACATGAAAACTCCTCCAATAACAACACTTTGGCGAGAGTTTCCTATAAAAAAAAGGAAAGAACAAATGATAATCGGAGTGACATATGACCTGCGCCAGGACTACCTGGATATGGGATACAGTGAGCTTGAAACAGCCGAGTTTGACTCAATTGAAACCATTGAGGCAATTGAACAGGCCCTTCAGAGCCTTGGCCACGAAACCATCCGCATCGGCAACGGGATCAGGCTTACGGAACGGCTTGTCCTTGGAGAACGCTGGGATCTTGTGTTTAACATTGCGGAAGGCCTCCATGGAATCGGCCGGGAGGCCCAGATCCCGGCCATCCTTGATCTATACAACATTCCCTACACCTTTTCAGACCCCATGGTCATGGCCGTGACCCTTCACAAGGGCATGACCAAACACATTGTCCGGGATGCAGGGCTGGCAACGGCAAATTTCGTGGTGGCAGCATCGGACCAGGATGCCTGGAAGATTCCATTTCCCCCACCGTTTTTTGTCAAACCCGTGGCAGAGGGAACTGGAATGGGAATAACGGCAAGATCGGTTGTGAAAACCGCCATGGAGCTTCCCGGGGTGTGCCGGGAGCTTGTTCAGGAATTTCACCAGCCCGTGCTCATCGAAGAGTATCTCTTCGGCCGTGAATTCACCGTGGGAATCGTGGGAACAGGCGAAAGGGCCCGGGTCATGGGGAGCATGGAGATCGTCGTCCTCGCCGACAAGGAGGATGTGGTGTACTCGTTTAAGAACAAGGAAGGCTGGAAGTCAAGGGTTCAATATCTGCCGCTGAGCCCGGCAGCTGATCCCCTGATCCAGGAGGTTGAAGAGCTCGCCCTTTCGGCCTGGAAGGTTCTGGGATGCAGGGACGGGGGCCGAATCGACATCCGGTGCGACGGGGCTGGAAAGCCAAACTTCATCGAGGTAAACCCCCTTGCCGGTCTCAGGCCTGAATATTCAGACCTTCCCATTGTGTGTCAGTTTTTTGGGACATCCTATGTCCGGCTGGTTGAAATGATCCTGGAGTCGGCCCTGGAACGGGTTACACTGCTGGAGACGGCATGAAACAAACCATTGCCATTGTCCACAACAGGGTCGGGAAAAACCCCCTGCCCGACGAGATGGATGTACTGACCCAGGTTGAAGCCGTATCCCGGGCAATAACCAACCTGGGATATAACCCGGTTCCAGTTGCCTGCGATCTTGATCTATCAGCCTTGAAACAGACCCTGACTGCCATGGATCCCGCCGTGGTGTTCAACCTTGTGGAATCCCTTGACGGCCATGGTCGCCTGATCCAGGTGGTTCCGGCCCTTGTGGAGGCATTGGGGTTTGCCTATACCGGCTGCCCGGCGGAGGCCGTTTATCTCACCTCCCACAAGGTGATGGCAAAAGAACGGATGCGGGCCCTCACTCTGCCCACGGCCGACTGGATCAATCCCGCACCCCCCCAGACCCCATGGCAGGGGTCGATACAGGATATTGCGCCATCTGGCCTTGGACCATCAGATCTTAAGCAGGCTGATCCTGAATCATCAAACCCCGTCCGAACTGACCTTGACCCATCCCGGACCTGGATAATCAAATCCCTGTGGGAGCATGCCTCCCTGGGGCTTGAACAGGAGAACCTGGTAACGGGCACCGGCCGTGAGATCTCAGCCCTTCTGCCCGAAAAGGCTAAGCCCCTTGGCGGAGCCTGTTTTGCCGAAGAATTCATACAGGGAAGGGAGTTCAACATCTCCCTGATGGATACAGAGAGAGGTATGCGGGTGCTTCCCGTGGCTGAAATCGTGTTCAAGGGGTTTGCCCCTGACCAGCCTAAAATTGTGGGCTACCGGGCCAAATGGATGGAGGATGCACCGGAATACCACAACACACCGAGGAGTTTTGATTTTTCAAAACAGGACCGTCAGCTTATATCCCTGCTTGAACGGATGGCCGTGGAATGCTGGCATGGATTTGGTCTCAGGGGGTATGCCCGGGTGGATTTCCGGGTGGACAACCTTGGCAATCCCTATATACTCGAGGTGAACACCAACCCCTGCATATCACCGGACGCTGGATTTTGTGCAGCCCTTGAGCGGGCAGGGATTTCCCATGAACAAGGAATACAGATGATATTAGCGGTCAGCCATTAGCTAAAAGCTAACGGCTAAACCCAACCCCAAAGGTAAAAAATGTTTAGAATAAGACGAATCTTTGACGACGTAATCCCCGTAAACCGCCAGGCCCTTGTCCAGGTGAGGCAGATCCTGAAACAACGCTTTCCCGAGGCATCTGAAACCGAGATCGACCACATTGGGGACAAGCTTCGAAATCCCTTTACCTTAAAGTTCCGACCCATTCTCTTTGTGGCGGAAAACATGCGCCACCGGGTCATGGGGTTTGCCATGGTACTCCATGAACCTGAGATCAACTTCTGCTATCTGGACTGGATCGCAACTTCCACGGAAACCCTCAGGGGAGGGCTGGGCAGCGCCCTTTATGAACGGGTCAGAAGCGAGTGCTCTTCCCTTGGGGTTAAGGGCCTTTTTTTCGAGTGTCTGCCGGACACCGATCCTGCCTGCGATCCGGAACTTTTAAAGGATAACGCTGCACGGCTTCGATTTTACGAACGTTATGGGGCAAGACCCATGAAGGAAACCGCCTATGAGGCGCCGGTGAAGGAGGGTGACACCTGCATGCCCTTCCTCGTCTATGACGGCCTTGGCCGGGACAAACCCCTTGGCCGGAACCACGCCCGCCGGGTGGTCCGGGCCATCCTTGAGCGAAAGTACAAGGATCTCTGCCCCCAGGAGTATGTGGAGTTTGTGGTGTCATCCATAAAGGCCAACCCGGTACAGCTTCGACCTTTCCGCCATATAAAACAGGCCAAGGTCAAGGATACGGTCAACCCGAGCTTTACTGAAAAGATCGCCCTTGTGGTCAACGAGCGCCACGAGATTCACCACATCCATGAACGCGGATATGTGGAAGCCCCGGTGCGGGTCAGGAGTATTTTAAAACATCTTGAAAAAAGCGGTCTGTTTGAATCCATTGCTGCGGAAGATTTCCCCGACACCCACGTCCTCGCAGTCCATGACGCCGATCTTGTCGCCTACCTTGACCGGGCCTGCCAGGAGGTGAGCCCGGGAAAATCCCTCTATCCCTATGTGTTCCCCATTAGAAACAAAACCCGGCCCCCAAGGGAAGCGACCGTGCTTCCCGGTTATTACTGCATAGACACCTTTACCCCGATCAACCGCAACGCCTTTCCAACGGCCAGAAACGGTGCAAATGCCGCCCTGACTGCGGCAAAATCCCTCCTGGACGGACGCAGGATCGCCTATGCCCTTGTGAGGCCCCCAGGTCACCATGCGGAAAGAAGATCCTTTGGCGGATTCTGCTACCTGAACAACACGGCCATTGCAGCCCAGTACCTCAGGGAACAGGGCCGGGTGGCCATCCTTGACATCGACTACCACCATGGAAACGGACAGCAGGATATCTTCTACAACCGCTCGGACATACTCACTGTCTCCATCCACGGTCACCCTGACTTTGCCTACCCCTACTTCACAGGCTTTGAAGACGAACAGGGAGAAGCTGAAGGCGAGGGGTTCAACATTAACTTCCCCCTTGAGGAGACCATCACAGCAAAGGAGTACCGCAGGACCCTGGCAATGGCCCTGAGGCGTATCTCACAATTTGAGCCCGATTTTCTGGTGGTTGCCCTCGGCCTTGATACTGCCCGCCATGATCCCACGGGCACCTGGTCCCTGACCCCGGCGGACTTTAAGGCAAACGGACGGATGATCGGCGAGACTGGACTTCCCATCCTCGTGGTTCAGGAGGGAGGCTACCGGACCAGGAGCCTTGGAACCAACGCCAGAAGCTTCTTCCAGGGCATGGCCGAGGTGGTCTTTAAGGTCACCGGCCGGAAAACCCTGTACGACCTTAAGGCAAAGGGCATGACCCTGAGGTACGAACCCATACCCCAGGACACGGCCCAGATCGAACAGCTGGTGGAATCAACGGGCTTCTTCAGACCTGACGAGGTGAAAATTGCAGCAGAGCTTGTAAGGGAACGCCTTGAACAGGGTGCAAAGAGCGGATATTATTTCGTCATCGCCCTCAAGGGCGGCAAGGTGATCGGATACGGCTGCTATGGCCCCATCCCCTGCACCTTGACGAGCTACGACATATACTGGATCGCCGTGTCACCGGATCTCCAGGGCCAGGGACTTGGGAAAATCCTCCTCCTTGAGATGGAACGCCTCATTGGCGAAGCAGGTGGAAAAAGGATCTATGTGGAAACCTCGACACAGCAGGGATACGCAACCACCCGCTCCTTTTATGAACGATTCGGCTACACCTGCAAGGTTGTTCTGGATGATTTTTACGCTCCAGGAGACGGAAAGGCGATTTACTGCAAATAAACGCCAGGCCCATTTTAAGCGCTTGGTTGGCCTGTAACCGTATAATATTACAAATTGTTTCTTAAAGCCGACAGATTTCAACTAACTCCTAGGTTGGCTCGATTTCTGTCACCACACCCTCCGCCGAATTATTAATCTGTTGCAAAAAAGGACAAACTTTACTCTGCTTATATGATAGTAGGTTTTCTGCCCCGATACTCTCCAATCCACAGAATAATCCGCTACAGAAAATATGAAAAACGATAATCATACTACTTTTTCTGAAACATTTTCCCATCGAACTTCAATCGTGTCGGCAGAAAAATCTGCTCCACAATCCCACTCGATGAAGTAGCCACCATTGAATATTTTTTTAAATTCATCTCCATCTTTTAGAGAACTAAACACCTCTGAATCAAGGTAGGGTTTAACATCAAACAATCCTTCCCGCCCGTCAACCGTCTTGATATAAAGTGTAAAGTTATCTTTTGGAATGACCTCGATAATGTTCATTGATCAAGTCCTCTGATTTTAAATGTTGCTTTTCCATTTACGGCAAGCTCCCAATTTGCCATCAAACTATCTTGGTGAATTTCAATCCATGCCACAATAAGTTTATGGCGTTTGGCCGGAACACCTCCAGCTAAAACCTCTCCATCTGGAATCGAATAAACAGCCACATTTCCCTGATATTCAGCGTGAATATGTGGTTGTTTGTGTTTCTCAGCATCATAAAAAAACATCCGAATCAAAACACCATAAAACATTGAAATTGTCGCATAATCCGGTCTCCATTGCTATATACAGAACACTATCATTCATGTAAGACCATCGTCAATCATGGATGGCAAATTTTCAGGGTTCTTTTATTGCACTGAAATCATATAAGCATCACCGTCTGTAAAAAATTGATCTCCTGTAAAGGTATTCCCAATTAGAGGTTTTATTAGTTGCATCTTCAGACAGCTTTCTATAGTTCACTTTTATGAGACGTCTTCACCAGAAATAAAGTTTCATCTGTTCTCTTCGGCCAACTCCTCTTGGAAAGTTTTTCCAGGGCCAGGGACTTGGGAAAATCCTCCTCCTTGAGATGGAACGCCTCATTGGCGAAGCAGGTGGAAAGAGGATCTATGTGGAAACCTCGACACAGCAGGGATACGCAACCACCCGCTCCTTTTATGAACGATTCGGCTACACACCTGCAAGGCTGTTCTGGATGATTTTTACGCTCCAGGAGACGGAAAGGCGATTTACTGCAAATAGGCTTGTAAAACTCGATCATCGACCCTTACTACCCTGGGAGGTAAAAGAGTCAAAGTAATTCCAGAACAAATCTCTCACCTCTCTTGTTTCATGGAGGATCTCGTGCCGGGCATGGGGTATTGAAACAAACTCGCAATCGGGCAGAATTTTTGCCATACGACGATGGGCATTAACTGACACCACCCTGTCCTGCCCCGCACTTATAAGAAGCACCCGAGTCCCTATATCCCGGGCATACTGCTTTGAATTAAGCAGATCAATCGAATCAAAGGTGGCCTTAAGCCAGGCATAGGTCACGTCTCCCAGGGCAAGGTCCGGGTTTGCGGCTATAAGTTTTTCCACGTTATAAAACTGCTCCCGGTCGTGGGTGAGCCGGTTATTTTCAAAGGGCTCTTTGCCGGGTACGTAGTTGCTGCTGCCAAAGACATAGGATTCGCCAAAACCTGCGGCACAGGCGATGTTTGCAACTTTTCTTGCCACCAGAGTGGGAAAGGGCGAGGTGACAATGTCGATCATGGGGGAAACCAGCACGGCTCTGTCAACAAATGAGGGATTGTCGTGCATCAACCTCAAGGCCAGGTGACCGCCCATGGAGTGGGCAAGAACGGTGACGGGAAGGGACAGAGGCTTTACGATCTCCCGATAAAA
Organism: Desulfobacterium sp.; assembly: GCA_034006945.1. GTDB lineage: Bacteria > Desulfobacterota > Desulfobacteria > Desulfobacterales > Desulfobacteraceae > Desulforapulum. Next base: position 23,434 of record JAVERV010000012.1, on the reverse strand, counting down.
AACATCAAGATCCCCAAGGTAATCGTCAAAGGTTTTGACATACCCCTTTTGCCTGTTTTCAAGCTCCCTGACCGAAAGTCCCTGGCCCCGCCAGTCAAAGCTCAAAACCAGATATCCCCTGGAGGAGAGCTCAAGGGCCACCTCTTCATATTTTTCCAGAAATTCGGACCTCCCGTTTAAAAGGAGTATAACTTTTTTTGCCTTTTCCAGGGAAAAACCTTGCCCATTATTTTGAATCGAGGCCGTTCCATGGCTTGTTTCGTCCATAATCTCCTGCCCATCAGGGAATTTTAAGCTCTTGGAACTATCCAGCCTGCCGAACCTCAGTCTATGACCATGGGTTCCGTAAAACCAGTCAATATCAAACCCTCTCTTGTCCATGCCTGCCAACCACGCTCCTTTTTTTCGGGATCGATTTTCACCCCGGCGATTCTTAATTTTTTTATATGAAACTCTCGCCAAAGTGTTGTTATTGGAGGAGTTTTCATGTTCGTTGTGGCCGGATGCCTCTCTCGCTCCGGCCGTGCCGGTTATACAGAGTTACCCTCATACACCAACTGATCAAACTGGATCAAATTTATATTGTAAAGCATGAAAATGCAAACCTTCATTTTCTGTTGACACGGCAAACCCCAGGGCGTAGCTATATAATATGTTGCGATGAGTCATTTATGACGACCACAATAAAGCTGTAGGATGCCGGTTTGGAGGGAGTTTAATACAAAAGATGAGGAGAAACCCAATGGAAAAAACGTCCAGGGATATTGCCCGAGAACGAACTATTGATCAATCCTGCCTTGAAATAATGGCAAGGGGAATCAAAGGGGGTGTAGAGACCGCATGGGAACGCCTTGAAAGCCAGCAGCCCCAGTGTGGTTATGGCCAGTTGGGCCTTTGCTGCACCAACTGCGAAATGGGACCGTGCAGAATCGACCCCTTTGGTAATTCCCCCCAAAGGGGCGTGTGCGGAGCAACTGCCGATACAATTGTGGCCAGGAATCTCATCAGGATGCTCGCAACCGGTGCTGCGGCCCACTCTGACCACGGCAGGGAGGTGGTGGAGGTGCTCTTTCACACTGCAAAGGAGGAATACCCGGACTATGGAATCAAGGATGTCCAGAAGCTTACGGCCCTGGCCCTGGAGTATGGTATCGCAATCGAGGGAAAATCTGAAGCTAAGATCGCAGAGCTTCTGGCCCTTAGGATCCTGGAGGAATTTGGAACGGTAAAGGGTGAACTCCAGTTTTTTAAGCGGCTTCCGGAAAAACGCCAGGCCCTGCTAAAGAACCTCGGCATCACACCAAGGGGCGTGGACAGGGAGATTGTCGAGACCATGCACCGGGTGCACATGGGGGTTGACAACGAATATGTAAATCTTTTGACCCACGGCCTTCGCACGGCCCTGTCCGACGGCTGGGGCGGTTCGATGATGGCCACCGAAGCCTCGGATGTGCTGTTCGGGACCCCCAAACCCCTCACATCCAAGGTGAACATGGGAGTCTTAAAGGAGGATCAGGTGAACATAATTCTCCACGGCCATAACCCCGTGCTTTCCGATATGATCGTAAATGCCGCCATGGAAGAGGAAGCAATAAAAAAAGCCAAAAACCTTGGTGCCATGGGCATAAACCTTGCCGGCATGTGCTGCACGGGCAATGAGCTTCTCATGCGGCGGGGGATTCCCATTGCAGGCAACATGCTCAACCAGGAACTTGCCATCATGACCGGTGCGGTGGAGGCAATGGTTGTTGACTATCAATGTATTTTCCCGGCCATCGTGGATGTTGCCGCCTGTTTTCACACCCGGGTGATCTCAACCTCCGACAAGGCCAAATTCCCGGGGGCCATGCACATGGAGTTCGCCCCTGAAAATGCCATGGAAACGGCCAGAAAAATCGTTGACCAGGCCATTGAAAACTACCCAAACAGAAAACAGGATCGAATCTGCATTCCTGACAAACCGGCCGACTGGACCGCTGGATTTTCCGTTGAGGCGATCCTTGAGGCCTTGGGCGGTACGCCCGACCCTCTCATCGATGCCATCAAGTCCGGTAAGATCCGCGGTGCCGTCGGCATTGTCGGGTGCAACAATCCCAAGGTGAAGCACGATTTCTCCCATGTGCGCATCATGGAGCGTCTCATTGCAGAAAATGTTCTGGTTGTAGGAACGGGCTGTGCCATGATCGCTGCCGGCAAGGCCGGGCTGATGATGCCGCAATCGGCAGACAGGGCCGGTTCCGGTTTAAAGGAAGTCTGCCAGGCCCTTGGTATTCCACCGGTGCTCCACATGGGATCTTGTGTGGATTGCAGCCGGATACTCGTTCTGCTGGCGGCCCTTGCCAAGAGCCTTGATGTGGATATAAGCGATCTTCCGGTAGCTGGAAGCGCACCTGAATGGTATTCGGAAAAGGCCGTGTCCATCGGTTCCTATTTTGTTGCCTCGGGCGTGACCGTTCATCTGGGACTCCCCCCGAGAATCCTGGGCAGCAAGGCAGTCACAGGGCTTTTGACCCAGGGGCTTGAGTCGGTTGTAAAGGCAAGCTTTTTTGTTGAAACAGATCCGGAAAAGGCAGCCGAACAGATGATCTCCCTGATCGACAAAAAAAGAGAAGCCCTGGGATTAGGGTTGCCTCCCCGGGAGGCATGATGAAGCAATATGTGATCGTCGGAGCCTCGGCCGCAGGGATTGCGGCAGCCGAGGCCATCCGCACAGGGGATGCAGCGGCAAGGATAATAATGATCTCGGATGAGGCGGAACCGCCCTACTTCCGGGTGATGCTCTCGTTTGTTCTTGCCGGTAAATTTGACAGAAAAAAGATGCCCCTCAGGCCGGAAAAGTTCTACCGGTCCCTTGACATAGCACCATTGTTCGGTAAAAGGGTAGTATCCCTAGAGCCGCAAAAAAACAGGGTAACCCTGGATGACAGAACCAGCATAGGTTACGACGCACTGCTTCTGGCAACCGGTGCAAGGCCCTGGCCCCTTACCGTTCCAGGGAGTGACAGGGACGGGGTGTTTTACTTCAGAACGGGCAGGGATCTTGACGCAATAACGGCAATGCTGAAACCTTCGGGCAGGGCCGTTGTCATCGGCGGCGGACTTGTGGGCATAAAGGTGGCGGATGCCCTTTTAGACCGGAAAATGGATGTGACCATGATGGTCAGCTCAAACACCATCCTTTCCCAGACGGCAGATCCCGGCACTGCAGATATGGTATTAAAGACCTTCAAACAGAGGGGCGTCACAATCATGACCGGCACCTACCCTAAGGAGTTCCAGGGAAGGGGCAACGATCTCGAAACCGTTGTCACGAACAACGGGGATCGCCTCGCCTGCCAGCTTGCCGTTATCGGTAAAGGGGTGCTGCCAAACACAGATCTTGCAGCACAAGCCTCGCTGGACGTGGGGAAAGGTATAATCACCAACCTTTACCTCGGAACGAACATTCCCAATATTTTTGCTGCAGGGGATGCGGCTCAAACCCTGGATATTGTCTCCGGGCAGCCTGAACTCCACTCCATCTGGCCCGCTGCCGTGGAAGAGGGACGAACGGCAGGCTTTAACATGTGCGGCATGAACCTCAATTTCTGGGGAACCATTCAGCAAAACGCCTTTTACATAAATGGCAGCCATGTAATCACGGGGGGAATGTTCAATCCACATAAAAACAATGAAGGCAAGGGCAATGGGGACGATGAATACCGGGTGCTTGAGGCCCATGATCATAAAAAAAACGTCCACCACCGCATTGTCACCCGCAACCACAGGATAGTTGGCATGGGCTTCGTCAATGACACAGCTTCAGCCGGGGTTGCCCTTGCCATGATCCGTCGGAAACAAACAGTCTTTTCTTTGCCGCCCAACATCGCAAGTTCCGGATTAAAGGCAGGCAGGGTTTATACCCATGGGAGGGAGCATGAAATCGGTCATCATTGAGCCTGAAAAATGTATTGGATGCAGACATTGTTCGCTTGCATGTGCAGTTGAGCACTCAAAATCAAAAAACCTGTTGGGGGTCATTCAAGAGACCCCGATGCCAAGGGCAAGAATATTTGTGGACCTTGCCGTTGACCAGCTGACCTTTCCCAACCGCTGCAGGCATTGCGACCCTGCCCCGTGCCTCGATGCCTGTCCCTCAGGCGCCATATTCAGGGACGATAAAACAGGGTCAATTTTAATAGACCAGGCAAGATGTATCAACTGCGCCATGTGTGCCATGGCATGTCCTTTCGGGGTGATCAGATTCTTTGCCGACACCCGGATGGCAGGCCGCACAAGCGTTGCCATAAAGTGTGACAACTGCGTGGATCGGCAGAACTCCCAAATGACGCCTGCCTGTGTCAATGCATGCAAAACAGGAGCCCTGAAGTTTAAAGAGATCAATCAAGCCATGCATGAAAATCATCTTGTGGCTATCCGCCAGGAAAAGCCACCGGAAGAGATAAGGGCATGGCGGGCAATGAATGCCGTTATGGCAGGATGAGCATGAAATTTTTAATGGCCAAGATTTTATAGGGGCAACCACTGGGGGTTGCCCCTATCTGTTTCAATCTGTATTTCCAAGGGCAAGCCGTTCGGCAAGCCTTGCTACGGCAAGCTCACGCACCGCCTGTCTTGCGAGGCTGTCGGCATTTAAAAGGGCTGCTTCGGCAGTCAGGACATCGGTGCCCGTTCCCCTGCCGATGCTGTATTTCAGCCCTTCGATCTCAACCACCTTGCGGGCATGGGCAACGGTTTTTCGGGTGGCCTCTATTTTTGCAAGGGCGCTCTCAACTCCGGCCCGGGCCACAGCTATCTCTTCCATTGCCCCAAGCCGCCTTGCTTTAAGGTCTGCCTGTGCCCTGTCAAGCTCGGCCCTTGAAGCCGCAAGACCGGCTTTACGAAGGCCGTTGTCCAGAAGGGGCACCATGATCCTGACTCCGCCGGAAAAATCGTTCTTCCAGGAATCGTCGTCCGCCTGGCCGGTTCCCTTTTCAGGGTCGTCAGCTCCATAGATCCCGCCCGTGGCAAAGAGCTCCACCCGGGGCATGAACTGACGTTTCGATGCAACCACCCCTTCCATGCCCGACTGAACCATGAACTCTCCCGCCTCAATATCCAGGCGGTTGTTCAAGGTCTTAACATCGATCTGTTGTTCATCCTCTTGCGAAACCCCGGTTCCCTGGCCGCAACTCAGGGGAGGCAGGGCGTGTTCAACCCCCATCAGCCTTGCCAGGGCGGCCCTTGAGGCGGCAAGCCCGCTTTCAAGGTCGGCAAGCTGGGTCTCGACCTCGGCCAGGCGGATGTCGATCTTCAAGGCGTCCACCTCCGGGGCTTTGCCCTGCTCGATCTGTTGCTCAACGGATCGGGCAAACGAGCGGAGACTAGCATGGCTTGCCGAGGTTGCCGACACAAGATCGGTAAACGTCATGGCCTTAAAAAACTGCATCGACACCTGGAACACCACCTCCTGTTCCCGGCGTTTGTCAAGGGAAATACCCGCCCTGTGGATGTTCATGGCGGCGCGTAACCGGGCCTCGGTTTTCCCAAAATCCGTGACAAGCCAGGATGCCGACAGCAGCCCCTGGTAGTTGAGACGGCTGAACCCCTGGTCGGCTGAGTTCAACCCGGGAACCTGGGTGTGGAGATTGTCCGACCAGATCCCCTGGCCGATCAAATCAAGATGAAGGCCCTTTGCCGACTGAGCCTCCTCTATCCTGGATTGATCAAGGGCGATTCCGGCCCGGGACTTTGCAAGATCTGGGTTGTGGATGAGGGCCAGGGCCACGGCTCGATCCAGGGAGAGCTCTTCACCCAACTCTATTTCCGATGGTTCTCTCCCAATCGCCTGGGTCCCAACCCCCTCTGCTTTTGCCGCTTCTCTTTTCACTGCCCCTGGTACTGAAGAGTGCAGCCCCGCCGCCACTACCACTGCCGGTGCAGCGATAAGGGCAAGCGTCAGCCACCCTGTCAAGCCCGCCGCAAGCAGAATCCCAGCCATGCCGGAACCTGCCGTTATTTTCGTAAAGATGCGGGCAAACAGGCTTTTCAGGGAGGCAAGCAGCGAATAGATAACCGGAACTGCCACCATGGTAACAATGGTTCCCACGAGAAGCCCCGAGGCCGCCGCAATGCCGAGGGGGCTCATGCGTTCGAGCCCCACGGCTGTCTCGAATATAAGGGGAGAAAACCCCACCATGGTCGACACGGCCGTGATCAGGATGGGCCGCAGCCGCAGCCGGACCGACTGCACAATGGCCTCCTTTTCGCCCAGGCCCTCTTCCCGGGCCTTAATGATGAAGTCGAGCATGAGGATGGCGTTGTTGACTATGGTTCCCCCGAGCAGGATAAACCCCATGAGGGCGGGCATGCAAAAGGGTTTGTCAAACAGCAGCAATCCCCATATCCCGCCAGCCGCGGCAAGGGGAATGGAAAGAATGATGGTAACAGGATGGGCCAGGGACTTGAACATGGCAAGGAGGAGAATAAACAAAAGGGCGATGCCGATGACCAGGGCATTACCAAGGCTTGTCTGGGTCTCTTGCATATCCCGGGCCGTTCCCCCAAGCTCAAGGGTGTATCCCTTGGGAATCGAGAGACCTGCCAGCCGTTTTTTCGCAGCCCCGTTGGCCTGGGCAATGGTGAGGCCTGAATTTCCCGCAGTGATGTCAATGGTTGTCCGCTGGTCTTCCCTGGTGATAAAGGGCTGGGTTCTGAGGTTTGTGATGGTGGCGATATTTGCGAGCCTCACCCTGCCCGATGGTGTCCCGACAAGGATCTCACCAAGCCCGTTAATATCGTCCACCTGGTCTGCCTGCAGCCTCACCCGCACCGGGACATCTGAGGATCCGTCAACCCGCATGGAGGTTGCTGCAACACCCTGAACCGCCATGCGCAGCTCGGCTGCCACCTTAAGGGGGGAGGTGCCGTAAAAGGCCGCAAGCTCTGGATCCACGGTGATTATCTCCTCGGTTTTATCCAGATACCAGGATCGGTCAAGATCCACAAGCCCTGGCGTCCCATGGAGAAGAAATAGGGCTTTATCGGCAAGAAGGTTCAACACCCGGGGATCGGAACCGGAGAGAATGGCGTTAAACGGTGCTTTGGTCGTGGCAACCGGGGTTGCCCCGTACTCTGAGATCCTGAAGGTTCGGATACCGGGCATCTGGGAAATAGCCTTGCGCCACCTTGCCTCGATGTCCCAGATGGTTTCGCTGCGCTGGGTCCTGGGGGTGAGATAAACCGTGATTTTCCCAGACTGGGCCGTGGCTTTGCCGCCTCCGAAACTTATCACACCAGGTTCAGAGCCGAGCACCGACGAAACGCTCACCACCGAAGGTTCTTCGACAATAACTGCCTCGATCCTTGAGAGTATCCGGTTGACTGCGTCGGGTCTTTCAAAGGTATGGGCGTTGAACTCGACAATGACGATACCCGTGTCCATGGGCGGCATCTGTTCACCGCCCAGGAGCGGTTTGACCACCCTGAAGCTGAAAACCATAAACAGCAAAAGGATAACGGCCGTTAAGATCCTGTACTTAAGAGCCAGGACCACAAGACCTTCGTAAAACACGGTCAGGGCTTCAACCCCCTTTGCAACCGGGCTCAGCAGAACCTTTACCAAACCTGACACCCTGCCCTGCTTCCGGCCTGCCCTCCCGGTTGCTCCCCCAACTTGATCCCTTGCAAAGAACCGGGCCGCAAGGATAGGGATCACGGTCAAGGAGACCAAGAGGGAGGCAACAAGGGTGGAAACAATGGTGATGTTCAAGGGGCGCATTGTCCGACCGGTATAACCCGTGGTAAAAATCACCGGCACCAGAACCGCAACGGTGGTGAGCATTCCGGCAGTGATGGGCAGGGCCACCTGGGACGCACCCTCCAGGGCCGATCGCCCGGCGTCTTTATATCCGCTGTCGCTGTGGTGGCGATAGATGTTTTCCAGGACCACAACCGACCCGTCCACCACCATGCCAACCGCCACGATCAAACCGGACAGGGTCACCATGTTCAAGGTGTAGGGGCTGAGCCAGAGAACGATCAGGGCCGCAAGAAACGAAAGGGGAATGGCCACACTGACCACGGCCGCCGCCCGCAGGTCGGCAAGAAAGACAAAGATCAAAAAGATGGTGAGCATGACCGCCTGCAGCAGGGAGGCCCGCATGCCCTGGACGTTGAGGTCTATCAGGGGCTGCTGATCTTCGGTGATCTCAAAGAGGATGTCCGGGTAATCGGCCCTGATCTGAACAAGGGTCTTTTTTATCCCGATAAGGGTCTTTACAGTATTACCCTTTTCCGGACGCAGCAGGTTAACTGCTATGGCCTCCCTTCCATTGCCGTGGTAGCGGCTTGTTAAATCCGATACCCCTGCCTTGACCTCGGCGATATCCTTAAGCAGAATCTGCCCGCCGGAACCATTGTCCAGGGGCATGGTTTCAAAGGCCTGCAAATCTTTGAACTCCCCTGAAACCTTGAGGAGATACTCCCGGTCCACGCCGTACACTATCCCTCCAGGTGCCGCAATATTCTGCCCTGCGAGCCCTGCCATCACATCCACAAGGGTCATACCGTGACCGGCAAGCCTGTCCCGGTCAACCCGGACCTCAATTTCCCTCTGGTGTCCGCCAAACACCTGGACATCCCCTACTCCGGCAATGTCCATGAGATCATCCCTGAGGTCATTTTCCGCAAGCAGCCGGATGTCGGCGAGATCCTTGAGGCTTTTTGCCTTTGGGGTAAGCGCCAGGGTCATAAGCGGCCGGGTGGCGTCGGTAATCCGGTACAGGAGAGGCTCCTGGATCTCCCGGGGCAGCACGCCTCTTACCCTTGCCACGGCATTATTCACATCAATGACAGCCTCGCCCATGGGTTTGGTGAACAAAAACTCCCCTGTAATAGCCGAAACCCCGTCCCGGGAGACAGATGTGATCCCCTTCAGCCCGGCCAGACTCCCAAGCTCCTTTTCAATGGTCCGGGTAACCTTGTCGGCCATGTCGTTTGCAGAAGCCCCTGGAAGGACGGTAATCACCGCCACCTGGGGCGGCACGGTTTCAGGGAAGAGATCCGTTGGAACATCCACATAGGCCACAGACCCCATGAATACGACCACCAGCACCAGGGCAAAAATCAGATGGGGATACTTCAGTGAAAACCTGGGCAGATTCACGGCAGGACCTCCACTGTTTCGCCCGCAGCCAGGCGGTTCCAGCCAAGATAGGTGCTCTGAATCACCTGGGTTCCCGGTTCCAGGCCCTTTACTGCAACCTGGCCTTGGTTTCGGCCTGTAATCGTAACGGGCACGGCCTTCGTCATCCCGTCTTCAACTATGAAAACAGCATCACCGCCTCTGGGATCGGGGATCAGGCTCTGTTCTGGCACCAGCACCTGGTCTGGGAAACGCTCCAGAACCACCCTCACCGCCAGGGTCTTACCGGCCCGCAGCCCCGGTGTTGCCGGGGCGTCGCACTCCACGGTCAGGGTTCGATCCCGGTTCATGGAGGGATAAATCCGGGATACAGCGAAATTCAGATTCAAACCGGACAGGGCCATAACCTCCATTTCAGGCGTAATCCGGGCAAGTTCCGCCTGGGGAACATCAAAGCTGATCCTGAAGCGGGTGTGATCCTCCAGGACCACCAGGGGCTGGCCCGGGGCGGCCATGTCGCCGGGATCTACCAGACGCCCTGTAACCACCCCGTCAAAGGGGGCCTCAATCCTTCCGTAGGCCAGGCGGATCCGGGCCTGGGCAAGCTCGTATTCCCGGAGTTTTATCTGCTCGGTTGCAGCATCCAGGGTTTTCTCCATGGCCTCAAGACGCCCCTTGATTTCGTTCACCTGGTCACTTGAGGTCTCTGCAACCACCCTTGCAATGGCTCCGGCCCCAACGAGGCTTCTATCCCGTTCAAGCTCCTCCCTGTGGAAGGCAAGGGTCTGTTCAAGGGCTGCGACCGTTGCCCCGGCACCCCTGGCCTGCATCCTTGCCTGGGCGACCCCGGCCTCAGCCCCCCGCACCTGGGCCGTGAGTTCCTCATCTTCCAGGAGGGCCAGAACCCCGCCTTCAGAGACCCTGTCCCCAACCTCAACCGGGACATGGGTTACCCGGGATACAATCTGAGCCCCCACCTTTGCAGAACGCCAGGGTTCCACCCGGGCAAGAAACGTGCGAAAGACCAGAAGGTCGCCCCTGGTGGCCATCGCCGTCCGCACCACAGTAGCCCGAACAGGCTGCTGGCTGGCTGCCCTTATGTTAAGCTTCTTCTGCCGCACCAGGTATGCTCCCCCCGCAACCAGCAGTATCGCCATCACCACCATCATTATTTTTTTCATTTTATACCCTATACTTTCAGAAAACTCGTTGATAATTCCCTCCGATCTAACGGACGGCAACTAAAATATTTACCATACAGCTTTATTGGATCTCCACAGAGGGCACCCGCAAGGGGAGCCCCTACACTGGTCTTGACTCGTTTTGTTGATTTCCATTCAGATTTTCACGCACCTTTTTCAGCACCGCCTTTACCCCGTCAATCTCCCCGGCGGTCAATCCCCTAGAGGCCAGGCCGGTAATCTCCCTTGCATGGACGGAGATTTTCGCCCAGGTTTCCAGGGCCTTGGGGGTCGGTGCGATGAGCTTGACCCGTCCATCTTCCGGGGCCGCAATTCGCTCGGCCCACCCGTCCCGTGTCAGCCGGTCCACCAGCCGGACCGTGGATGCCGACGTTATGGAGAGCAATCGGGCCAGCTCCTTCTGGGGCATTGATCCCAATGCGATGAGATGGGCCAGGGCCATGAACTGCACCCGGCTTACCCCGCTGCCCAAAAGGCGCTGTTCAAGAAGTGCGGCAAAGGCTTTAAAGGTGAGATTACAATGAAATCCAAGACTTTCCAGGGGATCAAAACCCAGCATGGGCACTCCTTTGCACTTTTGAATCAGTTAATAACTGCCATTTACTTAGCATGCTAACTAAATTTAAACAACAAAAAAGCAACGAGGGGATAAATCCACTTTTCAGGCGATATTAAAAGGTTGAAATAGCATAGGGAAAATGTATTATAACGACCTGAGGAATTGACAAATAAGGGAACCTATACATGAACACACCACATGTGACTGCAAAAGAGGGATTCAATAAACTCCACCAGGCAGGCTTAGGCCTGGTGGTCCTGCTATCTCTTTTTGTGGTTAGCCAATACAACTTCCTGCTGTTCCACGGAATTGCCGAATTTTTCTCCATTGCCGTTGCGTGGAGCGTGTTTCTGCTGGTCTGGAACAGCAGACGGATTGTTCAAAATGATGCCATGCTGTTTCTGGGAATCGCATATCTTTTCGTGGGCATGATCGATCTTATCCACACCTTTTCCTACAGGGGCATGGGGGTTTTCCCCAACTATCTGGCATCCAATTACGCAACACAGCTCTGGATATCTGCAAGGAGCCTGGAAACAATCAGCCTGCTGCTGTTTACGATACTCATTTCCCGGCGGCGGATTCGCCCAGGGGTTGTTTTCCTCGCCTATGGCGCTGTTACAGCCCTGGTGATGGCCTCTATATTCGCATGGCATCTTTTTCCCGACTGTTATATTGAAGGTTCGGGGTTGACGACATTCAAAAAAACAGCCGAATACCTCATCAGTCTGACACTCGCCATCTCCATTGTCATTCTTTTCAAGAAAAGAGACCAGCTGGAGACAAAGGTTTTTCGCCTGATTACAGCTGCCATGGCGTTATCCATTGCCGGGGAATTGGCCTTTACTTTTTATGTCAGCGTTTATGGATTATCGAACGTTGCCGGACATTTCTTTAAGATTATCTCGTTTTTTCACATCTATTTGGCCCTGGTTCGTTCTTCGTTTATCCGGCCCTATACGACACTTTTCAGGAATCTTCAACAGGAAAAGGCCGCCCTTAAAAAAAGCGAGGAATCCGCCAGGAAAAAAATTCAGGCCATCCTCGAACCTAAGGGTGACCTCGGCTCGCTGAGCCTCGGTGATATTATCGATCGAGAGGCACTGCGATCCATGTTGGAGGAATTTTACAAACTTACAAATATTCCCACCGCAGTAATAGATCTTTCAGGAAATGTCCTGGTCGCTGTCAAGTGGCAGGACATCTGCACAAAGTTTCACCGATGCCACCCCGAAACAAGAAAAAACTGCCTGGAAAGCGACACGATCCTTTCCAGTGGCGTACAAGACGGAACCTTCAAGGCCTACCGCTGCAAAAACAACCTGTGGGACATGGCAACGCCCCTAGTGGTGGGTGACCGTCATATGGGCAACATTTTCATCGGACAGTTGTTTTATGACGACGAGACTCCCGACTATGACCTGTTCCGCAGCCAGGCCCGTGAATATGGATTTGACGAAACAGAGTACCTTGCAGCCCTTGACCGCGTTCCCCGCTTAAGCCGGGAAACGGTGGATTCGGCCATGGCATTTTCCGCCAAACTTGCCGGGATGATTTCATCCTTGAATTACAGCAACATTACCCTGGCCCGCACACTTTCCCAGCAGGAAACAACCCTACAGAAACTGGGTGAGAGCGAGGAGAGATATCGAGCATTGCTGCACAATCTTAAAGTCAGTATGAATGAACTTAAGGAGCGTGATAAAGAGCTGAAAGAATCCCAGCGCATCGCCCACATGGGCAGCTGGCGTTTGAATATCAAAACCAATAAACTTTTCTGGTCTGATGAGCTTTATATAATGTATGGTTTTGACCCGGCCCTTGGGCCGGTTCCCTACAAAGAACAGCATAAAATTTTGACCCCTGAAAGTTGGGACAGATTTTCCAAAGCAGTGTCTATAACCTTGAAGAAAGGAATTCCCTCGGAACTTGAACTTGAAACCGTCAGGCAGGATGGAAGTAACAGATGGGTGTGGGTCAGCTGTGAGGCAATACGCAATCAAGCCGATGTGACCGTTGGGCTCAGGGGAGTTGTCCTTGACATCACCAGACGCAAAAATACGGACAAAGAAAAAATGAACCTCCAGGCCCAGCTCCGGCAGGCCCAGAAGATGGAATCCGTGGGTCGCCTTGCCGGTGGCGTAGCCCATGACTTCAACAATATGCTGGGAGTGATAATAGGCTATACAGATATGATCTTTGACCAGATCGACCCGGATCATCCGCTCCACAACGATTTGGAGCAAATCCGAAACGCCGCCCAGCGTTCCGCCGACCTGACCCGGCAATTGCTGGCCTTTGCCCGCAGGCAGCCGATTGCCCCCAAGGTACTTGACCTGAATCAGGTAGTGCAGGGGATGCTCAATATGCTCCATCGACTGATCGGAGAGGATATCAATCTGACCTGGATACCGGGCAAACATTTGGGGCAGATCAATATGGATCTCTCCCAGATAGACCAGATCCTGGCCAATCTCTGCGTGAACGCCCGTGACGCCATCTTTGACGTTGGCAGGATCACCATCGAAACGGGCAACGTCACCTTTGATGAAGCCTACTGCGCAACCCATGGGGAGGCACTCCCCGGCGAATTTGTTTTACTCGCAGTGAGCGACGATGGCTGCGGCATGGACCAGGAAACAATATCAAATATTTTTGACCCTTTTTTCACAACCAAAAAGCAGGGAGAGGGGACCGGGCTCGGGCTCGCCACCGTATATGGCATTGTAAAGCAGAACAACGGCTTCATCAATGCGTACAGCGAACCGGGCCAGGGGACGACCTTCCGAATCTATCTGCCCCGGCATACAGGCAAAGCCGGTCAGATGAAAAATAGAGGTACCGGCATGCACAACAGACAGGGCCATGAAACCATCCTGCTGGTCGAAGATGAACGTTCGATTCTGAGAATGACCACAATGATGCTCGAAGGACTGGGCTATACCATTGTGGCGGCAGACACCCCGGGCGAGGCAGTCCGCCTGGCCGGAGAGTATACAGGTCCGATCCACATGCTCATGACCGATGTTGTCATGCCCAAAATGAACGGATGGGATCTCGCGGAAAAAATTTCAGCCGTCTACCCGAACATCAACCGCCTGTTCATGTCGGGCTACACGGCCAATGTTATTGCCCACCACGGCGTGCTGAAAAAAGGGGTGAATTTCATCCAGAAGCCTTTTTCCCAAAAGGATCTGGCCGCTAAGGTCAGGGAGGCATTGGATGACACAGCGGAGTAGGAAGATCTGTTTTCACGACCTGACCCATCCATTATTTTTTCCCCGCCTTTCCCGTGATTTGTTCAATTTTAACGGTGAAAACCCTTGTCTGATGTTTTGAATCATCAATATATTTTTTACCTGCCTCAACATGATCCTTTGAAAACTTATTAACAAGGGCCAGCAGGCCTTCCTCCATTTTTTGGTCAAAAAGCTCCACAGCTCTGCCAAATACGACTACACTTTTATACCTTGTGCTAAAACTAAGAGGTATGATTTCAGATTCATGAACCACGCAAAAACTGACCCTGGGGTTGTGATTGATATTATCCAGTTTATGGCCTGATTTGGCACAGTGAAAAACAATGCCCCCGCCATGGTAGACAAAATTCAGGGGTACGGCATAGGGATAGCCGTCAGGGCCTGTGGTTGCCAGTATTCCCTCGTCCGCCAGGTTTAAAATTTCAAGACTCTCTTCAAGGGAGAGCTGTTTCTCTTTCCTTCTCATCTGTCTGAACATGAATGGTTTTTCCTTATTATTATGAGGTCATTCGTTGTTACCCTGGTCCAGGACAATCCTGCCGGCAGCCTCGTATCCTAGGAGAAGATCCTCTACCTCAGGCAAGCTTGATTCTTCCACCTCAAGGACATGGGTGGCAACGTCGGTATAGTCGGAATTGAGAATTTTAACCCTGTGGGCGGTTAAAAGGTGGATAAGAGTGTCGTTAAAGGTGTAGGGGACTTTGACTGTAAACGATTTACAACGGACAAGCCTTATCAAAGGTCCAAGATCGACGGCAGCCTGGACCGCCCCGGCATAGGCCTCGATCAACCCCCTTATGCCAAGTTTCACCCCTCCGAAATAACGGGTCACAACCGCTGCCACCTGGGTCAGCCCGTTTGACTCAAGGGCGTTGAGCATGGGTCTTCCCGCCGTGCCCGAAGGCTCACCGCAGTCTGAGCTGTGGCTCATTTCAGCCCTTTCCCCCACTCGATAGGCCCAGCAGTTGTGGGTCGCCTGGCGGTGCTCGCCTGCAACGGCCGAGATAAAATCCTTGGCAGCCTCTACAGTGGTCACAGGTTCCAGGGTACAGATAAACTCACTCCGTTTGATCTTGAGGGAGATGGTTCTCCTCCGGTCGATATGAAAAAATCGATCCTGATCCGGTGTTATCTCCTTATCGCTGTCATTACCCATTGTTTTTTATAGGAAACTCCCACCGAAGCGGTAAATATTCGGGTTAGTAATTTATGAGTCAAATTTTTAACAGTTTTCTAAATTTTTTATCTAAAGGGTACATCCAGATATCTTTAAATGGAACACTAATTTTTCCTGCAGGACCAAGTTTTCCACGCCCCTTTGTTGTTCCAACTTTAATCCAGTTACTTGCTTTATAACATGTCCCTGCAAATCGGTCCTTTTGTACAAATGATTCCATGAGTACGGGACGGATATTGTATCTTTTTTCCCAATCATCAGGAAGAGTACGGATCATTAAGGAAAGAATTTTGGAGGCAAGATTCTTTGACTGAACCCAAGGTAAAATAAGGAACCTGGCATTGTTGACAATCAGGTGTAGATTTGCCTTTCTCTGATCACTATTCCATCCAATGAATTGATCTCTTGGCGCTGTTTGCCATGCGGCTGCTCCAAAGCCTGTTAATGCTACAACCTGTTTGCCTGCCGTGATAAAATATCTTAGCTGTGCTCCGGGCAATGGGGAGTAGCCAAGGTAATGATATCTCTGGATATATTCATTCCACAGAGCAGAATTGGCTTTGGTCACCATGTGTAACTGCAGATTAGGCAGTTGATTGACCGGGCATATCAAAGGATCCTGGGGGGCAGTTGCAGGTGTGAACGAAATTCTCCTCACAGGCTTTTTAGTCCGGGTGGATGGAGGCAACTGTATCAATCCATCCTTTTCCATGCGCAGCATGGCAACACGACATGACATATCCTTTAGCTTTCCATCAGGTTTTAACCATTGAAGTATCTGGCACACTTCATAGGAGAGCCTTGTTCTGTTGAAGCTTGGGTTCTGTTTTATCAGGGATTGAATCTGTTTAAGTTCTTCAGGGGTGAACTCCCGTCCACAATAACGGATCATGATGTATCAGGTGGGCGGGAGAAGTTTTGTCTGTGGTCCTTGTCTATTTCCCATGGAAGAAAATCAGACAGATCTTCAAGCGCCTTGCCGTGATTTTCAGCACAGGCGGTTAGGTAAGCCCTTAGCCAATGGTTGCTGTTGATGTCCCATAAACCCAGGGTTTGAAAAATTGAGAACATTATTGCTGCCAGCTGGGAACTCCATTTGCTGCCTGACCCATAAAAATTTTTCCGTGCTGTCACAGGATTGCGAATGGATTTTTCTCCTGGATTGTTATCCATCGGCACTTCAGGGTGATTAAGAAATACGCTCAGCCCCTCCCAATGGTTCTTCAGGCTTATTAAAATTTTGTGTTTCACTTTGGTCAGCAGGTCTAAATTGGGATCATCGGGATCGTGTGATGTTATAAACTCATCTCGTTCCAGGACGATTACATCCATTTTTTCAACGAGTTTTTCATGCTGCTCTTTGAATGATGCGTTTTGCCATTGAAAGGGAAGATGTTGATTAAACATTTTACAACGCAGGTTGCTTATGTGATACAGTTCTCCGATTTTTTCAATCCAGTAAAGTGCCCACTCTTCCAAGGCTGGATGTTTTCTGGCAGCATCCAGGTAGTCTCTTCGTACGTGCGCCCAACAAAAAGCCAGGACAATGAAGGGCATCTGGCTTGCCAGGGATTTATAGGCGCTGTACCTATCACAAATCACAATTGTTTTTTGTTGCTGCTGTATATTCTTGAAATATTCCACTGGAACATCGGCACCACGGCCCGGTGCAATCACATGAGCCTTGACATTAACTTCATATCGAATTGATTCTTTAGCTCCATCCTCATCGTTAATGTATGGCTTTCCGCATTTAGGGCATATTGGTGTTTCTAAGAAATTCGCATCTTCGTTTTTGGCTGGAAGATCTGGACGCTCGGTGCGGCCATGCCCTTTACTGCCGGGTTGTTGACCTCTTGGACGAGGATCGGTTTTTGGTGTTTTGGGGCTTCCGTTGTCTTTACCGGCGCTTGATTTTTCACCTTTTTTCCCAAACAGACGATGCCGCAGATCACGAATTTGACCATCAAGATTCTTGATTTTTTCCTTGAGTATGTTTTCACGGCAAACGGCTTTGGCATGCATTGCCCGCCAATACCCTACATTAGACTTTAATTCCAGGTATTCTTTTTCATAAATGAGAATTTGCGGAGATGGTGCAGTCAGGATATCAACAGATTGAGCCTCGCTTCCCAGAAGTTGTAAAGGCAGTAGTTTTTGACAAGAAGCGTTCATGTTTTTCTTGTATCAAATTATTTTGCCTGTGTCCCGAACTTTTTTAAAATTCTTGGTAAAAATTATGGCTTCCTTCAAAAGTGGTTTGCACTTTATAAGACCGCTCCCTGTTTTGAAGGGATTTTTCCAAAAAAAGTGTAGGCCATTTTTATGCCAATATAAAGGCCGTAAGGAGATGAAAAACAGCAGTGAATGGGTTCGCAACACCAGGGAGTCAGAATGGGGCGCAAGCTGATATGATCATTGTTGATACGGATATTCTGATCGATGCTGCCCGGTGCATTGATGATGCTGTAAACTGCCTCCAGCAGATTGAAGATACATCGTCTTTAGCCATCAGCACTGTCACACAGATGGAACTGATCATCGGGTGCAGAAACAAAAAAGATTACAGGTTCATTGAAGATCTGAATCTGTTGAACTATCCCGCCATATAAGGGACTTGGAAACAAACAGCCTCCAAACAAAACCAAAAACATTGATCTTCCTGCAGTTTCCAAAGGCTCGCCACAGTCTGAGCTGTGGCTCATTTGAGCACGTTCCCCCCACTGGATAGGTCCAGCAATTGCGGTGGTCTGGCGATACTCGCCTGGAATGCTGCTTTTTCTTTGGAAAGACACTTGACAAAAAAACCATGGATACATACATTGACCCCCGAGTCACTATTTGACCCACCGGTCACCCAGGAGTAAATAAGCCTGATAAACCAGACTTGATTACGGGTCATTCCGACATTTTTGGCATGATCTGTAATGTTTAACCCCAAGGAGATTGACCATGGCTAAGGTCAGCAGAAAAAAAAATTTGTTTGACGATATGGTCAGACAGCAAATTGTTACAACGGTTTTAGACCTTATCGACCGGGACCAGCCGGTTACCATGGATGAGATTGCGGCAAACTGCGGGGTGGCCAAAGGCACCCTTTATAATTACTTCAAAAACAAACGAGAGCTGATCAACTATGTCCACCATACCATTGTAAATCCCAAAAACAATAAGCACTCGGCCATATTCGAGTCTGAGAAGTCACCCCGGGATAAACTGCACGATTTTGTCGATGCAACATTCGGCTTCCAGAAAACATATCCCCTTTATTTTAAATTCGTCCAGAGCCAGAGGACGGGATATGAGGCCGAAAGGGAAAAATTTGATCTTATAATCCAGCCCCTGATAAAGATCTGCAAAGATGGAATCCAAAAGGGAGAATTTGTCGATCTTGACCCCTTTGTGATGGCTGAAATGATCTTCGGTACGGTAATAGGCCCGATGCAGTCCCTGGAGGACAGGGAAGAGAAGACACCGAATTTAGAAAGAATAAAACAGGATATCACCTACCTTTTGGACAGGATGATAATCAAGCAATAGGAGATAGATCCATGAAAAAACTTATATCCGCAGCCATTATTGCAGCCATTCTGGGTACAGGCTATTTTTATTTTATAAATGGCGACCCCATGGCCCAGGAACAGAATCAGGAACAAAAGCAGACAGCAGCCGCACCTCCGCCGGTTGAGGTAACCATCTACACTGCAAGGACCGAGAATATCGTGTTCACACGGGATCTTCCCGGACGGACTTCGGCCTTTCAGACGGCCGAGATCCGGCCCCAGGTCACGGGCATCATTCTTGAACGGCTGTTTACAGAAGGAAGCCTTGTCAAAAAGGGAGAGCAGCTTTACCAGATTGATCCCGCCACCTACCAGGCGGCCTATGACAGTGCAGCCGCAAGCCTGAAAAAGGCCCAGGCAGACCTCAGGGCGGTTGAACCCAAGGTAGGACGGTATACCGAGCTTGTAAAAATGGGCGGCGTCAGTCGCCAGGAGTACGACGATGCTGTGGCGTCCCTGGCCCAGGCCCAGGCCGGTGTGGCCGTTGCCCAGGCAAATCTTGCCGCATCAAAAATCAACCTGGATTACACAAAGGTTTTTTCCCCTATTTCCGGCCGCATCGGCCGTTCTTCGGTCACCGAAGGCGCCCTTGTCACGGCAAATCAAACCACGGCCCTGGCCGTGGTACAAAACCTCAACCAGATCTACGTGGATGTGAACCAGTCAAGCCAGGAGCTCATGGATCTGCGCAAGCAGATGAAGGATAAGACCCATACCCCAGAGGCCACCCTTTTTATCGGGGATGATTCCGATACCTACGGCAGCAAGGGCGAAATCTTGTTTTCCGATATAACCGTTGACCGGGGAACCGGCATGGTCCAGCTGAGGATACTCTTTCCCAACCCCGAGTATGAGCTTCTCCCCGGGCTCTTTGTCCGGGCCAGGGTGGAGCAGGCAAGGCAAAACAACGCCATCACCGTTCCCCAAAAATCCGTGGTCCGGAATCCAGACGGCAGCGTATCCGTATGGATTGTGGATGAAGCAGATACGATTCAATCCCGGAAGATCACCGTGTCAAAGGTCGTGGGAGACCAGTGGTTGACCGAATCAGGCCTTGCAGCCGGTGACCGGGTTGTGGTGGAGGGTCTCCAGAAGATCCGGCCCCAGGCTAAAGTAACCCCGGTGGAAACCAACGCTTCCTAAGCAACTCCCACTGAAAGCTGTTAGCTTTTAGCTCTTAGCTATTAGCTAACAGCTAAAAGCGAACAGCTAACAGCTAACAAAACAGGAAAAAGAATGTCTAAGTTTTTTATAAACCGGCCCATATTTGCCTGGGTCATTGCCATAGTAATAATGCTGGCAGGAATTTTTGCCGTGGTGACCCTGCCCGTTCAGCAATACCCAAGCATCGCTCCACCCAGTGTGAGGATATCCACAGCCTATCCCGGGGCTTCGGCCAAGACCCTGGAGAGCAGCGTCACCCAGGTCATCGAGCAGGCCCTGACGGGAATCGACTACCTGAGGTACTTCTCCTCCTCCAGTGATTCCGCAGGCAGGTTAAGCATCACCCTGACCTTTGAGCCGGAGGCAGATCCCGACATTGCCCAGGTTCAGGTTCAGAACAAGGTCTCATCGGTTGAAAGCCTGTTACCCCAGGCCGTCCAGACCCAGGGAATCAGTGTGAGCAAGGCTGCAAAAAGTGATCTCCTGCTGGTGGGTCTCTACTCTGAAGATGAGAGCATAACCTCCAATTACATCAGCGACTACCTCGAATCCAACCTGGTGGATCCCCTTAGCCGGGTTCTCGGAGTAGGAGATCTAACGGTATATGGCCGTCCCCACGCCATGAGGATCTGGCTCAACCCGGAAAAGCTGCACTCCTACACTCTTGTGCCTTCGGATGTCCAGGCGGCCATTCGGGCCAGGAACGTAGATGTCACCTCAGGTCAGCTAGGTGGCGCACCCGCACTCCAGGGCCAGCAGCTCAACGCCACCATATCGGTTCAGGCCAAGCTTCAAACGGTGGAAGAGTTTGAAAATATACTGATAAAGGTTAATTCAGATGGCTCCCAGGTCCGGCTCAGGGACGTGGCCCGGGTGGAACTTGGTGCTGCGGGCTACGGTGTTGAATCCCGGTACAATGGAAAGCCTTCAGCGGCCATGTCCATAAGTCTCTCCACCGGTGCCAACGCCCTTGACACAGCCACCCGGATCAAGTCCAGGGTCAACGAGCTTGCAGCCTTCATGCCAAACGGGTTGAAGGTTGTCTATCCCTACGATACCACCCCCTTTATAAAGATCTCCATACAATCGGTGGTCATGACTCTCATCGAGGCCATCGTGCTCGTTTTCTTTGTCATGTACCTCTTTCTACAGAATTTCCGGGCCACCATCATCCCCACCATTGCCGTGCCTGTGGTACTCCTAGGAACCTTTGGGGTGCTCTCCGCCTTTGGATTTTCCATCAACGTGCTCACCATGTTCGCCATGGTGCTGGCCATCGGCCTTCTGGTGGACGACGCCATTGTTGTTGTAGAAAACGTGGAGCGGGTCATGGAGGAGACCGGCCTTCCTCCCAGGGAGGCCACCATTCAATCCATGGAACAGATCACAGGGGCCCTGGTGGGCATCGGTGTGGTCCTGTCGGCCGTGTACGTCCCCATGGCCTTTTTCAGCGGATCCACCGGAGCCATTTACCGCCAGTTTTCCCTGACCATTGTAACTGCCATGGTCCTTTCGGTGATCGTGGCACTGGTGTTGACCCCGGCCATGTGCGCAACCTTTCTCAAACCTGTTAAAAAGGGACAAAACGAGGAAAAACGTGGTTTTTTCGGCTGGTTCAACCGCACCTTTAACCGGGGAAAAACCGCATATCGAAACAGTGTTAAATACTCGGCCACGAGGATCTTCAGATTCCTTCTCATATATCTGGTCATTATCGGGGCCCTTGTGGGCATCCTGCAAACCCTGCCCACGGGCTTTCTGCCCGATGAAGACCAGGGCATAATGATGATGATGATCGCAACCCCGCCCGGCGCCACCCTGGAGCGAACCATGGAGAGCGTAGACAAGGTGAGAGAGTACTTCCTGAACAAAGAGGCTGAAAATGTTAAAGACGTGTTTACCGTAGCCGGAATAAGCTTCGCAGGCCAGGGACAGAACGTCGGCATGGGCTTTATCCAACTCAAGGACTGGAAGCTGCGGACCCGGCCGGATCAACATGCGGACGCCATTGCCAGAAGGTCCATGGAGAAACTTTACACCATAAAGGATGCATCGGTATTTGCCTTTATTCCACCGGCCATCGTTGAACTTGGTAATGCATCAGGGTTTAACCTTCAACTTGTGGACCAGGCAGGCCTTGGCCATCAGGCCCTTATGGGGGCCCGAAACCAGATGCTCTCCATGGCAGCCCAGAACCCAAAACTTGTGGGGGTCCGGCCCAACGGCCTTGATGACGTTCCCCAGTATAAGCTTTCCATAGACTATGAAAAGGCCGAAGCCCTGGGGGTGGCAACCTCGAGCATCACCTCCATCCTGCAGACAGCCTGGGGTTCCACCTATATCAATGATTTCATGGACAACGAACGGGTCAAGAAGGTCTACATGCAGGGGGATGCTCAATACAGAATGCTCCCCGGGGATGTCAACCGCTGGTACACTCGCAACAATCAGGGTGAGATGGTCCCATTTTCCTCGTTTATCTCAGGAGAATGGTCCTATGGACCTCCCCAGCTTGCACGCTACAACGGCACCTCTTCCATGGAAATCCTGGGAGCCCCGGCCCCGGGGGTCAGCTCGGGGGAGGCCATGGCCATCATGGAGGAAATAGCAGCCCAGCTGCCCAAGGGTATCGGCCTTGAATGGACAGGGCTCTCCTATGAGGAAAGATCCGCAGGCTCCCAGACTTCGGCCCTCTATGCGATCTCTCTGCTCTTTGTGTTCCTCTGCCTTGCAGCACTCTACGAGAGCTGGTCAATTCCCCTGTCGGTTATGCTGGTGGTGCCTTTGGGCATTGTCGGTTCGGTGATCGCCACTAAATGGGCAGGACTCTCCAACGACGTATATTTTCAGATTGCAGTGCTCACCACCATAGGGCTTGCTTCCAAGAACGCCATTTTGATTGTTGAATTTGCAAAGGATATTTACGAAAAGGGAGAAGACCTTGTAACCGCCGCCGTGAGGGCTGCGGAACTGCGGTTGAGGCCAATTCTCATGACCTCTTTTGCATTCATAATGGGGGTTACCCCCCTTGCCATATCCAAAGGTGCAGGGTCCGCAAGCCAGAACGCCATCGGCATCGGCGTCATCGGCGGAATGACTGCCGCCACATTCCTGGCTATTCTCTTTGTGCCCCTGTTCTTCATTCTAATTGAACGATGGGGTGAACGAGGAAACGGGATAGATAAGGCCGAAAGTGAGGTGAACATTGAAAACTAAAATAAAAACCATAACCATATCCTCAGCAATCAGCCTCATCTTTCTGACCTTCGGCTGTTCCATGATACCCGAATACAGACAACCTGCCATGCCGGTGGCCGAAACCTGGCCAGGGCAGACGAACGCAGCAGAGTCGGATGATTTGTCCAATATTAAACCCGGCGTCAAA
>JAVERV010000011.1:0-72788 GCA_034006945.1 Desulfobacterium sp. | reverse complement strand
TATCTCCATTGACACGGCCGAAGCCGAGAAAATGCCCGGTGTGGCAAAGGTGCTGACCCACAGGGATGTAAAGGGCAAAAACCGCATTACCGGTCTTATCACCTTCCCCAGCAACAAGGGAGACGGGTGGGATCGTCCGATCCTGTGTGATGAAAAGGTGTTTCAGTATGGGGATGCCATCGCCATCGTATGCGCAGACACCAAGAAGAATGCCCTGGCTGCCGCAGCCAGGGTAAAGGTTGAGCTTGAACAGCTTCCAGAATACATGAGCGCACCTGCTGCCATGGCCGATGACGCCATTGAGATTCATCCCGGAACCCCCAACGTTTACTATACCCAGAAGCTGGCAAAGGGTGAGGATACTGCCGCAATTTTTGACAGGGCAGATCATGTCATGGAGGGCGACTACTATGTGAGTCGTCAGCCCCATCTTCCCATTGAGCCGGATGTGGGCTTTGCCTATACCAACGAAGAGGGAAAGCTTGTCATTCACTCCAAATCCATCGGCCTCCACCTGCACATGTACATGATCGCCCCGGGTCTTGGAATGGATCCTGAAAACATGGTCATGGTCCAGAACCCCGCTGGCGGAACCTTTGGCTACAAGTTCAGCCCCACAATGGAGGCCCTTCTCGGCGTTGCCGCCATGGCCACGGGAAAACCCGTACACCTGGAGTATTCCTACAAACAGCAGCAGAACTATACGGGCAAGCGCTCTCCCTTCTTTACCAACGTTCGTATGGCAACCGACAAACAGGGTAAGATCCAGGCCCTGGAGGCAGACTGGACCGTTGACCACGGACCCTACTCGGAATTTGGGGATCTTCTTACTTTGAGGGGGGCCCAGTTTATTGCAGCAGGTTACGACATTCCCAACATCCGGGGGGAAGGCCGTACAGTGTGTACAAACCACTGCTGGGGTGCAGCCTTCAGGGGTTATGGCTCTCCTGAAATCGAGTTTCCCTCAGAGGTTCTCATGGACGAACTTGCCGAAAAGATCGGCATGGATCCCCTGGAATTCCGCTATATAAACGTCTATCGTGAGGGGGCCACAACCCCCACAGGGTGTGCTCCGGATTCCTATAGTCTGCCAGGGTTAATCGACCTTATCCGTCCGAAATACAAGGCTGCCAAGGGAAAGGCCCTTGCCAACTCCACCGATGAGATCAAACGCGGGGTAGGGGTTTCCGTTGGTATTTATGGATGCGGCCTTGACGGTCCAGACACGGCTGAAATCGATGTGGAGCTTAATCCCGACAACACCGTCACCATTTTTGCAACCTGGCACGACCATGGCCAGGGCGCAGACAGCGGGGTTCTTGGAACTGCCCACGAGGCGTTAAGGCCCATGAAAATCACCCCTGATCAGATCCGCCTTGTGCTCAACGATACGAGCGTTTGCCGCAATGCCGGTCCTGCCGGGGGCAGTCGCTCCCAGATGGTAGTCGGACAGGCCATCCTCAACGGTTGTCAGGCCCTTGTTGCCGCAGCACAGAAGGATGACGGAACCTTTCGTGACTATGAGGGTATGAAGGCCGACAACATTGACACCAAGTTTTACGGCAAGTGGTCCGCTCCCTGCGCCAACGGGGATGAAAACGCCCAGGGAGATCCCCTGGCCGGCTACATGTATGGAGTTTTCCTGGCCGAGGTCGCAGTTGAAAAGGCCACGGGTAAAACCACGGTGGAGGCCATGACCATTGCCGCAGATGTTGGCATGATCAACAACAAACTCACGGTTGACGGTCAGATATATGGCGGTCTTGCCCAGGGTATAGGTCTTGCCCTTTACGAGGATTACGAGGACATCAAACGCCATTCAACCCTTGCAGGGGCTGGATTTCCCTATATAAAACAGATCCCGGACAACCTTGAGATCATGTATATTGAATCACCCCGAGAGCGTGGACCGTTTGGAGCAGCAGGTGTTGGAGAACTTCCCCTGACTTCCCCCCATGCGGCAATCATCAATGCCATATACAACGCCTGCGGTGCCAGGGTCAGAGATCTTCCTGCCCGGCCTGAAAAAGTGCTGGCTGCAATGAAATAATTTTTACAGGATAATGTTGTAGGGGCGACCGACCGTGGCCGCCCCTATAAACAGGTAAAAGGAACCATGGATCAGAAAAAACTGCACCAGGTGGAAAAACAATGCATTCAGGAGGAGGCCCCTGCCTGCCAGTCTGCCTGCCCCTTACACGTGGATGCACGAACCTTTGTGGATCAGATCAAAAAAGAAAAATTTTCCGACGCCTGGAAGACCCTCACACGAAGCCTCCCCTTTCCCGGCATTCTTGCCAGAATCTGTGATCATCCCTGTGAAAAGAGCTGTCTGAGGGAGAAGCTGGGGGGCCCCATCTCCATCGGTGCCCTTGAAAGATTTTGCGTAAATCAGCCAAGGCCGAGAATCCGCACCATTCCCATGCCCAAAAAAAAATTTACCATGGCAGTTGTGGGAGAGAACCTCAGTTCACTTGTGGCCGCCCTGGAACTCTTGAAAAAAGGGTATGAAGTGACCCTTTTCACGGCTTGCGCCAGGCTCGGGGGAACCCTCTGGGATTTACCCGACACTCTCCTTCCAGACAAGGTTATGGATCAGGAGCTTGCCACACTCTACACCCTTGGCCTCAAGGTCGAAAAAAAAACAATCGATGGAGATGCTCTTGCAGATCTCCTGAATGAATTCTCGGCAGTGTACCTGGGCCTCGACACCCCGGAAACAGCACCCCTGGTAGAGGAAGAATTACCGGCAGAACGAACCTTTGCCCTTAAACGGAAGGGATTGTTTGCAGGCGGTTTTAACGCCCCCGGGCAAAACCTGCAATCCGGCAACATTTCAACCAATGTACCGCCCATGACCCAGGCATTCCAGGGAAGAGCCGCAGCCCTTTCCATGGAGAGATTCACACAAAAGGTCAGCCTTACCGAGGGACGGGAGAATGAAGGAGCATACCCCACAAGGCTCTATACCAACCTTGAAGATATTTCACCGCTTCCCCCTATTGAACCGGGAGATCCTGGCAAGGGCTACACAAAGGACGAGGCCAGGGCCGAAGCCGAACGATGTATCCAGTGCCAGTGCCTGGAGTGCGTAAAGATATGTCCCTATCTCGTCCATTTCAAAGGCTATCCCAAACGATATGCAAGGGAGATCTACAACAACGCCACCATAGTTCTTGGGGATCATGCGGCAAACCTCATGATCAACTCCTGCAGCCTCTGCGGTTTGTGCACAGAGATCTGTCCGGAAAATTTCCCCATGGCGGATCTGTGCCTGGATGCCAGAAGGGATATGGTGGAGAATAAAAAAATGCCCCCGTCGGCCCATGCCTTTGCCCTGGACGACATGGCCTTCAGCAACTCGGACAGCTTCATACTCTGGGAACACGCTCCGGACAGGGCGAAGAGCGATTTTGCCTTTTTTCCCGGTTGCCAGCTTGCCGGGTCAAATCCCGACCAGGTCATTCAGACCTATCAATTTCTGCTGGCCAATCAATCCCACGACACCGGCCTGATGCTCCAGTGCTGTGCAGCACCGGCCCATTGGGCCGGAAATGAGCCCAAAACAGGGGAAGCAGTCTCGCTTATTGAAAGAAACTGGCAGGATATGGGCCGGCCCATTATGATTCTTGCCTGCTCCTCGTGCATGGAAATGTTCAAACTTTATCTTCCCCAGATAGAGGTTCTCTCCCTTTGGGAAGTCATGGACAAGGTTGGGCAATTTGATCAAACTGATATGCCAGGTAAAGGCAGGTCTGACTCCCGAAGGCCGGTTGCAATCCACGACCCCTGCACCACAAGAAACCAGCCTCAGATTCAGGCCGCAGCAAGAAGCATTGCTGCAAAACTCTCCATCCCCGTAAAAGAACTTGAGCTAAGTGGGAAAAAAACCGAATGCTGCGGGTTTGGCGGCCTCATGGAAAATGCCAATCCGGATATGGCAAAGAAACAGCTCGCCCAGAGGGTAGGGGAGAGCGAACTTGATTATCTTGTATACTGTGCCATGTGCAGGGAACAGATAAGGGGAGCCGGAAAACGAACGGTCCATCTCCTGGATTTCATCTTTCCCCCAAAAACATTAACACCAGCAGCTTCAGCACCGGACCATTTCATTCCAGACCCGGCAGGCCGCCCGAAAACAGGATTATCCCAAAGCCGGGAGAACAGGGAAGAACTGAAGAGGAACCTTCTTGAACATCTCTGGCACAGGAGCGAACCCAAAACCCACGAGACCGTTCTCCACATATCACCTGAGGTAAATGCAAAGCTTGAAAAAAGACGCATTCTCCACCGGGACATAAGAGCGGCAATCAGCCATGGTGAGAGCAGAGGCCGTAAAATGCAGAGCGTCAAAAATGGCCGTTTCCTAGTGGCCCACAGGCCTTCCCTTGTAACCTTCTGGGTTGAATATTCCCCGGCTGACACTGGATACCATATCCACAACAGCTACTGCCACCGCATGCAGGTTATTGAAAGGAAAGGAACGGGAGAGAATAGTTGATATGATCACCAATCTTGGAATAGAAGAGAACAAAGAGTGGAAATGCCTCCCCTGTGACTGCCTGCTCAAGCTCGACAGGGTCAGGATTGATTACATGAACGGCAGTTTCACCGTTGAGCTTCCCCGCTGTCCCTCCTGCGGCATGGTCCTTGTGCCGGAAGAGATAGCAGTGGGCAAGATGTTAGAGGTGGAAAAACTGCTGGAGGACAAGTAACCCGGTGGCAAGACCTGTAACAGCCCAGCCTCTCTACAAAACCCCCATCCTCCAGCGCCTTACCGGGCCGGTGTTGAGACCTGGCGGCCTTGGGCTGACCCGGGAATCGGCCGTGAAGTGCGGGCTTGAGCCCGGCCAGCGGGTTCTTGACGTGGGGTGCGGATATGGGGCCGCAGTAAAGATGCTCGCCAGGGAGTTTTCGTTACTTGCCTGGGGCATCGATTCTGACCTTGATCTGCTGAAGCTGAATCCCGGCAAACCAGCGATCCAGGCCAGGGCCCAGACCCTGCCTTTCAGGCCCAACAGTTTCAAGGCCCTGTTCTGTGAGTGCGTACTTTCGTTGACCCCCGACATGGGGGCCGCCCTCGTGGAGTTCGAACGGGTGATTGAACCAGGAGGGGCTCTTCTACTCTGTGACATCCATGTCCGGGAAAAAAGATACTCCGATCAGCTGAAAGATATCCCCCTGGCCTGCGGGTTCAGGCAGGCTCTGGACAAACGGGAGATGCAGGAATTGGTACAGGGTGCGGGGTTTGGAGATCTTGCATGGGAGGATCTGTCCCATTTGCTGACCCAGCTTGCGGGCCAGGCGGTTTTTGACCACGGTTCGTTGGCCAAGTTCTGGGCAGGTGTGTTCGGTGGGGAGTGTTCATCCTCCCTTCGTACCTGTGAAACCATCCGGGCAAGTCGTCCTGGATATTTCAGAATCATTGCAAAAAAAAGATAAAGGAATTCTATCCAATTTATCTGAATATTGAATCAAAAAAAACAAGCATGGATGCCCAGGCCATATTTGCCTCATCTTGAAAATATGTCTTACCGGCGGGATTTGTAAAATTATGGAATTTCTTTTCCATCGCCATACATATCCAGCGCAAATGCTACATAACCCTCTTCAGCAAGGTCTACAGCCCGTTTTTTTGCATAATCGTTAATCCCCTGCCATTCATGCACAACCAGTATTCCTGGCCTTTTGGAAGTTTTCGACTTATCATATGCCAGAAACCCCAGGAGCCTCTGTCCGTCAACATTATAGCTAATTGATTCTGTATAACCGGCACGGCCGGAGCGAGGGAGGCATCCAGCCACAACGAACATGGAAATTCCTCCAATAACAACGCTTCGGTGAGAGTTTCCTATAAACCGGCACGGCCGGAGCGAGAGATGGCATCCGGCCACAACGAATATTGAAACTCCGCTACCTATGGCGCTTCGAAGCGAGTTTCATATAAAAATATTCTGAGTGATTCCATCTGCAAAGATTGGAAAACTTATAAACAAAAACAGAAAAAACATACTGAAAATCTTGATTCTCATTTTTTCTCTCCTTTTTATCCTTTAAGACTATCTGCAAAGTTAGCCTCAACCGCCTTTGCATCTGTTAAAAGACCTTCGCGTATGGATTTTGCGAACTCATCAGGATATATCTCAAATATTTTTGTTTGCAACACAAGGAAGATACTACGGCTATCCTCTTGGTTTTGCAATGATAAAGAACAGAAAGTGCTGCCATGTTTCTTCGTTTCCAGTGATAGTCTGTTTGGATCAAGATATTATACCGCAGATTTTTGAGGGTTGTTTTTCGATGAAAATTGATATTTTGACTCAGACAATAACTTGGGATAGTATAGCTGATGAAGCCGAAGATCCGAGCTGTACAACGCATAATCTGTTGCCCCAGACATATGAAAGACCAAATTTAAA
This sequence comes from Desulfobacterium sp., assembly GCA_034006945.1. Lineage (GTDB taxonomy): Bacteria > Desulfobacterota > Desulfobacteria > Desulfobacterales > Desulfobacteraceae > Desulforapulum. The sequence continues at coordinate 66,369 of JAVERV010000011.1, read as the reverse complement.
GGACAAAAAACATGAAAACTGAAGAATTGCTTACCGGGCCGCACCAGGTCATACTGGAGCGGTGGATCAGCTGTGCACCGTTTGAAAAACTCCTGGGAATAGAGATTTTAGAGGCCAGGAACGGGCAATCTTATCTGACCATGCCTTTTGTGTATCACCTGGCCCAGGGAAAGGGAGTGATCCATGGCGGTGCTATTGTTACTCTGGCGGATACATCCGTGGCCATGGCCATCAAAAGTATACTTCCCCCGGACAGCCGGTTCGGGACTATTTCATTAAATGCAAAATTTCTCGGACCGGTAACAAAGGGGGTGCTTTCCGCCAGGGCAGAGGTGAAATTATTGGATGACCGGCTGGTCCAGGGGAGCGCCATGGTTTTTGATGAGGAAGACACGTTGGTGATGCGGTTTTCCGCCTTGTTCAAGCTTGGCAGAGAGGTCAAAATCTCAACACCCAGACTGGGAGAATGATATAGATTTCACATTTTTTTCACATTTTTTTCACGGATAGTTCACACGCCCCCATCTAATTTTTACCCATGTTAACAAAAAAATATTTCATATCCAAAGGACCCATGACACCAAACATCAGATTGCTCATAATTGAGGATAATCCGGCCATCGTGGAAAACATGACCGAATTTCTGGAATCAAAAGGCTATATTCTCGATTTTGCAATGGACGGAATTGGCGGTCTGCACCTGGCACTGACCCGGGATTATGACGTTATTGTGCTGGACCTCATGCTGCCGGGTATGGACGGCATAGCCCTGTGCCGGAAACTTCGCCGTGAGGCGGACAAGCATGTTCCGGTGATCATGGTCACGGCCAGGGATACCCTGGACGATAAACTGCTCGGCTTTGAATCAGGGGCCGACGATTACCTGGTCAAGCCCTTTGCCTTAAAAGAGCTGGAAGCCCGCATAAAGGCGCTGGCCAAAAGGCGGGTGAGCACCAACAAAGTGTTAGCGGTTGATGACCTTCGTATGAATCTTGGAACCTATGAAGTTACCCGTGGGGACAAAAAAATCGACAAACCCTTTGAGCATTTCATTACATGTAAAAGGGGCGACGAGTCAAGGCTTTGGCCTGGGGCTGAACATAGTTTCCCGGCTGTGCAAACGCTTTGGCTGGAAACTGATCATTGAAAGTCAGGCAGGGCAAGGGACTGGTGTCAAAATCCTGTGGCAGGACACCTGAAAACCGGATCACAGTTCTGTGTTATCAAAACAAAGGGAAAAAAGATGACCATCCAAAACGAGATCCCGCTTAGGGGCGTCCCCCAGCAAACAGGATGCCTGCTCCCCCGGGCCCTGGTGTTCATGGTGTTAATGATGCTGGCGGTCCTGATTTCAGGCTGCACAGCGAAAACTCACGATATCAAGACGCCGCTGTCCGTTCCGGTTCAGTTTTCCGAATCCGGCCATTCACCCCTGCCGGATCAATGGTGGTTGTCGTTTGAAGATCCGGTACTCAGCGGGCTCATGGATCATGCCCTGGAGAACAACTTCAGTTTGAAAACCGCATGGTATCGACTCAACCAGGCAAAAGCCCTGGCAGAAAAAGCCGGGGCAGATCTATTTCCAGCCCTGGATGCCGGGGTCAAACACCAGCGGGATCTCTTTTTTGAAGACGGGAAAAGCACGGAAAGCCACAGCTACTCCCTGGGGTTTGCCGCAAGTTACGAGGTGGATATTTGGGGACGCATCCAATCCAGCCGGGATGCTGCCGCATTTGAAGCACAGGCAAGCGTCCAGGACCTGAAAGCCGCAGCCCTGACCCTCTCGGCCCAGGTCGCCGGCACCTGGTATCAACTGGTTGAGCAGTATGGTCAACTGGATATACTGAACGGGCAGATTGACACCAATAAAAAGATTCTTGAACTTGTAACCCTGCAGGTGCGTACCGGCAAGGTCGGCATTGCAGATATGCTTCAGCAGCAGCAGCTGATAGAGTCCAACCAGGGAGAACGAGACCTGACCCTGGCCCGGGTCGGGGTTTTAGAACACCAACTGGCAATCCTGCTCGGATATCCCCCCCTGCAGAATATTGCGCCCCGGGTTGCCGAGTTGATAGACCTGCCCTCCCTGCCACAGTTGGGTTTACCGGCCGAATTGATACAAAATCGTCCGGACATCCTCAGCTCCCTGTTCCGTGTGAAAGCGGCCGACAGCAACCTTGCAGGGGCCATTGCCGATCGTTTCCCCCGGCTGAGCCTTACCTCCGGCTTAAATACCACAGGTGTGAGTACAGGCGAACTGTTCAACAACTGGCTGGCAACCCTGGCCGCCAACCTGACGGCCCCCCTGGTTGACGGCGGGCTGCGCAGGGCCGAAGTAGACCGGACCCGTGCCGCTGCAGCCGAAGCATTGCACGCATACGGCCAGACCATTCTTGAGGCCCTGGGGGAGGTGGAAAACGCCCTTGTTCAGGAACAGCGCCAGCGCAGCTTCATTGTAAGCATCGACAGACAGCTGACCCTGGCCGGGCAGGTCATTGAACGACTGAGGGAAAGATACCTTCAGGGATCTGTGGATTACCTGCGGGTTCTTGATGCACTGCTATCCCTCCAGAAACTGCAGCGCAGCCTGCTGACCGCCAGGCAGAACCTGGTGCAGTACCGCATTGATCTATGTCTTGCCCTTGGCACAGGCTGGACACAGAAGCCGCCGACAGAACAGGATAACTCCAAAGAGCCAGGAATTACAGAGCAAAACAACAAGGTAAAAAACTAAAGGTGAAACAGATGTTGTCAAAGCAAGAGAAATCAATTTCCAGCAAACCTGACTCCCCCTTTTCAAAGGGGGAAAACCGTCATCGGCGGATCTGGAAGTATGTTGTTTTTGGCGGGCTTCTCCCCCTGGCAGTAATCCTGGCAGGCGGTTTTATTTCCGTCTGGCTTATGAAGACTGCTCCCCAGGCAAAAACCCAGCCCCAGAAACGCAATGCAACCCTGGTGGAGGTCAGGACCGTTGATTACACATCCCAGCAGACGGTTATTTCCGGCATGGGAACTGTTACCGCCGCCAGTAATGTGGAAATAATCCCCCAGGTCAGCGGCAGAATCATTGAATTAAGTCCCAACCTGGTGCCGGGCGGCTATTTACAAAAAGGTGAAACACTGCTTAAGATCGACCCGACAGACTACCGACTGACGGTTAGGGAATGTGCTGCAGATGTGGCTAAAGCCGAATCAGACCTGCACCTTGAACAGGGTAATCAGCTCATCGCCCAAAAGGAATACAGCCTGTTGGGGGAAATGGTCACCGACCAGGAAAAGGCTCTAATGCTGCGCCGGCCCCAGCTGGGAAATCTCCAGGCAGCCCTTGAGGCGGCCCGGGCCAAGTTAGACAAGGCCAAGGTTGATCTTGCGCGCACTGAACTTACGGCACCCTTCAACGCAGTGGTACTCTCACGAAAGGTAAACCTTGGCACCCAGGCCAGCCAGTCATCTGCGCTTGCTACCCTGGTGGGCACCGATATCTTCTGGGTGGAAGTTTCGGTACAGGTGAGCCAGTTGAGCTGGATAAAGATACCGAGAACCAGCGGGGATAAGGGAGCCCTTGTACGGATTTACGACACGGCTGCCTGGGGCGGCGGGGTCCATCGCCAGGGCAGGGTGATTCGCCTGAAATCGGACCTGGAGTCCGAAGGCCGCATGGCAAGGCTGCTGATCCAGGTGGAGGATCCTTTGAGCCTTACCCAGGACAACCGGAGCAAGCCCCGGATGCTGATGGGTTCCTATGTGCGGGTGGAAATAGAGGGTAATGCCTTGGATTCTGCCATGGCTGTTGAACGTGAGTTCATCCGCAATGGCAGCAGCGTCTGGGTGATGACACCTGAAGGAAAACTTGCAGTCCGCCCGGTTGATATTGCCTTCCGGGGGGCTGATCGGCTGCTGATCACCGGAGGGATAGAATCAGGGGAGCAGCTTATCATAACCGACCTGGCTGCACCCGTTGAAGGAATGGCCATCAAAACCCTGGATAACAACCCAGGCCAGACGACAACAGGTCAGGCTGGCGGTCAGGGAGATCAATCATGAGCCGGGAACAGATCATTTCACAGCCTCGCGGCCCCATAGCCTGGATGGTCCATAACCGGGTTACCCCCAACCTGCTCATGATTTTCCTGATCCTGGGGGGGTTGTTCACGGCCACCCGTATCAAACAGGAGGTTTTTCCGGAGTTTGACCTGGACCTGGTGACGGTCAGTGTCAGCTATACCGGAGCAAGTCCCGAGGAGGTTGAACAGGGAATAATCCTGGTCGTGGAAGAGGCCATCCGGGGTCTTGACGGGGTTAAAGAACTGACGGCAACCGCAGCCGAAGGAAAGGGAACGGTCAGGGCCGAACTGGAAGAAGGGGCTGATCGTCAAAAAATATACCAGGAGATTCGACAGGAGATCGATCGGATTACCACCTTTCCCGACGATGCCGATGAACCAGAAGTCTCCCTTGTCACCCACCTCCGGGAGGTACTTGCCCTCAACCTTTACGGTGATGTGTCGGAAATGGCCCTGCGGGAAACGGCGGATCAGGTGCGGGACCGGCTGCTTCAAAACCCCCGGATTACCCAGGTCGATCTTTCCGGGATAAGGGACTATGAAATAATGGTTGAAGTGCCCCGGGAGCGGTTGCGGGCCTATGGCCTGACCCTGGCCGGGATCGCCCGGGCCATTTACAGCGCCTCCATCGACATTCCCGGCGGTTCCCTGGATACTGCCGGCGGTGATATCCTGCTGCGAATAAAAGACCGCCGGGACTGGGCCGATGAGTTCGCCAGGATTCCCCTGGTGACCACAGCAGGCGGCAGTGTGGTGTATCTGGAAGAAATTGCAACGGTTTCGGAGGGCTTTGAAGACACGGACAGGTTTGCCACCTACGATGGAAGTCGAGCCATAGGCATTGATGTATATCGGGTCGGGGATCAAACTCCCATTGAGATAGCCAGCGCCGCAAAAATAGCCATGGCCGAAATCGAACGGGATCTGCCCGAAGGCATCCAGTGGAGTATCGGCCGGGATGCGTCTGAAGTCTACCAACAGCGTCTGGAACTGTTGAGGAAAAACGCCATCATGGGGTTGGTTCTGGTTATTGTTGTCCTTGGATTGTTTCTGGAATTAAGGCTGGCCTTCTGGGTCACCATGAATATTCCCACGGCCTTTATCGGCAGCCTGCTTTTTCTGCCGGCCATGGGTGTATCCATAAATATGATGTCCATGTTTGCCTTTACCGTGGCCCTGGGCATCGTGGTGGACAGCGCTATTGTTGCAGGTGAAAATATCTACGAGTATCAGGAGCAGGGCATGGGTTTTATTAAAGCCGCAATCCTTGGCGCCCGGGATGTGGCCGTACCCATCACTTTTTCCATATTGACAAACGTGGTAGCTTTTTTACCTCTTTTGTTTATTCCCGGAACCACAGGAAAGATCTGGAAGGTAGTTCCCCTGGTGGTAATCACGGTTTTTCTCATCTCTCTGGTTGAAGCCCTGCTGATCCTGCCGGGCCACCTGGCACACCTCAAGACCCGGTCGACCGGCCGGCCAGCCCATGGCCTGCACCGTTTGCAGCAAAGTTTCTCCCGGCAGATGACCCGTTTCATCAACGGAGTCTACGGCCCCTTTCTGGATATGTGCATCCGCTGGCGGACACTGACCGTGGCCCTTGGTATTACCATACTGATGGTGGTGATCTGTTATGCCTTAAGCGGACGCATCGGCTTTATCATGATGCCCAGGGTTGAATCGGACTCTGCCCTGGTGACTGCAGTTCTTCCCGTTGGCAGTCCCATGGACAAGATCAGGGCTGTGGAGGAGAAGCTGTCCGATGCCATGAGAGCTGTGGCGGCTGAAAACGGTGAAGAGCAGCTGCTCAAGGGGATCTTTGCCAAGATCGATGAAAATCAGGTGGAAATGAGAGCCTATCTAACCGAAATCGGGGTGCGTCCCCTGAACACCGGCGAAGTGACCCGGCTGTGGAGGGAAAAACTTGGGACCCTCGTCGGCCTTGAATCTTTACGCTTTGAGTCTGACAGGGGCGGACCCGGCTCTGGGGCAGCTTTGACCGTTGAGCTCACCCATTCAGATATAGATGTACTTGACCAGGCAGGCGCCGCTCTTGCCGAAGCTCTGGCCGAATTTTCCAATGTCACGGATATTGACGATGGCCACACACCGGGAAAACAGCAGATTGACTTTTCCATCAAGCCCGAAGGACAGAGCCTGGGCCTGACATCCGCCGAGGTAGCCCGTCAGGTTCGTAACGCATTCTCCGGGGCCCAGGCACTCAAGCAGCAGCGGGGCCGCAACGAGGTGACGGTCCGCGTGCGTCTGCCTGAAAACGAACGTACCAGCGAATACCATGTGGAACATTTAATGATCCATACCCCCACCGGAATATTTGTGCCGCTGACCGAGATCGCCAATGTTAAAAGGAACCGGGCCTATACCAGCATCAACCGGAGGGACGCCCGACGTACGGTGACTGTAAGTGCCAACGTAGAGCCCATTGGTGAAACCGGCCTTGTGCAGACCGCCCTCAACAGCACCATCCTGCCTGAACTTACCCGTAAATACCCAGGGCTGGCCTATGGCTATGAGGGGCGCCAGGCTGACATGAAAGAGAGCATGCAGAACCTGATCGGCGGATTTGTCCTTGCGATACTGGCCATTTACTTTCTGCTGGCGATTCCCTTCCGCAGCTACAGCCAGCCCCTGATCGTCATGATCGCCATTCCCTTCGGCATTGTCGGGGCGGTAATCGGCCATCTTATCATGGGATACAACCTAAGCGTGATGAGCATGATGGGGATCGTGGCCCTGTCCGGGGTGGTGGTCAACGGCTCGTTGATACTCATTGATTACGCCAACCAGCAACGGAGTGAAGGAGTGAATCCTCTAGAGGCAATCCGCATTTCCGGTCAGCGCCGTTTCCGGCCCATTATTCTGACCACCCTGACCACCTTCGGAGGTCTGGCACCGATGATTTTTGAAACCTCCCGCCAGGCCCGTTTCATGATTCCCATGGCCCTGTCCCTGGGTTTTGGTATCCTTTTCGCCACTGTGATCACACTGATTCTCGTGCCGTGCCTCTATCTGATGATCGAAGACATCCATCAATGGATGGGGCATGGAGAGTTGCAGGAGGCAGAGCTTGATACCACGACAACTCATTGACGGGTTTACTGGATGTTTGTCATCAGCAAAAAACTTGAAACTGGAGATAAAAAACAGCTATTAGTTTTTAGCTAAATGCTAACAGCTATTGTGTTTTATCGTTCGTTGTGTCCGCCAGGACATGTGTGTAAAGCATAATCATGGAGACGACCACATCAGGGAAATCATTGGCGGCGGATGGGTAGAGGCAAAAATAAAAGAGTCGGTCAAAATAATTATCGAAACACTTAAGGGAGAGAAAGCTCCTGATGGGACAGGTGGGGATTTTTCCTTTATTGTTTATCCTCTGCCAAAAATTGCGCTGTGCTATATCTTTTATGAAGCTGATGAGGATTTTCCCCCTTCAGTAACTTGCTTATACTCAAATAATGCACGGTTATTTCTACCGGTAGATGGGCTTGCCGATGTAGGGGAATACTGTTCAAAAACAATTTTAACATTGATCGAAACAGCTTGTCTTTAGCCCCATCTGCATTGTTCTATTAAAGCCTCTGTTCTGTGAATGTGTACTTTCGCTAATGGCCGGCAGGGGCGCCTCGTGGAATTTGAACGGGTGCTTGAACCCGGAGGCGCACCTGTGCTATGTAACATCATCATTCAGGAAAAAAGAACAAACAACGGGAAAGACACGGGGAAGAGTATGAGTGACACCATGATGCGCCTGATTTCATTACAGGCAAAAAAATACCCCTGCAGCCAGATGATGATGATCATGGCCCTTGAAGAGCAGGGCCGGGAAAATCCGCCCCTGGTTAGGGCCATGGCAGGGCTTGCCAAGGGCGCCGGCATCTGTTCCGGCACCTGCGGAGCCATGACGGCAGGGGCCTGCATCCTGGCTCTTTACGCGGGAAAGGGCGGAGATGAAGAACAGGAGCTTGAATCCTTTCAACCCATACTGGCCCAATTGAACGAATGGTTTGATGATCGGACAAAACCCCATGGGGGAAGCCTCTGTCACCAGATCACCGAGGACAGGGCAAACTCCATGGAAATGGTCCAGCGTTGCGGCAGTATCATCAGCGACACCTATGATAAGGTTATGGAGCTTCTGGTGGAAAACGGTATAGACCCTGGCGTTCCAAGGGAGGAGTCCTAGGTATGTCCCAGGAAAAAGACCATGATCATGGGTTAACTTCCTGTCATTTACCCCAAAACCACCTACCCCATGACCACCTGACCCAAAGCCTCTGCCCCCATTGCCTGAAAAAAATTTCCGCCACAAGGGTGCAGAAGGGGGACTCTGTCTACCTCGTCAAAGAGTGCCCGGAACACGGCCCCATGCAAACCCTCATCTGGCAGGGTGAGCCCTCCATGAGTAATTGGGTCAGGAACAAAACCAAGGCAGGGCCGAAACTACATGCCACACAGACAGAAAAGGGCTGCCCCTTTGACTGCGGCATCTGCCCCCAGCATAGGCAAAAAACCTGCACGGCCCTGATTGAGATCACCCATCGCTGCAACCTCAACTGCCCGGTCTGCTTTGCCGACAGCAAGGAGAATCCTGCAGATCTATTTTCCGGCGACTCTCAAAATGATCCTCAAACTCATATGAAAGACCCGAGTCTTGAAGAGATCAAGGGTTGGTACAAACGGATAAAAGAAATCACCGGCGGCCAGTGCAACATCCAGATCTCGGGCGGCGAACCAACGGTAAGGGACGATCTTCCCGAGATAGTCCGCATGGGCAAGGAGATGGGCTTCGGCTTTATTCAGCTAAACACCAACGGACTTCTCCTCGCATACGACGAAGCACTCCTGCCACGACTCAAACAGGCCGGGCTTTCCAGCGTATTCCTCCAGTTTGACGGGGTGGATGACAGGGTCCATCTGGAGCTGAGGGGAAAAAAGCTCCAGAGTGTAAAGGAACGGGCCATTGACATCTGTCAGGCAGAGAATATCGGAGTTGTGCTGGTTCCCACCCTGGTGCCGGGGGTAAACGACTCCCAGGTGGGCGAGATCATTAGGTTTGGCATCCGGCGCTCTCCCCAGGTCCGGGGGGTACATTTTCAGCCCATCAGCTATTTCGGGCGATTCCCGAATCCCCGGGAGGAAAAACCGAGAATCACCCTGCCCCATGTGATTCAGCACATTCAAGCCCAGACAGGAATCGACGGTGCCCATTTTCGCCCCCCCGGCTGAGAGAATGCCCTGTGCTCATTCCACGGCAATTTTGTGATCATGCCCGATGGACAGCTCAAACCCCTGACCCGCCATAAACCAGCCACAAAGGTTGAAAACGGCCGCCAGGGTGCAATCAGCACCATCGATTTCATTGCCAGACAATGGGCCTCTCCTTCGGTGAAGGAGCAGAGATATCAGATAGAGGCAACCCTTGAAAACAGGCAGAACCCAGACTCTAACGACAGCGTTAAAAAACCCCCGGGCCTTTCGATATTGCCCCACCCCCCGATGGGTTCCAGCCAGAATTATGCACTGGATCAAGCCTCTGACCTCTCCATGGGACAACCAATGGATGAGCCGATGGATCTCGGCATGTTTCTAAACCGATTAAAAACCCACATGTTTTCAATCTCGTGCATGGTGTTCCAGGATGCCTGGAACCTTGATCTGGAAAGGGTGCAGGATTGCTGCATCCACGTATTTTCACCGGACGGACGGCTGATTCCCTTTTGCATGTATAACCTGACCGATGTCAATGGCCGAAGCCTCTATCGAAAGGGCAGTGGATAGTAGGGAGTAGATGGCAGATAATGAAAATTGAAATAACCCCCCTGGACAGTTGGGTTGCCTCCAGGATAGCAGACCCGGGCATATATACTCCCGGGGTGGTCAATCAGCAAAAATCCCGGCCAGAGATAAAAAAGGTCACCATTGCGGATCTGGAGCAATACCAGCTCTGCATGGTGAAGAAAACCCTGGAAACAGCCATGGGAAACAGCCCGTTTTATCGGGAACATTTAAGTGATGTGAATTTGGACCATCTAAGATCCATTCGAGATATACAAACCTTGCCGTTTATCTTTCCAAAGGATCTGGAACGTAACGGGTTGCAGATGCTCTGTGTCTCCCAGGGCGAGATCTCAAGGGTCACCACCCTTCAAACTTCGGGCACCACGAGCTCTCCCAAGCGCATCTTCTTCACGGCCAAGGATCTGGAACTTACACAGAATTTTTTCAGCCACGGCATGCAAACCATGGTAAAACCGGGTGAAAAGGTGATGGTTCTGATGCCCGGTCCCAATTTCGGGTCAGTGGGGGAAAGGGTAAAGGCGGGACTGGATCAAACAGGGTGTGAGACGCTGATCCATGGCTTTGTGGATAATCCAGAAAAGGCGCTTGAAGCTATGGATCATGTCGGGGTTGACTGTATCATCGGCCTGCCGGTTCAGGTACTCTGCCTTGCCCGAACCTCCAGGGCCAAGACCCGGGACCGGACCACTTCCCCGGGCAGAGTGAAAAGCGTACTTTTGACTGGAGACCATGTCCCCCTCTCCATCATAAGGGCCATCAAAGAAATCTGGGGGTGCTCTGTGTTCATCCATTACGGAATGACCGAAACAGGTCTTGGCGGCGGGGTCGAGTGCCGGGCCAGCCAGGGATGCCATTTAAGGGAGGCGGATCTTTTTTTCGAAATCGTGGATAAAACCGGTAAACCCCTGCCACCGGGCAAGGAGGGAGAAATCACCATAACCACCCTCACAAGAACGGGTATGCCTCTGATTCGATACCGAACCGGCGACAGGGCCTCTTTCCTCCAGGGGCCATGCCCCTGCGGATCGAACCTCAGGCGCCTGGACAGGACCAGGGGCAGAAGCGTGGTCACGTTAAACCTGCAGGAAATTCGACTGGACAACATGGACGAGGCTCTTTTCAGCCTGGATGAAATATTGGATTTTCAGGTCACCCTGATTCGTTCAGGAAAGCCAGGGAATGAACAGGCAGAGTTCCAGAAGATACCCGGCCAGAAAGAACCCTGGCTATTGAACATCGAGTTCTGGTCCTCCCAGGATCAAACCGGCCTTCCGGCCGACAAAATCTGTTGTAAAATCCACCGGGCAATTTATGGGATCCCCGCCATCAGACGACTCGTGGATCAGGGCGATTTAAAGATCGACAGGATCTCCCCCAGCTCCAGGAAAATTTTTTCACAGCTTCAAAAACGAAGGATAAAAACAGGATAAAAATGTCGGATAATATTAAAGCGGTACACGAAAGTTTAAAGCAGGACCGGGCCGTTGTCATGGCCACCATACTGAGCAAAGAAGGCTCTGCGCCAAGGTCTGCCGGAACAAAAATGATTATCCATGGAGACGGTCATATCAGCGGAACCATTGGCGGCGGCTGGGTAGAGGCAAGGGTCCAGGAGATCTGCAAAGATTTTTTCAAGAATGGGGCAGGTGTCCTGATTCAGGATTTTACATTGGACTCCAGGGCCTACCAGGACATGGACATGGTCTGCGGGGGAAACATCACCCTGCTGCTGGAATATCTGCCTGCAACGGCCGAAAATCTCGATTTTTTCACAAAACATCTGGAGATGATTGCCAGGAATAAAAATGGTTTCACTGCGAGCAGGCTAAATAAAAAAGATGAGGGTATCTATTCCATCGAGCGTTTCCTAATAGACGCAGACAACCACCAATGGGCGGCAACCCCGGTCAGACTAACCGACGAGACAATAGCACAGCTTGCGGATCATGCTGATGTCATGCGCTCTCCTGGCCTTGTCCATCTTCAAGGCGGGACTTTTTTTGTTGAACCAGCCAGGTTCAACGGTGTCCTTTACATCCTGGGTGCAGGCCACCTTGCCATTGAAACGGCCCGACTTGCAAGCCGCATTGGCTTTAAAACCATTGTGATGGACGACCGGGATGAATTTGCCAACCCACAACGCTTTCCCATGGCCCGGGTCCATGTGCTGGACAATTTCCATCGCTGCTTTGACGGGTTTGCCGTGGACGAGGGCAGCTATATAGTCATCATGACCAGGGGACATCTCTACGATCGAACCATCCTTGAACAGGCCCTTGAAACCCGGGCCAATTACATAGGCATGATCGGTAGCCGTTCCAAGAAAAAAGTCATTTACGACTACCTGCTGGGCCAGGGTATCCCCCAGGAGAGGCTGGACCTGGTCCATTCGCCCATCGGGCTTGCCATCAATGCCCAGACCCCCGAGGAGATCGCCGTGAGCATTGTTGCCGAACTTATCCAGGTGAGGTTTAACGCCCTGTGAACATCTCAGCACTGATTCTGGCCGCTGGTTTTTCATCCCGCATGGGCAGGTTCAAACCCCTCCTGCCCCTCGGGTTTGGGGAAACAACGAAACAGAATGTCCTGGAAAGACAGATATGCCTGTTCCAGAGACCGGAAATCCAGGAGATCCGCGTTGTCACCGGACACAGGGCCGAAGATATCGAAAGGATCGCAGGGGCCATGGGGGTTGAAACCGTCTTCAATCCTGATTATGCCCAGGGCATGTTCTCGTCGGTAACAACAGGTCTTGATTCCCTTGACGACACCTGCAACGCCTTTTTTGTCATGCCCGTGGACATTCCCCTGGTTACTCCCGCTACCATCTCTCTTTTGCTCGATGCCTGGCGGGCAAAGAAACCTGCCGTTCTCTACCCCGGATTTCAAGGGAAGAGAGGACATCCCCCCCTGATCTCCATGGCCATCAGGGATAAAATTCTTGGCTGGCCGGGAGATCAGGGATTGAGGGGAGCCCTTGGAGGTGTGGAAGACCTGGCCATGGATGTGGAAACCCAAGACCGATACATTCTCATGGACATGGATTACCCGGAAGAGTACGAGCAGATTCAGTTTTTTTTAAACTCAAGGGAATAGATTCGAGGAATTAGGATGATCAGATTCGGCCTGTGCTGCTTATTTAAAGAACAGCCCATAAAATTTCGACAGACAACCGCTAAGTACCTTTCAAAATTTTCAAACCAGGAACAGAGGGAACGCCTGGCTGAACTTTGCCTGGTCAATGGTAGAAGCCTTTTAAAGGCGCTTGAGTTCTGTCACCTGAACCAAATAGGTGGCTTCAGGATCAACAGCCAAATCCTGCCGTTAAAAACACACCCAGATGTGGGATATGACATTGAGGATCTGCCCGGTTCAGAAAATATCATCCAGGCATTCAAAGCCTGCGGGGAGTACAGCCTTAAAAATGATATCAGAACCACATTTCACCCGGATCAATTCATCGTCCTTTCTTCTCCAGATCCAGGTGTGGTCGAACGTTCCATCGCAGACCTTACATACCAGACCCAGGTCGCCCAATGGGTGAACAGTGACGTTATCAACATCCACGCAGGAGGGGTTTACGGCGATAAACCAGCGGCAATAAAGAGACTTGTAAAAACCCTAGGGACCCTTCCAGACCAGGTCCTTAAAAGGCTGACCCTTGAAAATGATGACCGGAGCTATACACCCCGGGACCTTTTAACCGTGTGCCGTGATATGAATATCCCCCTGGTCTATGATGTGCATCATCACAGGTGTCTTCTGGATGATCTTTCAGTCGAAAAAGCAACGGAATTGAGCCTGGGCACCTGGAATAGAGAGCCACTTTTCCATATATCTTCGCCCAAAGATGGGTGGAACGGTTCAAACATCAAAAAACACCATGATTTTATCGACATAAACGACTTCCCCCCCACCTGGCTGTCACTGGATATCACCGTTGAGGTGGAGGCAAAGGCCAAGGAAATTGCCATTCAACGCCTCATGACGGATTTGAACATACCCGGGAGCTTAGATGCAATGAGAATTTCTGATAAAAATGTTTTACTTGATTTCCCCCATTTAAATTGATATAAGTCCTGATTGTTTTGACGGGGCGTAGCGCAGCCTGGTAGCGCGCCTGCTTTGGGAGCAGGATGTCGGAGGTTCGAATCCTCTCGCCCCGACCAGTATCTTCAATAAAGGGCTTACAAAGAAATTTGTAAGCCCTTTATGCTTTTGAGCGGTACTCTATTATTTGATCTGCTGGCAAAAAGGTTGATTTTTAATCTTTCATCGTGTAATTGATTCTACATATAGAAACACAGTTAACCCTTTATGCAACGAGGAATCAAAAGATGACCGATACCATCAAAGATTACAAGCTTCCGGACAGCAACGGCTACTTTGGAACCTACGGCGGCAGCTTTGTTCCGCCCGGACTTCAGAAGGTGCTCGATGGGATCACCGATACCTATGGCAGGGAGTACGGGATGTAAAATGGAGAAAAAAGAGGACTTTCATCGAATGCTGACATCCACACCTGCCTGGCATTACCGTCAAGGCAGGATAAAACCCATTGATCTTGAGCTGATACAGGAAGAACCCCTGGCCATCAACATCCAGGGTAAGACCTATGCCACGGTCATGAGGACTCCGGGGGCTGAACGTGCCCATGCCGCAGGATTCTGCCTTTCCGAAGGCATTGTTGACCGTCCGGATGATATCCTGGACATCGCCCTTTGTGATGGTGAGTATTCCAATGTTGCGGCCGTCATGCTCTCCCGGAAACGCTACGAAGAGGTGGGCTCCATTCTTGGAGGCAAGAGCCGGATGAGTCAGACAAGCTGCGGCATCTGCGGAAGGGAAATCATTGAAGACCTTGGCGAATTACTTACCCCTGCGGGATCAACAATAACCGTATCCTTTGGCGATGCCATGGAGGCAGTGCTCCAGCTGAAGAGTATTCAAAGGCTGAGGAAAAGATGCTTCTCCTCCCATGCCGTGGCTGTTTTGAACAGCCGCCTTGAGCAGATCTCCACGGCCGAGGATGCAGGCAGGCACAACGCCCTTGACAAGGCCATTGGACGACTCTTCCTTGGGCGGAGGCTGTCCCAGGCGGCCATTGCCGTTCTCTCGTCAAGGGCGAGCTATGAGATGGTCCAGAAATCTGCCAGGGCCGGCATTGAAATCGTTATCAGCATGTCCCGGCCAACGGCCCTTGCCCTTGACCTTGCAAATCAGCTTAACATGACCCTGGCGTCGGTTCGTGAAGAGGGGCTCTACGTTTATTCGGGCAGGCAGCGCATCAAAGAATAGCCGCAAAGGGCGACCGCAAGGGATCGCCCCTACACTGGTCTCGGCTTATTTTATCGAGTTTCAAACTTCGTTGTATCCGCCACCAGAAGATGTTCGTATCCAAAACCCAGTACATGTAATGCTATGTGAGTAGGCCACCTACTACTATCTACTGCCTACTACCTACTATCTACTGCCTACTATCTACTATCTACTGACTACTGTTTACCCGAAACCCGGCACATGCAGCCGCTGTTCCAGTTTTCTTAGGATGATCTTTGCCACGGATACAAGCATCAGGTAGTAGCATCCGATAACAAGAAACACCTCGGTAAAGCGGAAATACTCGGTTGCAATGGTCTTACCCTCCCCGGTCAGCTCCATGAAGGTTACCACGTAAGCCAGAGATGAGTATTTGATTAGATAGACGATCTCATTGCCGCACCCGGGAAGGGCCCGGCGCATGGCCTGGGGAATGATCACCCAGATAAGCGTCTGGATCCTTGTAAACCCAAGGGCCTCGGCGGCAAGATACTGGTTTCGCCGGATGGAGACAAGGGCTCCCCTCACATATTCTGACTGGTAGGCACCGCTACAAAGCATAAAGCCGGTAACTGCGGCCCAGTAGGGAGAGAGGTAAATGCCGATATTGGGAAGACCGAAGTAGAGAACGAAAAGCTGAACCACCAGGGGAGTTCCCCGGAAAAGGGCCGCATACCCGTCGCCTATCCTCACCATGCTCCTTGAGCCAAAGGCCCTTACAGACCCTGCGGTAATCCCGATGATAATACCCCCCAGGGCCGAGGGGATAATGAGCAGGATACTCATTCCAAGACCCCGGTTAAGTGCTGTGAGAAGCTCCTGGAGAAACGCCGTATCCCCCATGATCACACATCCTCTCCGGTAAGTTCGTTGAGCCGGTCGCAAAACCCCTGGCTGAAGCTCATACACTCCGCTCCAAGAAGCTCGTCCGGGGTTCCCTGCTCCACGATAACGCCGTCCTTCATAAAGAGAATTTCATCGGCAAGGTTGCGGATGAGGCTGATCTGGTGGGTGGCCAGGATCATTGTCATCCCCTTTTGGGCAAGGGCACGGATCACAGCGACCACCTCCCCCACAAGCTCGGGGTCAAGGGCAGATGTGGGTTCGTCCAGGAGCAGCACCCTGGGATCCATGGCAAGGGCCCTTGCAATGGCCACCCGCTGCTTCTGGCCACCTGAAAGTTCGGCGGGATAGAGGTGGGCCTTATCTGCCAGGCCAACCTGGTCAAGCTCCAACATGGCCCGTTTTACGGCGGCTGACTTCTTCATTCCCTTTACCTTGCGAAGGGCAATTACAATGTTTTCAAGCGCAGGAAGGTGGTCAAAGAGATTAAAGTCCTGGAAGATCATGCCCATCTTCTGGCGAAATGCGTAAAGTTCCTTTTTTTTATGGATATCAACCACCTTACCGTTAAAATGGATGGTTCCTGTATCCGGGGTGACAAGGCAGTTCAGGCATTGTAAAAGGGTACTTTTACCCCCTCCGGAAGGACCTATGAGAATTTTGATGGCTCCCTTGGAGATTGCAAGATCAACCCCCTTGAGAATGATGGTCTCCCCAAAGGATTTAGTGATGTTTTCAACTTTAAGGATGGGTTCAGAAGGAGTCATTGTTAATTTCCATGAAGGGAAAAGCCCGGTATACGGACCTTGGTTTCCAGCGCCCTCAAACCCTTGACGCCGGACCAGGTCAGGATGAAGTAAAGAATACCCGCCGTAATATACAGGGGAAGGTGCTGATATGTTCTTGAAGCGACAAACTGGGTCCTTGCCATGATTTCAGGTGCGCCGATCACAAAGGCCAGAGCCGAATCCTTGAGGATGATGGAAAATTCGTTGGACCAGGCTGGAATGGAGATGCGCAGCACCTGGGGCAGCACAATGTATAAAATGGCCTGAACATTGCCCATGCCAAGGGCGCTGGCAGCCTTGAACTGACCGCTGGGAATCGAGAGAATCGCCCCCCTGAAGATGTTTGCCTGGTAAGCCGCTGTTGTCATGCCAAGGACAATGGTGACGGCGGCAACGGCCGTCAAAGTGAGGCCCATGAAATTGAACAGGCCAAAGTAAAAGAGGAACAGAAGAACCAGGACAGGCACTCCCTGGAAGAACCAGACATAAAGCCCAACGACCACTCGAACCCATTTACGCCCATAGACCATGCCGCAGGCCATGGCAAGTCCCAGGGCAAGCCCCAGGAACATGGCCCCCACAACGATGACAACGGTGGTAAGTGATCCCTGGATCAAAAAGGGCAGGGCATCTTTTATGACAGTAAGACTTTCAAGCATGGATTAGACCAGACACAAAAAGGGCGGGGCAACCTCCGGCATCCGGTACCCCGCCTTTTTCATTTAATTCTTCAGGTTATATTTTAAGACAAGCTCGTCCCAATAGGGTGTAGCCATCAATTTTTCAAGACTTGCATTGACCTTTTCAAGAAGTTCGGTATCGTCCTTTCTGACGGCATAACCAAAATCTTCGGGCTCCATACCAAAGTTGCCCAGAATCTTGACACCCTTTTTGGAAACTGCATCATAGGCAGGGGCATCGTTCATGGCGGCACCTACTATCCTGCCGTTCAGGATATCTTCCACGGCAAGGGGCGAAGAGTTGTAGTAACCAATCTTATAGTTCCAACCCCTTGGCTCTGCCTCGGCCTTGAGCCATTTGGCCTCAGGCGTACCCTGCTGAGCACCGATTCTGTTGTTGCCCTTCATAAGTTCGGCCATGGTAATGTTTGAATCCTCTTTAACCACCATGACAATGTTTATCGTCCAGTAGGGAATGGTAAAATCAATCTTTTTCAATCGATCCGGCGTAATGCTCATGCCCGAAGCTATGATATCGATCTTTTTCGTCAAGAGGCTCGTGATGATCCCGTCCCAGTCAATGGGCATGTGCTCGATCTCATATCCCAGATCCTTTGCGATCCACTCCATTGCCTCGACATCAAAACCCGCAGGCTTCCCCGTTTTGTCGATATAGGCAAAGGGCGGAAAGTTTGCATCAATACCGTTGACGATCTTCTTACCTGCAAAGGCGGTGGTAAAGCCACCCGCTATCAAGCTGACAACAGCCACAAACAAAATCAAGTTTCTCTTTAGCATGATCCATTTCCTTTCATTAATTTTTAAGTTGACTTGCAAAAACTTATCTTAAACCGACTTAATAGAAACTTTTTTGGTTCAGATGTCAAGGAGGTTGTTGTTTCCGTTGATCTTACTTGAATGAAAACATGCCTTGTGTCATAATCCTTTTCACCCCGTTAATGATAGGCTGTTGGCTACAAAAACACTCTATCCACTTGGGCCGACAACCGTACACTAAACTTGGCTGCATGGTGTCAGGGTGAATCCGGTCGTCATTAAGAACAACCAACCATTGGGAGGAACAAATGGATGAATGTATTTTCTGTAAGATTGTCAGGGGCGAAATTCCAAGCGTCAAGGTGTACGAGGATGAAAAAATACTCGCCTTTGAAGACATCAACCCCATCTCACCGGGCCACACGCTTGTAATTCCCAAAAAACACGCCGAAAACATCTGGGATATTGACGAACAGGATCTGATGGCCGTGCAGCACACCTCCAAAATAATAGCCGGGGCAATAAAAAAGGCCCTCAAAATTGACGGCATTGCCTGCATGCAGCTGAACGGCCGGGCCGCCCACCAGGAGGTTATGCACTATCACCTTCACCTGGTTCCAAGAAAGGCTGATGGACCGCCCCTGCCCATCACCAGCTGGACGATAAAACCCGGTGACATGCAGGAGATAAAGGAACGGGCAGAACTGATAAAGGCGGCGCTCTGACCTATTCCACCTTCAAAATGTTGTTATAGGTTCCAAAGGGGTTCATCCGGTTGGAAAGATTTGTTGGGTCCTCCTGCCAGATGCCGTCAACCTTGTACTTGTACTCATAGGTTCCGGGCATAAGCATCATGGCCTTGGTCCAGACCCCGCGGCCTCCTTTTTTCATGAAATGTTTTTTACCGTTCCACCGGTTGAAATCCCCGAGGATCTGAACTTCACCGGCCTCAGGAGCGTGGTAGGTAAATACAACTTTTTTCCGGCCGCTTTTTTTCCGACCGTTGTTTTTCCTGATTTTTTTTCCATTCATCTTAAATCTCCTCAATTAGAAAACTGATTAAAAAGTTGTATGGGGAACGTAACATCAACTGACGATCAGCCATTCAGAGCCCTTTAAGAGCAAGCTTCTATCCCTGGACAAGGGAAAAGACCCATATATGAAATTTATTGAATTGATGAAAAATCAAGCCCTCTTTTTTCAGGGCAGACCGTTTATTATTTATAATTATGGGATTTATTCAGGCAAAGGTCAACCCCCAGGCAAATCAATCAAGGTAGTTCTCATTTTATGCCTGGTGCAGGGTAACCTGGGTAAAGGGTATTTCCCAGCCGAATTCGTTGCAGGCATCCACACAAAAGCGTTGAATTTCCCTGCCTAATCTGCCGTAGAGTGGGGCAGAACTCCCCTTGAAATCTACGATAAATTCAAAATCCAGAGACGATGCTGCGGCTGTTTTAAAATCCACCCTCAGGGAAATGAGATCGCCGCCAAAACCATTTTCCAGAAGCTTTTCCGTGACTGATTCCCCCAGCTGCTCCGGAATTTTTCGGGTGCAGTCTGCCTGATGTTTGTAATCAATGCCAAAGGCCACCTTCAATCGAAAGTCATGGGAAAGATTCAGGGGGGCAAGACCCAGAAAATTCTGGGTTGAATAGGTTTTAAAGGCACCTCCCCGCAGGGCCAGTTTTACCATCTCGTGGGTCTGACTTACCACCTCTCCCCGGGTGCCGTCCGCCAGGATCACCCACTCCTTTTCCCGGCAGGGGAACCAGGGTTCATCCTCACTGCAGGGGTATGAGTTAAGACCCATGAACTCCTTCAGGGGGAGTCTGATCCTGTTTTTCAAGGCAGGGTTTTCAAGCTCACTGTAGAGGCTCAGGGTAACCACCTTCCAGGGCACCCCGTGGTAGATGAGCCGCTCATTTTCCCTAACGTTCCCAAGGTTGAGTAAAAGTTTGATCTCCTTCCAGAATTGGACGATATTTTTCTTGGCCGTCCATACAAAACCCAGAAGAAACAGGGAAACCAGGGTGATGAGGACCCAGTCGCCGCAGGCGTAAAGCACCATGAGAAAGGCGGCAATGGTCCCAAGCCCCGTGCCAAGATGATAAAGCACATCAAAAATACGGATATAAACCGGACGGTTTCTGTGGATGGGGCTGATGCGATAGATGACCCTGTGCATGAGGCGGAGCAGCAAAAAAACTGCCACAGAAGCACCAACGGCTAACAGCAGATTTTTACCTCGACTTTTAAAAAAAAGCTTAAACAGCTCGCTCAACGAGTCAAGGATCGATTTTTTGTCCTGGGTAAGCTCCTCCAGCTTCAGCCTTGCCGTGGCCAGTTGGTTGAGGGTTTGCTTCTGGCGTTCTGACCAGATACTTTTAAGCTCCATAAACTCTTTTTTAAGCGTTTGATCCTTGGCCCGGGCCATGAGGTGATCTATATTTTCAACTGCATTCTGAAGGATGGGGCGCCTGGCCTCATAAAAGGCAATTTCGTTGCGAAGTTTCTCAATCTGGCGTGGCTTTGCCGTCATTTTTTTGCCTTCAAGGATGATCGGCTGCAAAAGTTCGAGGACCTCATCCTGCCATTTAAAGGCGGTTTGGGGTTTTTCATCGAACATCGAAAGATCAATACCCGTGGCAATCTGCCCAAAATCCCGCTCCAGGGCATGGAGACGGCCCGTTATTTCATTAATCTCCCTGGTAAGGCTGTTCTTATTGATCTGGAGGTGAGCCTGCAAAAGGGACTGTTCCTTTACTGCAATCTGTTTTCGCAGATTCTGCATATCCTCGATCATGGTCCTGAGGGTAAGGAGATACTTTTCTTCTCTGGTTGGTGCAGCAGGCTCGGCTACAGCCTCTTTTGTCTCTTCCTGGGCAACTGCATGGTCAAGCGTGGGGAAAAAGGGAAGAAACAGTGACAGAACAACCATGGCACAGCCAATGGGGGCAGATCCAATCCGGGAGAAGAGTATTGATTTCAACGGAAAAATCCTCACTTTCAAAAAGTCGAATATATTACCTGAAGGGTCCATGTACCACATTAGCATTGTCAGTTTCCGCAGCACAACGTTTTTTAGCCTGCCCCAGATAATCTTATATAACCGGCACGGCCGGAACCAAGGATGGCCAAGGGCCGTGGGGGATCAATTACAATCACTACGATATTTTTTTACGCATTATAACCACTTTTTTATCGTATTGCATAAATGTCTGAAATAGAATAAAAATACCAGGTCTGAATGCGTAAACAAACCATCGCATTGTTGTGGCCAAAACCCCCACAGGTCTAAGGAGAGTAACACATGTCACAAGCTTTAAACCGAATCATTGACAAGGACCCGGAACAAAAAGAGTTTCATCAGGCTGTCCAGGAGGTTATCGATACGGTTCAACCTGTCCTGGATCGTAATCCCGAATATCGCCAGGCAAGAATTCTTGAACGCATGGCAGAACCCGAACGAACGATCATGTTCAAGGTTGCCTGGATGAACGATGCGGGCGAGGTACAGGTGAACCGGGGATTCAGAATCCAGATGAACAGCGCACTGGGTCCCTACAAGGGCGGGCTGAGATTCCACCCCTCGGTCAACCTGAGCATTCTGAAGTTTCTGGCCTTTGAGCAGGTATTCAAAAACGCATTGACCACCCTTCCCATGGGCGGAGGAAAGGGCGGATCTGATTTTGACCCAAAGGGCAAATCCGACGCCGAGGTGATGCGCTTCTGCCAGAGCTTCATGGCGGAGCTGTTCCGCCACATCGGACCCGACACGGACGTTCCTGCAGGAGACATTGGAGTGGGCGGTCGGGAAGTAGGTTTTCTCTTTGGCATGTATAAAAAACTGACCAACGAATTTTCAGGGGTTTTCACGGGCAAGGGTCTGGGCTGGGGCGGCAGCCTGATACGGCCTGAGGCAACCGGTTACGGCTGCGTCTACTTTGCCTTAGAGATGCTTGCGGCCAAAAACGACTCCCTGGAGGGCAAAACCTGCCTTGTATCAGGTTCAGGCAACGTTGCCCAATACACCGTTGAAAAGATCCTCGACCTTGGCGGCAGGGTTGTCACCCTGTCCGATTCAGAGGGTTTCATCCACGACGAACAGGGAATAGACCGGGAAAAACTTGCCCATGTGATGACCCTCAAGAATATTAGAAGAGGCAGGATCAAGGAATATGTGGTCGCCTATCCCGAGGCCTGTTACACACCCCTCGATTCCACCATGGACCACAACCCCCTCTGGGATATCAAGGCCGATTGTGCCTTTCCCAGCGCCACCCAGAACGAAATCAACCAAAATGATGGGGCCAACCTCATCAGTAACGGGGTATCAGTTGTGTGCGAAGGCTCCAACATGTCCGCCACCCCGGAAGCCGTGGATATCTTTATGGACAATAAGATCCTGTATGCACCGGGGAAAGCTGCGAATGCCGGAGGCGTTGGCGTTTCAGGCCTTGAGATGTCCCAGAACAGCATGCGCATCAGCTGGCCAAGGACCGAGGTAGACAAACGCCTGCGGCAAATTATGAGAAGCATTCACACCTCATGCACAAATGCCGCAGACGAGTATGGCCAGCCCGGGAACTACCTAGCCGGAGCCAACATCGCAGGCTTTGTCAAGGTGGCAAACGCCATGCTTGACCAGGGGCTTGTGTAGGAATGGAACAGACCCTCAAGGAGCGCATCAAGGAGATCAACTGCCTCTACGATGTCTCAAAAATCGTGGAACAGGGGGAACTCTCCCTGGAGGTCATATTTCAAAAGGTGATAGATCTTATCCCCTCCTCGTGGCAATACCCGGAATTCACCTGCGCCCAGCTTTTGATAAACGATCAGAGCTATCGAACGGCCAACTATAAAAACACCTTCTGGCACCAGCGGGCAGATGTTGTGGCCCAGGGGCAGCCCCTTGGTGTTTTAACCGTTTGTTATCTTGAAAAAAGACCGGAAAGGGACGAGGGCCCCTTCCTGACTGAAGAACGGTCGCTTCTTAACGCCATTGCAGAACGAATCGGAAGAACCTGGGAGCACCGCCAGACGGAAAGGGCTCTGGGCCTGAGCGAACAAAAACTCAAAGATCAGAACCTGATGTTAAAGGATAAAAACATTGCCCTGAGGGAAATAATGAACCAGGTGACCACGGAAAAGGAGACCATTGAAAAAAATATCCTGGCCAACGTGGACAAGTTCCTGCTCCCCCTGGTCAAAAAGCTGAAGAACAGGGGGTCAGCCATTGACCGGCAATACCTGGACCTTCTCGAGGAGAGCATCCGCCAGCTCACCTCGGGATTTGGCATCCAGATTTCAAAAAAAAGTCCGGGACTCACCCCCAGGGAAAACGAAATCTGCAACATGGTCCGAAGCGGCCTCAGCTCCAAGGAGATAGCAAAGCTTCTGAACATCTCCTACCGAAGCGTTGAGACCTACCGAAACTACATCCGGAAAAAGCTCGGTATCACCAACAAAAAGATCAACCTGGCCACATACCTGGCATCCCTGTAAAAAAAGCTTCATCAGATTATGGCAGCCAGCCGGGTGGCCTGGTCAATGGCCCGTTTGGCGTCAAGCTCAGACGCCACATCGGCTCCTCCCACAATATGCACGGGCAGGCCCGAAATTTCATCTGCAAGGGCCCGGTTTGACATCTGACCCGCACAGATCACGACGGTGTCCACCCCGAGGATTCTGGGCTCGCCTTCAACCACAAGATGCAGCCCCTGGTCATCGATTCGCCGGTAATCACAGCCCCCAATCATATGGACCCCTTTTTTAGCAAGATCCATGCGATGTATCCAGCCGGTGGTTTTCCCCAGGCCCGCACCCACCTTTGTGGTCTTTCGCTGTAACAGAAAGACCGTTCTGGGCGAAGGTTCAACTCTGGGCACGACATCCTCAACACCCCCCCTGGCAGCAAGGGTCATGTCCACCCCCCACTCGGCCATGAAAGCTGGAACGTCCAGGCTGGTGGACGGTCCACTGTGGACAAGCTTTTCACACAGATCAAACCCTATCCCGCCCGCACCGATGACGGCAACAGTGGCACCGACCTCCGCCCCCTTCATGGCCGCAAGATAAGTGATCACCTTTGGATGGTCAATTCCCTCAATATCAGGGACCCTTGGAACGATTCCAGTGGCAACCACCACCTCGTCAAAATCCCCATTTTCAACCATATCCCGGGTGACCGTGGTGTCAAGCCTTAGATCCACGCCTTCAAGCTCAAGCTGGCGGTTAAAATAACGAAGGGTCTCATGGAACTCCTCCTTTCCTGGAATCTGCTTTGCAATGTTGAACTGACCGCCGATCTCAGGGGCTGCATCAAAGAGAACCACCCCATGTCCCCGCCGTGCAGCAGTCACGGCAAAGGCAAGGCCTGCCGGTCCCGCACCAACAACGGCGAGTTTCTTTGTCTCTCCGGCAGGCTTTATCAAAAGTTCGGTTTCATGGCAGGCACGGGGATTTACCAGGCAGGATGTGAGTTTTCCGGCAAAGATGTGGTCCAGGCACGCCTGGTTGCAGCCGATACAGGTGTTGATCTCATCGGTTCGACCCTGTTCAGCCTTTTTTACAAACTCAGGATCGGCCAGAAAGGGACGGGCCATGGAGATCATGTCGGCATCGCCCCTGGCAAGAACAGCCTCTGCCACCTCCGGCATGTTGATCCGGTTGGAGGTAATGATGGGAAGGTTGAGTTCAGCCTTCACCTTTGCCGTGACCCAGGTAAAGGCAGCCCTTGGAACCCTTGTGGCAATGGTGGGAATCCTGGCCTCGTGCCACCCTATTCCCGTGTTGATCAGTGTGGCTCCGGCATCCTCAACTCCCCTGCCAAGGGTCACTATTTCATCAAAGCTGCTGCCCCCCTCCACGAGATCGAGCATGGAAAGGCGGTATATGATTATAAAATCAATCCCCACAGCCCGTCGAACCCGGTCCACAATCTCCAGGGGAAACCTGATCCGGTTACTGTAATCCCCACCCCAGCGGTCAGACCTGTGGTTGGTGCGGGCCGCAATAAACTGGTTGATCAGATACCCCTCAGACCCCATGATCTCGACACCGTCGTAACCCGCCTGCCTTGCAAGCGCAGCACAGCGGACAAAATCAGAGATCTGCTGCTCTATATCATCTTCGGTCAACTGCCTGGGATCAAAGGGAGTGATGGGCGATTTCACAGGGGAAGGAGCCACCAGCTCGGGATTAAAGGCGTAACGACCGGTGTGGAGAATCTGCATGCAGATTTTGCCATCGGCCTTGTGTACGGCATCGGTGACGATCCTGTGGTTGGCCACATCCTGGGGCGAGGCCATGAGTGCAGCATCTGCATGGACCGCTCCCACACTGTTGGGTCCGATGCCGCCCGTGACAATGAGCCCCACACCGCCACGGGCCCGCTCGGCATAAAATGCGGCCATACGTTCAAACCCATTGGGCATCTCTTCCAGGCCAAGGTGCATGGAGCCCATGAGCACCCTGTTTTTAAGTGTGGTAAACCCCAGATCCAGGGGTTCAAGCAGATGGGGGAAAAGGGACCTGGAACGATTGTTCTGCATGGTAGACTCTCCTGTACAAAACACTGGTTGGGTTCAGCTCAGCACCAGGACGATGAGCTCCCTGGGTCCATGGACGCCAAAGGCAAGAACCAGCTCGATGTCAGCCGTTTTAGATGGTCCGGAGATAAGAAGGGCATTGGCGGGCATCTGGTTAACCCAGTCGCCCTCCTCCAGAGCCTCGGCAAAGGTTTCGTAAATCCGGCCTGCGTCAAGAACGGCAATATGAACCCCAGGCACCAGGGACATGAGACGGGGTTCTTTCTCGTCCGGCCAGAGGATCAAGGCACCGGTCTCGGCAATGCCGCCCACAGTTCCTGTAATGCCCGCATCCATGGTGAAGAGTTCGTCCTTAAAGGTTTCCACCGCCGCGTCATAGGCCCTGAGGGCGGGCAGGCCCTCATCTCCCCCGGCCCAGGCCGCTTTTACGGCATCCCCCACCGGCGTTCCAGGCGCATAGAGCATCTGCTTCAGCTCCTTTGCCCTGAGAATCTCCTTCAGGCGGTCCGTCCACGATTCCTTTGGCACCACATGCACCTCCGCCCTCATGGCCGTCATGAGGGTTTTCAACCGTTCAAGCTTTTCATCCCGGCTGAGGGGCGGCGTCTGCAAAGCGGGGGGAACGGCGGGGAGTTCCTGTCGGTCACTCACCGCTGAGCGAAGCCTTTTTAATATTCTTTCCCTTGTGTTTTCAGTCATTTTTGATCCCCTCTTCTCTTGCCATGTCATGGAGGCTTTTTTTGGCGAAGGCCGGTCGGGTTCGCGTTCGGGTCCACGCGTTCAGCGGGCCGATCCGGGGCAGGATGGGCCCGAAAATGCCGGCGAGTCGTGTGCTGGCGGCGTTAAGCACCCGGTGGCGGTTCACAAGTTCCCATCCCTTCCAAACGACGGATTCGGCGAGCGTCCGCTTGAATCCGTGACCCGGAACCGATCCTTCGGGGTCGTAGCTCTCGTCTCTGATCCGCCGAATCAGATTGGGGATGGGGATTTTGACCGGGCAGACCTCCTCGCAGGCGTTGCAGAGAGTCGATGCCGTTGCTATGGCCCCGGCCTTTTCGAGGCCCTCCATCTGGGGGGTCAGAATCTTCCCAATGGGGCCAGGATAGATAAACCCGTAGGCGTGGCCGCCGATGCGCGTGTAGACCGGGCAGTGGTTCAGGCAGGTGCCGCACCGGATGCACTGCAGGGTCTGGCGCAGCTCCGGATCGGACAGAATGGACGAACGACAATTGTCCAGAAGAATAAGATGGATCTCGGTCGGACCGTCTTTTTCTCCGGGACGGCGGGGGGATGTGATCATATTGACATAGGTGGTGATGAGCTGCCCTGTAGCCGAACCAATCAGAAGCCGCACCAGCGGCGGCACGTCTGCGAGTTTTTCCACGACCTTTTCTATCCCCATCACGGCGATATGGACGGGCGGCACCGTGGTGCACATGCGCCCGTTGCCCTCGTTTTCAACCAGACACAAGGTGCCGGTCTCGGCGACGGCCATGTTGACCCCGCTCAGGCCGACCTCGCCCTCGTAAAATTTCCGGCGCAGGGTTTTCCGGGCGATGGCGTTGAGTTCCTCCACAACCTCGGTGTAAGGGGTCCCGGGAATTTTATCGTGAAAGGTCCGGCCGATCTCCTGCCTGTTTTTATGGATGGCCGGGACGATGATGTGGGACGGCGTTTCTCCGTCAAGCTGGATGATGAACTCGCCCAGGTCCGTTTCAAGGGACTCGATGCCGTGCTCGGCAAGGAAATGGTTCAGATGCATCTCCTCGGATACCATGGACTTGCCCTTGACCACCCTGACGGCATTGTGGTCCTTGATAATGCCCAGAGCGATCCGGTTGGCCTGGTCGGTCGTTTCAGCCCAGTGTACCGAAATCCCGTTCTCGGTACATTTTTCTTCGAGCCTCTCCAGCAGTTCAGGCAGCTTAAGCAACGCCCGCCTGCGAATGGCGCTTCCCCGAACTCTCAAGGCCTCGAATGCCTCAGGATCGCTAAAGACCACCCTTCTCTTTGCCCTCATGCTTCCCATGGCAAACTTAAGGTTGGATCTCAGTTGACTGTTTTTAAGTGCCTTCCTGACATTGGCTTTGAAATCAAAATGTGTGGTTGCCCCTTTGTTATCCATTGATGCGCTCCCATATGAACTCGGCGAGATGCAGGCCGGAGATCGGTATCTTTCGGTGCTCCATGGCGCCGGTAATGTTCATGAGGCAGCCGCAGTCCCCGGAAAGGACCTGGGCGGCGCCCGTCTTCTGAATGTCGTCGATCTTGTCCTCGACCATGGCCTCGGATATCTCCGGTTGCTTGACCGCAAAGGTTCCACCGAACCCACAGCACTGATCCTCGTTTTCAAGTTCAACCAGGGTGACTCTTTTGAGCTGACGGATAAGGGACTTGCTCTCCTCTATGACCCCCATCTCACGGGCCGCGTGGCAGGAGGAGTGCCAGGTGACGGTGACCGGCTCTCCTCGGTCCTCGAGTTTTATATTCAACACATGAACGAGAAATTCCGTCAGTTCGAAGATCCGTTCGGAAAACGCCTCAACCCGGGATCGGCTGGCGCCATTGTCGAATAGTCGCGGATAATGATGGCGCATCATGCCCGCACAGGAACCCGAGGGTACCACGATGGGATAGGGTTCTTGAAAAATTTCCATCTGCTTTTCGGCCACCCTGCGTGCCTCATCGGGGAACCCTGAGTTATAAGCCGGTTGTCCGCAACAGGACTGTTCCGATGGGAAGATTACCTCCACCCCTTCCCGCTGAATCAGCCGGATGGCGGCCATGCCAGCTTCAGGGTAGACCATATCTATCAAACATGTACCGAAAAAATACACCCTGTCGGGTTTTGGCGGATATTTGCGCATCGTTCCCCTCATGTTAGAACCTCAATTGTGAATAATTACAAAAGAATAATTCGTCACCATGAATACTACCTTTCCCAAGGTAAAAAATCAAAGCAAAAATTCCCGCACAATATACCTCTATTATTTTATTCCAGCTCTCTGACATTGTTCATGGTAAATGGATATGATACTGTCAAACTCAAAAATCAATGGGAATCTCCGGGAGGGATCCCCCGGCGAACCATCAATTATCACAAATGGACATCTGACTTTGCATCACTCAAAAAAGCAGCCGATTTTTAAAAAAAATACAGACGACTATTCTGAACAAATCTTCAAAAAATCCTGTTCAGCCCACAGACAGGGCAGGCTTGCCCAGGCAAAAAAGGGCTATGAAAAAGTATTAAAAATAAGGCCTGACTGGGGGGATGCTCTGAATGCGCTTGGATCGTTGTTTCTGGACCAGTCCCGACCGGATAAGGCTAAAAAAACATTCCAGAAAGCCGTTGACCTCAACCCGCCCCATCTACCGGCGTGCTACAGCCTGGGCAGGCTAAAACAGATGGGAAACGATCACAGGGGCGCCATGGATATTTACAGGACCATGCTGGACAGGCAGCCTGATATTGGTGAAGCATGGAATAATCTGGGTGTGGCATACAGGGAAACCGGAAAACAGGATGAGGCCCTGTCCTGCTTTCAGGAGGCTGTTGTGTTCGCTCCCTACATGGCCGAAGCATGGAACAACCTTGGAGTTGCCCAGGACGAGCTCAATATGGGTGAAAAAGCTTCAGATTCCTATAAAGAGGCCATTGAGATACAACCCGATTATGCATCCGCCCACCTGAACCTCGGGATTTCTCTACAAAAGTCAGAACGATTCAAGGAGGCCCAGGAACACTACACCAAGGCGCTTGAAATAGAGCCGGACAATGAGACGGCAAGATTCATGCTCCAGAGCCTGGGAGATTCAAACACACCGGATGCAGCCCCGGTGGAGCATGTGCGCAGTATCTTTGACCGATGTGCCGGAAATTTTGAAACGATCCTGGTAAAAGAGCTGGAATACACGACACCCGAGCTCCTGTTTGATCTTGTTCGCCCCCATTTGACCGAAGGGATAAATGTTCTGGACCTTGGCTGCGGCACCGGTCTGGGCGCCGAGCTCTATCGGCCGTTTGCAACAAGCCTCACAGGCGTCGATGTGTCGTCAAAGATGCTCGAAAGAGCCGATGCAAAGAAAATCTACACGAGCCTCGAGGTTTTTGACCTGCTCGGGGAGTGGAAGTTTCCCAGAAAGTTTGACCTCATATACAGCTCTGACGTCTTCGTATATTTCGGAAATCTGGATCCAATCATCAGGTCCGCAGCCGCATATCTTGTCAGGGGAGGGATAATTACATTTTCCGTAGAAAGACTGGGAGACAACGGCTATAATTACCAGCTCTTTCCCTCTGGCCGCTATGCACACTCACAGGCATATATTGAAGATTGCCTGAACCGGCATGGATTGCAGCTGATGGAAACGGCCAAAGCCGTAATCAGGAAGCAGTCAGGAAATCAGGTCAAGGGAATGTTATTTGCCGCAACAAAGCAATAACTTACGAACAACCTCCTTACCCTGGAAGGTACCATCGCTATCACTTTGCGCCGCCATGGCAGCGGTTTAGGCTGAGGGTTGGACAGTGAGCTGGTAGCCTAATGCCTTTGCGACTTTTGCAACTGTAGAAAAAGTTGGGTTTCCCCCTGGCGAAAGTGCTTTGTATAAACCTTCACGACTTAAACCAGTCTCTCTAGCCAGTTGACTCATATTTTTAGCACGTGCTACGACACCCAACGCATGCACAATAAAAGCTGGGTCATCGCCTGCTTCTTCGAGACAAGCTTCCAAGTAAAGTTTTATATCTTCTTCAGTTTCCAGATGTTCAGCTGAGTCCCAGCGGGTAGTTTTAATAGACATGATTCATTTCTCCAGTTGTTTGGCGAGATCTTTCGCTCTATCGATATCGGATTGTTGCGAGCGTTTACCTCCGCCAGATAGAAGAATTACCAGTACAGATGACTTTTGGATAAAATACACTTTATAACCCGGACCGTAAAATATGCGTAACTCACTTACACCTTCGCCTACCGGAACAACGTCGCCAAAGTTACCCATCTCCATTCTGTCTATACGAACTTGAATACGCACCCTGGCTCTACGGTCTTTTAAGCCATTAAACCATTTTGTGAAGATCTCAGTTTTACGAACCTCTATCATGTGTTAACTATAGTTAACAAAATTGCTGTTGTCAACTGTAGTTACCGGCAGCGATGGGAGGTCTTGTAACGTTGAATTCACTGGCCTGCGGTGTTTGTGTGTCCAGTGTGAGGGCTGCTTTTTCTCACGGAAGCTCTGGAAGCAGAGTTGCAGTTCAATGTGGTGGGCTAAAGGATTAATTCTGCGAATGAAAGATTTATTTTTCATTCATCATCCTTTTCAAAAGGGGATCGTCACTTCTTAATATATTACAGGTTTCTGATTTCCCATCAAAAACGATGACTCCTTTCCCGGCTTTTATCTTTTCCATAACCTGTGTAATTTTGGTTTCAATCGGGACCTCTTTTTCTCCATAATCGGTTCCATCACGGGTAACAAATTCTTCGATGACACCACGAAGAGCTTCGGGAGATAATTGTTCATATGGAATTTTAACAGCACTCATTGTTAATCCATCCCATCGTTTGGATCATAATATTGTTATGGTGACCACGTCAAAAACATGTTTTTGATACGTCATGCAGGCTTGCAGCGTATCGATCTTGAGCCCAGACGTCAATTGATTTGCATGGAAACTATTGAACACATGTGTTATCTCTGAAGCAATCAAAAAAACAGCCGAATTACAAAGTTGTTCAATATATCAGAAAGAAGGTGGGGTGGTTGCGCTTGTGGAACGATTCCCCAGGGCTGTACAGCACATGGAGAAGATTGATGGACATCTTGCTTGAAACAATAAAATTCGTTGTAATTTTAGCCGTTGCGTTAGTGGCCTTTGTCTATTTTTTCCAGTCAAGACTCATCTTTTTCCCCCAGAGGACCCCAGTTGGGCTGGAGCAATCCCTGAAGGCCCATGAGGTAAAAGTTACGAACCAGGGTCGGGATCTTTACGGCTGGTTTGTGAACGATACCGCTTCCAAAACCTCCCCCGTGATCGTCTATTATGGTGGAAATGCCGAAGAGGTTTCAGGGTCCCTTCAAGAGGCCCGGGGGAAGATGGATGCCTCACTGCTCTTCATGAACTACCGAGGATACGGCAAAAGCCGGGGCAGGCCCTCTGAACAACGGCTTCTATCTGACGCCCTTGCGGTTTTCGACCAGATTATTGTCGGACGGGGGATAGACCCTACCCGGGTGATACTCATGGGCAGAAGCCTTGGCACCGGGGTTGCCGTTCATGTGGCGGCCCACAGGCAGGTGGGGGCTCTTCTCCTTGTTACCCCATTTGACAGCCTTGTGAACGTGGCAAAGGGAATTTATCCGTTTTTACCGGTTGGAAAACTTTTGCGCCACAGGTTCGACTCCGTGGCCGTTGCTCCGGGAATTAAGACACCGATGCTGGCCGTCATTGCAGACCGGGACGAGATAATCCCCACGGCCAACAGTCTCAACCTTGTCAATGCCTGGGGCGGCCCGGCTGAAACCCTTGTGATTAAGGGGGCCACCCATAACGACATATCTGCCTTTCCCTCCTATTGGAAGGAGATAGAACGGTTTATCAACGACAGAAACATTGAAACTCGATGATCAAGTGGAACGTGACTCTGGCGCTCTAGGAGAGCAATGGCCGTGCGGCCGTACCAGCCGGCACCCATGGCGTAGATGTTTCCGCAAACCTTATTTTCCTCCGAGCAGAGATAAAGCACCATGGGTTCCTTGGGGGAATCCGCCTGTGGATAAAGGTGGGAGGGGAGGTTGTCAAGCTTTGAGGTTGCGTTGGATGACCGATTTTATAAGGGTTGCGGTCTTATTTGTCACATTTGCAGCTCTGGCGTGGTCAGGCCAGGCGTTTACTGCCTGGATAACCTGGTCAAGGCAACGGTTAATTTCGACGGTTGTCAATCCCGCCCGTTTTCCAAGCTGTACAATCTCATTTTTACCGGGGGATCGTCCTTCTCCGAGAAGGGTCATGGAGTGCTCGCCCCCCGGACCATCTGAAAAGGTAAGATCATAGGCAGGTGTCAGTTTCCATTCCTGGCTGTCATCCATCATAAATGCAAAATTTTTAACATGATCATCCCGGTTGTTTGCAAGGAGGTTAAAGATCATTTGCCTGAACCCACGAAGCGTCTCTTGATGATTTTCCGTTAGGATTCTGATCACCTTAAACAGCTCTTCATAGTCCATGGAGGGGATTCTGAAATTGACATGGAGCATATTGCCCAATGTATGGACATGGAACCTGCGATTATCCATCCTGTCGAACCGCTTGATTCCAAAAAAGCGGTCACCGGATTTCGTCTCAAAAATTCGGGTCTCAGACATCTCAATACCTCCCATGCGGGCCATGAGTGAATATGCAAATTCAACGGCACCAGAATCGGGAAGGTCATTTTTTGAGTTAAATTTAATAATCCAGTGTTCAAAGTTTTGGGGAAGATCATTTTCGCCCGATATCATTCGATCCTTATTGATTCCCACAAGAATTTTTGGGCGGGCTCCACCCGGACTGCCTCCTGCCCGCATGAGCTGGGGAAGGACAGTGTCGGTTTGTCCTTCCATAATCTTTCTGGACTGTTCTGAAAGCAGGTGGAGATCAAATTTTCCAGAGGCATAGTTCCCATCATCATAAGACATGGCAGGTTCATAGGTAAGGGCTCCCATGGTGGAGCTTGCGAGAAAAGCCAGACGGTCGAGTATGGATAGCTTGGCAACATTGATTCCCTGTTTTCTGAAAAAACGATCCATGAGAGTTAACCCCCAGCCATCGGGAAGCGAATCATCAAACAGACCGAATATAGGGCCAAAGTTTCTGTCTTTGTGCTCATGAAGCCCAGGTTTTGGAGGCAGTTTAAACGGTGAGAGCCATGGGGGAGCTGCAAGAAAAGCCGGATCATACTCAAAATAGATCCTGTTTCTGGACTCGGCCAGTTGGCCAACCAGCACTTTCTCGTTTTCTTCCCGGTAAAAGATCACATTGAGTTTTTTCATATAGATCCCCGCCTGGGGGTTTTTTTTTCCTGAAGTTCAAGTTCTTGTATTGATCTGGCCCTGGCAGGTCGGAGGAGAGTTTCCATTTCGTCAAGCCTGCCAAGGGCCATTACAAGTTTTAGAAAGTTCTCCATGGAAACCTTTCCGGTTTGTTCAAAACGCTTCAATGACGCTTGGGTTACACCGGATCGTTCCGCAAGGGTACTGCGTTTCAATCGTTTCAGAAGGCGCAGCTCTTTTAGCCTTATGGCAAGGATTTGTGATATCTCTTCGGGTGTGTGTAAGGAATAGTTCATTTTTTACTTAACAGCTATTTAATAGTCCATATAACCTACTATATTACATCTAGAGACAACATTATGTCAATATAAACTATGTTTTACCAGGAGTTCTCATTTTGATTCTATCCTATAGGCAACAACCAGTGTTCCCTTGCTGAACGAAGAAAGTCGGGGGATTTTCGGCCAGGCCAAACCCAAACCGCAAAAACTCGGTCGTGCCCCCCTCAGACAATTTGCGGTTATCTGGGTTTGCGCTGTCCGAAAATCTGATCCCCTTTGTTTCTTGATGTTCAGCAATAAAACACTGGTTGCCGCCCTCCACGCTGATACGCAAAATGAGAATTGCTGTGGCTCCGGCGCTCTTAAGAGAGCAAGGGTCCCATATATTCGAATATGCCAAGGGCGCTTCCGTGTTCCCTTTTATTCTCCATATCAGAAATTTTGTCAAAGTTATCCCTGATCT
Organism: Desulfobacterium sp.; assembly: GCA_034006945.1. Lineage (GTDB taxonomy): Bacteria > Desulfobacterota > Desulfobacteria > Desulfobacterales > Desulfobacteraceae > Desulforapulum. Next base: position 31,741 of record JAVERV010000011.1, on the reverse strand, counting down.
CTTCAACTGTTATCCATCGTTGTGCATCACCAAGGCAGACCCCGTCTCCTGAAACAATGGCCGTGCGGCCGTACCAGCCGGCACCCATGGCGTAGATATTTCCGCAAACCTTATTTTCCTCCGAACAGAGGTAAAGCACCATAGGTTCGTTGAACTGGGGGTTCATTTTCTGCTCAAATTCAGGGGGGAAGACATCCTGGGTCATGCGGGACCAGGCAGTGGGGGCAATGGTGTTGATCTTTATGTCATACTTGGCAAGTTCAAGCTTTAAAGAGTTCATAATTCCCACCAACCCCATTTTTGCAGCCCCGTAATTTGTCTGTCCGAAATTTCCGTAAAGGCCGGAGGTTGATGCCGTAAAAACTATCCTGCCATAATTGTTATCCTTCATCACCTTGACGGCAGGCTGGGTCACGCAAAACCCGCCCTTGAGGTGAACGGCTATTACAAGATCCCACTCCTCCTCGGTCATCTTCATGAAGGATTTATCCCTTAGAATGCCCGCATTGTTGATGAGAATATCAACCCTGCCATAGGCGTCCACGGCTGTTTTTACGATGTTTTCTCCACCTGCCATGGTGGCTACTGAATCAAAACTTGCAACAGCCCCACCGCCTTTTGCAACAATTTCTTCAACCACCTTCTCTGCTGCCGAGGTGTCGGCCCCGGCTCCGTCCCGGCTCGCACCAAGGTCGTTGACAACCACTTTAGCTCCCCTGCGGGCAAGTTCCAGGGCGTACATTCTGCCGATTCCCTGTCCCGCACCCGTAACGATGGCCACCCTGCCGTCAAAACGTATTTGCTCCATCCTGTTCTCCCTTTTTTATAAAAAATTTTCACTGAGCTATCTGCCACAAAGGGCGACCGCAAGGGATCGCCCCTACAATAGCCTCGAATTGTTTTATCGAGTTTCATTCTTCGTTGTGTTCGCCAGGACATGTCGGTTATAATACTGATAATTTGTGAAATATCGACACTAATCCCCTTTGATTACCCAGCCGGAACATTCAAAACCAAAGGAGCGGAATGAACTCTACTTCCAGGTGATCCTGGCCGGGTTCCTCGGGGGAATCCGCCTGTAGGTAAAGGTGGAATGACCAACCATCATGCTGCCAAAGCTCAGATGATCTTCCGGCAAACCAAGGGCCTCCTGGAGGGGGGGCCAGAAAACCGCTGCTGCATTGAAATAGCCGCACCAGCATCCGCCTAACTCAAGGGAAGGCAGAACGAGTTCGAGCCAGGTCATGGCAATGGTGCAGGCGGTCTGGGTCGTTGGATCTTTTTTATTACCGTGGGCAATAATAAGATGGGGGGCTTTACGGGTGATGGTATCGACGCCCTTTTCCCACCCGGCAACAACCATGTCAAGGTGCATGGATGCTGCGGCTTCTGGTTTTTCTTCAATTATCCAGCGCATCCAGTCGATCACCTTTTCGTCAAGCTCCCTCAGGTGGTCGGTGTCGTGGATCACATGCCAGTTGACCGGTTGACTGTTGTGACCGGACGGAGCGTGGCTTGCAAGGGTGATGGCCCGTTCCAGGAGAGTACGTTCCACGGGTTTTTTTCTGTAGGTTCTGATGGATCTTCGCCGGCGAAGGAAGATCTCCGCCTGTTCCGGGGTAAGGGAAGGGATGTCGTCAAGTTCGATGCACTCTTCGGGCTTGAGGTTCTTATGGATAAAGGCCTTGGTCGGGCAGACCGCAACGCAGTGGCCGCAGTTGATACACCGGCTTTCGGCTTGATCCACAGGTTGGGGCAAACCGTCGGCCATGGTGATGATCCTTGCCGGGCACTCTTTTGCACAGATGCCGTCCCTGTCACAAAGTTCGGGGTCAATGAAGAATAGAGTCATTATTGTTTTCCTTAAAAGCGTAAATTTTAATCGTTAAAGTGTTTTGTGGTCGTCTCCATGGTTATAAAATCATTGTCCATGAGCCGCTTCCCAAGGCCCAGGGTCCTGGGAAGTTCATACCTGAAAAAATAACGAAAGGTCAAGAGCTTGCCCTGGTAAAAGGCGACATCCCTGGGTCTGCATTTTCCTTCTAGGGCCTTATGGGCCTTGGTGGCCTGGACAAGCCACTGCCAGGCAATGGCAAGGATACCGGTCATTTCAAGGAAGAGGGTGGCGTCTGCCAGGAAGGTTTCCGGGCCCTTTTTGCCTGCAAGGCTGAACAGATGGGCCGTCACCTCCTTTTGCCGTTCAAGGGCCCGGGACAGAAGCTCTGCATAGGTGCCATGTTCGGCAACGGCATCTGCAATGGCCCTGCTTACCTCTTCCACAAACAAGAGGCCTGCCCGTCCGTTGTTCATCACCATCTTTCGTCCCAGAAGATCCATACCCTGCATCCCAGTGGTTCCCTCGTGGATGGGATGAATCCTTGAATCCCTGAAATACTGTTCGACCGGGAAATCCTCGCAATAGCCGTACCCGCCAAAGCATTGTATGGCCTGGCTCGTGGAAAGGATCCCCATTTCGCTGGGATAGCTCTTGGCAATGGGGGTGAGAAGATCAAGGAGCAGCAGGTTTCGTTCCTTTGCTTCACCCTCGCTGATCTTTGCAAGGTCGGAGTAGAGGCAGCATTGGAGGCAGAGGCTCAACGAGCCTTCCACGATCGCCCGCTGGAACAAGAGCATGCGTTTAACATCTGCGTGTTCGATGATGGGCACCTGGGGAACAGCGGGATTCTTCTCGGAGAGCCTTCTTCCCTGGGGGCGATCCATGGCATAGTCAAGGGCCGCATAATAGGCTGCGGTGGCAATGGCCGTTGCCCCGAGCCCCACACCCAGCCTTGCCTCGTTCATCATCTGGAACATGCAGGCGAGACCCCGGTTCTTTTCCCCCACAAGGAATCCCCTGCAATCATTTTTTTCGCCAATGGAAAGTTCGGTGATCGGAGCTCCCCTGTAGCCGAGTTTGTGGTAAACAGCCGCAACGGTTACGTCGTTTGGAGAAAGTTTCCCCCCCTCATCCGGGCGAAATTTCGGCACCACAAACAGGGAGATCCCCTTTGAACCAGGAGGCTCTCCCTCTATCCTTGCGAGCATCAGATGAACAACGTTGTCCACCCCGTCGTGGTCACCGGCCGAGATAAAGGTCTTTTGTCCTTTAATCGAATAATACCCCTCGTCCGTGGGAAAGGCCGTAGTGGTGATGTCCGAGAGGGAGCTCCCGGCCTGGGGTTCGGTCAGGGCCATGGTTCCCTGCCATTTGCCGGCCAGCATTGGGGGGAGATAGGTTTTGATGAGATCTTCGCTGCCAAAGGTGAGAATCAGCTCGGCAGCCCCGGCCGTAAGTTCGGGAAAAACCGACGCCGAATAGTTGGCTGCGGCAAATATGAACCGGCAGGTGCTGGAGATGATGGCCGGCAAACCCTCCCCGTCGTGCTCTTCAGGAAAGCTTGACCCGATCCAGCCGCCCTCGCCATAGGCGGCCATGAGGCTTCTGACCCGGGGATGGACAGCTACCCTTCCATCCACAAGTGTCGGACCATTTTTGTCCATCTCGTCAAGGATGGGGTAGAGTTCTGAGCTGGCAAGCTTTGCCGCAGCATGAACAACCATGGTAAAGACTTTTTTGCTGTGTTGGTCATAGGGCTTTGACCGGGTCAGAGCTTCAACGTCAAACATCTCATAGAGCAGAAAATCAAGGTTTCGTTCGCTGATAAATCTGGTGCCCATTTTGTCTCCTTATACTCGATGATCAAGTTATATGAAACTCGCTTCGAAGCGCCATAGGTAGCGGAGTTTCAATATTCGTTGTGGCCGGATGCCTCCCTCGCTCCGGCCGTGCCGGTTTATAGGAAACTCCCACCGAAACATCACTGTGAGAGCCTCGACTTTAGAGCCCTCTTTGGTTTTCCTGACCGGAACATTCAAAACCAAAGGGTCAAAACAGTTAAGAAGTGTCAAAGTGACCCCCGACGTTTTGCGTTCCGGTCAGGATAACCAAAGGGGGCGGAATGATAACATTGCCCGCCCTGCTCGATTGAGTTTCATGCTTCGTTGTGTCCGCAGGACATGTGGGTTATATGAAACTCGCTTCGACCGGCAGACGAAAACGGGTGTTACCCTCCGCTCATTCTCCCAGGCCGTCCATGGCCTGGTCCGAGGGAAACGGCAGCTCCTTCAGCGTCCATGCTGACCGCTGCCGTTTAATCCGCTCCGGGTAACACCCGTTCCCGCCTGCCTTATGCTGTCATGTTTCATCGTTCGTTGTGTCCGTAAGGATATGTGGATTAATATGATCATGAAGCCGTTGTCATGAAGTCAGGTCGTGAAAAGGTTGGATTCGGATAGGTGTAAAACCCCTGTCCGGTTTTTATGCCGCACCTGTTTTGATCAAGATAGCCCTTTAAAAAGGCAGCATTTGCCTTTGCCTGGGGATCGTTACGCCTGTTTGCCCAATAGTCGGTCACCTTCCAGCAGGTATCAAGACCGATGCTGTCCATGATGCCAAAGGGCCCTACCGGGGTGTGCATAACCCCCATCCATGATCGATCTATCTCCTGGATGGTAGTCACACCTTTTGCGGCAAGGGAGAGGGCCGATGCGATAAGGGCCATGAGCATGTTGTTGAACACATACCCGTTGCTCTCTTTGGCCAGGACAATGGGAATCTGCCCCATGGATTCGGCAAATTCTCTGACAAGGGCCATGGTATGGCTCGAGGTTCCAGGATGGGGCATGACATCGACGATTTTTGAGATGGCCACATCGTGGAAGTGCAGGGCGCAGAATTTGTCCTGCCTGCCGGTCTTTTCGGCAAACATGGACGGAACAAGGGAAGAGGTGTTGGTGGTAAAGATGGTGTGGGGCTTGCAATGGCGGTTGATCTCAGAAAAGAGCTTGCCCTTGAGTTCGGGATCTTCCGGTATGCTCTCCATCACAAGGTCGGCATCATCGGATGCAGCCTTGATATCAGAGGTAAAGGTTATCCTTGCAAGGGCAAGGCTGCAGGCCTCATCGGTGCATGCCTTCATCCTTACCATCCGGTCACCGTTCTTTCTGATTCGTTCCATTCCCCGGGCGAGTAGCGCATCTGAGATGTCATACATCACAACAGAATAGCCGTTGAGGGCGGCAAGGAAAGCCGTCTGCTGCCCCATGGTTCCGGCCCCTGCAACGAGTATGGTTTTTATGTCTGCCAATTTCATGGTTACGGGTTCCATAATTATGCTTTACTCCCCCTAGAGGTTTGAGTTGTCCATGAGCCTGAGGGCCGTTCTTTCCAGGATCTGAACGGCACCAATGAGCATGGCAAACCGACGATCCTTGGTGATCCCCTTATAGTAGCGCTGGTAGATCTGCTGGGCAATGACGGCAAGGCGAAAGATGCCGAAACAGAGATAAAAGTCAAATGCGGCTGTGGATCGGCCAGTGATTTCACCGTAGAGATCGATGATATCCCTGCGGGTCAGAGCACCTGGAATATGGGTGGGAGATTGCCGCATGAGCTGGCACTCTTCAGGGTCAGTCCGGTCGATCCAATAGGCAAGGGAATTGCCAAGATCCATGAGGGGATCACCATAGGTGGCCATCTCCCAGTCAAGAACCCCGATGATCCGTGTGGGGTTTTGGGGATCGAGCACAACATTGTCGAACTTGTAGTCGTTGTGCACCAGTGTGGGATGGTCCGTATCAGGCTGCATCTTGTCGTTGAGCCAGGTCATGACCCCTTCAAAGTCAGGTGCATCCGGGGTCCTCGCACTCCTGTAACGCTCCTGCCACCCCTTGACCTGGCGCTCCACATAGCCCTGGGGTTTTCCGAGAAATTCAAGCCCTGCAGATTTAACATCAATGCCATGCAGATCCGCCTGAAGAGAGACAAGGTTGATGCAGAGTTCCCTGGCCTTTTCAGGTGTTAAGCTTAGGTCCTCGGGCAGCTCTTTCCTGAGAATTATCCCCTTGATGCGCTCCATGATGTAAAAGGGACACCCTATAATCGAGGTGTCCTCAGAAAAGGCAAGGGGCCTGGGGCAAAGGGGGAACACCGGATGGAGGGCGGTCAAGATCCTGAATTCCCGGCCCATGTCATGGGCCGATTTTATTTTGGCACCCACGGGCGGCCGTCTCAGGACGAGCTCTTTATCACCCACCTTGATCTGATAGGTGAGGTTTGAAAATCCGCTGGGGAACTGGCGGATGGTTATTTCGCCCGCCAAATCGGGCAGGGCCTCATCTAAAAAGAGCCGCACCCTTTTAAGATCAATGGCCTCCCCCTCTCTTACCTCTAGGGGCTGGTCTGTCACTCCCATGCTTTCCCTCCTCTTTATTTAGATTGGATGCAGAAGTTATCTACGATCTCAAGCACATAGTCTGAATAGTCGTCAACGGAGATATTGCGTTTGCCGTACTTCCACCGTTTAAGATACCAATCCTGCTGCATGGCTTTAATAATACTGGCCGTGAGCCTGTGGTTCCTCGGGATAAAAACACCCTGGCGCTCCCCCTGTTCCAGGACAGAGACCAGAATATCTTCGGTGTACTCCTCAAGGCGGATTACCGATTCAAGTGCGTTATCGGTAAGATTTCGAGCCTCCATAAAGGTGAAGTAAAACCAGGGCCGGGCCTTTTCGCTCAAAAACAGATGGGCCTTGATCACATTTTTCAGCCGTGTTACAGGGTCGTCCGATCTGTTGAACGAAGATTCAAGCACCCTTTCGATCATAGTGCGTCCCTGGTGTTGAATAATGGCAAGGAGTTCTTCCTTTCCCTTGAAATAGCCGTACAGGGAGCCCATGCCCATGCCGGTCTTTGCGCTCAAGTCCCGCATGCTCATGGCCTGAAACCCCTTGTCATAGGTGATCTGGAACACGGCATCAAAGATCTTTTTAAAGTTCTTAACCGCAGTCTTCTCTTTTTTGATGCGGATGGAATCCTGATTTACTTCAAACACCTCCTTGCAGATGGTCTCTTCCAGGTTTCCCATGCTCCTTTCAAACTCAATCCAGCTAACGTTTTCAGCCTTCAGGTCATGCTCATGATCATGGTCATCGTTCATAGGTTCGTAAAATTCTCTTTGCAAGGCTCATCTTGTGAACCTCATCGGCCCCGTCGTAGATCCTTGCGGCCCGCTCGTGGCGATAGAAAAAGGCCAGAATTGTGTCGTCGGTCATGCCAAGGCCGCCGTGGATCTGGAGGGCCCGGTCCACCACACGGTTCATGGTGTTGGCAACCACGAACTTGATGGTTGAGATGGCATCCCTGGAGGCGGGGGCTCCATTTTGATCTATCTGCCAGGCTGCGTTCAGGGTCATGAGCCTTGCCGCATCGATCTCCGCCTTTGATTCGGCAACCCAGTTCTGGACAGTCTGTTGGGTTGCAAGGGTCTTGCCGCCAGGCGTCACCACCCGGTGATTGGCCCGAAGACACATGAGATCAAAGGCCCTGTTGCAGATTCCCAGCCACCGCATGCAGTGGTGGATGCGGCCGGGTCCGAGGCGTTCCTGGGCAATGACAAAACCGTTACCTTCCACCCCCAGAAGGTTCTCCCGGGGGACCCTGCAGCTCTGGAAAAGAATTTCCGCATGGCTGTAGTAATCGCTTCCCTCGTGGCCCATCACGGGAATATTTCTCACAAGGTTGAATCCCGGGGTGTTGGTGGGCACGATGATCATGCTTGCCCGCATATAACGGGATGCATCGGGGTTGGTTACGGCCATGACTATGGAAAAGTCAGCCCCGTCCGCCGAAGAGGTGTACCACTTGTGGCCGTTGATCACGTAATCGTCACCATCCGTTTCAGCGGTTGTCTCAAGCATCACGGGGTTGGAGCCCGGCATGTCCACCTCGGTCATGGCAAAGCAGGATCGGATATCCCCCTTTACCAGGGGATTGAGATATCGTTTCTTTTGGGCGTCACTGCCGTAGAGATGGAGGATCTCCACATTCCCGGCATCCGGGGCCTGGCACCAGAAGACAAAATGACCAAGGGGGGATCGGCCAAGGGCTTCTGACACAAGCCCGTGTTCCAGAAGGGAAAGCCCCATACCGCCGCATTCAACAGGAAAATTGGGGGCCCATAGCTCCATCTGTTTGACCATGGCCTGTTTCTCCTTTAACACAGGCAGCATCTCCCTGAAATCCTTGACAAGAAACTCGGGTTCCAGGGGAATCAGCTCCCTGTCCACAAACTCATTGATCATCTCCACAATGGTGGAAATCTTTTCTGACACGGAAAAATCCATTCATCTCTCCTTAATTTATGTACTGCCATACACCACCGCCGGTCGATCCGTCTACCCACTACCCCTATCCCCTTGGCGATTCCAAGTCAATAAAAAACAGAACGAACGTTCGTTTTTTATAGCGGGCTCCCACCGAGCTTTCCGCCGCAAAGGGCGACCGCAAGGGATCGCCCCTACAATGGCTTCGGTTTGTTTTATCGAGTTTCACGCTTCGTTGTGTCCATAAGGACATGGGGATCAGACCTACTGACCGCTGACCTACAATCCCCGTTCAAGGACCTTGATGCAGTGGGCCAGCTCTTCACTGTCCCCGGTGTGCTTGCCCTGGTCATCGGAAAGCTTGATGGCGTTGTGCCAGGCCTTTTCAGGTGCTGTTCGGCATTTTGTAAGCTTGATAACCATGTTAAGGGGAGTGACGCCGACATCGTTGGTGAGGTTGGTGCCGATGCCGTAGGAGTCTCGTATTTTGTTGATGCAGTGATTGTGGATATTTACCGCCTTGTCAATGTCAAGCCCGTCTGAAAACACAATGGTTTTTGTGATGGGATCGATGTGGAGTTTTTTATAGTGCTCCACTACCTTGTCGATAAAGGCGATGGGGTCTCCAGAGTCGTGGCGCACCCCGTCAAAGAGTTTGGCGTGGAGGGTGTCAAAGGTGGAAAGGAAGATATCCGTTGTAAAGGTGTCGGTCAGGGCAATGCCCAGGTGGCCGTGGAACGCCGTTGCCCATGCCGCAACCGCAGTAAGGTTTGCCATTCGATAGCCGTTGAGTACACCGTGGAACATGATCCATTCGTGGGCCATTGTGCCTATGGGTTTTATGCTGAAAAGTCTTGCCAGATTGACGTTGCTGGTGCCGATGAGGGTGTTGTTTTCAAGGGCCAGAATATCCCGGATCAATGCCTCGTGGCCAGAGGATGAAAACCGTCGTCTTGTTCCAAAATCGGCATACTTGATGTTGTTCTGACTCAAGATCCTTGCCTTGTTCAGATTGATCTCCCGGATCTCATTGTCGGGGAGAGGCCGGGCATTGGTCATGACAAAGTAGAGTTCACTGATGATGGCCATGAGCGGCACTTCCCAGAGGATGGTTCTGTACCACGCTCCCTTGATGGTGACAGAAATATCGTTGCCTGCCTGGGAAATGATAACCTCATCCGGGTCAAAGGTGTAGTGTTCAAGAAAATCCAGATACACAGGGGTCATGAAGTAACAGGTCTTCCCAAGGTAACACTTCTCCTCCGGAGTCAGCCTGAAGGTTTTCATTCTCTGTACCTCAACCTGGAGGCGTTGTGCAAACCCCCGGGGAAAGGGAGTGTTGGAACGGTTGATGAACTCATACTGTGCATCCACCCGGGGATACAACATATGCACGGCCTGCTGCATGGTGAACTTGTAGAGGTCGTTGTCAAGGATGCTCTGGATCATTATTAAAAGTCCTCTGGTGGATTTTCCTATAAAAAACTCCCACCGACGCACCATAGTTGGCAGAGTTTCAATATTCGTTGCGGCCGGATACCATCTCTCGCTCCGGCCGTGGGGTTTGTATTATCACTGCCTGCCAGGCAGGCGCTTTCATGTTGAAAGTACATTTTTTACACGATATTGGCAATGTCAATTTTTTTTAACCTGCCTGGCCATGGCTTGGGGAAAAAACAGAACGTTCGTTCGTTTCTCTTGATCAGGATAAAATTGTATGTCTATACTTGAATCCATGAATATTCTTGTATGCATAAAACAGGTTGCCACGACCCCTGACGGCAACACCTTTGCCATGAACCGATTTGACGAGTACGCCCTTGAGGAGGCTGTCAGGATCAAAGAGCAGCTCCTGAACCAGGGTCGTAAAGCTGTGGTCGATGTGGTTTCCCTGGGTCGGGAAAAAGCCCAGGAGATTATCAAACGGGCCTTTGGAATCGGTGCGGACAACGGGTTTCACATTGTTGTGGAACGAGACCTGTCAGCGGCTGTGACGGCGGAATTGATCTACAGAACATTAGGCCAGAATCTCGACAAGAGCCAGGAGCTGCCACCCAAACCCCCTGCCTACGATCTGGTGCTTACCGGCATGATCTCCCAGGACGCAATGGAGGGTCAGACCGGACCTATTCTTGCCGAACTTATGGGCATTGCCTGTTCCACAGGGATTGTAAAGATTTCCCTTGATTCAAAGACCTTTGATTTAACAGTTGAAAGAGAGCTTGACAGGGGCGACCGGGAAAGCCTTGGCATAACACTTCCGGTCCTTTTGACAGTTCAGGCCGGCATCAATACCCCCCGCTATCCCACCCTCTCCAATCTGCTCAAGGCTGGAACAAAAAAGATTACAACTGTTACCGTTTTCCCGGACAAAATCCCCGGAGCCGACCAGACCGTTTTAAGGTTCATGGAGCCCGCAAAGAGCCGTTCCGGAACCATTATCAGGGGAACGACGGCTGAAAAGGCGGTGGAACTTTTTTCGATATTGAAAAAAAGGGGTGTCCTATGAGGCCAATAGCAGTTGTTGTGGAGCATGACGGGAAGGTGGTCCTTCCGGTCACCCACGAGCTGATACACCTGGCAAACCTTGTGGCAGCCGGGACCCATTCATCCGTTGTCCTGGTAATTCCAGGCCCGGGCCTCCCGGACATGGCAGGCGAACTTGCCCTGACAGGAATAAGGACTATCGACCTTGCCATAACAGGCATGGACGGTTACAACGGCGAAGCATACAAAGCTGCCCTTTCAGAACTCTTCACCGCACTTTCGCCCTCCCACATCCTGGTTGCCCATATGGCTGGGGCAAGGGATTTTGCCCCGGGCCTTGCCCTGCGGCTGAACGGAACGTCCATTGCAGGGGTGAACAACCTCTTCTGGGAGGACGGACAACCTCTTTTTTCGAGACCGGTTTTTAATGGTGCAAAAAACGCCCTGGTTCTGGCAACGAAAACTCCCTGCGTTGTCATGGTGCAGCCCAATGCCTTTGTACCACCGGATTTACAAATAGAGACAGAGGCATCGCCTGTCCCGCCTGGTCCTGTGGAGACAGTCAAAGTTCCATTTCCCGGCAATGGAATCAAACGCCTTGGAATTAAAGATGCCGACCACAGGGGGGACGACCTCGAACTGGCAAGGGTGATTGTCGCCGCAGGCAGGGGACTTGGAACAAGGGAAAACCTCACTGCCATTGAAGGTTTTGCCTCTATTTTTTCCAACTCAGCAATGGGAGTATCCCGTCCCCTGGTGGATGACGGATGGAGGTCCTACCGCTTCCAAGTGGGCGTCACCGGGGCAAGAGTTTCACCCGAGGTATACATAGCCTGTGGCATCTCTGGCTCCTCCCAGCACCTGGCCGGCATCATGGGGTCAAAAACCATCATCAGCATCAATTCAGACCCCAATGCCGCCATCTTCAACCACTCGGATTTCTGCATTGTCGAGGATCTCCTGACCTTTATCAACGCCTTTGAGAATATTCTCCCAGGGTCAGTTGACGATCCAGACGGTTGAGTTGACAGCAAGCTGGAGGATTTTTTTGCTAACCCTTCCTATGAAGAACTCCTCCATACGGCTCAATCCCCGCCGGCCAACGGCAATGGTACCAAACCCGTTTGCCTCTGCATCCTTAACAAGGGCCCTGGCCCTGGAAGATTCGTTTTCCTTGATTTCCCAGGAAATATTTTCCCGTTTAACCCCTGCATCGACAAGCCGTTCAACCGCCTCATCTATCATGGGCTGAATCACCTTACGGTTCTGGCTGAGCATCTCCTCTTCGGCAATTTCAATATCCGGGGAAGTCGCCCCGTAAAGCTCATGAATCTTTCTTGTGACATAACAGATCTTGATGCTGTTAGCCTCCTTGCCTATCATCCAGCTGATGCGGTCCACAACTCTCTGGGCACTCTCAGAACCATCAAATGCAACAATCACCTTTTTAGGAATGGTGCAGGCACCCACGATGATGACGGGTATGTCGAGAATTTTATAGGCAAGCTTTGTTGCAACATTGCCCATGATAAAATCTTTGACACGGCTTACGCCGGTTCGACCAACAACAACGGCATGAAACCCATTTTTTGACTCCTCAATGATATCCCCTGGAACCCCCTTGACTGAATCCTGGTACTTGATGGTTATGGAATCGTAGGGGAACCCCAGTTCAAGGAGTATCACCCTTGCCGCTTCCATCTGATTTTTTATGGCCTCTGTATGGACCATGGCCCAGGAACTTACCGAGGCCATCCGTCGCTGAATTTCCGTTCCAAGGTTCAAGTCCCAGAATGATTCGGGGATATGGGTATCCACATGGAAAAGTTCTATCTGGGTATTCTGGGGTGAAAAGAAATCCCCGGCATACTGTACAGCCTCCAGGGAATGGGGAGAAGCATCCATTGCGATGAGGATTTTTTTATTGTTTTCCATTACCGCCTCCAGCTTAATATATGTCAAATGCAGAAAGATTGTTCTGGAAAGACTACCAGGGAAACAATGGGTTGTCAAAATAAATGCACCGCTAAAAACCTTGGGCCACGACTCAATTGTTGCAATACTCGCCACAGCTTTTTTATATTACGAACCAGCAACTAAGGACTGCAGTTTAAACCCAGGGTGAGAATGGCTGGGATGGGACCGATCCCCGGACTCTGTCACCCCAGGATTCCCCGGTAGAGAAATATCGAGTAGGAAAGGGCAAGGCCCGCCCCCATGATTCTGGGAAGGCGTCCAAGCAGTGCGGTGCAGATAAAAAGAAGAATACCCGCACCCATGATGATGGAGGCTCCCATTTCAAAGGTCGGGGGGATGGCAATGGGAGAAAAGATGGCAGAAATTCCGATGCACAGGGGGATGCAGATGTGACAATCACCGATCTGGGAGGAGTAGGCAATGTCCGGACGGCCCTTTGCCGAGTAGTAAAAGGCAAGAAGGGCGTTGGGAACCACCATGAGAAAACCGCTGAGCAGACCCAGGTTTTTTACCGAAATAAACCTGCTCGCATCCCGGGTTGCCACCCATTCCACAAGGCCGTCAATGGTGTAAAAGGTGACCCAGGCACAAAGGCCAACCAGAATGAAATCAACAGCAACACCAGGGGATACTGTACGGTTTTTCCTGACGTTATTCTTGATCACATCAACCACATGAAACGCCTGCCAGAATAAAAAAAGTCCGGTCAGGACCATACCGTCCGAGGAATCAAGAATTCCGTCTCTTGCAAGGAGCCAGACAGTCAGGGTAAAAAAAAGCATAGCTCCAAGGGAAAGAAGGAGGGAGATGTGGTTGATGGTTGATTCCGGGTTCTTTTTACTTCGTTCACGGTTTCCGGTTATATTGAGGCCCCAGAATACGACTTGAATTCCGATGACAAGGGTCAGATTTGTGACGTTGTTGACAATGCAGTTTTCAACGACCAGGTTGCCGCCCCCCTTATCCGAAACCATGACAAATACAAAGGAGAGGTTGGCAAATCCCGAACAAAAGGGCATGACAAGGGTGCCGATTATGGTTCCCTCAAACCCATTTCTTTCGATGGCATCGAGCCGCCAGACCATGAGAAAAGATGCGGCCGTGAACAGGATAAGGAGCCCTGACGGACCTAGGTTTCCCGCCAGGGCCTGCACCTCTTCCCATGGAGGAAGTTCAATGTTCCACTTTGGAACAAACCGTTCCATGGCTTCAAACAGGCCTGCCACCTGTTGGGTTATACTCACCTCATCCATACTCAACCTTATTTTTTATAGATCCACATGACAGGCTATCCTGTCACAACGAACGCTGAAACATGATGGTACAGGGAGGGCAGTAGTTTCATTCCGCCCCCTTTGGTTATCCTGACCGGAACCGCAAAACGTCGGGGATCACCCCTACACTGAACTCGGCTTATTTCTTGAGTTTCAGGTTAAACTGTAAATAGTTGAAATACCGCTATCCTGCAACCCAAAACAGAGCAATAAAACAATTACCGTTTTGAATATCAGCGTTGGGGGCGGCAGCCAGTATCCCCTTGGTGAACATTAAAAAACAAAGGGGATCAGATTTTCGCTTAGGGAGTAAAGCCAAAATGAGAATTGCTGAAATTTGCTTGACAAAAATCATGGTTTACAGGTAAGTAAACAACACTTACTTTGTTTTGTTCATAAAACAACCAAACCCAAAAACAGATATTATCCCAAGCAAGTAAAAATCTTATGACCAAGCCAGAACCACAAAAAACAGCGCCCAGAAAGCCCTCGCCCCCAGGCAGAACCAAAATCATGAAGGCCCTGGCTAAACTTTTGAAAACAAAGAATTTCCATTCGATTACGACCGCCCAGATTGCGGCCCAGGCCGGAGTAACCGAGGGGCTGATCTACAAATACTTCAAAGACAAACGAGACCTCCTCTACGAGGTTTTAAACGACCATTTTAAATCTTTTCTCGTTGGAATAGACAGGGCCATAAACGACGAGATTTCAAGCCTTGCAAGGCTTTCCATCATCATAAAAACCACCATTGAAAGTTATGCGGCCAACCGGGTTTTTGCAAGAATTCTCCTGATCGAGGTTAGAAACAACCCCGATTACTTTAACTGTGACGCCTACAGCCTGGTCAGGATCTATGCCGCCACCATTCTAGAGATTATCCGCCAGGGCCAGGGAAACGGAGAAATAAACCGGGACGTGGACCCTTACGTGTTCCGCCAGGTGATTCTCGGCGCCATCGAACATGCCTGCCTTGGTCAGGTACTTTTTGGTTCAACAATGGATACAACACAGGTTTCAGACGAAATATCCAGGATACTATTCAAAGGAGTGGAAAGTCTATGAACGAGCTTGATAAGGCCGATCAACTGATAAACAATGCCCTGGCATCGGGAAAGAATGCTCTGCTTGAGGACGACGCCAAAAAAATCTTAAAGGAATTTGGAATACCGGTTGTAAAAGAATACCGGGCTTCCAATGGGGATGAAGCGGTCATTGCGGCCTATGAAATTGGGTTTCCAGTTGTCGTGAAAGCCATGGGCACCACCCTTACCCACAAGACGGAAAAGGGTCTTGTGCGGGTGGGGCTGGCAGGTGAGGGCGAGGTAAGGAGAGCTGTAAATTCCCTCCTGGAGATTGCAGGCAGCGCCCTTGAATTCATCCTGGTACAGCCCGTGATCACGGGGAAAAGAGAGCTTGTTGCAGGAATCTTCCGGGATCCCCAGTTTGGGCCTGTTGTCATGTTCGGGCTCGGCGGGATCTTTACCGAGGCCCTTAACGACGTGGTGTTCAGGCTTGCCCCCCTTTCCGGGTTTGACATGGACGAGATGCTTGAGGAACTTGTTTCAAAGAAGCTTATCGGACCGTTCAGGGGGGAAGACGGGGTGGACAGAACAGCCCTGGAGGCCGTTCTCAAGGGGTTGTCCAATATTGCAGAGCTCCTTCCCCTGGTAAAAGAGATTGACATAAATCCCCTGATTGTGACGCCCCAGGGGGAGATCGTTGCCGTGGATGCCCTTGTGGTGGTGGGCGAAACTTTGAAGCCTACCTATGTCAGACCAAAGGTGGACCCCAGGGCTTTGGGCAAAGTGTTCTACCCAGATTCCGTGGCGTTTGTAGGGGCCTCGTCAACCCTTGGTAAATGGGGCCACATGCTTTTAACAAACACCCTTGGGGGTCACTTTGAAGGCAGCATCCACCTGGTAAACCCAAAGGGAGGAACCATCACAGGCAGAAAGGTGTACAGATCCGTGGCCGAGATCGAAGGTAATGTAGACCTTGCCGTTGTAACCATTCCGGCAGACAGGGTCATGCAGCTGATTCCCCAGTTCAAGGAAAAGGGTGTAAAGAGCATGCTCCTCATCACCTCTGGATTCGGCGAGACAGGCCCTGCAGGATTGGCCCTTGAAAGGGAGCTCGTCCAGGAGGCGTCCAAGGCGGGCATCATTGTTCTTGGCCCCAACACCATGGGCATCTGCAATCCCCATAGAGGATTTTTCTGCAGCGGTGCCCATGTCCATCCCATGCCCGGTTCAACGGCCCTTGTGTGCCAGTCGGGCAACATGGGCACACAGCTTCTGGCCTTTGCCACCCAGCAGAATATCGGCATCCGGGCCTTTTCAGGTTCTGGAAACGAAGCCATGGTCACCATCGAGGATTACATGGAAACCTTTGAAAACGATGGTTTGACAAAAACTGTCGTACTCTACCTTGAGAGCGTAAAGGATGGGCGGCGATTTTTTGAAAGTGCAACCAGGGTGTCCCGGAAAAAACCCGTGGTGGTTCTCAACGGAGGCCGCACCATGGCCGGCGGAAGAGCTGCGGCAAGCCATACCGGAGCCATGGCGTCCGATGCCGGGGTGATGCGGGCAGCACTCAAACAGGCCGGCGTAATCCAGGTGAATCAGCCCATGGAGCTTCTGGATCTTTCCGCAGTGTTTTCATCGCTTCCCCTGCCCAGGGGCAACCGGGTAGCAATAATGACCCTCGGAGGCGGATGGGGGGTTGTAACGGCAGATCTCTGCATGGACAACGGCCTCGAGATTCCAGAACTTTCAACAAAGATTGTCGACCACCTCGATACCCTGCTGCCCGCCTATTGGAGCCGGGCCAATCCGGTCGATATCGTGGGAGAAAACGATCCAAATATCCCGAGAGTTGCCATGGAGGAGCTTTTAAAATGGGACGGCTGTGATGCTGTGATCCACCTTGGAATCCATGGGAAGCGCATCTTTGTGGAAAAAATGGTGGACTCCATCTCCCAGGTGGACCCGGACTACTCAAAACAGACGCTGGAAGGTATCCGGGACGCCCTTTTCCAGGCCGAAAAAGAGTATGTCAACCATGTGATAAGGTTGACGCAAAAGTATGAAAAACCGGTGTTTGGGGTGAGCCTTCTCACCGACGAGAAGAGCCGCACCCTGTACCGGTTGGACGACTGCAAGTACCAGGGGGTCTTTTTCCCCTCACCCGAAAGGGCAGTAAAGGCCATGGCCGGCATGTACAGTTATGCCCGCTGGCTCTCCGCCCATTAAAACCCGAGACAGATCAGGTTCTCCTTGACAGTTCACACGGTACCGAGACATAAAGGGGAAACAATAATAAAAGGAGCGAGCCCATGATTATCATATCAAACGTAACATACCCGCCTGAGAGCGCCAAGGAGGTTGCCCGTCGATTCCTCACAGCCCCTGGGCTGCCCGATTTTCTTACCAAGAAAGGTCCCTATATCTCGGCGGATGTAAAAAGAGGGGTACACTCCATAACCCTTTATGAGCTTGAAAATGAAAAGCTTGCCAAAGGATTGATGGCAGTTGGCGACAGCATGGCCGTTTACATTGGCGTTCCCGGCTATAATTACGAGATCAAAACTTACCTGGAAATTGAAGAGGGACTTGGAATGATCGGGATGTAAGCAAGAAACTTGAAACAAGAGACAAGAAACAAGATGCGAACTTATTCGAGTTTCATTCTTGGTTGTGTCCGTAAGGACATGTGAGTTATCCAACCAGTTTTTTCAGGGCAAACCAGACAAGGGGAAGAAACACGGCTGGCAGCATGCTTCCAATGCGGATCTTGGCCGTGCCAAGGAGATTGAACCCGATGGCCATGATCAGAACGCCGCCCACAGAGCTCATCTGGGTCACCACCTGGGGTGTTAAAAGGGGCTTGATAAGGACGGCCGCCATGGTGATGGCTCCCTGGTAGATAAAGAGGGGGCCAGAAGAGAACGCAACCCCTAGACCAAAGGTGGAGCCAAGGATGATCGAGGTGATACCGTCCAGGGCCGATTTTGCAAAGAGAGTCTGGTGATCTCCCGTAAGACCGCTCTCAAGGGAACCAACAATGGCCATGGAACCTACGCAGAAGAGAAGGGTTGAGGTGATGAACCCCTGGTAAAACCCCTTGTCGTTCTTTGCAAAGCGCCGTTCAAGACTTTTACCCAGGGATTCAAGACGCTCTTCAATCCTTGCCATTTCCCCCAGGAGACTCCCAAGGGCCAGACTGAAGATCACCACCAGAAGATCGTCCGACTTCAAGGCCCCCTTGATGCCGATAACAAGAACAGCAAGACTGATGGCGTTCATGATGGTTCGGTTATATTTTTCCGGTATGCCTCCCCGGAACAGCAGGCCCAAAAGAGCACCTGCGATTATGGCAACGGCATTGACAATGGTTCCGAGCAACTTCTACCCCCTCTTGATGGTCCTGTGTTCCACTCGTTCAAAGGCATTTTTCCTGGAACACCAGCTTTAGCAGAAAGAACTCCTCTCCTTGGCCTCACCAAGGTTGTTCTCCTGGGGTTTTATATGTTTTTACACTGGGGCCAGACCTTATCATAAATCTTGATTTAAAGCAGTATTAATGCAATATTGATCAAACCTTCCAACGCCCGGCCTGGTACTGCCCACCTTGGGAATCTGTTTAAGGCGAAGGATTTTATCAAAAACCACTGCCAGGTCATCACCGCTGGCGGGTTGAATTATTTGTTATGGCTGGAGCAGTGCCTCGCTCCGGCCATGCCGGTTATGGGGGAAATAGAAGATGACAACCAAGCCTGTCACCAGGGACGCCAAGACCACAATCGATGTTCTGTTCGAAATCTCGGATGCGGTGAACAGAACCTTTGACCTGAAAGAACTCTTCGATGTCATCCACAGATCCCTTGGCAGAATTCTCAACGTGGACAACTTCTTTATAGCCCTCCTGAACGAGAAAAAAAATTCCATTTCGTTTGAATACTGGGTCAATGAGCTGGACCCGTTACCCGAGGAAATATTAAATTTCAAATCAACAGCCTCAATTACCGCAGAGGTTATCAATACAAGAAAGCCGCTGATATTTT
Organism: Desulfobacterium sp.; assembly: GCA_034006945.1. GTDB lineage: Bacteria > Desulfobacterota > Desulfobacteria > Desulfobacterales > Desulfobacteraceae > Desulforapulum. Next base: position 12,773 of record JAVERV010000011.1, on the reverse strand, counting down.
ACAGTGAGGATACCATCAAGTTTGCGCAAACAAAAAAACAACCTCTCATGGATCGCCTCAGCAAAATCTGGCTGGGTGCACCCCTTGTGACCAGGGGCCAGGTAACCGGTGCCATAGCTGTTCAGAGTTTTACCGATAGAGATATGTATCAACCGTCAGACCTTGATCTCCTCAACTCGGTATCCCAGCACATTGCCCTTGCCATCGATCGTAAGCATTCGGAAAAAGCCATCAAAAACCAGCAGGTAATCCTGGAAAAGATCCTGGAACTCTCCCCCGTGGGCATTACCCTGGTGGAAAACGGGGTATTCAAATGGGTCAACAACGAGATGATCAGACTCCTCGGATATACTGATAAAGAGGAGTTAACCAGCAGGAAGGCCAGCACTATCTTCCCTTCTGTTAAAACCTATAAATGGGGAAAGAAAATCATCTACAATACCCTGGCCGAAAGGGGAAGGGCCTCCATGAATATGGACCTTAAAAAGAAGGACGGCTCAATTTTACACGCCTACGTTCAACTTAGCTCTGCAGACAGTTCAAATCCCATGGCATGGATCATTGCCACCATCAGCGACATTGCAGACAGAAAACAGGCGGAGGATGAAAAAATCCAGCATGAAAAACTCCAGGCTATTCTTGAAATGGCCGGTGCAGTGTGCCATGAGCTCAATCAGCCCCTCCAGGCGATCCTGGGCTATTCCGAGTTGATCATAATGGACCAGGATCCTGAATCACCCCTCGTTCGGGATCTTGGCATTATCAGAAACCAGATCACAAGAATCGGTGCCATCACCAAAAGGCTTTCAGAGATAACCAAGTACAAGACCATCGATTATCCGGGTCAGACGAAAATCGTGGATATCTGGGGTTCTTCCACTAACAGCTAATAGCTTTTTAAAAATGAACTATTGTATCAATGAAGAACAGGTTAATTGCTTTAAAGTCGGAAATGTTAGAAAATGAATGAACGAATGTCGGGTCTCCTACCCCATGCAACCCTTATGGTTGCAAGCATCTTGTGGGCAAGCTCATTTGTTGCCCTCAAGCTTGCCTTTGCAAACTACCATCCCATGGTGGTAATTGCCTGCCGGATGATGGTTGGCAGCCTCTGCTTTATCTTTATTCCCCGGGTATTCAGGGGAGTTACTATTACCAGACAAGACATCAGACCGCTTCTTCTCATGGTTTTAGTGGAACCCTGCCTCTACTTTGTGTTCGAGGCCAAGGCCCTTATGCTCACAACAGCATCCCAGGCAGGAGTCATAACGGCCCTCTGTCCCCTCATGGTTTCGGTGGGAGCTTTTTTTCTCCTGGGAGAACGATTGACCGGCAAAACAATCGCCGGCATGGTTGTTTCCATTGTGGGGGCATGCTGGCTGAGCCTGGGGGGTGAGATCTCGGCAACCAGCCCCAACCCAGCCCTGGGTAATTTTTTTGAATTCCTGGCCATGGTGTGCGCCGCAGGCTACGGCATCATATTAAAACAGCTTACCAACCGGGGATTCCATCCGCTGTTCCTGACAGCCATACAGGCCTTTGCCGGAAGCATATTCTTTTTCCCGGCCCTGTTCTTTCCCTCAACTGTGCTACCCACAAGCTTTGAGCCGGTTTCCGTCCTTGCCATTCTCTACCTTGGGGCCGTGGTAACCCTGGGGGCCTATGGGTGTTACAACTATGGGGTGAGCAAGATACCGACGGGTCAGGCAAGCTCCTACATCAACCTGATTCCCGTATTCACCGTTGTCATGGGGATGGTGGTCCTTGGCGAAACCCTTAGTTTTCAGCAATACCTTGCCTGCACCCTTGTCTTTGGCGGGATATTCCTGAGCCAGCACAGAACACGAAAAACCATTCCTGCTGTTTAAGCCTCTATCCCCGTCCCCCGGACCACATGAGTCTGGCCTTTAAAACCTTGAAATAATTCTGATCGGACAAGGAGATCATGGTGACCGGATTGTGACTCTTTTGAACAGTGATCCTGTCCCGGCCAGTTATGTCCAGGCCCTCCTGGCCGTCAAAGGTGAGCACGATGTCGGTGGGGTCGCCGTCAAGCCCCAGCACCACAAGGGAGGTATCTGGAATGATCAAGGGCCGGTTGGTCAGAGTAAACGGACAGATGGGGGTGAGGATTATTCCGGGAACCGCCGGATGGATCACCGGACCTCCGGCCGCAAGGGAATAAGCAGTGGACCCGGTGGGGGTAGCCACGATCAGCCCGTCGGCCTTGTAGGTGGTCAGATAATTACCGTTGATTTCGACCCCGCAGTAGGCAAGCCTTGAAAGGGCACCCTTGGTGAGCACGAGGTCGTTGAGCACATCGACACAGGATATTATTTGTCCATCCCTCTCAACGGTAACCTTGAGGCGCATGCGTTCTTCGATGGAGAACCTGTTTTCAAGGACCGCCTCAACTGCCTCAAATAGGTGATCTTCAACGGTTTCGGCAAGAAATCCAACCTCACCAAACTTGATGCCCATGAGGGGAACCCTGTTGCTGCCAACAAGCCTTGCCGCACTCAGAAAGGTGCCGTCACCACCAAGGACAATCAGACACAGGAGATCAGTCAATACTTCCGGCGGCGTGGTATTGTCCACAAACTCAACCTTTGCCCCCCTGGTGTTCAACCATTTTTCAAGCTTACGGGCCTTGTTTTGTGCCCGTTCGTCCCTCTTTACCAAAAGACCTATGCATTGTTTCATAACCTGGGCCTATTATCGTTTTTTTTTATAAGAAACAGCTCTTAGCTAACAGCTATCGTGTTTCATGCTTCGTTGTGTCCGCCAGGACATGATGTGAAACTCGCTCCAAACCCCAATACAGGAACCAACAAGGGCAATTCATGAATTGCCCTACACCTCGGCCAGTTAAACGAGACCGCCATATGATTCCATTCCACGACCTACTGCCCACTTGCCCACTCCCTACTCCCTACTGACCACTGACCACTGTTTACTGACTACTGACTACTGACTACTGTTTACTGTTGTTCTTTTACCGAACCTGGTGGCAAATAGGCAAGATCTATTTAAAATTCATTATCCAGGGGGTCACTTCAAAACCAAGGATTTTAACCTAATACCCTGATTTTCATTGACTCTTGTCCCCTGGCTCAGTATAGATGGTAGACTAATTCAAACGTTTTTTTATTAAGCTAATTTTAACGAGGAGAGAGCTATGAAAAAGATGGGAAAATTGCTGTCCATTTTATCCATGTTACTGTTTGCATCTGTTGCCCTGACTTGCAACCTGATTGCTGCAGATACCATCAAGCTTGGCGTGGCAGGAGCCCACAGCGGGGATCTTGCATCCTATGGCCTGCCCACGGTCAGGGCTGCCGAACTTGTGGTTAAAAAGATCAACGCAGCCGGAGGCGTTCTTGGTAAACAGGTGGAACTTCTGGTGGAAGACGACGTGTGCAAACCTGAAGTAGCGGGCAACACGGCCACCAAGCTTGTCTCAGACGGTGCAGATGTTATCCTTGGCCACATCTGCTCAGGCGCCACCAAGGCCGCCCTTGGGTTCTACAAGGACGCAGACATCGTTACCATGTCACCATCCGCCACCACTCCGGATCTTACCCTGAGTGGAGACTATCCCAATTTCTTCAGAACCATTGCCCATGATGCGGTCCAGGCCCAGCTCCAGGTCAAATACGCCACAGGGGTACTCAAGGTAAAAAAGATCGCAGTGCTCCATGACAAGGGTGATTACGGCAAGGGCCAGGCCGAACTTGCCCGGGAATATTTCACCAAGGCAGGTGTTGAGGTGGTCCTGTTTGAAGGGGTCACTCCGGGCGCCATGGACTATTCTGCCATTGTCACTAAAATCAGCCGGGCCAACCCCGAACTCGTGATCTGGGGCGGTTACCACCCCGAGGCCTCCAAGATCGTCGCCCAGATGAAGAAAAAAAGACTGAAAATTGATTTCATGGGCGGTGACGGCGTAAAGGACGACACCTTTATAAAGGTTGCCGGCAAGTACTCGGAAGGCACCTATGCCACAGGTCCCATGGACATCTCAAGCAACCCCCTTGCCATCCAGGCAAAAAAAGAGCACCAGGAGGCCTATAAGGCTGATCCTGGCGCATTTTTTGATGCAGCCTACTCCGCAGCCCTTGCCCTGCTGAACGCCATTGACAAGGCCGGTTCCACGGATTATGACGCCATTGTCAACGCCCTTCACACCGAACCTGTGGATACCCCCCTTGGCACGATCAAATTCGACGAGCACGGGGATGCAACGGGCATCGGTTTTTCCGTGTACAGGGTTGAAAACGGAGTCTTTGTAGAGAAGAAATAGCCGACAGAACCTGAAATTGAAACAAATCATCCGGGGCGGGCAACAGTCAGCCATGAGGCCCGCCAGATCGGAGTGAGTTTCATTGTTCGTTGTGGACAGAGCCTCTCCTGCTCCGGCCACGCACCTTATAGAAAAAACCGTCACTGAACAGTGCCTTTGACCGACAAAGCAGGTTTTCATGGATTTCGAATACTTTATGCAGCTCTTTTTCGGAGGGCTTACCAGGGGAAGTATATACGCCCTCATCGCCCTTGGATACACAATGGTCTACGGCATCATTCAGCTGATCAACTTTGCCCATGGAGAAATTTATATGATCGGGGCCTTTACCGGGCTCATCGTATCCAGTGTTCTGACCATGGCGGGCATGCCCGCCCTTGGGGTGGTTGTCATGGCGGCAATGGCGGCGGTTATCTATTCCAGCGCCTACGGGTTTACCATGGAAAAAATCGCCTACAGACCCCTTAGGAACGCACCAAGACTGTCGGCCCTGATCTCGGCAATCGGCATGTCGCTGTTTCTCCAGAACTACGTGCTTCTTGCCCAGACATCAGATTTTCTCCCCTTTCCATCATTAATTCCGGATTTTCTCTTTTGGGAGCCCTACGCCCATATCATCAGTTCCCCCGAGCTTGTTATTCTTGGCACCACCTTTGTCGTCATGGTTCTCCTGACCGTAATGATCAAGTTTACCCGGATAGGCAAGGCCATGCGGGCCACCTCCCAGGACAAGATCATGGCGGCCCTCCTTGGAATCAACGTGGACAGGATCATCTCCATCACCTTTGTGGTGGGATCTGCCACAGCGGCCATCGGCGGGCTCCTCATCGCCTCCCACATCGGACAGATCAACTTTTACATGGGGTTCATCGCAGGAATCAAGGCCTTTGTGGCGGCTGTTCTCGGGGGAATAGGGAGCATTCCCGGGGCCGTTCTCGGAGCCTTTGTCCTTGGCTGGACGGAAAGTTTTTTTACAGGCTACATCTCCAGCGATTACGAGGATGTGTTCGCCTTTGTTATCCTGGTGGTAATCCTTATTTTCAGGCCCTCTGGAATCCTGGGAAAATCTGAAACGCAGAAGGTATAAGAAAATTAATTATGAGAGCTGGCAATGAAATAAAACGATCGGCGGCGGCATCTATCTGGTTCATGTTCCTCACCTTTCCCATCATGGTGATCAAGGTAAACACGGTCACCCAAACGGTGGAATGGCGATGGGCAAACATGCTCTGGGTGGGAATTGGCGCATTTTTTCTCTCCATGCTCTGGCGCTATCTTCTCATGCAAAGGGAGATGGGCGGCAAGAGAGAGATTGGGGACAAACCAGGCATCATTCAGACAATTGCGGCAAACCGACGGTTTTCCATCCCGGTACTTACGGGCCTTGGGGTGTTTATCCTTGTTTTTCCCCATCTTTTTTCCATGTACCAGACCAGCATCATGATTTCGGCCCTCATCTACGTGATGCTGGGATTGGGACTCAACATCGTGGTAGGGCTTGCAGGGCTTCTGGACCTTGGCTACGTGGCATTTTTTGCCGTGGGCGCCTATTCCTTTGCCCTCCTTAATCTGAATTTCGGAGTCACCTTCTGGGTCGCTCTTCCCCTGGGCGGGCTTTTAGGGGGAGTTTCCGGTATTATCCTCGGCTACCCTGTGCTGCGCTTAAGGGGCGACTACCTTGCCATCGTGACCCTGGGATTTGGAGAGATCATTCGGCTGGTGCTGGAAAACTGGAGCGAGTTTTCCCATGGACCCAGCGGAATTGCCAACATTCCCAAACCCACCCTGTTTGGAATTGAGCTCAGCCTGGACCAGGAGACCGTATACCTGTTTTACATCCTGGTTCTTCTGGTCATATTCACCATCTTTGTGATCAATCGGCTCCAGGACTCCAGAATCGGCCGAGCCTGGATAGCCCTGAAGGACGACGAAATCGCCTGCCAGGCCATGGGAATCGACAAGGCAAAAACAAAGCTCAGAGCCTTTGCCCTGGGGGCCACCTGGGCCGGCATGGGCGGGGTGATCTTTGCGGCCAAGACAACCTTTGTCAATCCTGCAAGCTTTACCATCTGGGAATCAATCATCATCCTGTGTACGGTTGTCCTCGGCGGAATGGGGTCCATCCTGGGCGTAATTTCAGGTTCACTGCTCCTGATCCTTTTGCCCGAATACCTCAGGGACTTTGGACAGTTCAGAATGATCACCTTTGGATCGGTCCTGGTTCTCATGATGGTGTTCCGCCCCGGAGGCATGGTTGAAAACGTCAGGAGAACCTATACGTTCAAGCGAAAGATGGAAACAAGATGAAAAAAATTTTAGATGTGAGCAATCTGACCATGGATTTCGGGGGGCTCAGGGCCATTGACAACCTGGACATCTCGATCCATGAGGGAGAAATTGCAGCCCTTATCGGACCAAACGGTGCAGGAAAAACGACATTTTTCAACTGTATCACCGGCATATATAAGCCCACTGGCGGCGATATTCTTATCTCACCCCGGGGCAGGAGCCAGCGCATCAACGGACTCAAGCCCAACCTGGTCACTAAAAAAGGGCTTGCCAGGACCTTCCAGAACATCCGTTTGTTCAGCTCCATGACCGTTCTTGAGAACGTCATGATCGGGTGTCACCCGGTGACAAAAGCCGGTGTGCTTGGAGCGATCTTCAGGGGAGCTGGAACAAGGGCCGAGGAGAGATTCATTGCCGAAAGGAGCTATGCCCTGCTTGAAAAAATCGGCCTTGAAAGCTTCGCAAACGAGCTCGCGGTGAACCTTCCCTACGGGGCCCAGCGAAGGCTTGAGATTGCAAGGGCCATGGCCACCGACCCATTTCTGCTGCTCCTGGACGAGCCCGCCGCAGGCATGAACCCCCAGGAGACAAGAACCCTGGATGATCTGATCATCCGCATCAGGGACGAGGACAAGATCTCCATACTTTTGATCGAACACGACATGAAGCTTGTGATGAGCCTTTCAGACAATATCCATGTGGTGGACTACGGTAAAAAAATAGCCGAAGGAACGCCTGAAGAGATCAGGAACAACGACCTTGTGATCAAGGCCTACCTGGGGGAGGAGATTGATGCTTAAGCTAAGGGACGTTCAGTCATTTTACGGCAACATCCAGGCCCTGAAAAAGGTATCCCTGGACGTGGAACAGGGCGAGATCATAACCCTCATCGGTGCCAACGGGGCGGGTAAATCCACCACCCTCATGACGCTGTGCGGAGTGATACCTGCCCGCCACGGTAAAATCACGTTTGAGGGCACCGACATAACGGCCATGGCCCCGGATAAAATCGTGGCCCTCGGCATCAGCCAGGTGCCTGAAGGCCGCAGGATCTTTCCCTATCTGACGATCACGGAAAACCTTGACATGGGAAGCTTTCTAAGGCGTGATACCCATAACATCAAGGCCGACATGAATCATGTATTTGATCTTTTTCCCATTCTTGCCGAACGGCGCAGCCAGCCCGGAGGGACCCTTTCAGGCGGTGAACAGCAGATGCTTGCCATCTCAAGGGCCCTGATGTCAAGACCAAAACTCCTGCTCCTGGATGAACCCTCCCTGGGACTTGCACCCCTCGTGACCAAACGGATATTTGAGATCATCAGAAGAATCAACAAGGAGAGTGGAACCACCATCCTTCTCGTGGAGCAGAACGCAAATCTTGCCCTTAAGGTTGCGGACCGGGCCTATGTCATGGAGACCGGGACCATAACCATGACCGATACCGGTAAAAACCTCCTTGTCAACGAGGATGTGAAAAAGGCCTACCTGGGAATATGATAAGCGAGCTTACCATAAAAAATTTTGCGATCATCGATGATATCCGAATCTCATTTTCCAATGGTTTTTCCGTTCTCACCGGCGAGACAGGTGCGGGCAAATCCATCATCATCGAGGCGGTGAACCTTATTTTAGGGGCAAGGGCTGCGGCAGACCTGGTAAGGACCGGCGAGAAAAACGCAGAGCTTTCGGCAACCTTTGAAATTGAGCCCGGTTCCCCTGCCGCCCTGATCATGGCAGACCAGGAGATGTACCCCGGGGAAGGCCTCATGATCCGCAGGGTAATCGGTGCTGATGGACGGCACAAGGTGTACATCAACTCAAAACCTTCGACCATGCAGCTCTTGAAACAGGTGACCCGAAATCTTGCCGGCATATCAAGCCAGCACGCCCACCAGAGCCTCTTTAACGAGGAGAACCACCTTTCAATCCTGGATCGGTTTGCCACAACTCAAAATCTTGCGGCCGAGGTGAAAAGAATCTACAACGAACTTGCCCCGCTTACACGTAAGATCCAGGAACTAAAGAGAAATGCCCACAAGGCAGACCAGGAAAACAATCTCCTGCGGTTCCAGATAGACGAAATCGAAAAGGCAAACATCCTTGAAAACGAGGATGAAACCCTTCAGCAGGAGCGGATTCGCCTCAAAAATGGTACGGACATCCTGACCTGTGTGACCGCAGCCGTTGATGAGCTCCACGCCCGGGAAGAGTCCATTCTCGAACGCTTCGGCCGGATTAGAAACGACCTTGATCGGAGATCGACCCTGGACCCGGCCCTTATCCCCATCGTGGAAAAGGCCTCCCAATCCCTGTTCGAATTAGAAGATCTCGCCGAAGAACTCAGGGTCTATGCGTCAAAAATAAACCTTGACCCAGGGCTTCTGGACCAGACCGAGGAGAGGCTGGACCTGATCCAGCGCCTCAAGAGAAAATATGGGGGAACCCTTGAACAACTCTTTGAAAAATATACACGCATGCAATCCCAACTGGAACTTACGGACAACCTGGAGGGAACAGTTGCCCGTCTGGAAGAAAAGGCCGAGGCCCTTGCCACCGCACTCCGGGAAAAGGCCCTTATCCTCTCCGAAAGGCGCAGGCAAGGCGCAGAACACCTGGGAACCCTTGCAGAAAAAGAGCTTGGCGAACTTGAGATGGGCAACACGCGGTTTGTGGTTTTTATGGACTACACCCCTTCAGACACCGCCGATTATTTTACCGTGGATCAGCGAGCCATCTCCCCCTCGGGAATCGACCGGGTATCCTTTCTCATCTCCCCCAATCCGGGTGAAGAACCAAGACCATTGAGCCGCATAGCTTCCGGTGGTGAGCTCTCCCGGGTGGTGCTTGCCCTCAAGACCATTCTTTCCAGGACAGAGGCCCTTGACACACTCATATTTGACGAGGTGGATTCAGGGGTCGGAGGCAGGACATCGGACAAGGTGGGAAAAAAGCTGAAAAAACTTGCCGACACCTACCAGGTTATCTGCATCACCCATCTGGCCCAGATCGCAAGGTTTGGCACCAGCCACTATAAAATCGAGAAAAATGTGGTCAACGGCAGAACCGTTACTTCCATAACCCCCCTCCCTGACATGGAGGACCGGGTGACCGAAATCGCACGCATGATCGGTGGTGAAAGAATAACAGACGCCACTCTTGCCCATGCAAGGGAGATGCTGACAACTGTTGAAGAACCTCTGGAATAACCCCTGTTCCATTGACATCTCCATCTTTGTTATTATTTTAAACAGTTAAGCGACTATAACCAACGAACAATTTGACAGCAACCACAAAAGAGAAAAAGAGGATTCTACCATGCCAATATATGAGTTTAAATGTTCAGAGTGTGAGACGTTTTTTGAGGTTCTTGTGATGAAAAACGAAGAAGAGCACGAGATCAAGTGTCCCAAATGCAGCTCATCTGCCGCTGAAAGAGTTGTAAGCGCAACCAACTACGCAATGGGTGCCTCTTCTTCAGGCGGCCCGGCCAAAGGGTGCACCAAACAGGAGAGAACCTGTTCCAGCGGCTCCTGCACCACCTACAGCGTTGCCGGGGAAAGCCGGGGTTAGCACTGCACATTTATGAGGAAATTTCCATGACCCAGCATGCCACACTCACCATTGATGGAAAGACATTTCAGCTCCCTGTTATAACTGGAAGCGAAGGCGAAAGAGCCATAGATATCCGAGCGCTTAGAAGGGAGACGGGACTTATCACCTTTGATCCCGGGTTCGGCAGCACCGGAAGCTGCGCAAGCGCCATCACCTTTATGGATGGTGAGCGGGGGATCCTTCGCTACCGGGGGATTCCCATTGAACAGCTTGCGGAAAAATCGACCTTTGTCGAGACTGCCTACCTGCTGATCACGGGCAAGCTCCCCAACCGGGAAGAGCTGACCCGCACCAGTGTGATGCTCAACGATTTTTCCCTTCTCCACGAGGATTTAAAGTTCTTTTACCAGAACTATCCGAGCAAGGCCCATCCCATGGGAATTCTTTCGGCCATGGTCAACACCATGAGAAGTTTTTACCCAGAACTCATAGACCTTGAGGAGGAGATCAGCAAGACCTTCCTCAGGCTCATCTCCAAGGTCCGAACCATGGCCGCCATGGCTTACAAAATTTCCAAGGGCCACAAGACGGTCTACCCCAGGCCCAACTATTCCTACGGGGCAAATTTCCTCCACATGATGTTTGACAACCCCGTGATTCCCTATGAGATGGATTACGACATGGTCCAGGCCCTGAACGTATTCTGGATTCTCCATGCCGACCACGAGCAGAACTGTTCAACGGCTGCGGTCAGGGTTGTTGGCAGCGGTCAGGTCAACGTATATGCGGCCATTTCAGCCGGGATCTCAGCCCTGTGGGGCCCCCTCCACGGGGGTGCCAACCAGGCAGTCATCCAGATGTTAGAACAGATTCAGAACGAAGGGCTGACCATTGCCCAGGCCATTGCCAGGGCCAAGAAAAAGGACGACCCATTTAAACTCATGGGGTTTGGTCACAGGGTTTACAAGACCTATGACCCCAGGGCAAAAATCATGAAAAAGATGTGTGACCTTGTTCTTAAAAAGCAACGACTCAACAGTAATGGTCAAGGGGATACCCTCCTGGACATTGCCATGGAGCTTGAAAATGCAGCCCTTCAAGACTCCTACTTCCAGGAGAAGAATCTCTACCCCAACGTGGACTTCTACTCGGGAATAGTTCTAAGGGCCATGGGCATTCCCACCAACATGTTCACCGTCATGTTTGCCATTGGAAGGCTGCCAGGGTGGCTTGCCCAGTGGCAGGAGGACTCCCAGGATCCCATGCGGAAGATATCAAGGCCCCGTCAGATCTATACTGGCGAAACCCTGACCGATTACATCCCCATTGACGAACGGGAGTAGGGGGAACAAGAAACTGGAACCTGGAGACAAGAAACAAGGGGCGACCTTGTTCAAGCTTTGACCTAAGTTCAGAACTCCTGACATCTACTTATGCTAATCAACTGGAATCTACATGATTTGAAGCATTTAAGAATTTATCAATAATATCAAGCGCGTAATTTCGAATGCAATAGAAATCTGGGGGTTAAAATTGTGATTCCACTGTTATCAAGCCTTTCTATTGATTATGATCTTCAAAAAGCAGAAATTTGTTGCATATGAAATTAGGCAATGTCAGGAGTTCTGAAGTTGTGGCCCCATGGGTATGGGACTCCATTCCAGACGCCATTGTGGAGGCCTCAATCTTAGAGCCGTCTTTGGTTTTCCTGACCGGAACATTCAAAACCAAAGGGGGGAAAGAGTTAAGAAGGGTCAAAGCGACCTCCGACGTTTTGCGTTCCGGTCAGGAAAACCAAAGACGGGGCAATGACCCTAGTGCCCGCTTGTATCATCGTATTTCATGCTTTGTTGCAGAACTGGTGCAGAACTGGGGTCAAACCTTGATTATTGCATTATAGAACATTCCATTATAGGTGGAACTGGGGTCAAACCTTGGTTATTGCATTATAAAACATTCCATTATGGACCCTTTACGTTAGCGTTAGGATCTATAATGCAATAATCAAGGTTTGACCCCGCTGACTCCCTAAAAGGGTTTGAGGTTAGCGGCTAAGCCTCACAACCTGTTAGTACCGGTTAGCTGAACACATTACTGTGCTTACACACCCGGCCTATCAACCTTGAACCTTGTAGTCTTCAAGGGGTCTTAAGTCACGTAAGTGATGGGATATCTAATCTTGAAGTTGGCTTTTAGCGATGATGCTTTCAGCGGTTACGTGTGGGCTTAAGCCTATCCGTTCCGAACTTAGCTACCCTGCAATGCCGTTGGCACGACAACAGGAACACCATTGGTTCGTCCATTCCGGTCCTCTCGCCAATCATATAAAAAGGGAAGAACAGATCTCCTCAACCAAATCATATAATCGGCCTACGCCCACGAAAGATAGGGACCAAACTGTCTCACGGCCCTTTTATACAATCGGGTAAACCCAGCTTACGTACCACTTTAATTGGCGAACAGCCAAACCCTTGGGATCTGCTCGAACTCCAGGGTCAAAAAAAAAGCCCCGACCATGTTTCCATGATCGGGGCTTTATAAAGATAATCCGGCGGCGTCCTACTCTCCCACAGAGACTCCCCTGCAGTACCATCGGCGCTGGAGATCTTAACTTCCGTGTTCGGGA
>JAVERV010000082.1:0-15121 GCA_034006945.1 Desulfobacterium sp. | reverse complement strand
GGATTAATTGATGTTTTGCCCAATAAAAACAATGTGTTATCTTAATAAATTGTTTGGGTTTGGCATGAAAAATGAATTTCAATTTCCATGCCAACTGTATTTTAAGCTGTCCTAAAATCCTAAAATCGGTTTTAATTTCTAGGAAACTTCAGTTTCATAGCACCTCCTTGATGCCGTTGTTTAAATTCGTTGTGACTAAAAGCCATACTTCACTCCAGGCGTTTCGCTTATAAACCATATTCCACAAGCTCTGGCCCGAGGTAAGTTCGTTCATTTTCTCCCAGAATTCCAAGACTCAGACAGATAAGTGTCCATAGATGAACCGTATAATATCCTCCTTCATAGTGGTGGGAGAGATCTTCTATCTGGGCATGACAGTTATGGCAGGGAGTGATTACATAGTCGGCTTTGGTTGCCTTGATCTGATCATACTTTATACGTCCATAATTGCGCCGTTCCTCATTATAACCAGACTGAAGAGACCCGCCACCGCCTCCACAGCAGAAATTATTGGACCTGTTCGGGGTCATATCAACAAAATTTTCTTCGCCAACAACACTTTTTATGACGAAGCGAAGATCATCTGCCATGGAATCACCCCTGGACTTTCTGATGAGATTGCAGGGATCCTGAACTGTGAATTTAATACCCTGGGTGTTCCAGTTGGAATTAACCGCAAGTTTTCCTTCTCTTATCCACTGGGCATAGAGTTCCACAATACTTTTGAGCTCAAAGGAATGGGGAATATTAAAACGCTGGAGCCCCTCCCACAGGGCAAAAAAGGAGTGGCCGCACTCCGTGTTGATCAGTACTTTGCATCCCAGTTTGTCAATGTGCTCTGCCTGGCTTCGAATGATATGCTCCCAAGAGGGATCATCGGCAAGGAACATGCAATAGTTCTCACCTCCCCACATGGTGGAATAGTAGGTCCAGTCTGCCCCGACCGTGTGGAGAATTTTCCACAGGGGCAACAGTTCATCGGGTTCAGTCACAGGCTCCCTCGAGTTCTGGTTCAGGGCAAAAAAAGCACCCTGTCTGTCAATGTCGGCCTTAAGGGTCTTAAATGTCTCCTGCTCCTCCCGGCACTCTTCTGCCAGATCTTCAACGGTGAAGATGAAATCTTCCAACGGAACCCCCATGGCTCCGCCATTGGATCGAATATGCTGATCGCAGGAGGCCAGAATGCCCCTGGGTCTTTCTTCCCTTGGCCACTGGGATCTGAGATAATAGATCACCTGGGGGATATTCAGGTTCATGGGGCAAAGATCGGTACAGCGTTTGCACATGGTGCAGACCCAGACCCAGGGATGGCGCTCAAGTGACGTATCCATACCCAGTACAGCCATCCTAAGAAATTTCCTCGGATCCATGTCCATGGAACCGGTTGCAGGACATCCACTGGAACATGCACCGCAGGTAATACAGGCACTCAAATCACCCTGGGGTATTAATGCCCTGACCTTGTCCTTGATTCCGTCTTTGTTGTGTGAAATTTTTAATTGATCCAACATGGGGGGGCTATCTCCTCTGCATTTTTTTGATTGTATTGCTCAATCCGAGGCAGGGGGACCAAAGAATAGCCGTTAAAGAGGGGGGCATTTTACCGTAATCCCTGATCATCCTCACAATCCCCGGACTGTTAGTACCTGCCAGGCACGGGCAGTACTTTTTATGGTCCGTCAGTATCTTCCAAAAGCTGGATGCATGAGACTCTCCGGTAAAATATAAATTTTAAAGGGGTATAACCCTTTAGCATAAAGGGCCTGCAAACAAAGGCCATGTGGGATTATGCTTATATGAGCTATAAAACAAAAGCAAATTGTTAGTTTCTATTGATCTGTGCCAAAGTATTTAGTTTGCTGATATTTGGTTGATAGGGGAACAATCCAGGTTGACCGAATATTCCTTTACCACTATGACAAATGGGACAGGATGATAGAAAAGCGAAAACTTCAGGTATAAACGATCAAGGCGTGCGTCTACCGTGCCTTAACATTATGACTGTAGTCAACATCTACTATTGAAAATTTCTATCTATTTTATAAAACTTATAAAAAATAACGATTTGCTATGGTGAGTCTCTCTCCTGTATTTTGTATACTTTATTCCGGTTGTGACATGTATGTGAATAAAACAAGATCAAAGAGGAACTCATATGAAAATTATGAAAATACATGAAATCGCAAAATACCCATGAGAACAGGCTGCTGATTCTGGAAGGCGGTATCGACGGATGGCCATATAACCCACATGACAGGTTATTCTGTCACAACGAACGCTGAAACATGATGGTACAGGGTGGGTACTAGTGTCATTCCGCCCACTTTGGATATCCTAACCGGAACCGCAAAACGTCGGGGGGCGCTTTGACCCTTCTTAATGTTTTCGACCCTTTGGTTTTGAATGTTCCGGTCAGGATAACCAAAGTGGGCTCTAAAATCGAGACTCCAACTATGATGTTTCGACGGCAGTTTCATATAAAGGAGCTGGTGGAATCCTCCAAATAATCGATATCCTATTAAATTTAAAATTGTTCTGCCTCAAAGGAGGGAAATGGCTCTCATCACTTCAGATATGACAGTATTGGACATTGTTGCCAAATGGGAAGACACTCAAGGAATTTTTAAACGCTATGACACCCTTGCCGGTGAATGCATCTGCTGCAATTCACTTTTTGACTCACTTGAAAAGACAGCTGAAAAATACAGTCTTGACCTCGACGCCCTTTTAAACGACTTAGAGATGGCAGCCAGTAGCTGATCAACCCATTCTATTTCAACTTTTTGACTACACCTGAATCTGACTTTCAGGCTGTAAATGTGCCCGGAAGGGCTTGGAGAATTTGATATGACAATAAGTATAGATGCAAGGGGGCTTGCCTGTCCAGGTCCTGTTTTAAGGACAAAAGAGGCGATTGAGACGCAGAGTCCCGGGTATATCTCGATAACTGTAGACAACGATGCCGCCGCAGAAAATGTGAGCCGGTTCTTGACCCATAGCGGTTTTGAGGTGTCTGTTGATACCGATGGCAAGACTTCGGTAATTGAGGGAAACCGTCCGGATGGTTATGTGCCGGGGCAGGGATCAACAGGTCCAAGACCGGGTACAGATTCTGACATGGACCTGGCAGAGCATCAGAAAATAATGGTAATGATTGCCTCCCAGGCCATTGGCACGGGTGACGACATACTCGGTGAAAAACTCATGCTAAGCTTTCTTACGACCCTCAAGGAGATGGGTGATGATCTCTGGCAGTTGGTGTTTGTCAACTCAGGTGTAAAATTCGCCATCGAAGGATCGCCTGTTCTTGATAAGATTCAGGAACTTGAGGAACAGGGGGTTCACATCCTTGTATGCGGCACCTGTCTGACCCATTTTGATATCCTTGACCAGAAAAAGGTGGGCGAGACCACCAATATGCTGGACATTGTAACCGCCATGCAGGTTGCCCACAAGGTTATCAATTTATAAGTCATGGTTCCATTAGAATTAAATTCAGGGAACAATTGTACAGGAACGGTGGTGATTCCTTAAAAATGATTGATATTCGATTTTTTTCTGGAAAAGATGAATGGGATGCATATGTGGCTCAAAATAATCAGGGTATTTTTTCCCACCTGTATGGCTGGGGCGAGACCCTGGCATCGGTCTATGATCTTCAAATTTTCCGCCTGGTGGCCAGGGACCTGGAAAAACATGATGAAATTACGGGCATACTGCCGCTTGTTTTTTTCCCGGCCCCGGGATTTGATCCCCGGCTGGTTTCTCTGCCCTACAGTGATGCCGCAGGAATTCTTGCAGACAATGCAGGTATCCAAGAAAAATTGCTCGTGGCAGCACTGGACATAGCAAAAGATCTCAGGGCGGATCACCTTGAGCTTCGCCAGCCAGGAGGAGTTGCCATCCCCAAAGTAAACAGCAGCATAACCCATACACCAAACCGATTTAAGGTCGGTTTAAGCCGCAGCCTGCCAAACACAGAAGAAGAACTCTGGTGCGATGTTGGTGCAAAGGTCAGAAATCAGGTGCGCAAGGCCAAAAAAAACGGGGGTGAAATCATTGTTGGCGGGCCTGAGCTTTTATCTAAATTCTATGGTGTTTTTTCTGAAAATATGCGGGATCTTGGATCGCCCGTCCACCACAGGATGCTGTTTGAACAGATGGCCCGCAACCTGAAGGATCAGATGCAGGTTCTGGTTGTAACCATGGACGATATCCCGGTTGCAGCGGCCATTGTTTTTCTCCATAACACCACCCTTTTCAACCCATGGGCTTCATCACTGCGACGATACAGGCCCAAGAGTCCCAATATGCTGCTCTACTGGGGAATGCTGTCCCAAGGAATCGCAAAGAAATGCCGCAGGTTTGATTTTGGCCGTTCGTCACCCCAGGCTTCCACCTGTCGTTTTAAATGCCAGTGGGGAGCACAATCCCAGGCCTTGACATGGCATGTTTTTTCCCGGACAACCAGTCCATGGAAGCCGGAATATGAAACCCTTGTTAATGCAGACTGGAAATGCCTGACAGTTGAGACCTCACAAGCACTTGGGCCCCCCATCCGTAGGTGGATAAGTCTTTAAGGTGATGATGACTGAAATCCAACACCGAAAAATCAGGATCACCCTGCCCATGCCGATCTTTCTGATCATTGAGGATGTGGGCTGGTGGCAGGGTTTTGATGGATCCTCCTATCAGGAGCCCTACCGTAACAATCTGGGAAGACCCCACTGTCTTGAAGATTACCAGGCCCTCGCCCACCTGGCCCAAAGACTTTCCATGCGGATTGCCATTGGAATGGCGATGTGCGAATGGGACAGGACAGATTTTTTAAAAAATATTCCAGGGGCCACCTGGATGGGCAGCGCATGGAACAATCAGAAAAACAGACGGTACGACCTTGACCGTGCCGCTGATTATTTAAACGCCCATGATCACCTGCTTGAGATCGCCCTGCATGGTGTCGGCCATGAATTCTGGAATAATGGGCAGATGGAACGATCCGAGTTCCATGATAAAAATTGCAACATGAGACCTGAAAATATCATTGTCAGTCATCTTGAAGCCTTTGCCGGGTTGCTTGATCAAAATCATATCCTGGCTCGTCCACGATTATTCATTCCCCCTGCTTTGAACCACAGCTTTGGCGACCATTCGATTCAACCCCTGCTCAAAAAATTTGGCATTGATTATGTTACAACCAGATTTTCAAGGAGCCGTCAATTCAAAGCGCCCAGGCACCCAAAATTAACCTGGGAATCCGGGGTAACACTTTTGGAACGGGGGAATGCCCCTGTGGCATGGGATGTTAGTGCAAGTCCACCAGTATGGAATAATTCCCCGCCGATTCTACCCCTGCATTGGGCAAATCTCCTGCACGTTAAGCCGGAACGTAATTTAGAAATTATCAACCCGTGGGCAGACATGCTTCTCGTTAAAACATCCGGGCCAAATTTCATCCTGGCTAAAGACGCGGCCGCCTGCTGGCGTCAGGCGGCGGTCTGTTACCTGGCTGAAATTAAAAATGAAAACAGCCATATTATTATCAACCTGGGTGCTCTTCCCAGGTTCTCGTCACTCCAGGGTCCTTTCATTATTAGAATACAGAATTTAGGGGATAGGGGCTTGCGCTGTGAAGGTGCAAAAATAGTAGAACAAAAAAAGATGTCCAAAAACCTATTCACCCTGGAACTGCTTCCAGAACAAGAGGAAAAAAAATTGTCCTTGCTCCGGTAGAACCTGGTTTCAGTAAAATTTAATTGCTTACCTTTGGGGCTATATATTCATCGATACTCTCCATCACCAGGGAAGTGGTAACATTTTCAGCATCTCCTTCTATACAGGTATAGGATTTATTATATTCCGTTATGGCATAAGGCGAACTTCACAAGCAAAAAGCCTGTGTGGCGTTCCACCGGAAATGGAATCCATGAATTGATCGTTGACCAAATCATTTATGCTGGCCCCGTTGTCGGTGGGATTGCCCCATCCAAAATCAATCCAGACCAAGCCGATGGTTGTGTCCTCGGTCACTTTGGCTTTTAGATGAATACGGCCTTGGGGAGATTTAACCTCTACCTCGGAACCGTCAGGGACGCCCCTTTTACGGGCATCCTCGGGATTCAGATAGACAAAAGGTTCTGGGTAAGCTTTGGCTGTTTTCGGCAAATTCTTGAATCGGGTGTGCACAAATTGAGGCGGTCTGCGGCTGGTTCCCAATAAAGAGAACCCCTCCGTGGCCAGTTTCTCCCGGTTCATGGACTCACCAGCCGGATGGTGGTAACCAGGCAATGGAGGCAGCCCCAGGTTTTTAAACCAGTGGGAATAAAATTCCAGTTTTCCCGTGGGAGTGTTGAATTTTTGGTCCTCATACTTGCGATACTGTATCCCTGGGCTCACAAAAACGATCTGTTCAGCGGCCAGGCGATCATAGCTTACACCGCTGGGCTTGACCATAAAATCGATCCAGGATCGTTCATCGTGAAAGGGATAGCCCTGATGCAGATTCATTTTTTTGACCAAGGCGTATTCCAATTCGAACACTGACCGGGCTCCGCCAACGGGTTCAGCACAGGCCTGGCCAAGGCCAGAAAAGCGCCCTGTGTGCTGGAATAACTCCGGTAGCCATAGGCTTCGAAATTGGTAGTGCAGGGCAACACCAAATCTGCAAAACTACCCCCTTGGACCTATCGTTGTTGGCCCATTTAGAATTCCAAGAAGTATAAGACCTGATTTTTTTTGTCAGACAAAAAGGGGAGAGAAGTTTCTCCGAAGAGAAGTAACCAGTTCCGTCAATGGAGACCATCTGGGTGTCACATGGAATCTGATCCATTCCGTAAATAAACTTAAGATTGTGTTCCTCTATTTTTCTCCTACGATCAAAGACCAAAAGAGATGCCTCTTTGAGGAAAAACATGGCAAAGGCGGACATCTGGTTGTCACAAAGACTGATCTCCGGAATTCCAATTGCAGTATCTCTAATTTTGTTGAACTGCTGTCACACTCCAGCAAACAAGGCATCCGCACTCAGATGCTTGCGAAATTTAATTTTAACATTGCTGATTTGACCAGAATCTCCCATAGAATGTTACAGTAAAAAATTCGGGTCAAGATGTCCGGCCAAAAATACAAAACGCAGTAAAAAATATATTTTAAACTTTGGAATTATGGGAATTGTTGCAATTAAGAAACGAACGTTCGTTCGATTTTTGTTGACATTCCTGAGCCCTGTTTCTAATGTGGTATAGTTGACAACACTCAAACAGGAGGATGTCATGCAGACGATGACAAGCGATTATGTGATTGTGGGGTCTGGTCCCGGTGGAGCGACAGTGGCAAGGGAGCTTGCCAGGGCCGGCAAAGAGGTTATTATTCTTGAAAAAGGAAAGCGTCACAAGCTTTCCAAGAGCAAAATCAAGTCCTATGGAATCTACGATAAGTATGCGGTTTTTTCAAGATCAAAAGAGGGAGTGATCATCGATAGGGCCGTGACCCTGGGAGGATGCAGCCTTGTTTTTTCCGCCAACTCCTTTGAACCGCCCCCCTGGTTTGAAAAAGCAATGGGCATGGATCTTTCCACATCCACCAGGGAGATCAAGCAAGAAATCGGCATCAAACCCTTTTCCGAAAAGTTCACCCAGAACTGGGAGGCGACCAATCGGCTTCGCCAGGCATCCAGGGAACTTGGCATGGATTTAAAACCCCAGTCCAAGTTTATCAATGAGGAGCTCTGCAGAAATTATTGTGATGGCTGCATGACAGGCTGCCGTCGCAACGCCAAGTGGACTGCAAGAAAATGGGTGGATGAGGCAACTGACCTTGGCTGCACTGTAATGGTGGAGGCCGATGTCAAGGGGGTGATTGTCGAATCGGGCAAGGCCGTCGGAGTTGAAGTAAAAGCCCCGGGGAAAAGGTTTCAGATACGGGCAAATCATGTGATCCTAGCTGCCGGCGGGATCGGTAGCGCCGTCATCCTTCAAAACTCCGGTGTGGAAAATGCGGGTAAAAATTTTTTCATGGATCCCATGAACATCCTTTGGGGAATGACCGAGGATAGGGTAAGCAAAACTACAGAAATGACCTTCAGCTGCGCCTGTGAGGATTTTGCAGACTCAAAGGGGTTCATCCTCGGCAACGTGAGTGGTAAGGGAGCCTGGGTTTCACACATGATGCGTCCAATGGCCTCAGGCAGAAAAATTCTTCACCACTACGGCAAATGGGAGAGGATGGTTGGAATGTTCATCAAGATTGCTGATTCCAACACCGGGCGGGTTTTCCCAAACGGCACCATGTCAAAGCCCTTGACCGCCGAAGATCGACGCAGGGCAGATGAGGCAACCGAAATGGCGGCATCAATCATGGCAAAGGCCGGTGTCATTCCAAATTCCATCCGGGTCACCACCAATATAGGTGGGCACCCCCACATCCAAAACCTCTTTAATCATCTCTGGATCCAGGGCCTAGGTCGGTTCGTCAAAAAGCATGATTTCAGGTTCCATGGCAAGGGCTCTTGCTATGGCAACCCTCTGCTGCTGTCCACCGGACAGTGTTGACGGATATTTACCAGCCTGTTCCGGGATTCCAACCCTTTCAAGAAGGGATGCGACAATCGCTTCAGCCTGGCTCCTGTTTTTTTTTGCCAACCCTTATGGGTGCAAGGGTAATATTCTCCATCACTGTCATGTGTGGATAAAGTTCAAAGTGCTGGAACACCATGCCCATGCGTGACCGGAGCTTATAGATATCCGTTGAGGGGGACATCACGGAAACTCCGTTTACAAGAACTTCACCCCTTTGAAATCGTTCCAGGCCGTTGATAAAGCGAAGCAGTGAACTCTTACCAGAACCACTGGCCTTGCAAACAACTATTTTTTTACCCCTGTCAATAAAGGCGTTGACATTAGAAAGTACCTGGAGTTCAGGTGAGTACCAGAGGCTGACATCGTTTATTTCAATCAAAAATGAACTCCTTTTAATCGTTTTTTCTCAAATCTTTGACTTACCAGGCCTCCCAGGGAACAAATTAAAAAATAGACAAGGCCGGCAAACAAATAGAGTTCCACAGATCTTGCCTCCCTTGCGTCCACGAGGTTGATCCGGCGTAAAAATTCCCTAAATCCGATAACATATGCCAGGGATGTGTCCTGGAATTTTTATCCTCTGTTCAACCTGTCCCATGAGTGTGACCACAGAAAGACCCAGGGTGAGATATACCAGGCTTGCCGCAGTGGTAGTCTCAAGACCGGGCCAGGTAAAAGAGTCGATGTAATAAGCCGTGTGGGTGATTTCCATAACTCCAATCGTCATGGTCAGGGCTGAATTCTTGAAACAGGTGAGAAACTCTGTCGTAAAAGACGGAAAGAGAATACGAAACGCAAGGGGGATGATCACATACCTGTAGGTCTGGAACGGGGTCAACCCGCTGGCAAATGCTGCCCTGAACTGCCCTGGAGATATGGAAAGAAATCCTGCCCTGAACTGCTCTGCCACCCTGGATGCCGTATAGGTACCAAGCCCATACATGGTCTGTTTTCATAATCAGGCATATATTTTTTTTAAAAATTGCTGCATTCTGGTGTCATCCGTATTCATGAGGGCATCAAACGTTCCGTCAAATTTAATGAATCCTGATTCCAGAAAAAGCACTCTCGTGGCAAAATTTTTAACCATATTCATTTGATGGGTAACCAGCACAATCGTCATATCATGTCTTGCAATCGATTTTATTGTATCAAAAACTTCATATGCCAGCTCAGGATCCAGTGATGAGGTCGGTTCATCAAAGAGCATAATGGCGGGCTTCATGGAAAGAGCACGGGCTATGGCAAGGCGCTGTTGCTGCCCACCGGAAAGTGAGGCCGGATATTGATCTGCTTTTTCTGAAAGTTTGACTTCACCCAGAAGGCTGCGTGCAAATTCTTCAGCTTCCTGCAACGGTATTTTTCTTACCACCCTGCAGGGCTGAACAATATTTTCAAGTGCTGTGCAGTGAGGAAACAGGTTAAACTTCTGAAAAACAATACCCACTTTTCCGGCAACGGATGCGGTTGTCTCAACTTTTATGCCATCAATCACAACGGCACCGCTGTCCACCTGTTCCAATCCGTTCAGACATCGAATGAAGGTACTTTTCCCCGAACCGCTGGGTCCAATAATGGCAACAATTTCGCCATGGTCAATGTCAATACTTATCTGTTTCAATACGGCATCTTCTGCATATGATTTTGAGATTCGATCTACTCTAATCAAGGGTTCCATTTCACACTTTGCTTCTCTATTTGTTTTGATATAAGTGCCACGGCATAGGTCATTACAAAATAAATCGCCCCAATGGTGATATATATCTCGAAAGGGCTTAATGTTCGCGCATATATTTGGTTGCCGATTCGGGTGATTTCTGCAATCGACAATACCGATATCAGGGATGTTTCCTTGATCAACGTGGAAAAATAATTCATAAGTGTTGGCAGGGCAACTCTAAAGGCCTGCGGCAAAACAACATACCGGTAAACCTGGAACTTTTTGTATCCAAGACACAAAGATGCTTCGTATTGTCCTTTGTCAATGGCGCCGATGGATGCACGAACCACTTCCGACATATAGGCGCCGGAGTTAAGCGATAAGCCGATCACTGCGGCAGTTACCGGTTCCAGCAGAATCCCGATAGACGGCAGCCCGTAATATATAAAAAACAATTGAATCAGAAGTGGAGTCCCTCTGAATATCTCCACATAGATACCAAGCAGTATATCCAGAATTTTAGGAAGACTGCCGGATCTCAGGACACCTACCAGGACAGATATTAGGAGTGCCATCCCAAAGGACAGCACTCCGATTGTAAGGGTCACCCTGGATGCCGCTGCCAGCTGCGGAATGTAGGGAGCCAGAAATCCGAAATCAAACTCTTTCATAAAATTATAAGGACAGCCATTTCTGATGCACTTTATCAAAAGCGCCGTTTGACTTGACTGTTTTTATGGCTTCATTAATTTTCCGGGTCAGTTCGTCTTCCCCATAATCCATAACAACAACAACATCCAAGGACATGACCGGATCATTGATGATCTTTAAATCCAAATTCCCTTTTACCGTCGTGGCTGCATAGGCAAATCCGACAATCACTGCATCAACTCTGCCGTTTTTTAAATCAATCATCGTTTCTGAATTTCGATTATACCTTCGGATATCCTTTGTAACAATCCCCACATCTTTCAAACTGTCCACTGCGACCTCACTTGTGGAGTTTGTCTGTACGCCGATAACTTTTCCTGAGAGGTCTTCTTTGGCTTTGATATCTTTTTCGGATGCCCGAGTTATAATAATTTCTCTGAGCTGATAATAGGGAATACTCATGTTGACACTTTTAGATGCTTGGTTTGCCTCTTCAGGAGACATACAGGAAATGATAACATCATGATCACCCTTTTTCATTCCTGCCACAAGCCCTTCCCAGGCGGTATCTTTCATCACCGTTTCCAGGCCAAGCACATCACCTAGGGCTTTAGCAAAATCCGTATCAAAACCTTCAATTTTGTTGTTTGTGTTTCTGAACGAAAATGGGGGATATTCCGGGCAGTTACCAACAATCAGTTCCCCTGCTTTTTGGATCTGTGTCCATTTGCCATCTGCCGCCATGGCCGCCATGGAGAAAATTATTGAAATCATAATCACCATAGGAATAAGCCTTAAACCAATTTTTCTAACCATCATTCAAATCCTTTCATAGCATTAAATTAAATATAGACTTCCGTCATCTCTTCCACTCTTTTTTATATACGCAAAATATTTTCTCTTAAATTTATTTAAATATTCCATGGAGCACATACAGAAAAACTATATGTATGTGATAATAAAAACGCCCTGTTAAAGCTGCTTTAATAATTGCAAAGTCTTATTTTTTAAAAGATAAAGACAATTGATCGAAAAGCCTGTTCATTGTTTTATCACCATTGATTTCATCCGCGGCAAAAAATGGAATCTGTATGCCAGCATCGTCAAGCAGCGAGCGGAAATTTTCAATAAATGTTCCCGGTTCATTTTTCCATTCCACCTGCTTGATTCTGTCCCATGTTTTTTCCTTGTCCAGAAACTCACCATGCCATGAAGGGCACCGGCATGTTTTATGGACACCACAGCTTGGGCTGCCGTCTATCCCGATAACACCTTCTATGGAATAGCCATTGTTATGGTACATCCAGACTTGTCCCATTATGGGGTTGAGTAAAGATCGGCATTGGGTTTGAAAAAGTGGATATTCAAACTGGTCTTTTACATGGCCCCAACGGTTTAACCCTAAAATTTCAGTTTCTGGGCACGGCAGTTGGATCATTGCAACATCATGATCCATTAAAAAACAGATCAGTTCTTTAATGGTGCTTTTATACTCGGCAAGGCCGTGGACTTTTGAATTAACGTTTAAAATGCAGTGCGCCAGAAAAATAATTCGTTTTGTTCTTTTCATAATAGAGCCTGTTTAACGATGAGCGTCAGGCGAAAATGCCCCGCAGGAACACGGGGCATTTTATAGCTGGCAGATTTAAATTAGGCTTATTTATCTAATGGTTTATGACAGAACCACCAGTCAAAACATTCAAATTCATCTGACTTCTGCAGGCGCTTTTCCGCATCTTTTTCATTCGTTGCTGGCGGCATAATGATTCTATCGCCTATCAGTTCATTATTGGGCCAACCAGCAGCAACAGCGCCTTGTTTGTCGGATATCTGAAGGGCTTTGACTGACCGGACAATTTCATCCATATTTCTACCCACTTCTTGTGGATAGTACATGATCAATCGTACTTTACCCTCTGGATCAACGATGAATACTGCTCGCACAGTGTTGGTTCCTTTACCCGGATGCAGCATGCCGAGTTTCAAAGCAACTGAATCATTGGCTGCAACAATAGGGAATTTAATCTCCACGTCGAGTTCAGCCTTGATCCACTGTACCCATTTAATGTGGGAGAACACTTGATCAATAGACATACCAATCAATTTGCAGTCAAGTTGTTCAAATTCATCGTATCGTTTTTGAAACGCCACAAATTCTGTTGTGCAAACGGGTGTGAAGTCAGCTGGATGACTGAACAGCACAAACCATTTCCCCTTCATATCACCGGGAATATTCATGGGACCGTGTGTTGACTGGACTTTTAACTCAGGTAACGCATCTCCGAGTAACGGCATGTTTACTTTCGTCTCTTCCATTAGCTATTCTCCTTTGCATGTGCCGCCGTGTTGATTTTTGGCATTCCAGATGGCGGTGTTGATCTGGATGCCGGGGGGATCAAAAGGGCAAATATTCTGTTTAAGAACAGCATGATCCCTTAGTCCCACAGGACGAACATCCTGACGGAAGTTCCAGATTTGATTCAAGCCTGAACCCATTGTTGCTGTAATCAACTCGAACCGGTTTGGCCTGGTCAAAAAGTTCCTGGTCCATAACGTACTCAACGCCCTTATACTCAAAAACTTTATCCTGGGGTGTTTTCTTATCCACGGCCATGGCAAGCTGGGCACCCCCGCATCCATTATTCAGAAAAATCCGTACAGGTTTACTATCCTTTCCCTCAAAATATGCCAGGACCTGATCCTGGGCTGCCATTGTGACATCAATCATTGTATTCTCCTTTATGCTTGTTAAGTATATTTTGTATTCCTTACAGGAATTACACCTGACAGGCAAATAATTAATATTGATATAACAACTATAAACTATTGATATAACTGATACCCCAACGCCACCTTGAGCTGGATGGGAATGGGGTACTTTTGTGTCCAAATTGGTAGGTAACAGCCAACCCAGAGGATGCGCTCAGCCATAGGTTCATGTTTCATTTCAGCTTTCCGATTCGTTGGGGCCGTGGTCCGTCCCTTGGTCCTGCAATAGGAATTTTCTCCTCAGGATATCGAAAACAGCAATCTATCTTTCGAAAAGGATCGAAAAAAACAATTGGAATTATCCTCCAGCTTTGGATATATATTAAAATTTTGAAATAAAAATGTAACTGGAGGATCATTATGCTTAAAAAATTAACATTTAAAAAATTTAAAGTTGCTGTTATCACTTTTTTTACGGTTTTTATTATGGCTGGATTGGTGCATGCCAATGACCTTGAAAGATTTAAGGGCCTTGCTGGAGATCTCAGAATTGCCGGAGGAACGGCCCATATTCCAGCTGTTAAAGAGGCTGCAAAAAGGGTCATGACCTTTAATCCAGACATCAGGATAACCATTGCGGGAGGAGGCTCAGGAGCCGGGATCAAACAGGCTGGAGAGGGATTGATCCACATTGGTAATTCGGGAAGAAAGGCAAGCGATGGAGAAATTTCAACATATGGATTAACCCTTTACCGCTGGGCCATTGACGGAGTAGCAGTGGTTGTTAATCCCTCGAACACGGTGAAGAGCCTTACTAAAGGTCAGGTTGTTGACATTTTTGCAGGAAAAATAACCAATTGGAAGGATTTAGGCGGCAAAGCCGGACAGATAAACCTGTACACAAGGGATGAGTCAAGCGGCACCAGGGAAGTGTTCTGGAAAAAGGCCATCGACAAGGGTGAAATTGCACTGTCTGCAAACTTTGTCGTTTCCAACGGGGCCATGAAAACTGCGATTGCAAACGACCCCAATGCCATTGGTTACATGTCAGCAGGATTTGTTGACAAAAGCCTTACCGCAGTTGAACTTGACGGGGTCAAACCCGACGATGAATCGATCAAAAACGGAAAATATACAGTTTCAAGGGGACTTTACAGTAACACACGGGGTGAAGCCAAAGGGCTTGCCAAGCTGTTTATTGAATACCTCCTCTCGGAAGAGGGCCAAACCATTGTGAAGGAAAATGGTTTTATTTCGGTAAAGTAGAGACAAGTATGGCGGTTTTTCAACACACCAGCTGGCACACGGGATATGGCCTGGAAATTCCGGCCCGGGCCATTTTCTTTTTATCGGCCCTTTTCTGTTCGTTTCTCGTTGTCTTCATACTTGGTTTCATGATCCTGACCGGGCTTCCCATACTTGAACACAGCCAGTGGGTGAACATTCTGACGGGGGATTGGAACCCGGTAAGGCAAAGCTACGGCATCTGGCCCATGGTGCTCGGTACACTCTGGATCTCGTTTAT